>JAEZYD010000029.1 GCA_023419375.1 Pseudomonadota bacterium
GGGGCGGCGCGGGGGGGGGCCCCTTTCAACCCTCTGTGGCGGAGCCGCCTTGCCGCCAGCTATGAAGCGGCCCGTTTCAGAACAATCAGCCCCTCTGGGGCTCCAGCGACCTGGGATTGCACCATCCGCAAACCGGCAGCAGGTCAGACAAGATCCGCATCTTCCCCCCTCAGTCTGCATCAGCGGGCACCATGTGCCGCTATGCCTGATATGCCGTTCCGTATTGCAGCAACTTACTTGAGATTGCTCAGGTTACTGCGTGAGCAGATGCCCGCCACCAAGGCGTAACGCAGCTATGGACATTGTTCGGCAACTTCGGAAAACAGCGCCGTACTCACGCCGCATTGAGCAGGGGACATATGCAAGAAGCCCATTTCGCCGCGCCCTTCATGGGCACAGGGCAGTGCCTCGACACCCTTAACCGGGTGTTGGCCGCCCTATCGCCAGGCCATTCCTTTCGCGATTCTCTACAGGAGCTGCTGGCGGCTCTTGCAGAAGACATGCACTTCGACAGGCCCCATATTGTGGTTCAGGATCCCGAAAGCGGCGAGCTCAAGCTCTCGCTTTCCTACGGCCCTGCGGACGCGCCCGAGGCCGCCTATGAGCCGGGCTCAGGCATCACTGGCCAGGTTTTTGCCGAAGGGCGGCCCATAATCGTTTCATGCATGCAGGGACGGCCCGACTTCCAGAACCGCCTCTTTGGCCGCAGCCAGGAAGATATGGCGCGGCTGGCATTCATAAGCGTGCCTGTGCGCGTTGAAAATGCCGACCAGACGGAAGTTATCGGCACCCTGAGCGCCGATACCCCCACCGCGCCGGAATCAGAACTGGACTTGCGCTGCCGCTTTCTCGAAACAGTAGCCACACTTGTGGGTCGGCAGGTGGCCCGTTTGCAGGAAGAAATGGCGCGCCAGCATTTCTGCATGTTGCCCGATGAACCGCTGGTCAGCGGTATGCCAGCCTCGGTCATTGCCACCTCCAAGAGCTTGCGGCACGTGCTGCGCCGCCTCACGCAGGCCGGTGCCAGCCGCGCCACGGTGCTGCTGCGCGGTGAGTCGGGCGTGGGCAAGGAACTGATGGCCCAGGCCCTGCACGCCGCAAGCCCGAGGCGCACGCAGCCGCTGGTCATGCTCAACTGCGCCGCCCTGCCCTCAGAACTCATTGAAGGCGAGCTTTTTGGCTGGCGCAAGGGCGCGTTCACAGGCGCGGTACAAAACCGTGCCGGCCTTTTCCGCCAGGCGGACAAGGGCACGCTGTTTCTGGACGAAATCGGCGACCTTTCCACCACTGCCCAGGCAAAGGTTCTGCGCGCGCTTCAGGAAGGCGAAATCCAGCCGCTGGGCGACGAACGCCGTTACAAGGTGGACGTGCGCCTTGTCTGCGCCACCAACCGCCCGCTGGAAGAGCTGGTGGAGCAGGGGCTGTTCCGCGAGGATCTCTACTACCGCATCAATGTCTTTCCCGTGTTCATTCCGCCGCTGCGCGAACGACCGGAGGACATTTTGCCCCTCACGGAACATTTTCTGCGCATGTTCAGCAAGGAATACGACCGCCCGGTACGGCGCATTTCCACGCCCGCCATTGACCTTTTGCTGCAATATCACTGGCCAGGCAACGTTCGCGAGCTGAAAAACGTCATGGAACGCGCGGTGCTTATCTGCGAGGATGCCGTACTGCGCGCCCACCACCTGCCAAGCACCCTGCAAAGCGCAGAGAGCAGCAGTACCGGCCCCACGGGCGGCGGCCTTGGCTTTAACGAAACCATCGCCAGGGTGGAGCAGGAATTTATTGTGGACGCCCTCAAAAACGCCCGAGGCAATATCCATCAGGCCGCGCGCGATCTGGGCATCACCTACCGCATCATCTATTACAAGATGAAAAAGTACGGCATAGACCACCGCCGTTTTGCGCCTTCACCACAAGGCTGAACCAATGCCCCCTTGCGGGGTGCCCCTGAAAAAAACTGGCGGCGCACAGGTTATCCTGTGCGCCGCCTTTGTAGTTTCATTCAGCGGAAATCTCCGCCAGAGCGTGAGCGCTTATCGTTTTTTCGCGTAGTCGCGGTGCGGCAACTCAGACCCGACCCTGCAAAATGGCTTTCAGGGGCCTGCTCAGCTGGGCCAGCCACTGCTGACGTGTCAGCTGGTTCGGCCCGCAGGCGATGGCGTGGTCGTGGTAGAGCGCTGGCTCATCCATTACGAGGAACACAACGCTGACATATTCCCCGTCCACCAGCTGCGCCTTGGGAAATTCCTTTTTTACCTGCGCAAGCCGGGCTTCAGCCTTTTTCAAAATATCATCGCGCTCGCCAAAATGCATGGCCCCCATGGCGCAGCTCTTGACGCACATCGGCAGCATCCCGGCCCGTACGCGGTCAATGCACATGTCGCACTTTACAATACGCCCGGTTTTTTCGTCCTTTCTGGGAATATCATATGGGCAAGACTCGCGAATGGCCGCAAAATCCTCATTCTTGGTCTTTTCGGTAAAAATGACAGCCCCGGTGGCCTCATCCTGAATGATGGCGTCCGCATCTGCCGCCGTGGCCTGACACGGAGGCGTAAGGCAATGGCGGCACTGGTCGGGAAGGAAATACCAGCGCACGACATTATCAATCAGGTGCTCGCTGAAGCGTACCAGCTTGAAATTGTACGCATTAAGATCCGGCGGGTTCTGATGGCTGCCCCACTGCTTGGTGTTGTTGGGCGGAAGTTCTTTCCATTCCTTGCACGCCACCTGGCAACCACGGCATGCGGTACAACGGGAAGTATCAACAAAAAAAGCTTTTGGCATGACCTGTTACCTCCACCCTTACAGTTCGGTTATTTTTTCGGCCTTATACAGATTAACCAGGCAGGCCTTGTATTCCGGGATTGTGGTGTTAGGATCGCCGATCGACAGCGTTACCCTGTTTGTTGAATCGCCGCATTTGGGCTTTGACCAGCCGAAGCAGAAGGGCATGCCCACGAGGTGCAGGGTCTTGCCCATAACTTTGAAGGGGCGAACGCGCACTGTAACCATGGCTACCGCCTGTGTCTTACCGCGCAGGCTTTCAACAATCACCACATCGCCATTCTTCACGCCTTTTTCCTTGGCGAGTTCATGGCTCATTTCTATATACTGCTGGGGTTCCGCCTCCAGCAGGGGCGGGGCATTACGTGTTTCTGAGCCGGAGCACCAGTGCTCTGTCAGGCTGTAAGTTGTAAGCACAATGGGGAAGCGCGGGTCGCCGTGTTTGGCGAGCTTGTCCATATCGCTTTCGATGACTTTCATGCAGGGGTTGTGCATCTGGGCCGAAAACGGGTTCTGCACCAAGGGAGTTTCAGCTGGCTCGTAGTGCTCGGGCAAGGGGCCGTCTTCACGCCCGGGCCCGTAAAACTGCGAATGACCGTCCGTTGTCATTATGAAGGGATACGTACCGCCTTTTTGCGCCATGGGTGGATTGCCGCCGTCCGGGACGTCCCCCACCCACTTGCCGTCTTCCCATGCGATAACAACGCGCTCTGGATTATACGGAACACCGTTTTTATCTACGCTGGCGCGGTTGTAGAGAATGCGGCGGTTCATGGGCCATGCCCAGGAAAAACCGGGGAAAAGGCCTATCTTGGCTTGCCGAGCCGTTTGAGTAAGGTCGCGTCGCTTGGAGAGGTTGCCTTCTTTTTCTGAAAAACAACCGCAATAGACCCAGCATAAGGAGCTAGTGGATCCATCGTCCATGAGGTTGGCAAAACCGGGAACAAGCTGGCCCTTTTTGTATTCCTTGCCATTGACCACTGTATCGCGCGTAAAATATCCGTTCACGCGGCGGGTGACTTCTTCTGCCTCAAACTTTTCCGGGTAGTCGGCATGGATGATCGGCTCGGGGAACGCGCCGCCATTCTTGGAATACAGGCCCTTGACCCGGTTCATAAGCTCCACAAAAATGCTGCCCATGTCGCGGCTTTGCCCGCGCGGCTCCACAGCCTTGTAGTGCCACATCATCCATCGGCCAGAATTGGAGATGGTGCCTTCTTTTTCCGCGCGGTAGGCAGAAGGCAGCAGAAACACTTCCGTCTTGATTTTCTTGGGGTCAACGCCGGGGCGGTGCCAGTTGTCGGTGGTTTCGTTGTGGAACACGTCACCGATGGCGAGCCAGTCCAATTTATCCCATGCTTTCCGCACCTTGTGGGTATTGGGGATGCTCTGGCAGGGATTGTGCCCGAAGCACAACCCGCCCGTAATGCCGCCCTTGTACATGCGGTCAAAGATATACAGATGGGAATAATCCACCCCGGCATCAAGCTTGGGCACATAGCCATAGCAAAAATCATTTTCCTTGGTGGCGTGCTCGCCATACCAGGATTTAAGCAGACTAATGAAATACTTTGGGCGGTTGCCCCACCAGTTGACGCTCATGGAGTCCGCCGTCTTGGGCGTGTTTGCCGCCAGATAACCTTCAAGTGTGGGCCACTTTGTGGAAGGTGCAGAGTGGTATCCTGGCAAATACCCATAAAGCAGGGCGTGGTCAGTGGTGCCCTGCACGTTGGGTTCGCCGCGCAAGGCGTTGATGCCGCCGCCGGCAATGCCCACATTGCCCAAAAGCTGCTGGATCAGCCCCGAAGCGCGGATGTTCTGCACGCCCACGCTGTGCTGCGTCCAGCCCAAAGCATAGATTACCGTGCCAGCCTTGTCGGGCTTGCCGGTGGCGGCATAGGCCTCGTATACGCGCAACAGGTCTTCCTTGGACACGCCCGTGACCTTGGATACGGTTTCAAGAGTATAGCGGTCATAATGCGCCTTCATCACATTAAAAACGCACCGGGGATCTTTCAGCGTTTTATCACGCTTTACCAGCCCCTGGGCGTCTTTCTCAAAGGCCCAGGTGGACTTGTCGTAGGTTTTCGTCTTGGGGTCAAAGCCGGAAAAAACGCCGTCCTTGAAGCTGTACTTGCTGCCAACAATAAAAGATGCGTTGGTGTATTCCAGCACAAATTCTTCAAAATATTTTTTATGATCAATGATGTATTTGATCATGCCGCCCAAGAAGGCGATATCCGTGCCGGAGCGGATGGGCACATGGAATGTGCTGCGGGCCGAGGTGCGCGAAAACTTGGGGTCAACGTGCATCACAACGGCATTGTTGTTTTCCTTGGCGCGCAATACCCATTTGAATGTCATGGGATGGTGTTCTGCGCAGTTGCTGCCCATGATCAGAATGGCGTCAGCGTTCATGATGTCGTTGTAATGGTTGGTCATGGCGCCACGGCCAAAACACTCTGCAAGGGCAGGTACCGAGGGGCTGTGGCAAATGCGGGCCTGATGGTCAAAATGCACGATGCCCAACGCCCGGATCATCTGGTGCAACACTGCGGCTTCTTCGTTGGAAACCTGCGAAGACCCCAGGTGGAACATGCTTTCAACCCGGTTGACCGTCTGCCCCTGAGCGTTTTTGACCTTAAAATCTTTGTCGCGCTGCTCCTTGATGCGTTGCGCTATGCGCTCCATCATCCAGCCCCAGTCTTTTTCCTCCCATTTGTCGCTGTAGGGCGCGCGGTACAGAGGTTTTGTCAGACGTTCTGGACTCATATGCAGAGATTTGAGCGAGGCTCCCTTGGCGCACAACCCGCCATCACTGATGGGGAAATCGGGGTCGCCCTCAACATTGATGATCTTGCCGTCTTTGGAATGAACAAGGACGTTACAGCCGCAGGAGCAAAAAGGACAAATGGATATGGCTTCCTTTGATCCTTCAAGCTTTGTGGCAGCGGCGTAAGCTTTGATCGGCGTGAGATCTATACCCAGCTGCACCGCAGCCAAGCCGGAAATTCCGGCTGCGGATATTTTGAGAAAACCACGACGAGATACCTGCATGATTGCCTCCGCATATGTTGAGAATGGTAAACGCTGCCTCGTCAGGGCACACTCTTGCGTCTTATCACTCACATACAATAGCGTTCAGACAATCAAATTTGTCAATATTCTATATTTAGAACACCTGAATATATATGTACTATAAAAAGAATAACGCATCATAAAAAAGTATTATCGAAAAAATACGATCATTTTTTTATTTATAATTTTTTATTTGTTGAAAAACATCGCAAATGCCAAGGAAATATTTGTTCAGCCTGCGCCATCGCACAGCTTTCAACAGCACTATACCAGTGCTTGAAAGAATTACGCATCATCAAACCCTCAGGGGTAAGCGACATGCCATCGCTCTTGCACTGGGGGCGGCGCACAAGCTCAACACCAAGCGCGTTTTCTGTTGCGCGTATTTTTTTCCAGGCTGCCTGATACGACATCCCAAGGCTGGTCGCGGCCTTGCGCAACGACCCGCATTCCTCAATCTTGTCCAGCAGCATCACGCGGCCATAGCCAAAAACCATGGCGTCTTCTTCCTCAAGCCACAAATGTATACGAACCGTAGGGCGCATGGATTTCTCCCTGTTCAGTGCGCAAAAAAACAAACTTCTGTTGCAAGCTCATGCCTCAACGGCAGCACACTTACTGACCAATAAGCCTGAAGATGGCCCCTGCACCGGGCGACAATGGCTCGTAACCCCTGGCCTGCGCCATGGCGTCAAGGTGCACCAGTGTCAGCGGCGCGCAATCCAGATTTGAAAAGACATCGGGATCTGTGGCCTCGGCAATGTCCATGCACGGCAGGTAATGGTTGCAGGCGTCGCAGGCATAGATGAACTCCTGCGGCTTTTCAGAAAGGGAGTAACGCGTGAGCTTGTCATTTTCCTGCGTGCCGCACGAGGGGCAAACCGCCCGCGCAAAGCGCCAGCGCAAACCGCACTGAGGGCAATGCAGCCACGCCTGACCGCTCTTGCTCACCACAAAATCCGCCTCGTTTGCATGCAGCTCAAGAGTTTCGAGATCAGGGTCAGAACCACATATGGGGCAATAACGCTTGCGCCACAGCACAACCGAAGGATGCTGCGCGAGCTTTGGCCGCATTGCCGCCACACAGGGGCTATAGACTGCGCGCACATAAAACAGCAAAAAATTCTGCTCCACATCAGCGGCGCACGCCGCAGCGGCAAGCGCCTCCACATCGCCATGAATCATCACGGCAAGGCACTTGTCGCATCCCCCATCATCCTTCAAATACAGCTCCATATGGGCAATACTGCTCCGCAGCGAAGGAAATATTTTCGCCAGACCAGTGGACATCAGGGCAGAAGATTGGCGGAGCGGCTCCCTGAAAAACACAGGATCAATCTTTGTTACCAGCGGAACTCCACTGAGGAAGTCATCTTCTGTCCAGACAAACTCCTGCCCGCCCGAACATGTCAGTTGCTCTACAGTTTTTTTCTGCAATGCGAGCAGATCACGGCAACGCTGCACGACATCCGCAAATTCCGAGTGCTCTTCCATAAAGGCACCTACCCGCTGGGAACAAAAAACTTCTTTCTGCTCAGACATACTCTCTCCATAATAGTTGTACCAACACCAACAACGCAAAAGCCCTGTTCCGTGCGGAACAGGGCTTTCTACCGATCAGGCGAATATTTATCGCCGTCAGCAACATATCATGCATCGTCCGGACAAGACACATCTTGCCAGCGCATGAGTCTGTAGAAAGCTTCAACAACCGCACACCGTGAGGTTTTTGAAGATATTCAAAGATTCATGTAGAACATATTGTCATTCCAGCTGGTTACAGAATACTTATCTTTGTCTTGCCCGCATGAAATACCACTCCGATTATTACTCAATTAAAGCATACCATATGGCCCCCGAAAGTAAAACAACTTTTCTGCTAAATTTAGATATGGCATGCGAAAAACCCGAACTGCGCATGGTCGTGCACCTGCTTGGCAGCTCAAAATAAAACAATAATGTTTTACATATCCTTAAAAGTACAAAAATGTATCAACAAACAACCATAGCCACAAATAAACATAAAATATTTCAAATAGTTATACATGATACGACCTTGGAACGCCTCTTGCTTACCTATGTGCTGTAGCAAGCAGCGCGGCAACCATGGGGGTGCGCCGCGTCACGTACAGCCATACAGACAGTTCCAAGGAGGCTCCACATGTTCAAGAAAACGTTGGCGGCGCTGGCTCTCATGCTCGTCACCCTGTGCGGTTCGCTGAACGCAAAGGCCGCGGAAGACACCATCAAGGTGGGCATTCTGCATTCGCTCTCCGGCACCATGGCCATCAGCGAAACAACGCTGAAAGACGTCATGCTCATGCTCATTGACGAGCAGAACAAAAAAGGCGGCCTGCTGGGCAAAAAGCTTGAGCCCGTGGTGGTTGACCCTGCCTCCAACTGGCCCCTGTTTGCAGAAAAGGCCCGGGAGCTGCTGAGCAAGGACAAGGTCGCCGCTGTTTTCGGCTGTTGGACCTCGGTTTCGCGCAAATCCGTCTTGCCCGTGTTTGAAGAACTCAACGGCCTCCTCTTCTACCCCGTGCAGTACGAAGGCGAAGAATCCTCGCGCAACGTCATCTACACCGGCGCGGCCCCGAACCAGCAGGCCATCCCCGCTGTGGACTACCTGATGAACGACCTCGGCGTGAAGCGCTGGGTGCTGGCCGGTACGGACTATGTGTTCCCCCGCACCGCCAACAAGATCATCGAAGCCTACCTGATCTCCAAGGGCGTGAAAAAGGAAGACATCCTTATCAACTACACGCCCTTCGGCCATTCCGACTGGCAGTCCATCGTTGCTGAAATCAAAAAGTTCGGCAATGCGGGCAAAAAGACCGCCGTGGTTTCCACCCTCAACGGCGATGCCAACGTGCCTTTCTACAAGGAACTTGCCAACCAGGGCATCACTGCCGCCGACATTCCCGTCATGGCTTTCTCCGTGGGTGAAGAAGAACTCTCCGGCATAGACACCAAGCCTCTGGTGGGCCATCTGGCCGCCTGGAACTACTTCATGAGCGTGGACAATCCCGCCAACAAGGCCTTCATCAAGAAGTGGCACGACTTCACCAAGAATCCCAAGCGCGTGACCAACGATCCCATGGAAGCCCACTACATCGGCTTCAACCTGTGGGTGAAGGCTGTTGAAAAGGCCAAGAGCACCGATGTGGACAAGGTTCTGAAGGCCATTGTGGGCCTTGAAACCCCCAACCTCACCGGCGGCATGGCCAAGGTTCTGCCCAACCACCACATCACCAAGCCCGTGCTCATCGGCGAAATTCAGGCCGATGGCCAGTTCCAGGTGGTCTGGGAAACGCCTTCCGTGGTTCCCGGCGAAGCGTGGTCGCACTACCTGCCCGAATCCAAGGATCTGATCGGCGACTGGACCGACCCCATCAACTGCGGCAACTACAATACCAAGACCAAGAAATGCGGCGGCGCTTCCAAATAGCCCGCGCAACCGTCTGAATCTGCTGCGGGGGCCCCGGCGGCCCCCGCAATCCCCCCACGGCACGTCGGCAGGGTCAGCATCCGCGCAGACCCGGCAGACCAGACTAAAGGATATTCCCATGCGCACGGCGCTCTTGCTCTGCTGCCTCATAATTTTCAGCCTGCCTCCCGCAGTGCTGGCGTCCGGACCGGAACCGGACGGGAATGCCGGGGGCGCGGTTTCGACTCCTTCCGCGTCCCCGGTGCAAACTTCGCCATCCAGTCTTCCAGCCGATCTGCTCAAGGCTCTGGTGAGCCCCAAGGTAGCAGACAGAGATGCGGCCATTGCCGCGCTGGAAAAGGATGACAGCAGCCTTGCCGCGCCACTGCGCGAAAAACTGCTGGAAGCCCTGCTGCGCAATACCTTGCTGGCCGATGCCGCCGCAGGAACGCTCTTTGTGAGCGACGATGCTGGTCAGGC
This sequence comes from Pseudomonadota bacterium, assembly GCA_023419375.1. Taxonomy (GTDB): domain Bacteria; phylum Desulfobacterota; class Desulfovibrionia; order Desulfovibrionales; family Desulfovibrionaceae; genus Desulfovibrio. The sequence continues at coordinate 9,779 of JAEZYD010000029.1, forward strand.
GCGGCCCCTTGACGCCAGGGGCGAACTTGGCGCGGCACAGAGTGCCGACAACCTGCGCAAGGTGGGCACAAGCAACCGCCAGCGCCAGCGCATTACGGATATCCTCAACGCTCAGGCCCTTACCTCAACAGATACGGCCAAGCGCCGTCAGGCCTCGGCAGCCCTCATGGACAGCGCCACCCCGCCCCTCAAGGCGGAGGCCCTGAACAAGCTGTTGGCAGGAGAAAAGGACGAGGCCGTGCGCGCCAATCTGGGCGCGGCCCTTGCCCTGTACGTGGCGGCAGACCCTGCCGCCGTGCGCTCAGACCAGCTTGCCGCCGTCAAAGCCCTGAACAGCAACGGCAGCCCGGCAGCGCTCAACGCCCTGCGCACCCTTGCCGCCTCAACTGATACGGCTGTGGCCAAGGCGGCGGACGATGCCCTGTATTCCCAGCGTGTTTCCGCCCAGTGGGCGCAGTTTTTTGAAATGCTTTTTTTCGGCACGAGCCTGGGATCCATTCTTGTACTGGCCGCCATTGGCCTTGCCATCACCTTTGGCGTCATGGGCGTCATCAACATGGCCCACGGCGAACTGATCATGCTCGGGGCCTATACGGCCTGGGGCATGCAGCAGCTTTTGCCGGGCCAGCCCGGCCTTGCGCTCATTCTGGCTGTGCCCGCCGCCTTTCTGGTGAGCGGGGGCACAGGCGTGCTGCTTGAAAAAACTGTTATCCGCTTTCTCTATGGCCGCCCGCTGGAAACCCTGCTGGCAACATTCGGCATCAGCCTTGTGCTGCAGCAGGCCGTGCGCACCGTGTTTTCGCCCCTCAACCGCGCCGTGCAGAACCCGGAATTCATGAGCGGCGTGTGGCAGATCACCCAGCATTTCAGCCTGACCTGCAACCGAGTGTACATCATCCTGTTCTGCCTCGGCGTGTTCGCCCTCATCCATGTGGCCATGCACCGCACCCGGCTGGGGCTTGAAGTCCGCGCCGTATCGCAAAACAGGGCCATTGCCCGCTGCATGGGCATACGCGCCTCACGCGTGGACGCGCTGACCTTCGGCCTTGGCTCCGGCGTGGCTGGCATGGCTGGCGTGGCCTTGAGCCAGGTTTCCAACGTTGGCCCCAATCTAGGCCAGACCTACATTGTGGATTCCTTCATGGTGGTGGTGTTTGGCGGCGTGGGCAACCTCTGGGGCACGCTGACGGGCGGTCTGGCTCTGGGCATTGCCAACAAGTTTCTGGAGCCTGCCAGCGGGGCCATGCTTTCCAAGATCATCATTCTGGTCTGCCTTATCCTGTTCATCCAGAAGCGCCCGCGCGGCTTGTTCCCGCAAAAGGGCCGTGCGGTGGAGGCATAAATGGCGACCGACATCTTTGAACGCGAAAGGCTGCTCAACGCGCCTACCCGCAACTTTCTGGCTATCACCGCCCTGCTGTCCCTGGCAGTGGTTGCTGGCAGTTTGCTGCCAGCGGGCAATGCCCTGCACGTGCCGGGCTACATGGTCACCCTGCTGGGCAAGTATCTGACGTATTCCCTGCTGGCGCTTTCCGTTGATCTGGTCTGGGGTTTCATGGGCGTGCTCAGTCTTGGGCACGGCGCGTTTTTCGCCCTCGGGGGCTACGGCTTCGGCATGTACCTCATGCGGCAGATCGGCGCGCGCGGCGTATACGGCAACGCCAATCTGCCAGACTTCATGGTTTTTCTGAACTGGAAGGAACTGCCATGGTTCTGGCAGGGCAGCGAGTACTTTGTGGTGGCGCTGCTGCTGGTGGTGCTGCTGCCGGGTCTGCTGGCCTATGTGTTTGGCAGGCTGGCCTTTGGATCGCGAGTTTCGGGCGTGTATTTTTCCATCATGAGCCAGGCCATGACCTATGCCCTCCTGCTGGCCTTTTTCCGCAACGAAATGGGCTTTGGCGGCAACAACGGCCTCACGGATTTCAAGACTTTGTTGGGCTTTGAATTGCAGACAGACGGCATGCGCACAACCCTGTTTGCCTGCTCCGCCGTGGCGCTCATGGCGGGCTACCTCCTGTGCAGGGCGGTGACGGCGTCGCGCCTTGGACGCGTGTGCGTGGCCGTGCGCGATGCGGAAAGCCGCGTGCGCTTTATCGGCTACAGGGTGGAACGGTATCAGGTGGCGGTGTTCACGCTGTCCGCCATCCTGGCGGGCATCGGCGGCGCGCTGTATGTGCCGCAGGTGGGCATCATCAACCCCGGCGAGTTCTCGCCCCTCAACTCCATTGAAATTGTGGTCTGGGTGGCGCTTGGCGGCCGTGGGCGGCTCTATGGCGCAGTGCTTGGCGCGTTTGCCGTCAATGCCTTCAAAACGTGGTTTACGGCGGTCATGCCCGAGGCATGGCTGTTTGCCCTTGGCGGCATGTTTGTGCTGGTGACCATCTTCCTGCCGCAGGGTCTGGCGGGCTTGCCCGATCAGTGGCGCAACCGCGCAACACGCGGCCCGGCGTCAGATTCCCCTGCCGATTCCGCCAAAGAAGGAGGCGCAGCATGAAGACCCAGCAGGATATTTTGCACGGGCGCAGCCTCGAGGATGTGGCAGAAGCCGCCCGCGCCTACGAAGAAACCCACGCCCCCTTTGACAAGCGCCCCATGAAGATGCGCGCCCGTCCCCCACGGCACATGATGTCCAAGCCGGACATCGCGCTGTACATGGAAAAAATCAGCGTGAGCTTTGACGGCTTCAAGGCGCTCAACGACCTGACCTTCTATGTGGACAAGGGCGAACTGCGCTGCGTCATCGGCCCCAACGGCGCTGGCAAAACCACCATGATGGACGTGATCACCGGCAAAACACGGCCCGACACTGGCTCCGCATGGTTTGGCCGCACCTGCAATTTGTTGCAAATGGATGAGGTCGCCATTGCCCAGGCGGGCATTGGCCGCAAATTCCAGAAGCCCTCGGTGTTCGAGGCCCTGAGCGTGCTGCAAAATCTGGAGCTGGCGCTGGCTGGCGACAAGCGGGTGTGGCCCACATTCCGCGCGCGGCTCTCTGCCGACAACAAGGTCTTTATCGAAGAAGTGCTGCACCGCATCCGCCTGACGGAACTGGCCCGCTTGCAGGCGGGCAAGCTCTCGCACGGGCAGAAGCAGTGGCTTGAAATCGGCATGCTCCTCATGCAGAAGCCCCAGCTCCTGCTGCTGGACGAACCCGTTGCAGGCATGACACCTGAGGAAATGGACCGCACCATCGAGCTGCTGCACGACCTTGAAGGGGAGCAGAGCATCATGGTGGTGGAGCACGACATGGAATTTGTACGGGCCATTGCCCACAAGGTCACGGTGCTGCATCAGGGCAGCGTGCTGGCCGAGGGCACCATGGACGAAATGCAGAACCATCCCGCCGTGGTGGAGGCCTATCTGGGCGAACCGCTGGGCGCGGCTTAGGGCCTGCGCGACCGAGATCAGCCAGCGGTTGATATCGGACTAACCTTGGGCTGGATGACCGCTGCAAACTGCCAATTTTCGAGCCTCATGCTCCGGAGGAGCGTAATGCTGCATATTACAGGTCTTAATCAGTATTATGGCGAAAGCCACATCCTGCGCGACGTCAACCTTGAGGTAAAGGCCGGTTCGTGCGCCTGCCTCATGGGGCGCAACGGCGTGGGCAAAACCACACTGCTTCAATGTATCATGGGCGTGCTGCCCGCACGCTCCGGCCATATTTTCCTTGAAGGAACGGACTTGCTTCCTCTGCCTGTGGAGCGACGGGCGGCCCTGGGCATCGGTTATGTGCCGCAGGGCCGCCAAATCTTCCCCCTGCTGACCGTGCGCGAAAACATGGAGCTTTCCCTGCCCATGCGCAAGGACAAGGCCGGGGCCATTCCTCCGTTCATCTTTGACTTTTTCCCCGTGCTGGGCGAAATGATGCATCGGAGGGGCGGCGATCTTTCCGGCGGGCAGCAGCAACAGCTCGCCATTGCCCGCGCGCTCACGCTGGAGCCGCGCCTGCTCATTCTGGACGAACCAACCGAGGGCATCCAGCCCAACATTGTGCGCGATATCGCCACGACCATTCGCAGACTCAACGAAGAAATGGGCCTCACCGTGCTGTTGGTGGAGCAGAAAGTGCCTTTTGCCCGCCGCATGGCAGATACCTATATGATTATGGATCGCGGCCACATCGTTTCGCAGGGCGGCATGCGCGGCCTGGACGATGCCACCGTCAAAGCCTTTCTGAGCGTCTGATTCCCGCTACGGGAACAAAAGGAACTGCATGTCTGCCAACACCGCAAACCCTGCCGACAATCTCCACGGTCACTGCTTTACGCCTGACCGCCGCTGGAGCGCGCGCATGGAGCTGGATTTTGCGGTGCGGCAGGGGCGCACCGCGCTGACAAAAATGCAGTTCAGCGGGCCTTTGCGCGTGCAGCGGCCCTTTTATCCCGAAGCTGCGCCAGTGAATGCGCCCGGCCCGTCGCATTGGCGGACGCAGGCATCCCAGCCCTGCCACTGCTGCCTGCTGCACCCACCGGGCGGCCTTGTGAGCGGCGACGATCTGAGTCTTGCCGTGCGGCTGGAGCAGGGCGCGCACGCCCTGCTCACCGCGCCCTCGGCTTCCAAATTCTACGCTGCGGATGCGCATAACGTGGCGCAACGCCAGACCACGGACATTAACGTCGCGGGCGGCATGCTGGAATGGCTGCCGCGCGAAACCATCATCTATGACGGCGCACGGGCCGAAATGCGCACATCTGTGGAGCTGGACAATGCCAGCGCCTGCATCGGCTGGGAAATGATCTGCCTTGGCCGCCCTGCCGCCAACGAATGCTTTACCCACGGCAGCGTGCGCCAAAGCCTCATGCTCACTCGCGAGGGTCTGCCCCTGCTGCATGAGGTGCTGCGCTTTGAAGGCTGCGATGCTCTGCAAAAATGCGCCTGCGGCCTGGGGGATCAGGCTGTCTCCGCCACCCTTTTTGCCGTGGGACGCGCAACGGATGAAGGGCAAGACCTTGCCGCGCTGGAAGACTGCTGCGCAACGCTGCAAAACATGCTCTCGCCCAACCGCGATTTTGATGATGCGCCCGATGGCACTCCTGATGAAGCGCCTGATGATGCGCCTGATGATGCATCTGGGGGGCCAAGCCCCGCCACAGACGACAGTTCCGTCCAGGCCAGGCCCGTTCCCCTGTCTGCCCACATGGGGGAGCGGGCCGGAGCCACCGTGCGCGGCGGGGTACTCGTGGTGCGCTATCTGGGGCCGGACATGGAAGAAGCGCGCACCCTGCTGCTGACAGCCTGGAACCTGCTGCGGCCCGCGCTGACCGGTTGCCCGCCGCACATGCCGCGCATCTGGTACGGAGCTTTTTAAGGGTATTTTTCATAGCCGGGCTGCTGTCCAAAGCTGCTGACCGGACTGCAAGTCGGGCTGCTGGCCGGACTACGATAATGTAAATTTCAAGGAACTCTTGCGGCATGCCGCATACATTGGAGGCATCATGGAACTTCTGCCCAGAGAAAAAGACAAGCTGCTGCTTTTCACCGCCGGGCTGCTGGCAGAAAGGCGCAAGGCGCGCGGCCTCAAGCTCAATTACCCCGAGGCTGTGGCCTACATCAGCCTGGCCGTGCTTGAGGGCGCGCGCGACGGACAAAGCGTGGCCGAGCTCATGGGCTCGTGCCGCAACCTGCTCACGCGTGAGGACGTCATGGACGGCATACCCGAGATGATCCACGAAGTGCAGGTGGAGGCTACCTTTCCTGACGGCACCAAGCTTGTGACCGTGCACGACCCCATTCTGTAATCAGGGCCGCCACGGCAAGCCATAGAGCAATGCACACGGCAACGCACACGAACACGCAAGGGGGACGCATGATTCCCGGTGAATTTCATATCGCAGAGGGCGAAATAACCCTCAACGCACTCTCGGAAGGGCAGGAAGTGCTGCTGGAAGTTTCCAATACCGGCGACAGGCCCATTCAGGTTGGCTCGCACTACCATTTTTTTGAAGTAAACCCGGCCCTGACCTTTGCCCGAGAATCCGCGCGCGGCATGCGGCTCGACATCCCCGCCGGAACCGCCGTGCGCTTTGAGCCGGGGCAGAAACGCGAGGTGCGCCTTGTGCCCTACGCCGGGGCACGGCGCGTGTTTGGCTTTCGCGCCCAGATCATGGGGGCGCTTGATGCCGAAGCCCCCAGGGAGGAAGAAGCATGATCCGCATTCCCAGAAGCCAGTATGCCGAACTCTACGGCCCCACCACGGGCGACCGCATCCGCCTTGCGGACACGGAACTGTGGATCGAAATTGAGCGCGACCACACCGTCTATGGTGATGAAGTCTGCTTTGGCGGCGGCAAGGTCATTCGCGACGGCATGGGCCAGAGCCAGATCAGCAATGCTGACGGCGCTATGGACACCGTCATCACCAATGCCGTCATCATGGACGCGGCCCTTGGCATCATCAAGGCTGATCTTGGCATACGCGATGGCCGCATCGCCGCCATCGGCAAGGCGGGCAACCCCGATGTGCAGCCCGATGTGGATGTGATCATCGGCCCCGGCACGGAGATCATCGCGGGCGAAGGCTGCCTGCTCACCGCTGGCGGCATGGATTCGCACATCCACTTTATCTGCCCGCAGCAGGTGGAAGAAGCCCTTGCCAGCGGCATCACCACCATGCTTGGCGGCGGCACCGGCCCTGCCACGGGCACCAACGCCACCACCTGCACCCCCGGCCCCTGGCATCTGGAACGCATGCTGGCCGCCACAGATGCCCTGCCCATGAACTTTGGCTTCTTGGGCAAGGGCAATGCCGCCATGCCCGAGGCCCTGCGCGAGCAGCTCGAGGCGGGCGCTTGCGGCCTGAAACTGCACGAAGACTGGGGCACTACCCCGGCTGCCATCGACACCTGCCTCACCGTGGCTGACGAATACGATGTGCAGGTCGCCATCCATACCGACACGCTCAATGAGGCGGGCTTTGTGGAAGACACGCTGGCCGCGTTCCGGGGCCGCACCATCCACACCTACCACACGGAAGGCGCAGGCGGCGGACACGCGCCCGACATTCTGCGCGCCTGTTCCCTGCCCAACGTGCTGCCCTCGTCCACCAATCCCACCCGGCCCTATACCGTGAACACAGTGGACGAGCATCTGGATATGCTCATGGTTTGCCACCACCTAAATCCCTCCCTGCCAGAGGACGCGGCCTTTGCCGATTCGCGCATCCGGCGCGAAACCATTGCCGCGGAGGACATATTGCAGGACATGGGCGTGATCTCCATGATTTCCTCAGATTCACAGGCCATGGGCCGCGTGGGCGAGGTCATCACCCGCGCGTGGCAGACCGCCCACAAAATGAAGGTGCAGCGCGGCCCCCTGCCCGAAGACCGGGGGCGCGGCAACGACAACTTCCGCGTGCGCCGGTATCTGGCCAAGTACACCTGCAATCCCGCCGTGACCCACGGCCTTTCCCACGCCATTGGCGCTGTGGCCCCCGGCCTTCTGGCCGACCTCGTGCTGTGGAAGCCCGCCTTTTTTGGTGTCAAACCCTCCCTGGTCATCAAGGGCGGGCAGATAGCCGCCGCGCCCATGGGCGATGCCAACGCCTCCATCCCCACGCCGCAGCCCATGCACTACCGGTCCATGTTTGGCTCGCTGGGGCAGGCTGCGGCTGCCGCCAGCCTGAGCTTTGTTTCGCGCGCATTCATGGAAAACGGCGGCGAGGGGCGGCTGCGGGAGCTGGGCCTGCTGCGCGGGCTTTCCTCCTGCCGGGGTACGCGCACCCTGTGCAAGAGCGACCTCCTGCTCAACAGCGCCACCCCGGCCATTGCAGTGAACCCGCAAACCTATGAAGTCCGCGCTGACGGCGAGATACTCACCTGCGCTCCGGCGGAAGTGCTGCCGTTGGCGCAACGTTATTTTTTGTTTTAGGCAACCATCCAAGGAGCGGCCATGCTGGAATTTACCGAAAACATGGGGCAGCGCACCAATCTGGAGCCTACGGCCACCCTCACCCTGACCTGGGAGCAGCGCGGCAAATGCCGTCAGCGGCTGCGGCTGGACAGCGGTGAAGAAGCGGGCCTGTTTCTCACGCGCGGGCAGGTTCTGCGCGAGGGCGATATTCTGCGCGCCGGGGACGTGCTGGCAATTGTGCGCAACGGCGAGGAACCCGTGGTGACGGGCATTGCCCCCAACTGGGAAACCCTGGCACGCGCCTGCTATCACCTTGGCAACCGCCACGCCGCCTTGCAGCTCGGGCACAAGTGGCTGCGCTTCATGCCCGACCACGTGCTTGAAGAACTGGCGGAAAATCTGGGACTGCGCCTGCGCCGCGAGAATCTGCCCTTTGTGCCCGAGGGCGGAGCCTACGGCGGCCACGGTCACAGTCATGGCTGAATTGGCTGCCGGACTGGCGACTGAGCTGGCATCCGATCAGACGCCCCCTGCAAGGGCGCTGGCTGGCGGAGCCTGTCTTGCTCAACATTGCGCAGCTCAGGCCGAAGATACCGCAGGACAAGCCATGCCGCATGCTGGGCGTGGCTGTAGCCGCGCGGCATGGAATGGGCCGCAGTTTGGCCTCACAGCCCTGCTCTATCTGGCGGGGCAATCCTTGCCCGTGGGCGGCTTTGCCTGGTCGCAGGGCCTTGCCGCCGCCGTGGAGCGGGGGCATGCGGCCACTACGGAAGGCGTGCGCCGCTGGCTTTGGGGCGTGCTGCGCCTCGGCCTTGCGCGCAACGACCTGCCGCTGCTGCTGCGCATGCACACGGCGGCATCCTGCGCAGATGCCGATGCGCTGGCCCGCTGGAACGCCCTTATGCTCGCCGGGCGCGAAAGCCGCGAACTGTGGCAGGAAGAAATCCAGATGGGGCGCGCTCTGCGCCGTATTCTGCACGATCAGGGCATGCTGCCTCATTGGCAGCTGCCGGACAACGCGGGGTACACGGCCTGTTTTGCGGTTGCCGCTGTCATGCTCGACCAGCACGCCCGCAGTATGGAACCCTATTGCGATCCTGCCGCGCAGCAGCGCGCCGGGGTGGACGCGGCCTGCGCCTATGTGTGGAGCTGGCTGCAAAATCAGGTGGCCGTGGCCTGCAAAACAGTGCCTCTGGGCCAGACCGCCGCGCAAAAACTGTTGCTGGAGTTCATGCCCGCCGTGCCGCAACTGGTGGCACAGGCTGCGGCCCTGCCCGACGAGGACATCGGCTCCAGCCTCCCCGGCCTTGCCCTGTGCAGCGCCGGACACGAACGACAATACACCCGACTTTTCAGGAGTTGAACGTCATGACCAATAGACCCTGCCTGCGAGTGGGCGTTGGCGGCCCTGTGGGTTCCGGCAAAACGGCCCTCTTGCGCCACCTGTGCATGCGCCTTCGCAAGCACTACAACATGGCTGTCGTCACCAACGACATTTATACCCGCGAGGATGCGGAATTTCTGCTGCGCCACAACGCTCTTGAGGCCGACCGCATCATCGGCGTTGAAACGGGCGGCTGCCCGCACACTGCCATCCGCGAAGATGCGTCCATGAACATTCAGGCCATTGAAGAGCTTCAGGCGCGCCATCCCGGTCTTGAACTGGTGCTGGTGGAAAGCGGCGGGGACAACCTCTCCGCCACGTTCAGCCCGGAACTGGCCGACCTCACCCTCTATGTCATCGACGTGAGCGGCGGGGACAAAATCCCGCGCAAGGGCGGCCCCGGCATCACCAAGTCCGACCTGCTCATTATCAACAAGGTTGACCTCGCGCCCATGGTGCATGCCTCGCTGGACGTGATGGAGCGCGACACCCGGCGCATGCGCGGCGAACGCCCCTATGTGCTCACAGAGATGCTTTCCGGCGCTGGCATCGAGGCCGTGATCGCCTTTATCATCCGCGAGGGCATGCTGCGGCTGCCCGATCAGTCAGTATAAGTGCCTTGCCTGCCGCGTGGATGCCCGCCATGCAGACGCAAAAAACGCCCGCTATTGCGGGCGTTTTTACTATCAATAGTAATGCAGGCGGTCGATTAATCAGTAGCCTGCGCCTTGAGCGCATCGGCCTGCGCCACCGTGCTCAGGGCTTCAATCAGAGGATCAATTTCGCCTTCCATGATGCGGTCCAGAGAATACAGGGTCAGGTTGATACGGTGATCCGTGCAACGCCCCTGCGGAAAATTGTAGGTGCGGATGCGCTCGGAACGGTCGCCGGAACCAACCTGCGACTTGCGGTCAGCGGAAATTTCCGAATTATAGCGCTCGCGCTCGGCGGCCAGAATGCGCGAGGCAAGCACCTTCATGGCGCGGGCCTTGTTTTTATGCTGCGAGCGTTCGTCCTGACAGGTCACAACGGTATTGGTGGGCAAGTGCGTGATGCGCACAGCCGATTCCGTCTTGTTGACGTGCTGGCCGCCAGCGCCGGAAGCCCGGTAAATATCGATGCGCAGGTCTTCGGGGCGGATTTCCACGTCCACTTCTTCCGCTTCGGGCATAACGGCCACGGTGGCGGCAGAGGTGTGGATGCGGCCCTGAGCTTCTGTGGCGGGCACGCGCTGCACGCGGTGGGTGCCAGCCTCGAACTTGAGGCGGCTGTAGACCTTGCTGCCGCTGATAAGGCAGATGACTTCCTTGAGGCCGCCCGATTCGGAGGGCGACTCGCTCATGAGTTCCACCTTCCAGCCCTTAACTTCGGCATAGCGCGAATACATGCGGAACAGGTCAGCGGCAAACAGGGCCGCTTCTTCGCCGCCGGTGCCTGCGCGGATTTCAAGAATGGTGTTCTTTTCGTCCAGCGGATCCTTGGGCAGCAGCATGAGCTTGAGCTCCTGCTCCACCTCGGGCAGTTCCGTTTCTATGCGGCGCAGGTCTTCCTGGGCAAGCTCGCGCATTTCTGGGTCATCATCGCGCAGCAGTTGCTTGTTTTCGGCCTGTTCCTGCAACAGCGCCTTGTGGCGGCGGTAGCTTTCAACAATGTCGCGCAGATCGGCATGGGCCTTGGTGAGCTTGCGGTAGTGTTCCTGATCGTTGAACACGTCCGGCTCAGCCAGGGAATGCTCCAGCTCCATGAATTTCTTTTCCAGACCTTCCAATTTGGCGAACATAGGTGTCTCCAACACGCTGTGGGCGGAAAAAACGAAAATCGGGCGCGCAGCCATGCCGCAAGCAGCATGCCAGGCAACAAGCCCATGTACAGCATCTGCCGCAAAAGCGGCAGAAAAAGTCGGCAATAAGCGCTATTCCGTGGTGTAGGCTACGGTGCGCACCCTCGCGCCGTCATCCGGGCCAAGGGCTTCACGCAGGGCCACCACGGCCACCTCAAGCTGGCTTTCGTCAGGCTCGTAGGTGGTGAGCCGCTGAAGGGCCAACCCCGGCGCGCGCAGCACCGTCGCCAGCAGCCCTTCGGGCAGCTTGGCGGCGTAGCGTATAAGCTCATAGGCCAGCGCGCTGATGGGCACCATCAGCAGCAGCTTGACGCCAATGGTGAGGACATGCTTGGCAACCTCGCCCTGCGGCGTGTAAATGCTCAGCATCAGGGGAACCAGCACCGCATGCAGCAGTATGGAAATGCTGATGACAAACAGCAAAAACGTGGTTCCGCAGCGCGGATGCAGGCGGCTTTTGCCCATGGCGGCGGCAGCGTCCACATCCCCCCCCGCCTCGTAGGCGTGGATGGTTTTGTGTTCTGCCCCGTGATACTGAAAAACACGGCGGATATCAGGCACATACGAAATCGCCTTGATATACCCCATGAAGATGCAGCACTTGAAAAAGCCGTCCCAGAGGTGGAACGAAAGCCCTTCCACATCGCCGCCAAGGCGCGCCCAGAGCATCACCAGCGAGAGCAGGTGCGGCACAACCACAAAAAGGCCCACTGCCATCAGCAGGGCCAGAATCAGCGTAAGCACCAGATGCCAGCCGGAGATTTCCTCCTGCTCGCTCTGGGCCACAGCTTCAACCGAGCGGTTGAGCGCCTTGATGCCGTTGACCAGGGTCTCCAGCAGCACAGGAAAGCCCCGCACAAAGGGCTTTTTGAGCCAGGGGCTGCGGGCAAGCGAAAACCACGGGCAGCGCATGGCACGAATGACGCCATCGGTCTGGCGAACAGCCAGTCCGTAGACATCACCGTGACGCATCATCACGCCTTCCATGACGGCCTGCCCGCCCACCGGGGCGCATTCCGCATTCAAAAGAGCGAGGGCAAGCTGCAACACACCGCTCGCGCGCTTTGCGCGCGGGGCGATTTGCTGCGAGCCTGCCCGCCGCGAACTTTCGGGCGTCATGCCAGTGCTGGAGTCCCGGTAAAGGCCCGACCCAAGCTTACTGCTGATCAAACTTGGCGTACTTCTTGCGGAAGCGGTCAATACGACCAGCGGTATCAAGAAAACGCTGCTTGCCGGTGAAGAAAGGATGGCAAGCGGAGCAAACTTCCACGTTGACCTGTTCGCCCTTGGTGGAGAGCACATGCTCTTCATTGCCGCAAGCGCAGGTGATGGTGGCGTTGAACACTTTGGGATGGATATCATTTTTCATGGCAGCTACCTCGTGAACGCGGCATAATCCAGCTTTTACAGCAATTCGGACGCCCGCGCGTTTTACCCTTGGCGCGGCGCAGTACCGCACAAGGGCAAGCTATATAGCCCTCTTTTGCGGCTTTGGCAAGTGCGCCGGGCGGGGTTAAGCATAAAATGGCTTTACGACCTCCTGGGATGCGCCTGCGGCAAACCATTTGGCGGCCCCATAATGGGCAATTTGAGTGCAACCAGGGGCAGCCTTGTGATTGGGGCAGCAAGCAGCTATAAGACCCCCATGCCTAAATCACCCAGACAACGCGCCGACCAGCTTGTATTTGAACAAGGCCTCGCGGAAAGCCGCGAGCAGGCCCGCCGCCTTATCATGGCGGGCAAGATCATCCTTGAGCAGACAGTTCCCGGTGCGCCGCCGCAGGTTGTGCCCAAGCCGGGGCATCCTTTTGCCGCCGACACTGTTTTTGCCCTGCTGGAACCGGAACGCTACGTGAGCCGCGGCGCTTACAAGCTTTTGACCATCCTCGAGCACTTCAAGCTGGACGTGACCGACTTTGTGTGCCTGGACGCTGGCGCTTCCACCGGGGGCTTTACGGACTGCCTGCTGCAACGGGGGGCCAAACGCGTCTATGCGGTGGATGTGGGCAAAAACCAGTTGCACGAACGCCTGCGCGCCGATGAGCGCGTAGTGAACCTTGAGGGCGTCAACCTGCGTCATGCGGAGCAGAGTCTTATCCCCGAGATGGTTGATCTGGTGGTCGCGGACGTTTCCTTTATTTCCCTCACCCTTGTTCTACCCTCGTGCATGCCCTGGCTCAAACCCGGCGGCATGCTCGCCACGCTCATCAAACCCCAGTTTGAGCTTGGCCCCGGCGAAACCGTCAAGGGCGTAGTGCGCGATGAGGCCGCCCGCCAGCGCGCGGTGGACAAAATTTTGCTCTTCACCCAGGCCAATCTGGGTCTTGAATGTCAGGGCGTGCTGCCCGCAGCCATCAAGGGCCCCAAGGGCAATCAGGAATACATGGCCCTATTTGTGCGGCAGGGTCAGGCGATCGCATAAAGCCGCCTACTCCTCACTGTCAGATTCTTTCGCATCCGCCGAGTCGGCATCCCCGGCGCTATCCGGGGTGGGCGCGGCAGCTGCCTTTTTTTCCGCGGGCGTAAACAGCCGCCCGCGCTGCACGGCCTTGTTGCCAAAGCGGCTGCGCAGATCGTCCAGCGCGGCATCGAGTTTTTGCCTCCTGGCCTCAACCTGCGGGTCCAGCCCCTGCGTTGCGGGCTTGACCGCACCCGGCAAGACCAATTGCGCCACAGGCGCGTCAAAACCTGAAACCCCAAGGCCGATAAGCCGCACAGGCTGCGGCAGGGGCAGTTCGCGCAGCAGTGCGCAACCCACCTCGAAAATGGTTTCCGTGGCGTTTATGCCCTCCGGAAGAGTACGCGAGCGGGTAACCTGCCTGAAATCCGTATACTTGACCTTGAGCGTCACCGTGCGGCCCCTGTAGCCGTGCCGCCGCAACGAGGCTCCCACGCGTTCGGCATGGGCCAGCAGCATGCGCTGCAAAAAATCCCGGTCACGCGTGTCCTCGGTAAAGGTGCATTCCGCACTTTCGCTCTTGGCGGCGCGCTCGGTTTCTATGCCGCGCGGATCGCGCCCGTGCACGCGCTCATACAGCACACCGCCCCACTTGCCGTATTTGCGCAGCATGAAGTCCAGACTGTAGCGGCGCAACTGCCCCACGGTTCTCACACCCAGACCTTGCAGACTCTCAACCATGCGCTTGCCCACGCCGGGAATCTTGCCCACGGGCAAAGTCGCCAGAAAGTCATCCACTTCTTCGGGCCGCAGTATGAACATGCCATCGGGCTTGTTGATGTCAGAACAAATTTTGGCAAGGAACTTCACCGGCGCGGCCCCGGCGGAGCAGGTGAGCCCGCCCGTGGCCTCGCGCACACGCTCCTTGATGCGCAGAAGCAGCTCTTCCAGCGAGCCAAACAGACGCTCAAGACCTGTGGCGTCCACATAGGCCTCATCCACGCTGGCCTGTTCCACAAGGGGTGAAAACTCGCCAAGGGCCGCCATGACCGCCCGCGAAAGCTCGGCATAGCGCGAGTATCGGCCACGCACCACAATGGCCTGCGGGCAAAGCCTGCGCGCCGTTGCCATGGGCATGGCGGAATGCACCCCAAAAACGCGCGCCTCATAAGAACAGGTGGAAACCACGCCCCGCTGCTCGCCGCCCACAATTACGGGCTTGCCGCGCAGGGACGGATCGTCCATCTGCTCTACCGATGCAAAAAAGGCATCCATGTCTATGTGGATGATCATGGCGGTATTTGATGCTCAACTAGATATTTTTATCTCAGTTCTGCAACGTTTAAAAAGATGGCTTTTGTCCTCTGGCAAGAAAATGGCCCGTTTCAGGACAGCAATCTACAAAGACGGTAGTCGTAGCTCGCACAGGTGCGATTTTGTTCTCCGGCAAGGAAGAATGGCTTTTTGCGCAAGGAGTGTACTCTTATGGTACTCGACTGGAGCAAAAAGCCATTCTGACGCCGCCGGTGGGCAAAAAAGCCCTGTGCGAGCTACGACTAGTCGAGCTTCTCGCGCACACGTTCAAGCTCACTCTGCACATACGCCTCCGGCGCGCCCGCCGAGCGCAGCAGATATTCCGCCATGGCCAGCGCAACTTCGCGTTCGCCGCTGAACACGGCGTCCGCGCCTTTGTCGCGCAGGGAGCGGGCCTCGCTCACAAAGGCTGTGTGCGCCAGAATACGCGCATGCGGATTCACCGCGCGCGCTATGGGCGTTACTTCGCCTGCGGGGATACTGGGGGATGTGAGCAGCAGGGCCTCGGCCTTTTCCAGCCCAGCCTCGCGCAGCACCTCGGCCTGCATGGCATCGCCGTGCACCACGGGCACCCCTTCGGCGCGCAAAAGCCGCACAGTGTCGATATTCATTTCCACAACCACGGGCAGCATGCTGCTGTCCTGCAAGATGCGGCAGCAACTGCGCCCAACGGGGCCGTAGCCCACCACAACCACCCGCGCGCGGTTGCCTTCGTCCGGCACGATCAGGCAGGCCGAAGATTCGGCAACGTTGCCGCGCTTGCGCTTCTCCCACCACAGGGCCACATCCTTGGCCTTGCGGTACAGCATGGGGTTGAACGTGATGGAAATGATGGCAGCAGGAATAAGCGCATTGTTGACCCTCTGGTCAAAAACCCCAAGAGTGATGCCAAGACCCGCAAGAATAAACGTAAATTCACCCACCTGCGACAGGGAGGCGGCCACAGACAGCCCCAGCTTGAGAGGCTTGCGGAACAGGCTTGTCATCAGCAGCGCCCCGAGGGGCTTCACAATCATGATGACAAAGAGGGTCGCCAGCATGAGGGGCCAGTCCTGCGCCAGCGAGGCGGGGTCAAAGAGCATGCCCACAGACACAAAAAACAGCACGGCAAAGGCGTCGCGCAGGGGCAGGGCTTCGGCGGCGGCACGGGCGCTGAACTCGGACTGCCCCACAACCATGCCAGCCAAAAATGCGCCAAGCGCCATGGACGCCCCAAAAAACTCCGCCGCCGCCACGGCAATGCCAAGGGCCAGGGCCAGCACTGCAAGGGTAAACAGATCGCGGGTGCCCGTGCGGGCCACGTAGCCCAGAAACAGCGGAATAAGCTTTTGCCCGGCCACCAGCGTAAACACCGAGAGCGCCGCCAATTTGAGCAGGGTCATGCCCAGGGCGCTCCAGAATTCACCACCCGGAGAAAGAACCGAAGGCAACAGCACAAGCAGCAGGATGGTAAAGATATCTTCCACCACCAGCCAGCCCAGGGCCACGTGCCCGGTGGGATTGTGCAGGTCATGGTTATCTGCAAGTACGCGGGTAAGCACCACGGTGCTGGCTACAGAAATTGCCATGCCGTAAACCGCGCCGGAGAGCAGATCAAAGCCAAAAAGATGCAGCAGTCCCATGCTTGCCAGCGTCGCCAGCGAGATTTGCGCCGCCGCGCCGCCAGTGGCAATGGCCCCCACGGCCAGCAGATCCTTGAGGTGAAAATGCAGGCCCACGCCAAACATCAGCAGGATAACGCCGATCTCTGCGCATTGGGCCGCCGTGGACGCATCGGCCACAAAGCCGGGGGAGTGCGGGCCTACGATGATGCCTGCCAGCAGATAGCCCACAAGCGGGGAAAGACGCAGTTTCTGCGTGATAAAACCAAGAACCAGGGCGGCGGAAAGCCCCCCGGCAAGCGTAAGAATAAGATTTACATCATGGGGCATGTATGGTGCTCCTTTGAGGCCATGAAAAGGCAGGCCGCAAGCAGCTGAACGCCCGCTCCAGAGCTGTTCACGAATGGAAAGGGTCAACTGCTCCGCAAGGATTTTCCTGAGAATTCCTTGCCAAGAAATGCTCTAGTCGTCGGACTTCAGCCATTGCAGCCACAGGTTGCGTCGGCGGGGGCCATCGCCCTCGCACAGATAAACAGATTGCCACGTGCCAAGGCGCAGTTCGCCCTTCTCCACAATCAGCAGGAGGGATGGCCCGTGCAGGGTGGTTTTTATGTGGGCATCGCTGTTGCCCTCAGCATGGCGGTAATCGCCATGCTCCGGGACAAGATTGTTGAAAAAGGCCAGCATGTCGCGCCGCACGTCAGGGTCTGCGCCTTCGTTGACCGTGAGGCCGCAGGTGGTGTGCGGGCAAAACAGGGCCAGAGCGCCGCTCTGCCAGCGGCCATCGGCGGCCTTGCGGCGCACCAGCGCGCGCAATTCCGCCGTGATGTCGATCATTTCGCAACGGCTGCGCGTGCTTATTTCAAGAGTTTCCACGATTGCCTCAGCTTGTGAATTCCAGCAGGTCGGAGCGCGCTATGCGGTCCAGTTCTTCACGCTGGTTTTCCGGCGTTTCGGTAAAGAGAAAACCAAACAGCCCGTAGCGCGTGAAATCGCTTTTGCGCACATGCAGCACACGGGCAAAGCCACGGCTCAAGGCCTCATAATCAAAGTTGCGCACAGGCGGGCAGTTTTCCGGCTTGTTCAGCACAATGAGGGTGTAGAGCTTGCCTTCGCGCCCTGCCAGAGCCTTGTCCCAGTCGGGCCGCCGCCCTTCCAGAAAGCACCCGTAGGTGTGGAAACCCCAGGAAAACAGGGTAACGTCCGTGCAGCACCAGCCCGCAAAACGCAGAGCGTTGAATTCGATGGGCCGTATGCGCCCCCGGGCGTCACGCCGCAGCTCCACATGGGTGGGAAAATTCCGCAGACCCAGCAAGGAATTCACCTTGTTGAACCATGCCTCAAACTCTGCAAGGTGGGAACGTACCACAGAAGCGCCCGTGTAGTACAGACGGTCGCTCACGTCCGAAGCAGAAGCAAATTCGTGCCGCAGGATGTTGCAGATCACGGCCTGCCCCTGCGCGTCAAAGTACACATCCACGGCGTATTCATCGCCGTCTATGTATTCCTCTATGAGCCAGTCTTCGCTGTCCACCACGCTGTCGGGGTATTGCTCGCGCCAGTGGGCTGCTTCCTGCTCAATGGCGGCAAGGGCGGCAAGCCAGTCCTCACGGGTGCGCACAATTCGCACGCCCAGGCTGAAAAAACCTACGGAAGGCTTGACCACGCAGGGCAGGCGCAGTTCTTCAAAAGGCATGCGGCGCAGGGCATCAAGACTGAGTCTGCGATAGAAATAATCATCGTAGAGGGGCCGCAGCAACTCGCGGGTCCTGGCCTTGTTCTTGAGCTTTTCAATGCCGCTGACAAGCTCGGCATTGTCCACATGGTCGCAAACCCAGGCCAGGGAATTTTCCGAGCAAGTGTAGATACGCGGAGGCGCGCAGTCCGGGCAGGGTTTGCGGCACTGGGCCGCAAATTCCGCTTCCGGCACGAGGTTCAGGGGCGCTGCGCCAGAAAGCGCGCGGGCGCGGGACAAGTCCCGCGCCACAGCGTTGTCGAGCACCGGTTCCCGCCGGGCAGCCGCGTAGTCGAGCAGCTCTGGCGAGACGTATGGTTCGTCAAAAATTATCATGCTCCTCCCAACACGCGGAAGTAGACCGCGGGTTCCTTGAGCAGGCCTGCGTCCATGGTGCGCTGGAGAGCATCGCTCATGGCGCGGGCCGTGGTTTCGTGGGTCATGAAGACCAGCGGCACGCCGTTGCCTTCATCGCTCTTCTGGATGACCTGGGCCATGCTGATGCCCTCGGCGGCCATGCAGCCCGAAAGATCGCGCAGCACGCCGGGGGTGTCCTGCACCATGACGCGCACGTAGTAGCACGAGCGCCATTCTTCCGGCGGCACAATGGAGGCCTTGGGCAGTTCCTTGCCCACAAAGCCGGTGTTGTTGGGGCGTTCATCGCGGGCAACGGCCAGCAGATCGCCCAGCACGGCTCCGGCTGTGGGCAGATCGCCCGCGCCGCGCCCGTGGAAAAACAGCGGGCCCGAGGCGTTGGCGTCCACCCGCACGGCGTTGTACACGCCGCCCACGCGGGCCAGCAAAAACTTGTGGTACACAAGGGCGGGGAACACCCCGGCCTCAAGCCGGATGTTGCCTTCACCCTCGGAGCCCTCGGCGCCGGGCACCTCGCGCACCTGACCAATGAGCTTGATGCGGTAGCCAAATTCGCGCGCAAGGCGGATATCCATGCCCGAAAGCCCGCGAATGCCGCGCACCGAAAGGGCCGTGTAGGGATAGTGCACCCCGTAGGCCAGACGGATAAGCAAAATAAGCTTGTGGGCGGCATCGTGGCCGTCAATGTCCAGCGTGGGGTCGGCCTCGGCATAGCCCAGCTGCTGGGCCTGCTTGAGCGCAACGTCAAAATCCATGCCGTTGCTGGTCATTTCAGACAAAATATAGTTGCTGGTGCCGTTGAGAATGCCCATGAGCGATTCGATACGGTTGCCCGTGAGGCTTTCCTTCAGCGTCTCCACAATGGGGATGGCCCCGGCCACGCTGGCTTCGTAGCGCAGAATGCGCTTTTTGCGGTCAGCCTTCTGAAACAGGGCCAGACCTTCCTCGGCCAGCAGGGCCTTATTGGCGGTGACTATGTGTTTGCCCTGATCAAGGGCGCGGTCGATGATGGTGCGGGCATTGTCGATGCCGCCAATGAGTTCCACCAGCACGTCGATTTCAGGATCATCGGTAAGGGCTCGGTAATCGGTGGTAAGCTCCGTTCCGGCGGGCAACTGGGCGCTGCGGGCCTTGGTGGCATTGCGCACAAGCACCTTTTTGAGCACGATGTCGCGCCCGCAACGGCGGCGGATAAGGTCGGCGTTTTCGTCAAGCAGACGCACAAGGCCGCCGCCCACGGTGCCGAATCCGGCAAGGCCCACTACCAGGGGTTTATCGCTGTTCTTTGTCATGTCGCCTCCGAATCTGCTGCCTAACCCCGGTTTGTCCGCCGCGGGCCTGCGCGGTTGTTGGCCGTATGCGGCCTTATGGTTGCTGCGGCGGGGCCGGAAAACCTCCCGACCCCGCCGATTTCAGTTGTTCTGGCTTTGCTTTTTCCCGCAATCCGGCATTTCAGTGCATTAAATCATTTGCCGAAAAAACGGTTTTTGAAAGCGAGATTTTGTTCCCTGGCGAGAAAACGGCCCGTTTCAGGCAGTCCAGTGAACAAAAACTGCTTTCAAAACCTGTTTTGCCATCCTGCGGATTTTTGCCTTCCGGCAAGGAAGGCGGGCTTTTTATGCAGGGAGTGTACTCTGATGGTACTCGACCGGAATAAAAAGACCGCCTGACGCCGCCGGAAGCAAAAAAACGCGGAGGGCGAAACAGGTTTAGTCGGAGACGCCCGACAACAACCGCCGCATACTGCTAATAGCCTGCCGCGTGCGGTGATCATTTTCAATCAGGGCAAAACGCACGTACTCGTCGCCGTAGGAGCCGAAGCCCAGACCCGGCGAAACGGCCACGTGGGCCTCCTGCAGCAGCAGCTTGGAAAATTCCACGGAGCCCATCTTGCGGAAGGGTTCGGGAATGTGCGCCCACACAAACATGGTCGCCTTGGGCGAGGGCGTTTCCCAGCCGATGCGGTTCAGGCCTTCGATGAGGCGGTCGCGCCGTTCCTGATACACGTCGCGGATCTGGTGCACGCAGTCTTCCGGGCCGTTGAGGGCCACGGTGGAGGCAATCTGGATGGGCTGGAACATGCCGTAATCCAGATAGCTCTTGATGCGCGCCAGGGCATGGATAAGATCCTTGTTGCCCACGGCAAAACCCACGCGCCAACCGGGCATGGAATAGCTCTTGGACAGGGAGTAGAATTCCACGCCCACATCCTTGGCGCCCTTGGCCTGCAAAAAGCTGGGGGCCTTGTAGCCGTCAAAAACCAGATCGGCGTAAGCCAGATCATGCACAACCCAGATGTGGTTTTCCTTGGCGAAATCCACGATCTTCTGGAAGAATTCCAGATCCGTCACTTCGGTTGTGGGGTTGTGCGGATAACAGATGAAAAGCACCTTGGGCTTGGGCCAGGCCTGACGCATGGCGGCTTCAAGGTCTTCAAAAAAGTTGCGGCCAGGGCCGATGGGCACGCTGCGCACGTCCGCGCCAGCAATGATGGGCGCGTACTTGTGGATGGGGTAGGTCGGGTCGGGTGCGAGCACCACGTCGCCAGGCTCAAGAATAGCCAGCGAAAGGTGGGCCAGGCCTTCCTTGGAACCCAGGGTCACGATGGCTTCGCTGTCAGGGTCGAGCTGCACGCCGTAGTGGCGCGCATAGCGATCACAGATGGCTTTGCGCAGGTTCGGAATACCGCGCGAAAGCGAGTAGCGGTGGTTCACCGGCTTCTGTGCTGCCTCAACAAGCTTGTCGACGATGGGTGCGGGCGTTGCGATGTCCGGATTGCCCATGCTGAAGTCCACGATGTCGATATTCTGCCGACGCAGCCGCATTTTGAGGTCTCCCACCACCGCAAAAACATAGGGGGGGAGGCGGCGAATCCGCGAAAACTCTTCCATGTCTGATAGCTCCTAAGTTGATCGACATGCAGTCTGTCCCATGCGCTCGCAACAGGTCACGCCTGCACCATGCAGACATGGACTCCACCCTGCCGCGCAGCCCCACAGGAAGCCAGTGCGTTTACCGGCGCTCACAAGTCGCCGGAAACGATTTTGTCAAGCCGCAGCATAGCCAGCCGCGCGCCTGTTTGTAAAGCATTGCGGGCAGCCGAACCCCTTGATGGGGCATGTTTTTTATATGGTTTGCGGCTGAATGCCGCCAACTGCGCTTTGCCTTCCGCGCATAGTTGTGTATCCTTGATAAATATCTTGAATCCTGCGGAGGCAAACCATGGAAGATCATATTCGCTTTGACAGGCAAAATCTTGCGCTGCACCTGCTTGACCAGCGCTTGCTGCCAGAGCAGGAAACCGAAGTGATCTGCCGCAATACAGACGACATTGTATCGGCGTTACAAACCATGGTTGTGCGCGGGGCTCCGGCCATTGGCGTCACTGCGGCCTGGGGCTGCGCCCTTGCGCTGAACGAAACGAGCGGCCCCGGTTGGGCCACCCGGCTCGAAGAACTGCTTGACCGCATTGCCAATGCCCGACCTACCGCCGTAAACCTGCGCTGGGCCGTTGAACGCATGCGCAAATGCTGGTGGAAGACCATCAACAAGGATGGCGGCGACCGCGAAACCCTGCTTGCGGCCTTTCTTGACGAGGCAGCCAGAATGCAGGCCGAGGATGTGGAAGCATGCAAAACTCTGGGCCGCTTTGGCGCGGATTGCCTGAAAGACGGCGACACCGTGCTCACCCACTGCAATGCCGGGGCTCTGGCCACTGCTGGCTATGGCACGGCGCTTGGGGTTATCCGCGGCGCGGTGGAGCAGGGCAAACGCATCAAGGTTATTGCCGATGAAACGCGGCCCTTCCTCCAGGGCGCGCGCCTCACGGCCTGGGAACTGCACAAGGACAATATCCCCGTTACCGTCGCCTGCGACAACGCCTGCGCGCTCCTCATGAGCAAGGGGCTTGTGCAGTCTGTGGTGGTGGGGGCCGACCGCATTGCCGCCAACGGCGACGCGGCCAACAAAATCGGCACCTATGGCGTTGCCCTGCTGGCAAAGCACTTCAATATTCCCTTCTACGTGGCTGCCCCGCTCTCCACCATTGACCCCACAACATCCGACGGCAGCGGCATTCCCATTGAGCAGCGCCCGGAACGCGAGGTCACCCACGTGGGCGATACGCGCCTGACGCCCGCAGATGTGCCCGTGTACAATTTTGCTTTTGATGTAACCCCCGCAGAGCTTATCACCGGAATCATCACCGAAAAAGGCGTGCTGCAGCCCCCCTACGGCCTTGCCATCTGGGCAGCACTCAACGAGGCCAGCGCCGCGCCCGAAGCAGAAGACGCCGGGATCAAGGAGCATTAGGGATTCAGCATGAAAGAGCTTGTTCTTGTCATTGGCCCGGCGCTGCCGGATGCGGCGCGCGCGCTGTGCACGGCCCCGGCCTACAGCCCCCGAGGCAAGGCCGAAACAGAGTCGGGTCAGGCCCTGCCCGAACGTCTTGTTGCGCACTGGGACGGGTGGGAAGCGCCCAGTGGCGAAATTTCGCTGTCTGCGCGCCTGCGCGATGAACTGACGACCATCCGCGCCGAGCATATGGCCTGGGCGCACGATTTGGGGCGCATGCGCGTTGGCGGGCACGAGGTGCAGCAGCATCTGCGTTGCGGCGAAAAGCTCTCCATGTGGTGGTGTTCGCTGCTGTACGAACGCCATCCCAAGATGACGCCCGGCCTCTACACTGTTTACAAGCTGCGCGCCCTTGAGCGCCTCATGGACGAGGGCGGATTTGCCTCCCTGCGCGTTTTTGGCGGGGATGAAGACCTGCGCGGCGCGCTTGCGCGCATGTGCAAATCTGGCCACAGGCTGTTTACGGAATGCAGCGAAGCTCCGGTTCCGCTTGAGCCAGCCCGCAGTCTGCTGCGCAAGGTTTATGACGCAACGCCTCCCCCACTGCGCGCGCTGGCCCGCTACGCCCACTGGTGGTGGACGGTACGTCGCCATCTGCCGCCTGTTTCAGCCAAAAAGCCGCTGCCGCCAACCCAGGGGCAGGCTGCCACCATCGCCACCTACTTTCCCAATGTGGACATGAAGGCTGCGGAAAATGGCCGCTACCGTTCCCGCTACTGGGAGAGCCTGCACGATGCGCTGAACGCCACCGCCGAAATGGAGGCGCAAAAACAGGGGAAGGCCGGGGAACATGCCCAGACCGCCGGGCACTTTGTGCGCTGGCTTTTCATCCGCTTTCCCGCGCCCCAGCTCAGTCTGGCCCAGTGCATTGCCCTGCGCGACCGCTTTCGCCGTGAAGGCAGGGACGGCGCGAGTTTTCATTATCTTGAAGAATTTCTGACCACAGGCGACCTCATAGCCGCCCTGTTCCGCTACGCGCGCCTGTGCCTTGCCAGCCTGCGGCTGGAAAAAGAAGCCCGCGCGGCCTTTCGTTTTGCAGGCTCGCAGCTTGATTTCTGGGCTTACCTCGGCCCCTACTGGGCGGAATCGTTCCGGGGCTGGCGCTGCCTTGAACGCTGCCTGCAACACCGGGCATTCAAGCGGTATGCCGCCATGGCCGGCTTGCAGCGCTGGACGCTTTTTCCGCTGGAGAACTGCCCGTGGGAACGCATGCTCACGCAGACCATGCACGAGGCGGGCAACGGCCCCGTCATCGGCGCGCAGCATTCCACCATCCGGCCCACTGACTTTCGCTATTTTGACGACCCGCGCACATTTACGGGAGAACTGGCCGCTTTCCAGCCCGACATGGTGCGGGGCAACGGGCAGTCCGCCTGTTCGCAGTGGCGCGAGGCGGGCGTACCCGCCGAACGGCTGGGCGAAGTGGAAGCCCTGCGTTACCTCTATCTGGCGGACAATGACGCGCAAAAGGCCAGCGCACCTGCGAGCCATGGTTCCACGCCTGCTCCCATGCGTCTGCTGGCCGTAACCAGTTTTTTTGCGGACGAAACCGAGGCCCATCTGGCCCTGCTTGCCCGTTCGCTGCATGCGGGCCTGCTTGACGGATGGGAAATTCGCGTAAAGCCGCACCCCTACCTGCCGGTTCAGGAAAGGCTCAAGGCCTTGCTGGGCCGCCGCGCGCAGGACGTGCAGGTGGTGGATGGCCCCATTGCCGACCAGCTTGCCCCCGGCGTGGTGGTCTGGGCCTCCAATTCCACCACCGTGGCGCTTGAAGCCGCCATCAAGGGGTTGCCCGTGGTGGCGATGCTGCCCACAGACGACTTTGACCTCTGCCCCCTGCAAGATGTAGCCAGTCTGCCGCGCACCGGCAGCGTGGACGATGTTGCCAGCGCGCTGCAAACGGCAGCGCCTCTGCACCTTCCACCTGAATATCTTGACCTGAACGTCGATCTTCCCAGATGGGAAAAACTGCTGCACCTGAGAGGAAAACCATGAGTACGCATGACAGAGTGGCCGCCCTGGTGCGCCACTACTATTGGGACAGAGATCTCAACTGCGCCCGCACAACCCTGCGTTGCCTGGAAAATGTTCTCGAAGAACCGCTCCACCCGCAGGTATACACTGCCACTGTGGGCTGCCACGGCGCTGGCGGCACTGGCGGGCAATGCGGCCTTGTGGAGGGCGGCTTGCTGCTCATCGGCCTGCGCGGCGCGGAACTGGGCAAGGAAGAATCCGAAATCGTTGATCTGTGCGCGCAGTTTGCCGCACTGTTCACTGAACGCTTCGGCAGCCTCTCCTGCAAGGATTTGCGGCCCGGCGGCATCCACCCCAATGATCCCCCGCATCTGTGCGAATCCGTTTCGGTTGACGCCATATGTTTTTTGCATGACTTTCTTGACGAAATGACGCATTCCGCCGAGCCTAACCGCAGAAAACCTGGATTTGGAGCCGATACGGCAGAATAGGATTCCATTTTCCCCCTTTGACAATAATGCCCGGAGCGAATAGGTTCCGCGCAGACGGCTCTTTGCGGCCGTACACTTTTTATGCGTCTGCCCTCCGGCAGGCGGTCACCCTCAACCCTATGGAAGGAGCATCCTACATGTCGTCCGACAGTTGCCACAGTTCCCCTTCGGAACCTGACAGTTTACGTCGCACCACTCTTTCCACGCCATTCCGTTCCCGTAGCTGAAGATCTTCCTGCGGGTAGCGCGTTGCGCGTGCTCCCAGGAGGATTTTATGGTTCTGCGCTCTTTTCTGCCGCACGGCCTTGTTGTGCCGTTTGCCCGTATTTTTGGCCGCAAAGGCCACGCCTCTGCCCATACCGTCAGTACTGAACTGGTTCGCCAGGCTGCAACCCGCCTGCTTGACGCCGCCCGCGTTGAGCCGGACGAAGCCCTGCAGACGTTCAACTCCTCGCCCGATGGGCTTACCCGCCATCAGGTGCATGAGATGCGCCACCAGTACGGGGCCAATATTCTTGCCGCCAAGGGCAGGGACAGCCTGCCCAAACGCCTGTTCACCTCGTTTATCAATCCCTTCAGCGTTGTGCTCCTGCTGCTGGCCTGCATTTCCTTCTTTACCGACTACCTGCTTGTAGCTGCCGGAGAAAGAGACCTTACCGCCGTTATTATCGTGATGGTCATGGTCTGCATCAGCGGCGTGCTGCATTTCGTGCAGGAGGCCCGCTCCGGCAATGCCGTGGCCCGCCTTGAATCGCTGGTCAAAACCACCATTGAAGTGGTGCGCGAGGGCGAGGGCAAGGAACTGCCCATCAATTCGCTCGTGGTGGGCGATGTGGTACGCCTTGCCGCAGGCGACATGATCCCCGCCGACATGCGCATTCTGCGGGCCAAGGATCTTTTTGTCAGTCAGTCTTCCCTCACGGGCGAGAGTGAACCGGTGGAAAAGTTCCCCCATGCCCTGCCCGCTGGCACTGCCGCCGCCTCGCCCCTTGATTGCGACAATCTGGCCTTCATGGGCAGCAACGTTGTCAGCGGCGCGGCCTACGGCCTTGTGCTGGCTGTGGGCGGAGCCTCGCTTTTCGGCTCTCTGGCGCGCCAGATTGCGGCCACAACCACGCCCACCAGCTTTGACAAAGGCGTGAATTCCGTTTCCTGGCTGCTTTTGCGCTTCATGATCTGCATGGCCCCGGTGGTGCTATTTATCAACGGCTTCACCAAGGGCGACTGGGTGGAAGCCGCCTTGTTTGCCCTTTCCGTTGCCGTGGGTCTTACACCCGAGATGCTGCCAACCGTGGTGTCCGCCAATCTGGTGCGCGGGGCCGTGTTTATGGCCCGTAAAAAGGTGATTGCCCGCCGCCTCAACGCCATCCAGAACCTTGGGGCCATGGACGTGCTGTGCACCGACAAGACGGGCACCCTCACGCAGGACAGGATTGTGCTTGAGTATTCGCTCGATATTCACGGCACGGAAGACGCCCGCGTGCTGCGCCATGCCTTTTTGAACAGCTGGTTCCAGACCGGCCTCAAAAACCTGCTGGACGCCGCCATCGTCAACCACGCCGATGAACTGAGCATGCAGCCCCTGCGCAAAGAATACAGCCTTGTGGACGAAATGCCCTTTGATTTCAGCCGCCGCCGCATGAGCGTGGTGGTGGCGGACACCACGGGCAAAACCCAGATCATCACCAAGGGCGCGCTGGAAGAAATGCTCACCGTATGCGCCTATGCCGAATACCACGGGCAGGTCGAACCGCTCACGCCCGAACTCCAGGCTGAAATACTGGAGCGCGTGCGCCGCTACAACAACGACGGCATGCGCGTGGTGGGCGTGGCGCACAAAACCATGTCCGCGCCTGGCGGCGTTTTCTCTGTGGCGGACGAAAAAGATATGGTGCTGCTGGGCTATCTGGCTTTTCTTGATCCGCCCAAGGACTCCGCATCAAAGGCTCTGGCCGCGCTCAACGAGCACGGCGTCCGCGTAAAGGTGCTGACAGGCGACAACGATGCCGTTACCCGCAGCGTGTGCCGACAGGTGGGATTGCCGGGAAAAAAAATTCTGTTGGGCGCAGAAATTGAAGAGATGGACGATGCGGCCCTGAAGACTGCCGTTGAAGAAGCCGACATTTTCGCCAAGCTCAGCCCTCGCCAAAAAGCCCGCATTGTGACCTGCCTGCGCGGCAACGGCCATGTGGTGGGCTTTATGGGCGACGGCATCAACGATGCCCCGGCCATGAAGAACGCCGATGTGGGTATTTCCGTTGATTCCGCCGTGGACGTGGCGCGGGAATCCGCGGGCGTCATTCTGCTGGAAAAAGACCTCACCGTGCTTGAGGCCGGGGTGATGGAAGGCCGTCGCACCTATGCCAACATCATCAAATATATAAAGATCACCGTCAGTTCCAACTTCGGCAACATGTTCTCCGTGCTGGCTGCCAGCGTGTTTCTGCCGTTCCTGCCCATGACGCCCCTGCAGATTCTGGTGCTCAACTTGCTCTACGATGTCTCCTGCACGGCCATGCCCTGGGACAATGTGGACGAGGACTTTCTGCGCAAGCCCCGCAACTGGGACACGGACAGCATCCGGCGGTTCATGTTCTGGCTCGGGCCTACCAGCTCGATCTTTGACCTCACAACCTATGCCCTGCTGTTCTGGGTGATCTGCCCTGCCGTGGTGCCCATGCCCGCAGGCGGCTGGCAGGCCATGAGCAGCACCGATCAGGCGAGCTTTGCCGCCCTGTTTCAGGCGGGCTGGTTTGTGGAATCGTTGTGGACGCAGACCATGGTCATCCACATGCTGCGCACCCCGGGCATCCCCTTGCTGCACAGCCGCGCCGCATGGCAGGTGACCCTGCTCACGGGGCTTGGCGTTGCCGTGGGCACGGCCATTCCCTTTACCGCTTTAGGCCAAGGGCTGGATATGGGCGCGCTGCCCGCCAGCTACTTCCCCTGGCTGGCGGCAGTGCTTGTGGGTTATCTGACCCTGGCCACGCTGGTAAAGCGGGCCTTTATGCGCCGCTACAACACATGGTTATAACAAGAACTGCGGTCAGGGGGCTGGTTTTCAACCTCCTGACCGCAGCACGAAAAGAAGCAGTCATCTGTTCCCGGCAAGGCTGCCTCAAACAGCCAGCGGACAAAAGCACTGTTTAACGTTTGCTGTCAAAAAATTCCTTCTGATCCCCCACCCCATACAAAAACGCACCCCGATGGTCGGCGGTGTCGCCAGCATACACGGCCTCAGCCCTGGCTCCCCCAGCGGTGATGGTGTAGCCCACGGCAAGGGTGGACACGTAGGGCGGCATGACCTCATCCACCTTGCCGTAATAGTAGCGGCAAGGCGTTGCCGAGCGCCACATGAAGGCCTGATTGTCGCGCAATCTGCTGAAAAATGAGTCCATACCCGCCGAGGATTGCGCCGCGACTTCCGGTTGCACCAGATCGGCAATCTTGGCGGGTATCTGCGGTTGCAACTCTTCCCAGCCAATCTTGTTCTCGTAAAAATCGCGGCAGGCAGCCTGATACTCGGGTCTGATGACGGTCTGCGGCAGGCCGGGCATGTCGTAATAGTAGGCGTAGGAATGGGTAAACAGAATGACGCTGCCCGCGAGCCACGTGGCGTCAAGCGCTGAGGGGTTGTTTATCCAGCGGGTCAGCAGCAGGTACAGATCGGCTGGCGTAGCCGCCGTTGCCGCCGCCTTGACGGGCATATCCAGAGATTCGAGCCGGTGGCGGAACTGTTGGGTGCTCCAGCTGCCCTGCGACCAGCCGCTGAGATAGAGGCCGTCCTCTTCAATGCCCAGATCCGCCAGCACCGCGCGGGCGGCAAAAAGCATGTCCATGCAGGCCTGCACTGTCGACTCGCGCACCATGTAGCTGTCCGGCTCTGTGGAATCTCCCTTGCCGATGTAGTCCGCGCCGATCACCACATAGCCGTTCCCCGCCAGCCGCGCGGTCACAATGCGCGTTTCGTCCGATTCTTCGGGGCGGGAGGGCACCGCTGTGCGGGTAAATACCGTGCCGTGCTGGTACGAAACCACGGGCAGCTTCTTTTGGGCTATTTGCGGCACTGCCACAAGGCCGGAAGCCAGCGTGGGCCGATTGCCCTGTTCCGGAATCATGGTTGTGTACAGCACCTTGTACAGGCTCACGCCATTGGCGGCCTCAGAATACTGCATTTTGAAATTGCTGAATGCCGCCACTTCTGACGTAAGAATTTTATTCAGCCGTTCAACGCTGTAGTCGCCGATGTGCGTATAGCGCACGCCGGAGGTCACATCCTTGTAGTCTGCCGCGCTGGCGGTGACTGCCAGCAGCATGAACAAAAAAGCACTGATTATGGTCTGCCGCATGGAGCCTCCGGGTTTGCTGGTGTTTTTTCCACACTACTGATGCAGCGTTCTTTTGCAAGCCTCTGTGAGCCGCCCTAAAAGCTGCCCCCGAAGAATATCTGAAAAGGGGCCTGCCATGCGGCAAGCCCCCCAATATTGGTACATGCAGACAGGCGGGCTAGTTTCCGGACTTCATGTTGCTGATAAGCCCGCGCAGCACCTGGGCCTGCTGGGCCATGTCGGAAACCGCCCCGGCAGAATGCTGCATGGCGGAGCTGGTTTCGAGCGAGATGCGGTTCACGTCCTCAATGGAGCGGTTGATCTCCTCACTGGTGGAGGACTGCTCTTCCGCAGCTGTGGCGATGGACTGCACCTGCTGGGCCGTGGCGTCCACCAGGTTCACAATTTCATGCAGGGCCTCGCCCGAGGTGCCCGCAAGCGCGGTGGCGGTGTCAATCATGCCCACGACCTGCTCCACGTTACCCACGTTTTTACGTGTGCCATTCTGGATATCGCGGATGGCGTCGCCCACTTCCTTGGTGGCGGTCATGGTCTTTTCCGCCAGTTTGCGCACTTCATCGGCAACCACGGCAAATCCGCGTCCGGCTTCGCCTGCGCGCGCCGCTTCAATGGCCGCATTGAGGGCCAACAGGTTGGTCTGGTCGGCGATATCCGAAATAACGCCCAATATCTGCCCCGTGCTCTCGGCCTGCTTGCCGAGGGAGGCCATTTCCGTTTTCAGTTCCACGGCTCTGGTCTGGATGCGGCTGATATCCTTTACCACGCGGGCCACCACATCGGCGCCGCTTTCAGCCTTGCTCTTGGCAGTGTTGGCGGATTCTGCCGCCTGGCTGGCGTTGCGCGCCACTTCAAGCACGGTGGCGTTCATTTCTTCCATGGCGGTGGCTGTTTCGCCCACGCGCGCGGTCTGGCTTGCAGCGCCACGGCTCGCCTGTTCAACCTGGGCCGAGAGTTCTTCCGAAGCCGTGGTTACGGCTTCCACAACGCCTTCAAGCTCGGTGGCGGCATGCAGCATGCCATCGGCCTTGGCCTGTTCAGCGGCCATGCGGGCGGCCTCGGCTTCTTTGGTCGCGCTGGCGGCGCGTTCCGATTCTTCCTGCGCCAGACGGCTTTTTCCGTCAGCCTCGGCTATCTTGTCTTTAAGGCTGCCCACCATGCTGCGCAGGCTGTCTGCCAGATGGCCGATTTCATTGCGCAGATTGATTGTCAGGGAGGATTCAAGATTGCCGTCCGCAACCTCCGAAGCAAAAGCCTGCAACTGCCGCAAGGGGCGCACAACAACCTTGTCCAGCGCGAACAGGCAAATGCCCACAAGCGACAGAATCGTGACAAACCCCAGCACCAGCATGGCGTTGCGCTGCTCATGGGCCGGGGCTTCTATTTCCTCGCGGCTCACGGTCACGCCAACGCGCCAGTTCCAGTTGGGGGCAACATCCCAGGCCAGCATGCGTTTTTCGCCGTTACGCACAAATTCCACGCCATTGCCGGAGTCAGCCTTGACCATTTCGCTGACGCCCGGCTCTCCCGCCATATTTTTGAGGATAAGCTCGCTGTCCACGTGGCTGATCACAACGCCTTCGGGCGAAACCACAATGACGCGGCCTGTCTTGCCAATGGTAATGGCCTTGAGATTCTTGGTCAGGCTGTCAATGTCGTAGGACATGCCCACGCCGCCAACCACTTTGCCTTTGTCGTCAAAAATGGGCGTAGTGACGCTGACTATGAGCTTGCCCGTGGCAATGCTTTTGAGCGGGGCGGAACTGTACCCCACCTTGCCAGCCAGAGCATCCTTTATGTATTCACGCTCAG
Organism: Pseudomonadota bacterium; assembly: GCA_023419375.1. Classification (GTDB taxonomy): domain Bacteria; phylum Desulfobacterota; class Desulfovibrionia; order Desulfovibrionales; family Desulfovibrionaceae; genus Desulfovibrio. The sequence continues at coordinate 41,253 of JAEZYD010000029.1, forward strand.
CCAGATCGTTAACCTTGCCCAGTTTACCCTGTGCGCAAAGAATAACCTGCTTGCCCGAAGCATCAAACAGATAGAGCGTATTTATCTCGGGTGCAGCCTGCGACATGGCAGCAAGAAAAACTTCCGCGCCCTTTTTGTCTTCGCCCGTAAGCAGAAATTCACGCAGTCTTGGCGGCTTGGAAACACCGTTTACAAACATGCTGAGCTGGGTTCCAAAATCGCCCAGAGATTTGCTTACCGTATCTGCGGTGAGATCCATTTCGTGAGTGCTTGCCTTAAGGTTCGCCTCATCCCCCATGCGCGTTACGACAACAACCAGAGCCGACTGCACCGCCAGGACCACGATGCTGATGACCAGCAACATGGCAGTTCTGATACTGCGTGAAAACATAAAAACATCCTTTGCGTAATAAAACCTGTCATCTCAACGCATTGATCCTTGGTGCTTCATATGCGGCAGCCCCCGTTTCGGGAGGGTGACAATGCCCCAAGAGATCATGCCGTGCGGCCCGCAACGCGGCTATTTTCAAAAAGCCACGTAATCTACGTACCAGAGGAGGAGCGGCATGCTGCACAGCAAAAAGAAGCGGCAGCGCAACAGACATGCGCTGCCGCTTCATTGATTATCGGCTTCTGTAATATAAACTTTACTTTTTTTGTAAAGAAAGTCGTCCGGCCACGGCATCCGCCCCCATGCGGGCGAATTCGGCCACTTCACGCCCCTGACGGGCGCTTTCGGGCAGGAGCAGTTCCGGCTTGTTGGCCAGGCTTTTGTCTGGCGTGACGCCGTATTCCGCCGGGAAGGAGTCGTTGAAGTACATGTCCTGAAAACCAGCGAACTTGAGCGCATGGGCCGTTGCGTCAAGCACGGCATGCTCCTTGTCGCTGATAAGGCCAAGGGCCTTGGCGTTCATGAGGCCCGCAAGGCATTCTCCGCCCTGGGTGCAGGCAATGTGGCCGTGCCGATTGGCAACAATCATGGCGTCCATGATCTGCTGCTCGGTCACGCGCACCACCTGAAAAGCCCCTTCGCCGCCCTTTTCGATAAACATCTCCGCCAGCTTGCGCACGCGCGGGAAGGAAACGGGATTGCCGATCATGGCGGCCTGGGCCACGCTGGGCGTGACGGTCACGGGCTGCCAGTGGCGGGCACCCTTGGGCGCATCGTAATAACGCCACACCGGGTCGGCATGCTCGGACTGCACGCCAAATACGCGGGGCAGCGAAGTGATGATGCCAAGCTCCAGCATCTTCAGGAAGCCGCACATGATGGCCGTGATGTTGCCTGCGTTGCCGATGGGCACAAAGAGGCACAGGTCGGTCATGTCCCAGCCGTACCACTGGGCGGTTTCATACGCGTAGGATTCCTGCCCGAGGATGCGCCAGCTGTTCTTGGAATTGAGCAGGGCCACGCGGTAATTTTCGGCCAGAAGCTCGACCACCTTCATGCAGTCGTCAAACACGCCGGGCAGTTCAAGCACGGTTGCGCCGCTGCCAAGGGGCTGGGAAAGCTGCTGGGGCGTTACCTTGCCGTGGGGCAGAAGCACCACGCTCTTGAGGGGCGCGCCCACATAGGAGGCGTAAAGGGCCGCTGCCGCCGAGGTGTCGCCAGTGGAGGCGCATACGGTCAGCACTTCGTCCCACTTGTTGCGGCGGCACAGCCACTTGAGGTAGCTGAACGCGCAGGCCATGCCGCGATCCTTAAAGGACGCGCTGGGGTTCTGGCCGTCGTTCTTGTAGGCAAAGGGCACGCCCACGCGGTCGCGCAGGGCCGGGGCCGCTTCAATAATCGGCGTGATGCCTTCGCCCAGATACACGATATCGTCTTCGTCCAGCAGGGGAGCAAGCAGCTCGTAAAAACGGAATATCCCCCGAAGCGCGGTGCTGCGGCTGGCGGAACGGGCGTCAAAAAGCCCGCGCCACTCTGCGCCGCTGCGTTCTTTCAGTTTGTCGAAATCCAGGTTTTCCAGCAGAAACACGCCGCCGCACTGCGGGCAGGTGTACAACAGGCTGTCGCCGGGATGACGCGCGCCGCAGTCAAGACAAACATACTCCATGCGGCCGCGATAGGCCGGAAAATCCGCATGCGCCATGAGAGAAACTCCTTGATAATGGCATCAGGAAGGGGCTTTGCAATCCCCGTCCTCACCCCCGGTCTGCAAAAACATTTTGCGGCCAGGGGCGCTTGTGGCTGTGACAATGGCGGCACAGGAGGCCGCAGCATTGCCGAAATCTGCGGGGAAGCCGAGGCTATCCCTTGTCTTCCTGCTTTTCAGCGTGCTTGCCCTTGAGCCAGCTTTTTTCGGTGCCTGCACGCAAGCGCGCGATATTTTCCTTGTGTTTCCACACTACCACTGCCAGCACGCACAGGGATAGAGGCAGCCACATCCACTGGCCTGTAACCGCCAGGGCCACAACCAGGGCCGCAACGAGGCTCAGGGAACCCAGGGAAACAAAGCCGCTGCGCCAGATGATCAGGCAGCACAGGGCAGAAGCTGCCAGCAGCTGCCAGAAAGCCAGGGGCATGAACACACCGATGCTGGTGGCAACAGCCTTGCCGCCCTTGAACTTCATGAAGCAGGAAAACACATGTCCAAGCACGCAGGCCAGGCCCACGATGCTGACAAATACGGGCGAGGGATTAATGCGGAACGCGAACCACACCGGCAGCGCGCCCTTGCAGACGTCGCACGCAAGGGTTGCCACACCCCAGCCAAAGCCGCACAGACGCGCCACATTGGTGGCCCCTGTGTTGCGGCTGCCGCTTTCGCGCGGGTCCAGATGGCAAAAGGTCTTTGCGATGACAAGGCCCCACGGCACAGAACCAAGCACATAGGCCAGAGCAATCCACAATACTTCCAGCATATAATTCTCCGCTGCAAGCCTCTGAAAATACGGGCAGATATGCCCGCAAACCCCAACAGTCCCCTAAAAAACAAATCTGCATGGCAGCGCAAAACCTGTCGGCGCGCATGGCCAGGCCGGAATCCAGCCCGACGGAAGCGAAGGCAGGTCTAACCCGCCGTAACAGCTTCCAGAATCATGATTTCATTATACAGGGGCTGCACCTTGCCGATGCGCACATCCACGGCAAGGCCGGGGTGCGAGCGCTCGTCAAAGAGCCGCCTTTTACCGCGCACAAACATACCCTGATCGGGCAGGCTCACGGTAATAAAAGCATCGTTTTCTTCAGTGATGACGCCGTTCCACCAGACCTTGTCGCCCTTCTGACGGAAGAACAGCAGCTTCCAGTAGCGCGGGCGGAAGCGCTGCACCTGCCCCGCCGCGTCCAGCGCGGGCGAAAGCACGTTGAGCAGGTCTGTCAGCTCGGCTTCTGTCCAGCGCGGCGCGCCAGTGCGGAAAAAATGCACCAACTGTTCCTCGTTGACAAGATCGGGATAACGCCTGAGCGGCGAAGTCACAGGGGTGTAACGCGCAAGCCCGAGGGCTGCGTGGGGCCGTGCCTGCACCTCAAGGCCGGAGGGTGTGAGCGCGCGCATGATGCGCGTCATGTCCTGGGGCGTTGTCCAGATGCCCGCGTATTCCCTGGGCAGGGCCACATCCTGCACGCGGTGCAGCATGGCGACGCCCTTGTCCGCGGCCCACTGGGCTACGGCGGCGCTGGCAAGGATCATCATTTCCGCCACCAGCATCTGCGCGTCCGAGGCCTGGTAATCCTGGCCCACTTCCACCCGCACATCTGCCCCTTCGCCCTCAAGGCGAATGACAGGATCGGGCCTGTCCATGATTACCGCGCCGTCCGCAATGCGGGCGGTCTGCCGCTGACGGGCAAGCTCAAGGCCCAGGCGCAGCTGTTCGGCATAGGGCGTGGCCGCGTTCTGCGGCAGGGGTTCGCCTGCGGCCTGCGCGTCAAGCACGGCCTGACTGTCCACATAGGTCAGGTTGGCGGCAAGGCTGGTCTGCACAACCGAAATCTCGCACTCGCCAAGGGTGCCGTCCGCCGCCACATGCACGAGCACGCTCAGTGCGGGGCGCGTCTGGCCCGCCAGCAGCGAATAGGCGTCCGTGCCCAGCACTTCGGGCAGCATGTGGCAGTCGCCTTCCGGCAGGTAGATGCTGGTGCCGCGGTGCAGCACCATCTTGTCCAGCGGCCCGCCGAAATTCCAGAACAGCGAGGGGCAGGCCAGCATGAGGGTCAGCGCCCAGCCGTCGCCCTCCGCCTCCACATGAAAGGCGTCGTCCACATCGCGCGTGGTTGCGCTGTCTATGCTGATGCAGGGCAGATCGCAAACATCAAGGCTGCCTTGCTGCCCGTATTGGGCTAGGGCAGCCACAGGGTCGCGCCCTGCGGCGGCAAGGGATTCGACCTCATCGGCGCAGGCCTGCCACCAGGTGTCGCCCGAGGCATAGCCCGCGCGGTCAAGCCAGAAATTATAGTGCGGCGGCACCTTGCCCCAGGCCACCAGCAATTGCAGGGGCAGATGCGGCACATCCGGCATGCCCTTGCTCAGGGTGCGCCAGATGCTTTCCCATTCCTGACTTTCAGGATCAACCAGGCGGGAAAAAAGAACTTCTTCAAGGCGCTCGGCCACTTCTTGCGGGGGCCATTCGCCAAGGGCAGCGCCCTCGCGCGGGGGCTGGGGCAGCTCGCGCTTGCGGCAGGCAACATCCCACAAAAGGCGCAAAAAGGCGGCTCCGCCTGCAATGAGCGATTCGCGCTCAAGGCGGATTTTCTCCTCGGCCATGCGTTTTTCAACCATGTCGGCAGAAAAAACCTGAAAATCCGGGGGCTGAAAACGGAAATGACTTTTGCAGGCCAGCAGGGCGCGGCCATAGGCAGCCACATGATCGGTCGTGGGGTCGCTTTCAAAAAGCTCGGCAAACCAGCTTGCGGGGGCCACTTCCACCTCGCCCTGGGCGAGTTCCCACACGTCCATGACGGGGATCTGGGCGGCCATGTCTTCGCGGTTTTTTCTGTGCGCTTCAAGCACGCGCACTGCGTCTTCCCGCCCCATGTCCGCCCCGTGCATGGGGCCTATCCAGGGCAGCAGGCGCGAAGAATTGAGGCGGGTTTCCCGTCTGTTGGGCAACAGCAGCCGCAGCCTGCCCCCGACCTCTTCAGTGACCAGGGCAATCTGCACGGCATTGCCTTCCATATATTCCACCACGCAACCCGGCGCCGGGTAGCGCACACAATCAGACATGCCCGCTCCTTCAGAAAAAGCGCGTCCGCTCTCCCATAGACCGTCGCGCTTGCAGCCAAAGACATTCCTTTATTTTTGGCCTTCTGGCAAGTGCCGCCGGGGGCGCAGCGCCAGACATACTGGACGCAAGGGCTGTAAACCGCTATATTAGCGGCTTACGGCAACAATTTTTACCACGCGCGTAGCGCGAGCAGGGCGGACACCCAATGAGCAACATTATTCACCAAACTGGAGGCAGCCGTACCCTGGTCATGCAGGAGCCGGAAAAACCGCAGCTCTACCGTGAGCTTTTCCCTTACACCAGCGTTTGCCGCACCTCGTTTGACGAGGTTCTGCTGTCCCCCCGACCGGCAGACCAGATGCGCATTACCGACACGACCTTTCGCGACGGCCAGCAGGCCCGCCCCCCCTATACGGTCAAGCAAGTGGCAAAGATGTTCGATTTTCTGCACCGACTCGGCGGAAAAACCGGACTCATCACGGCTTCGGAATTTTTTCTGTACTCGGCCAAAGATCGCAAGTGCATTGATGTATGCCGCGCCAGAGGCTACCGCTTTCCGCGTGTGACTGCCTGGATACGCGCCACCAAGGACGACCTCAAGCTTGCGCGCGACATGGAATTTGACGAAACCGGCATGCTCACCAGCGTGTCGGACTACCATATTTTTCTCAAACTGGGCAAAACCCGCCAGCAGGCCATGGACATGTATGTGGGCATGGCCGAGCAAGCGCTGGAATGGGGCATCATCCCCCGCTGCCACTTTGAAGATGTGACCAGAGCCGATATTTACGGTTTCTGCCTGCCCCTGGCCCAACGGCTCATGGAGCTTTCGCGCCAGAGCGGCATGCCGGTCAAAATCCGCCTGTGCGACACCATGGGCTACGGCGTGCCCTACCCCGGCGCGGCCCTGCCCCGCTCGGTGCAGCGCATTGTGCGCTGCTTTACGGACGAGGCCGGCGTGCCCGGCGAGTGGCTTGAATGGCACGGGCACAACGACTTCCACAAGGTGCTGGTCAACGGCGTTACCGCATGGCTCTACGGCTGCGGCGCGGTCAACAGCACGCTTTTTGGTTTTGGCGAACGCACCGGCAACACCCCGCTGGAAGCCCTGTTGGTGGAATACATTTCGCTTACGGGCGACGATGCCGCCGCAGACACCACAATTCTGAGCGAAGTTGCCGAGTTCTTTGAAAAAGAGCTGCACTACCGCATTCCGCACAACTATCCCTTTGTGGGCCGCGACTTCAACGCCACCAGCGCGGGCGTGCACGCCGACGGCCTGGCCAAAAACGAAGAGATCTACAATATCTTCGACACCAAGCATCTGCTTGGCCGCCCGGTGCCCATCATCATTACAGACAAGACGGGCCGCGCGGGCGTTGCCTACTGGATCAACGCCAACCTCGATCTGCCCAACGACCAGCAGGTTTCCAAAAAACACCCTGCCGTGGGCCAGATATACGACGCCATCATGGCCGTGTACGAAGAAACGGGCCGCACCACCAGCTTCTCGCACGAAGAAATGGAAGCCCTGGTGCAGCGCTTCATGCCCGAACTCTTCGCCTCCGAATACGACCATATGAAGCAGCTGGCTGGCGAACTTTCGGCCAACATCATCATCCGCCTTGCCCGCAGCAAGGATCTGCTGGATCTCAACAAACATGCCTGCGCGCGACTGGACGAGTTTGTTCGCGAATATCCCTTTATCCAGTACTGCTACCTCACCGACGATCAGGGCAAGCTGCGCTGCTCGGCCATCACCGACCCGGTGTACCGGGAAACCTACGAGGCACTGCCCATCGGCTACGATTTTTCGGAGCGCGAATGGTTCAAGATGCCCATGAAAACCGGCGACCTGCACATCATGGATGTGTACCAGTCGCACTTCACAAGCAAGCTCATCATCACCGTTTCATGCGCGGTGACTGATGACAAGGACAACATCGTGGGCGTTATTGGCGTGGACATCCAGCTTGAACAGCTCCTCAAACGCGCGCGCGCACTCCAGCAGGAAGTGGCCGCAGCAGACGACAGCGACACCGAGTAAGGTAAGGAAATTCCATGAACAAGAGAATCTACTGGATCGAAGGCGACGGCATTGGCCCCGAAATCTGGAAGGCCGCGCGCCCTGTCATTGAAGCTGCCCTTGCTGCCGAAAATACCGGCATCAATCTGGAGTGGACAGAGCTGCTGGCAGGCGACAAGGCCGTGAAAGAAACCGGCTCTCCCCTGCCGGAAGAAACCATGCAGACCCTGCGCACAGCGGAGCTGGCCATGAAGGGCCCCCTCGGCACCCCCGTGGGCACGGGCATCCGCAGCCTCAACGTGGCCCTGCGCCAGGGGCTTGACCTCTACGCCTGCATCCGCCCGGTGCGTCACTTTGAAGGGCTTGAAACCCCCGTCAAACACCCCGAGCGCGTCAATATGGTCATTTTCCGCGAAAATACCGAGGACGTTTACGCCGGTGTGGAATTTGCCGCCGAGACCCCCGAGGCCCGCAAGCTCATCACCTTTTTGCGCGAAGAACTGGGCGTGAATAAGGTGGGCGATGCCGCCGCCGTGGGCATCAAACCCATGACCGAGGCTGGCTCCAAGCGTCTGGTGCGCCGCGCCCTGCGCTTTGCTCTGGACCAGAAGCAGCAGAGCCTCACCCTTGTGCACAAGGGCAATATCATGAAGTTCACCGAAGGCGCCTTCCGCCAGTGGGGCTACGATGTGGCCGCGCAGGAATTTGGCGACCTGACCTGCACGGAAAAGGAACCTGTGGCCGGGCGTCTGGTGGTCAAAGACCGCATTGCCGATGCCATGTTCCAGGAGGCCCTGCTGCGCCCCGAGCAGTACCAGATTCTCGCCACGCCCAACCTCAACGGCGACTACATCTCTGACGCGCTGGCGGCGCAGGTGGGCGGCCTTGGGCTGGCCCCCGGCGTCAACATGTCGGACACCCTGGCCTTTTACGAAGCCACCCACGGCACTGCCCCCACCATTGCGGGCAAGGACAAGGCCAACCCCGGCAGCGTCATCTTGTGCGGCGCGCTGATGCTTGAAAACATCGGCGTGCCCAAGGCTGCCGAGCGCATCCGCAATGCCGTGAGCAAGGCCATTGCCGCCAAGGCCGTGACCGAAGACCTCGCCGCTCAGGTGCCCGGCTCGCGCACTGTGGGCTGCGTGGAGTTTGGCGACATCATCGGCGCAAATCTGTAGCATGCGCAGCGCTGGGCCCGACACCCTGCCCGCAACGGCATAGGGAATGGCATGGCCTGCCGCTGATATGTCTTTAGGAGCGTGAGGAGAGAAGGAGTGTTTTACGGCTCTGCCCGGAGGTCAACAGACTGACGGGCGCAACCGCAAGGCGCTCCTTTTCTCCACCAGCTCTGGCTTGAATGAAGGACTGCACCATGATTTCGCTGGATACTCTGCTGCTCTTTGTGCCCATGGCCGCCATTCTGGTAATGTTGCCGGGGCCGGATTTTGCGCTTATTGCCAAAATTTCGCTCATGAATGGGCGTCCGCAGGGGCAGGCCGCCGCAGTGGGCGTGGCCCTTGGCATCTGCGTGCACACAACCGCGGCCATGCTGGGCATTTCGGCCATCATCGCGCAGTCTGTGTTGTGGTTCAGCATCCTTAAATATGTGGGTGCGGCCTATCTGGTATGGCTTGGCATTCAGGCCATACGCGCCGGGCAACGTGCCGGGCAGCCATTAAGTGCGGCTGTGGTCAAAACCGCGCAGGAGCCGAATCCCGCCCAGTCTGCGCAGCGTCTGACATTGCGCCAATGGCTGCACTTCTTCGGCCAGGGATTTCTGACCAATGCGCTGAATCCCAAGGCTGTGCTGATTTTTCTGACTTTTCTCCCCCAGTTCATGGATCCCCGCGCACCGCTTGCCCCGCAGTTTCTCACTCTGGGCAGCATCATGTCTGGCCTGTGTCTGTTCTGGTATGTACCCTTGGCCTATATGCTGGGCCGAATCCGGCACATCTTTGAGAACAGCCGCTTCCAGAAGTGGATGCAGCGCGGCACGGGCCTTGTGTTCATAGCCTTTGGCCTCAAACTGGCCACGGCGCACGCTGGAGCAGATTAACTTTGAGAATAGGCATTCTCGAAGTTTAAGACACACGTTCCGGCGCTTACGCCTCACGGTGGGCGTCTGCCTATGCAGACGCCAGAGCATTTCAACATTGAAATACTCTTTCTAACCCGCGTCGCGCCAGCGACCCGCAAACCCCTGAAGGTCTGCCATGATCGAAATAGTGAACAGTTCTGTGGTGATTGACGCCAACGGCATACGCATGGCTGAGGAAGCCCGCGCCAAGGGCGTGGATATCGAAGCCTCCCGCAAAAACAGTCTTTCCGCCCGCATCCTGGCGGCGCACAATACCGGCACGGACGACAACGTGCTGCGCATCCGCTTTGACGCCATGGCCTCGCACGACATCACCTATGTAGGTATCGTGCAAACGGCCCGCGCCAGCGGCCTCAAGGAATTTCCCGTCCCCTACGCGCTGACCAACTGCCACAACAGCCTGTGCGCCGTGGGCGGCACCATCAATGAAGACGACCACCTCTTTGGTCTTTCTGCCGCGCGCAAGTACGGCGGCATCTTTGTGCCCCCGCATCTGGCGGTCATCCACCAGTATGTGCGCGAAATGATGACCAAATGCGGCGGCATGATTCTTGGTTCAGACAGCCACACCCGCTACGGCGCGCTGGGCGTTATGGCCATTGGCGAAGGCGGGCCGGAACTGGTCAAGCAGCTGCTTGGCAAGACCTACGACGTGACCAACCCGCAAAAGGTGGTTGTGTGGCTTGAAGGCGCGCCCCGCCCCGGCGTTGGCCCGCAGGACGTGGCCCTTGCCATCATTGGCGCAGTGTTCAAGAACGGCTTTGTGAAGAACAAGGTCATGGAATTCATGGGCCCCGGCGTGGCGGGTCTTTCTGTGGAATACCGCTGCGGCATTGACGTCATGACCACGGAAACCACCTGTCTGTCGTCCATCTGGACCACGGACGAAAAGGTGCGTGACTACATGGCCATGCATGGCCGCGCTGGCGACTACGCCGAGCTGCGCCTTGAAGGCCCGGCCTGCTACGATGGCCTTATCCGGGTTGACCTGAGCAAGATCGTGCCCATGATCGCCCTGCCCTTCCACCCCAGCAACGTGTACCCCGTGGCCGAAGTTGCCAAGCACGGTGCCGAACTGCTGGCCGAAGTGGAAGCCGAAGCCCAGCGCCAGTTTGGCGATGCGGCCAAGGGCCTGAACATGCGCGCCAAGGTGCGCGACGGCGGCGTGTGGGTGGATCAGGGCATTATTGCTGGCTGCGCTGGCGGCAACTTTGAAAATATCGCCCTGGCTGCCGCCATTCTGGACGGCAAATCCACGGGCAATCAGGCCTTCAACCTGGCCGTGTACCCCGCCAGCGAACCGCAGGGCCTTGCGCTCGTCAAAAACGGCGCTACCGCCAAGCTCATGCTCGCAGGCGCAGTGATGAAGACAGCCTTCTGCGGCCCCTGTTTCGGCGCTGGCGACACCCCGGCCCACGGTGCGCTCTCCATCCGCCACACCACCCGTAACTTCCCCAACCGCGAAGGCTCCAAGCCTTCCAACGGTCAGGTTTCCACGGTGGCCCTCATGGACGCCCGCTCCATTGCCGCCACTGCGGCCAATGGCGGCCGCCTTACCCCGGCGACAGAGCTTGACTGGTCCGCGCCAGCGCTGGCCAATGTTGATCTTTCCTACACCTTTGAGCCGCTCATCTACCACAGCCGCGTGTACAACGGCTTTGGCAAGGCGGAACCCGAAGCCCAGCTCGTACGCGGCCCCAACATTGCCGACTGGCCGAGCATGAGCCCCCTGCCCGAACATCTGCTCCTGCAGGTGGTGAGCGTCATCACCGACCCGGTCACCACCACGGACGAGCTGATTCCCTCAGGTGAAACTTCGTCCCTGCGTTCCAACCCGCTCAAACTGGCGGAATACACGCTTTCGCGCAAAGACCCCGGCTATGTGGGCCGCGCCAAGGCTGTTAACGCCATGGAAGCCGCCCGCCTCGCCAATCCCGCCGATGCGGAGCTGGTTGCCAAGGCGCGTGGGCTCTTTGCCGTGTGCGGTCTTGATGTCTTGCAGGGTGCGGGCGACCTCAAGCAGGTGGGCCTTGGCTCCACCATCTTTGCCGTAAAGCCCGGCGATGGCTCGGCCCGCGAGCAGGCGGCCTCCTGCCAGAAGGTGCTGGGCGGCTGGGCCAACATGGCTGTGGAATACGCCACCAAGCGTTACCGCTCCAACCTCATCAACTGGGGCATGCTGCCCTTTATCGTTGATCCCTCGCTGGCTGACAGCCTGAAAGTGGGCGACTGGCTGGTGGTGCCCAATGTGCGCAGCGCCGTGCAGAACGCCGACCCCAGCTTCACCGGCTACGTTGCCAGCGAAGGCGGCCAGGCTCAGCAGATAAGTCTGGCCCTCAAGGAACTGACCAGCGATGAACGCAAGATCATCCTCGACGGCTGCCTGATCAACTTCTACAATAGCTAAGAGGGGAGATTGGATGTTTTGCGGGAGAGGGACCCTTTAAAAAAGGGTCTCCTCCCCCGTACCCCCTCCCCCTAAATTTTTTATTCTGCTATCTTGTTTGGCTACAAGGCTATTCAAAATACCAAAAGGCCTCTGTGGGAATTCCACAGAGGCCTTTTTACGTAATATGCTGAAAGAGAGCTTACTTGGCGGCTTTTTTGTCTGCCTTTTTGTCAGCTTTCTTGTCCGCCTTGGCGTCTGCTTTGGCATCGGGCTTGGCGGCGGCAGGTTGGGCTTCTTCCACAGCGGGAACTTTTTCCAGCTCCTGCTTGATGGCGGCCTTGAGCTCTTCGCTGGCGGTGGCATCGGTCAGGCCTGCGCGCAGGTGTTCCGCGCCGCGCTTGGGGTCTTCGAGAAAATAGATGTACAGCACGCCGAGGCTGTAGCGCACCGAGGCTTCGTCCTTGATCTTCACGACCTGCTCAAGGGCTTCGGCGGCTTCCTTGTGGCGGCCCTGATTGTGCTGGATTACGCCAAGCAGGTACAGGGGCTTGGGATTGCTCACGTCCATGGTCACGGCGCGCTGGGCAAAGGTTTCTGCCGCATCCCAGTTTTGCGCGGTCACAAGGTGCTCTATCAGATGAATGAGCGCGCCAAGATCCTGCGGGTTCTCCGCCACCTGACGCATGAGCTTGCCCACGGTCTGGGCGTCTTCGCCAGCTTCACCCCCGCCCATTCCCTGCTGTTGACGGGCCGCCACAGTGAGGTGGGGATTCTGGAACCGCGCCTTGAGCGAAGCCCCAAGCATCACGGCCAGAGCAACAGCCAGCGCGATAATGAGTATGCGGGCGGAAAGGTTGCCTTTTTTTGTATCAGTCATGGTTGAGCATCTCCATCTGGGCAAGGCGCGCGGCCAGTGAACGCTGGCGAGCCGCCAGAAAAGCCATATACGAGCCAATGCCAATCCACACGGCGGCATTGGCCATGATTACCCATGTCAGTGTATCCATAGTTCCTCCGGGTGGAGTGAATGATTTCAGTTACGGGCCGAAATTTCAGGCATCCAGCCGATTCTGCGCCAACGCGTCAAGGCGGTCGCGCAGATCAAGCTGACGCTTGCGCAGCCACACGAGGGCCGCCCACACCAGGCCAAAACAGGCCACGCAGGCCATGACGGTAATACGCATTTCAGGCTCCAGCCCGCCGCCCTTGCTGCCAAAAACAGCCGGATGGATGGACCGCCAGATGCGCGCCGACATAAAGACCAGCGGCACATCCAGAAAGGCCACCACGCCCACCACGGCGCACACCGTATTGCGGCGCTGCGGCGGCAGGTCAAGCCCGCGCAAAACCAGATACCCCGCGTACACGAACCACATGATCAGGGTTGTGGTCAGGCGCGGATCCCACGTCCACCACACGCCCCACGAGCGGCGCGCCCAGAGCATGCCCGTGACCAGCGCAAGGCCGCCCAGCAGCACGCCCACTTCTGCGGCGGCTGCGGCCAGCCTGTCCGCAGCGGGATTACGCCGCCACAGGTAGGCCACAGATGCGCCAAACACCACAAAAAAGCTCACCAACGCCCACCACGACATGGGCAGGTGGATGTAAAATATCTTTTGCGCCAGCCCCATGGTCACTTCCTCGGGGGCATAGGCAAACACAAGCCACTGACAGGCGGCAAAGGCAACGCCCCCCAGCAGGGCCAGAATCTGCGGCAACGCCGAACACTTGGGCATTACTCGTCCCCCGCGTAGATGTATCCAAACAGCAAAAGCCCGGCACCCAGAAAAACGGCGTCAAAGGCGGCGGCAACGCCGAGCCACGCCCCCGGGCCATCCGGGTTGGGCGCGCCAAGCGCCTGCGCCCCCACGCTGATACCCGCCAGCAAAAGCGGCGTCAGCAGTGGAAACAGCACAATGCTCAGCAACGATTCACGGGCGGCCTGCCCCTGCGCCAACGCCCCCAGCAGGGAGCCCAGAGCGCACATGCCAATATCCGTCAGCACAAGGGCCAGCAGAGCCTCGGGCAATGGCCCGCCAAGCTCCTGCCCCAAGAAGACCACAGCCGCAGGCAGAAAAATAACCTGCGCCAGCACCAGCAGGGCAAGACCCGCGCAGCCTTTGCCAAGCCATACGGCTTGCACCGGGGCAGGACACAGCAAAAGCCCGAGGCGAGAATTGTTAACTTCTTCCAGCGCATAGAGCTGGTTGAAAATAAGCACCTGACAAAAGGCGGAGCTGATCCAGAACACAGCCGCAGCGCCCTGCGGAGCCATGCGCTCGCCAATGCCCTGCGACAGGCTGAACACAAAGAGCAGCAAAAGCCCGAGCAGCAAGGCCTGCACCAGCCCGCTGCCACGTGCCAGCGTCAGGGCCAGATCCTTGCGGGCCATGGCAAACATCAGGCGCAGCATGCGGGGCCTCCCTGAGCGCGTTCAGAGGCATCTGCGGCAGCGCCAGCCGGTGTTTCCACGGGAGCAAAGCCGCCAAATCCTGCGGGGGAGCCGTCATAGGCCAGCTTGCGGTGTTCCAGCGCCAGCAGCCTGTCGGCCAGGGGCGCATCGCCCGTCAGATCATGGCTGATGAGCACCACGCAGGCACCGCGTTGCCGCGCTGCAAGAATCTCGCGCCGCAGCAGGGCCAGCGAAGCTACATCAAGGCCTGTGCCGGGTTCGTCCAGCAGGAGCACGTCCGGGGCCTGCATGAGCACCCGCGCCAGATTGAGACGCTGGGCCATGCCGCGCGAGAACACGCCCGCCCGTTCGTGGGCGTGGGCTTCCAGACCCACGCGGGCCAACCCTGCCATGATGTCGTCACGGGGCAGCTTGAGGCCGTAGGCATCGCGCCAGAAGGCCAGATTCTCCACCGCCGTGAGGCCGGGATACAGAAAGGTGGCGTGCCCCAGATAGCCCACGCGGGCCTGATCGGTCACGTTGGCAGCGCCGGCGCTGGGGCGGGAAAGCCCTGCCATGATGCGCATGAGGGTACTCTTGCCAGCGCCGTTGCCGCCCACAAGCAGCGAGACACTGCCCGCAGCAAGAGCGCAGCTTACGTCTTTAAAGACGACCTTGACGCCATAGACCTTGGCAACGCGCACAAGTTCCAGCAAGAGGGGCCTCCTGCGGCTAGGCCGCGCTGTTCTCGCTGTCCGACTCCGGCGCGGAATTCTTGCGACGGCGCAGACCGGCGAGCGGCACAAGGCACATGATGGTGCCGCCGATCCACAGCCAGTTGACCAACGGTTCCACGCTGACCTTGACCACGACCTTGGAGTTTTCGTCCAGCCCCAGCAGGGAGGCGTAGACTTCGTTGCCAAGGCCGGGGATCACGTCCACTTCGGAGAACTGCATGGTGCCGAACTTGTCGTACAGGCGGCGCTCCGGCGCAACGATACCTATCGATTTGCCGTCCTTGAAGATTTCCAGCCGTGCGGCGATGAATTCGTGGTCAACGCGGCGGCCCTCGCCCAGTTCGAGCAGGGTGGCGGTGTAGCTGCCCACGGTGCTGCTTTCGCCCTTGGCGAGGATCATTTCGCGGTCAGTGGTGTACGGGCCGGAAAAGGAGATGCCGATGGCAACCAGCGCCATGCCGATGTGCGCGCCCAGAGCCCCGATGGTGACGGGCTGCGAGCGGTTGGCCTTGTCAGCCAGCAGCATGACGGCCCCAAGCACAATAGCCACAGCGGCGGAAGCGCCCAGCAGGGCCGTGGGCTGATGGTAGCCCAGCGCCCAGATAACCCCGGCGCTGACCACAAATGCGCCGATCACGGCAAAAAAGCCCTTCTTGTTGCGCAGGCCCCCGCCCCAGCCGAGCCAGGGACAGGCCGCCATCATCACCACGAGCAGCGCGCCGAGGGGCAGGCACACGCGGTTGTAGAAGCGGGCATCAAGGCCGCGCGGCGCGGCGGACCACAACTTGCTGATGACAGGCCACATTGTGGCAACCAGAATAATCACGGCCAGCGCCAGCAGCACCCAGGCCACAAGGGTCAGGAAGCCTTCGCGGCTTTCAAGCCCGGCAAGGGGCTTGCCGGTTTTGGGCGTGGCAAAGGGAATCCACAGGGCAATGACAAGACCGCCCAGCACAAAGATGGTCAGGGGCGTGCCAACGCTGCCGTCGCCAAAGGCGTGCACGGAATCAATAACGCCGCTGCGCACAAGATAGGTGGCAAAAAAGGCCGAAACCGTGGTGAGCACCATCATGGCGACGTTGACGCGCCCAAGCTTGCCCCGGCGGTCTTCAACAATCAGGGTATGCAGCGAAGCCGTGGCGATGAGCCAGGGCACCAGAGATGCGTTTTCGACTGGATCCCATGCCCAGTAGCCGCCCCAGCCAAGTTCCATATAGGCCCACCATGCGCCGAGCACGATGCCCGCCGTAAGGAACAGCCACGCCAGAATGATGAAGGGCCGCGAAAGGCGGAACCACGAGCCCTCGCTGCTGCTCCGCCCCGAAAGACACTGGGCCAGCGCCAGACAGGCGGGCACGGCAAAGCCGCCGTAACCAAGGAACAGCAGCGGCGGATGAAAAATCATGCCGGGATTCTGGAGCAGGGGGTTCAGGCCGTTGCCGTCTGCCGGAACAGGCGATTGCAGCACAAAGGGATTGCTCCAGCTGGTGAGGATAAGGGCAAAAAAACCCATGATGATGTAAAAAAAGCTCCAGTACCACAGGCGCGTGGGGCGGCTGAGGTTTCTGTAGGCCCGCGTGAGGGCAAAGGCGCTGCCGCTCAGGCCCACTGCCAGCGCCCAGAAGAGCATGGAGCCGGGCTGCCCGGCCCAGAAGGCCGTGAGGCGGTAAAATACGGGCAATACTCGGTCAGTATAGCTGGCAACGTAGGCCACGCTGAAGTCATTCCAGAACAGGGCGTGCAGCAGCAGGGCCGAGGCCAGCAAGAGAGCGCCGCTGATAACGAGGTGGGCTTTTTCCACCACGGCGAGGGAGTCTTCCCGGTTTTGCCACAATTGCAGAAGGGCCAGACCACAGCCGCCAAGAGCGGCCAGCAGGGCCACCAGTTGAAGGGCAAAGGCAAAAACGTACATAAGACTCCTTTATCCCACTGAGGGGGCGACCCGCCGCAGGGCGGGGCGTTGCTATCGTTTGGGCATCGGGTGCCCGATTGCGGCTCTGCGCACTGAACTGAAATACGGCCATCTTTGCGGGGAAAGCCCGCGCCCGCGGCCCGCATATGGCCCGCAACTATTGACAGGGCGAAGGGCCAGCCAGGCCTATCGCACTCGCCAATCGGCAATGCCGCTGAGCAGGCTCAGCTATTGCGGTTCTCTTTCTGGTATTTGGAGGGGCATTTGGTCATGAGCGTCTTGGCCTGAAAGCGGCCTTCCGGCCCCATGCCGCCTTCAACAATAACTTCCGCGCCTGCCTTGAAGGTATCCGGCACCGCGCCGGAGTAGCTTATCTGAATGGTCTGGCTGGCGTTGTCCTTGTCTTCAAGGCGAAAATCCACACCGGGCGCGCCCCGGTGCTTCTCAATGCCGTCTTCGGCCACAGTACCAAAAAGCCGCGCCGCCACGAGTTTTTCGGGCGTTGCGGCCTTGGCTTCCGACACATTCAGAAAATACACGCTGTTTTCAGAAAAGCCGGAATATGCAAGATAGCCCACCCCGCCCAAAAAGAGCAGCAGCGCGGCTATGTAGATGCCAGTGTTTTTTTTGCGGGCCATGCGTTTCTCCTGAAACATTGGGTCATGTTTGGTGCTGCCCGAAAGGGGCCATGACCTTCGGCCTGTTGCGCCGCAGGGGCGCGCAGACCGAACCTGCCGGGCTGGGGCTTTTGCCCTGGCCGCCCGGCCCTGATTGCTCAAAAACCTTACGCTATTTTACACCTGCTGACAAGATAGGAATTATTTTTAATAGAAGTATAACGTAGTATGGGGCGCGGGTTCTGTGATTGCGGTCACACTTGCCGCAAGCTTTGTGCGCGGGCGCACGCGACTGCATCAGCAGGCAAGCACGAGCGGCATAAGCACAAGGGTACGCATAAGCACACATGCAAGGCAGAATGCGGCCTGCGTCTTATCATACTACTGCAATAAGATTTCTGCCGCAAGGGATAATACAATTATTCCACGCCGCCCAATCCACATCGGCTGACGTGCAAGCTGCTGTGCGCCGGATTTGCAAGCCAGACATGGAGGCAGGCGCAGCGCAGGGCAGCAGATCAACCCTGCCGGTTCACGCTCAGTTCGCGCCGCCGCTGCCGGGCCAGGGCGCGCAGATCATCCACATTATCGCTTTCGTCCACAATCTCGCTGCCGAGGATTTCTTCCAGCACGTCTTCCAGCGACACAACGCCGGAAAGGCCGCCGTATTCATCCAGCACGATAAAAAGATGCACGCGGGCCTTGAGCAGATCGTGCAGCAGCACGTCAAGCGTCTGGTTCTCAAGGATAAAGTGCGCCGGGCGCATGATCTTGCTGAGGGTCACATCCTTGCGGCCCTCGTTTATGCAGCGGCCCAGAGTGCGGCGCTCCACCACGCCCACGATATCTTCGTTATTATCACCGTACACGGGTATGCGGCTGAAGTGCCAGGTGCGCTGATCTGTGTAGGCCTGCTCCACGGTGAGGTCGTCCGACAGTTCAAACACAACTGTGCGGGGGGTCATGATCTCGCGCACGCGCTTTTGGTCCAGCGCCAGCACATTGCGGATAAAGGCTTCTTCATAAGGTTTGATGCGCCCCGCCTGACGCGAAAGGCTCGTTACGGCGCGGATGTCGTCCTCGGAAATGACCGGGCCAGCGGGCGGCGGAGACACAAGGCGGGTTATCATGCTTGTAACCCACAGCAGGGGCGACATGAGCTTGACCATGATGGCCAGCGGGCGGGCAAGCATCACGCCGAGCGGCTCCGCCTTGGTCACGCCCAGATTCTTGGGCAGGATTTCGCCCATTGTCAGAATCAGCACCGTAAAGCCCACGGCAAAAATCGACATGTATTCCGGCCCGTACACGGCCAGAAAGGCCGCGCCCGCCACCGTGGCCCCGGCAGTGTTGGCAATGGTGTTGAGCGTGAGGATGGCTGCAATGGGTTTGTCCACCTGGGTGCGCAGGGCGTACAGCAGCTCGCCGGACTTGCTGCCGGACTTGCGCAGCCGCTCGATGGTTGACCACGAAAGGGAATACAGCACCGTCTCAAGCAGCGAACAGGTAAAGGAAACGGCAACAGCAATGACAACGGCCAGAACAAGGGTGAGCATGGCGAAACATCCGAAGGATTTGATGCGGCGGGTCGCCCTGCAAAACGCAAGGCGGCGCTGACAGCCGAAGTTTAGCCTCGCGCGGGCCTGTTTGCAATCGCCGGGGCTTGGAGTGAGGGGCTGATGGTGGATGCTGACCAGCAAGACCAGACGTAATCTCAACAAATGGAATGGAAAAAAGGAACTGCGGCTACTGCGGCAACTGACAAGTGAGATTCTGCCGACCGAAAAATGCGGCTCGGAGCAAAAATATTTTTGAGAAGTAAAAGGCAATATTACTACGCAAACAAAGGGTTTCAGGCCCTGACAATCATTTTTAAATTACGCTCTTTCAAAAAAATTTATTAATTTCCTTGACAGTCAGAGGGCAAGCGCTTAGATATCTGTTCTCGCAGCGAGAAACGCTGCACGTGTCGCGGGGTGGAGCAGCTCGGTAGCTCGTCGGGCTCATAACCCGAAGGTCGTAGGTTCAAATCCTGCCCCCGCAACCAGATAATTCAAGCCCTTACGGAGACGAGCCGTAAGGGCTTTTTTGTATTGTCCTACCCTCTATTCTTCCCCTCCGATTAGCCACCTTGAATACCTATCCCATACGCGGTAATATTATACGAAGATAAATATTATACCTCTTCGGAGTTCCCATGAGCCTGACTCCCGCTGAAATAGTTTCACTGCTAGGTGCAACAACCCCCAGCCTTTCGGCAAGAATTGGTTCTATCAATAAACACTGGAAAGCCTCAGGACATAATATTGAAGGTCGTTTTTTCTATGTCCGCTTTAGAGACAGCGAACCAACCGTGGACGATTTGGTTGACATAGCACATGCCAGAATGGTCAATTTTTGCATGCCTCGCACTCGAATTAAAGAGGCTAAAACAGAGATGATGGCCAACCCCGATAGGATCGATTGTTGGGTGGATCTAGTTACAGAAGCTAGAGATTTATTCATAAAGACTTATGACAAAACAGGCAGAAGTGGAGAACTTGGCGAAATTTTACTCTATATGCTAGTGGAATCTGTCTTGCAGGCACCCATAGTTGCATGCAAAATGTATCTAAAAACATCCTTACAAATGCCAGTACATGGTGTAGACGGCATTCACATGGGCTTTGAAGGCGACAATCTAATAATGTATTGGGGAGAATCAAAACTTCATAAGGATAGATCTTCAGCGCTCACAGACATTGCTGAGTCAATATCTGGGTTTACTGAAAATAGAGAAAAATATAAAAGAGAAGTAAGAATAATCAAGTCAAATCTTAATATTGATGACTTAAATTCAGAAGCAATAAATGCATTAAAAAGCTATTTTGATCCATATAAAGAAGAAAGCAACAATCTTATCGATTGTTATGCATGCCTTGCTGGGTTCGACTCCTCATTGTACGATACGGTTTCAAACATGAAACATGATGTTTGTGAAAAAATGTTCTGTTCAGAATATGAAAATAAAATTCAACAACTTTGCGATTTAATCACAAATAAAACAGAAGAATATGGGTTAGAGAGCTTCAAATTTTCTTATTTTCTCCTACCCTTTCCTTCTGTTGACGCCGCTCGTGCGAAATTTCAATCAAAGCTGTGGGGTCGGTCATGAGACTTGCTGAAGAGATCGCCTATGATATTTGGTCGTCTGCTGGGTTTAAGACCGATTTATCAAAATTGATTGAAAAAAGCATTCTTAAAGACCTCTCCTCACTTGCGTTAGAAACACAGCAGACGGAAGAACTATTCGACCCGACAGCGCTTGCCCGCTTGCTACAGTCAGCTACAATCTTTGCCGATACTAACCGCGAGGAATTTCGGGAAGCGGCGCAAAGAATATGCACGGCCGCCTTAAAAATATGCGACGATGATGATTCTGTGCGCGCATTATTCACATTAACGCAAGCCCGACTGCGAAATTTCCCAGCCCTTTTGCCCAATGGGAACAACTTTACGCCAAAGGAACTTCCTCTTCCATTGCAGTATGAATTTATCCAAACAGGAATTGAACAATCCATCCAGCTTTCTAGCGGCTCAGTTTTGACTTTTACACCATTTCAACTTGACGGCTGGAAGAAACTGATGAATCAGTATTCAGTCACAATAACTGGCCCAACATCTGCCGGTAAATCTTATGTCTTGCTACTATATTTGATTGAAAAATTAAAAATACATAAAGATTTTTCGTGTGTATACATAGTTCCAACAAGAGCATTGATTAATCAAGTCTCTGCCGATGCATCAATAGAACTAGAAAATCAAAATATTAATGACGTATTAATTACGACTGCACCTATTGATATTCGTGAAAATGGAAAAACTAAGATATTATACATCCTTACTCAGGAAAGACTTGAGGCGCTCTTAACCTCATATTCCGATATCAACATTGATATTGTCATTATAGATGAGGCTCAAATAATCTCAGATGGCTCACGAGGAGTCCTTCTTGAGTCTGTTTTAGACAGAATACTAGACAAGTCAACATCTACACAATTTATTTTTAGCGGACCACTGATTGGGAATCCAGATTTTTTTTCTACGCTACTAAAGACAGATAGGTTTTTGACCTGCGCTACGAGACAATCACCTGTCACACAAAACATCATACACTTGGATTATTCTAGCATTCCCAAGAGTGAAGTTAAAATTAGCATTGAGATTGGGGAAACAAATCACGAAGTCGCAAAGGTTGAGCTTCCGATCAGACTCTCTACTGATACAGACAAATTAAGTTACCTAAGCGCACTATTGGGAGGGACAGGTAGCTCTGTTGTATACTCTGCTGGAAAAGCAGACGCTGAAAAAATCTCACAACTCATATCTCAAAGCATTCCCGAGTTCCTTGGCGCTCGAGAAGATCTTGCAGACTTAATCAAGTTCGTCAAAAAGCATGTTCATAAAGACTATGCCCTAGTGGGCACATTAGAAAAAGGCGTTGGATTTCACTATGGACATATGCCCAGCTTACTACGAAAAAAGCTAGAGGACTATTTTAAATCCAGAAAACTTTCCTATTTAGTATGCACAAGCACTTTGCTTTATGGCCTAAATATGCCTGCAAAAAATATTTTCATGTTAAAACCCACCACGGGACGCCAATCCCCCATCTCCGGCCCAGATTTTTGGAATTTGGCAGGACGAGCCGGAAGGCTTGGAAAAGAGCTTGAAGGCAATGTATTCATAATTGACTATGAACAGTGGGAAAACAAGCCAGTATCCCAGAGAAAAGACGTTTTCGTTGACTCTGCATTAAAGGCAGCCATTGTATACAGTTCTGATAAATTTCTTGAATTTTTGACTTCCGTTGAAAATCCATCAGAATCAAATTCTAATTTTGAGATTACACTTGGGAAACTTGTTTTAGACCATAGGATGAATAGGCTTAGCGACACCATTGAAAAATACAAAAACAGAGAAAATTGCATATCTCTAAACAAAATTTCTGACCATATTAAGCATATATCAGATTCATCTCCTTTGCCTTTTGATGTCATAAATAAAAACATTGGAGTATCCGTATTTCGCCAAAACGGCTTGCTTAATTATTTCAAGAAGCGAATTGAAGAAGTTGACCCAAGTGAACTAATCCCATCTTTCCCACTCGACGATTTTAGAACCGCACACACAAGCTATGTTCGTGCATTTAAAAGAATCCATAATTATATTTTGCTATACAAATCAAGTGACAGACGGCATATGTTCTTTGCAGGCCTAGCACTTCGCTGGATGAGAGGTAGCTCTCTCCCTCAACTTATTAATTCATCTATCGCTTATTACAAAAATAAGGGAGCTAAAAAAAGCGTTGCATCAATAATAAGAGAAACTATGGAGAATATTGAAGATGACTTAAGATTTAGATATGTAAAATATTTTACATGTTACAATTCACTTCTTGCATATACGTTGAAGAGCAAATCGCTGACTGATTATATTGAAGTAATCCCTGACGTACCGCTTTACTTAGAAATGGGAGGCTCATCAGGGTCAATGATCAATATGATGGCGTTGGGGTTATCAAGAACAACCGCAGAATCTTTGATTGAATTTATGCCAAACAAAGAAATGGGGATTCGCGAATTAAAAAACTGGCTGCAAACGCAGCCGCTAGAGCAATTCGATATTTCCAGTGTCTGCATTGAAGAAGTTAATGAGTTAGTTAGGAAGGATAGTCGTAAATTGTCTAACATAATCCCTCCTACGCCTTGTTAGCACCCACTCCCCATCACTGCAGCCCCACAAGCAGGGTCTTGCCGTCTGGCGCGAGCCTAAACACCCCAAACTTTGCACCTGTATACTGCTGGGCGGTTCCTTCCTGAAAGTAGAAGGCCGTGGCGGCTGTGAGCACTTCGTAGCCGCGCAGCCTGTAGGCCAGCAGAATTTCATCGGCTTGCAAGGGGCTGCCATCATCCAGCCGCACAAATGATGCCGCGTGCGGCACCGGGTCATTGGTAATGCGGAGCACGGCAAAGCCTTCCACATTCCTGTTTTCGTCATATGTGCTGCGACTATTTGCACTCGCTATAGGGGAACTGGCACTGTCATCCATGCCCCCGCCGTTTGCCGCATTGCCCGAAGCTCCAGCCTCTGACGTCCCGTTTACCGCACTCATTTGCGCAACCTCTTGGGCCGCGCCCTGTGCTGCCCTCTGCCCACGTAGCGCCTTGCGAATATCGTTGTTCACCATATAGCGCAGGGCCATGTAGTCGCCCATGAGCGGCGCGCGCGGGTCAACCGGGGCAAGAGCCAGCAGGATTGTTTTGCCCTCCGCCAGCACTGTTTCCATGCGGTATACGGAAAGGCCATAGCCGCCCAAAAACAAAACCAGCACCGCAAGAAGATAGAGTTTACGCATGGGCTGCCTCCCGAACCGCTGCTTTTGCCTGCCATAGCCGTAGAATCAGGGCCAGCGCCAGCAAGCCGAGGCCTGTTGCCATCAGATAGATGGATTTTTGGGAAAACGGCACAGCCAGACTGTAGTAATAAAAAACCATGTAGGCGAAGAGATATGCCAGCACAAAGCCCTGCATCACTACGCTGCCCATCCGCCTTGCCAGCGTTAGCCCCAAAAGGGCCAGCCCTGCCCCCGGCAGATACCACGACAGCGCAAATACAAGGGGCACGCCCGCCATTGTGAGCAACCGGGCGGGCATGCCCGCGCCTTTGCCTAGCCAGTATGCCAGCGCGCCAACAGCCAGAGCCGGGGCAAGGCCCAAATATCCCGTATCCAGACCGGGCAAGCCCATATCGCTGACGAGGCTGTACGCCGGGGCAAGAGTGAACATCTCAAAAATCAGAACAGAAGCATAAAAGCCGTAAAACCACCCTTCCGCCACTTTGCCCCGCGCCGTGCCGCGCCACCTGTGTTCACGCAGGCAATAGCAGGCCAGCCCCGCGCAAACCAACGCCCACCACAGCGAAAGCAACTCCACCGCCCCGCCCGT
Source organism: Pseudomonadota bacterium (assembly GCA_023419375.1). Taxonomy (GTDB): domain Bacteria; phylum Desulfobacterota; class Desulfovibrionia; order Desulfovibrionales; family Desulfovibrionaceae; genus Desulfovibrio. The sequence continues at coordinate 65,576 of JAEZYD010000029.1, forward strand.
TTCGGAGGCGGCAAAACCATTGCTCGCATACCCGTAAGAGAACGCTATCCCCAGCGCCACGCAGTTGCCGATCACCATAGCCATAATTCCCGAGTAACCAGTATTGCGCATAACAATACTGAGAACAGTAAACGCCGCTGCCAACGCGAAGCAGGCCAAGCCTTCGGGGTTGATGCTCATGCACAGGGCAATGCCAACCCCGGCAGTGCCCGCAAGGGTCAAGGCAAAACCAAAATGCCGTGCAAACATATGTTCACGGGGCAACTGCAACCACCCAAGCAGCAGAAACGGCAGTGAAGCAAGAAAAACATTCAGCCCGTCTAAGCCGCGTTGAGAATCCAAATCCACCAGCACACCCTCAAAACAGATAAAAAACAGCGCCGCCACCCATCCGCCAAAGGCCAGCATGCCCCTGACATACCAGGGGGAGGGTTGCGCCCCCAGCCTGCCCAATGCCTCAGGCAAAGACTGATTGAGCGGCACAAGATCGCCCGCCTGCAAGTGCGCCCACAGCGCTTGCCAGTTGTTCCCGGCTGTGACACGGCCAAAGATTGCAGGGGAAAAGGCCTCGCCAGCATACCGGGGGGCCGTTGCCATGCTGCGTTGCAGGTGGAGCAGTATCTTTGCCAGCCCTGCCGTAACACCCGTAACAAGCAAGCCCCACAACAAGATGGCGATTCCGAACCACGTGCTGACAAATAGCTCTTCCTCCGCAAAAACGGAGAGCAACACAACCGCGCCCGCTGCCAGAAGGGTCGCAAGCATGAAGAGGTCAGGCTGCCGGGTGCGATACCACCACCATGAAAAACCCGCCACGACCACGGCAAAACCCACAACGAAATTGGGCGGCAACCAGAGCATCTGCTCAACACTGAAATACAGGTTAAAAATCATGGCGATCAGAAAAAATGTGGTGCGGGAAACCATGTCAAAAAAGAGCAATCTGGGCATCCAGCGCGAGCAGAGCCACGCCTGCGCATGGGCCGTGTTTATACTCTGGCATTCATTCTGGTCTTTGCTCTGGCCTCGACGGTTATCTGGGCCATCATCCAGATTTTGCTGCAGTCTGGTTGCCGCCCTGCGGGCCATCCACTCCCAGCACGCAATGGCGCAGGCAATGGCAACAAGCCACTCCGGCACCATAAAAAACTGCCCCAAGGCATCAAGAGGCGATGAAAGGCTGCGCCCAAGCCAGAGCGCCGCAAAAATATTGGCCGAAATCCACGCGGCAAACCACAGCCCGGCCTGCCTGCCCGCCAGCGCAAGCAGCACCAGCAGCGCCGTCCATACCCGAAACAGCTCCCACAGCTCGGCCCCTGTCTGGTAGGTCTGCCCGAACACCGCCAGCATCGGCCCCATGGCAATGCCGCAGGCCAGCAACAAAACCTGCCCCAGCCGCGTATCCGGCCCCAGCAGCACAGCCCCAAGGCCGCTCCCGGCCACCAGCGCGCCCGTGAGCGCCATGCGCGCAAAGGGCGTCATGGCTCCCCAGTTCCAGGCAATGAAGCAGATCACGCCCGCCAGAAAAAACAGCGCCCCGCCCAGCAAAAACATCTGCCGCCAATAGCCCGGCCAGGCCTTGCCATCCGGCCTGAAACCGCAAAACTCCACGGCCCGCTGCCATGCTACAGTGCTGATTACCCCGGAATCGCAAAGGGTGTTGAGCGCGGCCTTGGTCAGCGGCGGCAAAAGTCCGCCACCGGGGGCGAGGTCTGGTGTATGGGCTGGCGCGTGGCTGGGCGTTGCAGAAGGATCAGAATTTTCAATTTCGGTCATGGGCGGCTTCCTAACAGTGCGCAGGGGCTTGAAAATCAATAACAGTTATCAACGTAATGCCAGTATAACAAAACACCTTCCGGCGGAGAACAGAAATATATCCCTGTAATTATAGCTAGATATACAACACTGCAGCTAGATCAAGCACCACCCGGACAATGTGCCCATTGGCAGAAGTCTGCGCGATTCCCCCTACAAATTTACGACATGCGCGGCATCTCCCTGTTCAAAACAGCCTTTCAAATATCTGCTCATCATATCAATTATATCAAGCAATTTCGCGGCAACGCCTTGCGCCCAAGCGGCAAGGGTTACTTTTTGGTGACGTTATACTGGCGGGGGGATGTTCGCCCTATTGTTTTTCCCTGCGCATCCGTTTAGAAACAAGCACCAGATTAGTCATTCTGCAATATAACTGCGAGGGAACGGCAATGCTGAAAAATATCTCTGTTGCCAAAAAGTTCACTATTCTTATAGCTTCTGTATTTTTGGGCATGACTGCCCTTTTTGTCATTTCAACATACACGATATCAAAAACATCAATTGGTTCTGCAACATATCAATCTATAGAAAACAGTAAGGATTTGCTTGCCGATATTTTGCCGCCACCGCTCTACGTGATTGAAACATATCTTGATGCATTGCAAACTGTTAGCTCTAACGATGCAGCAAGCCTTGAAAAAATTTACGCCTCTATTGCGCAGCATAAAAAAGAATTTCAGGAACAGTACGAATTCTGGCATTCCGGCGCCATTGACCCAAAGATCAAGGAAATTCTCAATCAGGAACTGTATCCCACCGGAAAAGCCATCTTTGAAATATTTGAAACCAGGCTCAAGCCCGCTCTCCAGACCGGCAACAAAGCGGAAGCAGAAAACATCTGCCTGCAGCAGCTTACACCCGCCTATCAAAAGCACCGGGCCGTGGTGGACAAGCTTGCAGTCCTGCTGGATGACTATTCCAAAAAAGTTTCGGACGAGGGCCGCAGTGTTGTTGAAACCGGGCGCATTTTCTTTACCGCCATGTTTATTTGCGGTCTGGCGCTCATCACGGCGATCTCGCTGGCCATCGCCCTGGGCATTATAAAGCCGCTCAGGGAATGCATCTGTTTTGCAAAAAACATCAGCGACGGCGCGCTTGATTCAGAAGTGACCATGCAGAGAGAGGACGACTTTGGTACGCTGGCAGCCAGCCTCAGCACCATGCTTGTGGAACTGAAGCGTAAAATTTCTTTTGCGGAAGAAAAAAGCCAGCTTGCCGAGCAGGAGGTTGCCAAGGCCACCCGCGCAGCGGAAGAAGCGCACGAAGCCAGACAAAAAGTGGAAGAAAACCGCAACAAACTTGTGGATACAATTCACAGGCTTGAGAGCGTGGCTGGCGTTGTGACCGCAGCCTCCGAGCAGCTTTCTGCGCGCGTTGGGCAGTCCAGCCGGGGCGCGGACGAACAGTCAGGCCGCGTTAGGGAAACCGCCACGGCCATGGAAGAAATGAACGCCACTGTGCTTGAAGTGGCCAGAAACTCCCAGCGGGCTGCCAGCGCCTCCACCGAGACGCGCGGACAGGCTCAGGACGGCGCCGCCATTGTGGACAAAGCGGTCAAGGGCATTGAAGATGTGCGCGCCTACTCCCTTGCCATACGCGAAGATATGGCGGTGCTGGGCAAACAGGCAGACGGCATCGGGCAGGTCATGAACATCATTGCAGACATAGCCGACCAGACCAACCTGCTTGCCCTCAATGCCGCCATTGAGGCTGCGCGCGCTGGCGATGCGGGGCGGGGTTTTGCCGTGGTGGCCGATGAGGTGCGCAAACTGGCGGAAAAAACCATGACGGCAACCCAGGATGTGGGCCGCGCGGTGAACGAAATTCAGGATGGCACGCGCAAAAATATTTCCAGCGTGGAAACCGTGGTCAAGGCCATTGAAAACGCCGCCGCCCTTTCCGCCCACTCTGGTGACTCGCTGAAAAACATCCTCGGCTTTGTGGATCAGGTCAATGATCAGGTTCAGTCCATTGCCACGGCCAGCGAGCAGCAGTCCGCCACCAGCGAGGAGATCAACCGTTCCGTTGAGCAGATTGCAACCATTTCCGCAGAAACAGCGCAGGCAATGGAGCAGGCCGCCACGGCGGTATCCGACCTCATGCAGCAGACCCAGATATTACATCAGCTCATAAAGGACATGAAGGCGCAAAGTCAGGAGGCCTGAGGGACTCCCGCACAAGATCGCAAGCTCCCCAATGGTCGCCCTTGGGGAGCTTTTTTGCATACTGCCCCATGCCGCCCAACTGGACGCCTATCAGGCATAACGGTATAGCTTGCCCATGATACCCCGCGCTCGCTTTATCATGCTGAATCTGTACCACATTCTGATTGACGGCCTTTTCGATTCCGTTCCGGTTGTGCTGGCATTCATGGCGCTGGCCCTTGGCAGTGGAGAAACGGATGTGGGCCTTGTGGTGTCGCTGGGCGCGGCTCTGAGCACCGCCGTGGGCCTTGGCACAGGCCTGTTTTCGCGGCGGTTCGGCTTTTACGGTTCTGTGGCTTTGCTCATAGGCCTGGCCGGGCTTGGCTATCTGGGCGCGGCCTTTGCTGGCGGCATGGTTGCCGCCGGGGCGTGCTTTGTGCTGGCAATGGCGGGCTTTGCCGCCTTTCATAACATTTCTTTTTCCTACATCACGGCCAACACAAAAAGGCAGCGTCTTGGGCGGGTCATGAGCGACTTTACCGCCATTGGCGATGTGGGGCGCATCCCGCTGGTGTCTTTTGCCGCCTTTGCGGCGGCCTACTCTGTGGGAACCATGCCCGGCTGGCGGGCAGTCTGCCTGGCCTATGGCGTGCTGGCCCTCTGCGCAGCCCTGTGGCTCTTTTGCACCGCCGTAAAAAAATCCCCAACGGCAGGCGGCAGCACGCAACCGGGCGAGTCCGCTTCCGATCCAGTGCCCGGCGCTGAGGCCAGCCCTCCCGCGCGCCCGAGGCGCAATCCTTTTGCCGGGTTCAGCATACTGAAAAACCGGGATGTCTTTCTGGCCATGTTTGCCAGCATGCTCAATGCCTTCAGCAATGACCGAATCTTTACCTTTCTGCCGCTGCTGCTGGTGGCAAAAGGCATAGACGCCAAAACCATCGGCTCGTTCGCTCTTGGCTTCACCCTTGGTTCCTTTGTGGGAAAGATGGCCTGCGGACGCCTGATAGATATTTTCGGCACCCGAAAAATCTTTGTTGTCGCAGGTATCATCCTTGCTTTGCTGCTTTGCGCCCTGCTCCAGTCAAACAATCTCATACTGACGGTGATTATATCCCTGGCCATCGGCATTGTGACCAAGGGGACAGTGCCCGTCATACAGACCATCATCACGGAGCCGGTACGCGGCGCAACCGTCTACGATGCCATCTTTTCGCTCAATTCCTTCGGGCGCGGCATAATCAACATGCTGACGCCAGTGCTCTTTGGCGGTATTGCCTCCATGTGGAGCATGGAGGCCGTCTATCTGCTTATGGCTGCTGTGGCCGCGCTGGGCATTGTGCCTGTTCTGCTTATGAGCCGGAGCCGCACCGCCGCCGCGTGAGCAGTACCGCCGTCTGCACGTCCCCATAAAAGCGAAAGCGCCCATGAAGTCATGGGCGCTTTATTTTTGCGGTGCGTCAGATGCTGACCGGGCGCGGTCTAGAACTGATACACAAAGGTCACGGCGGTGTTCCAGGCATCGGCGCTGCGGTCGCTCTTGCCGTTCATCTTGCTGTTGCCCCACACAGAGGCGCTCTTGTCGAGGAAGAGCGCATCATAGTTGGTTTCCACGTAGACGGTGAAGTTGTCATACATCTTGTACTTGGTGCTCAGGCCAAATTCCACCAGGCTGTCGTTGCGGGTCAGGTACAGGCCCTCGCGCCCGGGAACAGTGCCGTCGTTGGGGGCCATCCAGCTTCCGGTGGCGTTCTTGATCTTTTTCAGGATCCCCGGGTCGTTGGTGCCGCCCATGTAGGTGATGCGGAAGGTATGGCTGAGGTTGTCGATAAAGCTCATATCCTTGAGCCGCGCGCCAATGCCCCATGTGCCTGTCATGGATTTGCCCACAATGCTGTCGCGGCCCACAATGGGGTCGCCATGGAAGGCGAATTCCGAAAAGTCGTTGGGATTGTTGGGGTGGATGTTGGGCATGCGCTCGGAGCCGTTGCCCGGATTGTCGTCATCGCCCGAGGTATACCAGCTGTAGAGGCCAGGGGTGCTCCAGTCCAGCTTGTATTCGAGCAGCAGGGAGGCCAGCCAGCCAGCGCGGTTCATGGAGGCATCGTCATACTGCACGGAGCCGTAAACAACATCCCACGACACGCGGAAAGGATCAAACAGCGTCACCTGACCGGGCAGGCCCACCCACACGGCATTGCCGTATTCGCTGAGCTTGCGTTTGTGAAAGCCGCCGTACAGGGGCAGCAGACCGGCCTTAGGGCCACCGGCAGAGGCCAAGGAGGCGTAACTGGTGATCTGCTCATTTTTGACGTTGTTATAGTTGATGGCCGGGCCAGTGCCCATATACATGCCCCAGGGCGTGAGGCTCACGCCGTCAAACGTCAGGGGCAGGGTCAGACCCACGGCATCCATGTTGTCCATGTAGCCGGGGCTGCGGTTGGTTGTGGCCGTGGTGTTGTCGTTAAAAAGGCGCGCCCAGAAGGCGGTTACGCCCACGTTTTCGTTAAAGGCGTAGGAGGCTGTGATGCCCGCCGCGTCATCGGCCAGTACCTGGCTGTTGTTGATGTAGTCGGGCAGCTGCATGGGCTGAATACCCATGCGCACCTTGAGGGCGGTCTGCGGCACAGTCCAGTCAAGAAAGGCGTTCTTGACCTTGACCCAGTTGCCGTCCGCACCCAGAGAGCCGCCGCTGTTGCTGGCGCCCCAGTACTGCATCATGCCGCGATTGTAGCCGCCAAGCTCAAAATGCACCGTGCCGGAAAGATTTTCAGAGGCTTTGGCGTCCAGTTGCACTCGTACCTGCTGGGCGGCTTCAAATTCGTCTTCACCGGTGCTGTAGCCCGTTCTGCCCCCACCCTCGGTAAAATTGCCGTGCTGGCCGTAGCTGAAATTATAAGCCCAGCGGCCCTTGGCCGAAAAATCAATGGCGCTTGCTCCCCCGGGCACTGCGCACAACATCCCGGCTACCAAAAGTAACACTGCAATTTTTTTCATCCCCGGCTCCATCTTCGTTTCCTGGTTCAGTAACTCAATGACCAAATCAACAACATCCCAAAATCTGCACACATAGGGGGGTCGCCATTCCTAACTCCACAGGTGATATTTTTCCACACTATTTTTTACCAGACCGTGGAACGTGTGGGCTTGGCGTGCTAGGGCCGTGCGGTTTCTGAGGATATTTTGCAATATGTTGCCATTTAAGGCAGGCCCCCAAATCTTGCGGCAACACCCGCCTTCTGCGCCGCTTGCCGCCATTTGCGGCCCCACAACGCACCTGATATGGTGACTTGTGGCGGGCAAGCCCACGCCTGCCGCAACTGTGCCGCACACTCACAGACGGAGCCCACACGGGCCGCCGCCACAATCCGGTCTGCCCGCCAGCATGACCGCCCTCATCGGTTTGCCATGCTGCACGCCATCAGAAATTCCAGCCTGTTCGTCAAACTTGTGGTCATGGTCAGCCTTGCGCTCTGCCCGCCCATGCTGCTCGGGCACCTGGCTGGCTCCTATTTTATCAGCAAGTACGGCTATGAGGATGCGGAAAATACCGTTTCAAGCGTGGCGCAGCTTGCGGCGGAATCGCCGCTGGTGGTGGAGGCCATGCGCAGCCGCCAGCCCGAGGCGTACAGGCAGATGACCGCCTTTCTTGAAACGCTCACCCATGCCTCGGACGTCAAATTTATCGTGCTGATAGATATGCAGGGTATCCGCTTTTTTCACCCCGACTCTGCAAAAATCGGTCAGCACTTCGTAGGCGGCGATGAAGGCAAGGCCCTTGAAGGGCAATCCTACCTTTCGTCGGCGCGCGGCACATTCGGATTTTCGCTGCGGGCGTTCAGGCCCATTTTTGACGCGCAGGGCAATCAGCTGGGCGCGGCTTCCGCAGGGATTTTGTCCAGTGATATCGAGGCGGGCGTGGCGCGCCTGACCGGGCCTCTGGGCTGGCTGCTGGCGCTCTCGCTGGTTATTGGCATTGTGCTGGCGGTGCTGCTTTCGCGCACCATCAAAAAGATCCTTTTCGGGCTGGAGCCGCACCAGATCGCGCGGCTGCTTGAAGAACGCAACGCCATACTGCGCACCACCCGCGAGGGGATTATCGCCGTGAACAAGGACGGCACCCTGGTGCTCGTGAACGAAATGGCCGAAAAAATCCTGCGTTCGGCGGGCGTGTTCGGCCCGCTGGAGGGACAGCCCGTGCAGAGCGCCATCCCCGGCACCCGCCTTGATGCCGTGGTCAGGGAAGGCAGGCCGGAGTACGATCAGGAGCAGAATATCAACAGCTGCGTGGTGCTCACCAACCGTGTGCCCATTCTGGTGCAGGGAGAAATAATCGGCGCTGTGGCGACCTTTCGCGACATGACGGACGTGCGCGCCCAGGCCGAACGCCTCACCGGCCTCAGCAATTATGTTGAGGCGCTACGCTCGCGCTCGCACGAATACCTCAACAAGCTGCACGTCATTTCCGGCCTGTTGCGCAATGGCCGCCATGCGGAGCTTGATGCCTACCTCGAGCAGATCATCGGCAGCAAAAAGCTGGAAACCTCCGCCATTGCCGCCCTGGTCAAGGATCCCATTGTTGCGGGCTTTCTGGAGAGCAAGTACAGCCGCGCCCATGAAATGGGCGTGACGCTGGTGATTGAGGGGCGCGGCGTGATCCCCCCGCTTTCGCCCAAGGGCTCGCATGCGCTGGTTACGGTGGTGGGCAACCTCATTGACAATGCCTTTGAAGCCACCATCTACGCTGTAGAAAAAAGGATCACCCTGAATATCGAGAATATCCCGGCCCAGGCGGGCGGAGCTGACGAGCTTGTTATCAGCGTGTCCGACACCGGGCGCGGCATTTCCGATGAACATCTGGAAAAAATCTTCACCAAGGGTTTTTCCACCAAGGGGTCAAACCGGGGCATCGGGCTTTACATGCTGCTGCTTACGCTGGAAGAAATGGACGGTTCTGTGGAAATCGACGCAAAACCGGGGCGCGGCACGGTCTTTACCGTGCGTGTTCCTGTGGCTGCGCTGGCGCAAGGAGAACAGGAATGATCCGCGTGCTCATCGTTGAAGACGATCCCATGGTGGCAGATCTGGCGGCAGTGTACCTTGAGGGAATAGAAGGCTTTTGCCTTGAAGGCAGGGCCAGCTCCGGCGAGGCCGCGCTGGAACTGCTGCGCGACGGAGAGATTGATCTGGTGCTGCTCGACATGTTCATGCCCGGCATGAGCGGCATGGAACTGCTGCGCATCATCAAGACCAGTTTTCTTAATACAGACGTCATCATGATAACCGCTGCGCAGAACAGCGACGACATCCTCAACGCCCTGCGCATGGGCGTTGCAGACTATATCGTCAAGCCCTTCACCGTTGAGAGGTTCCGCGCCGCCCTGGAGCAACTGCGCGAGAAGCGCCAGCTGCTCACATCGCCCGAGGTGCCCATCACGCAAGAAATCCTGGACAAGCGCATATTCATTAAAAAATCCGGGCAGCCTCCGGCAGATACCCCAAAGGGCATAGACGCCACCACGCTGCAAAACATTATGCAGGTGCTGCAAGGCTGTTCCGGCCCGTTCAGCCTCAAGGATATTGAGCCGCTGACGGGCATTTCGCGCATATCGCTGAAAAAATATTTCGACTACCTCACGGAGGCTGACCGCCTGGGCAGTGAAAAAGACTACGGCGGTCACGGCAGGCCCGTGACCAGATATCACTGGAAAGGCTAACGTGCAGGAATATCGGCTGCCGGTCTAACCCAGTGCCCGCCATGCGATAAACAGGCCTATGGCCATGCAGAGCCCGCTGACCATGCGCTTGAGCAGGCTCACAGGCACACGGTGGGCAATGTGCGCGCCCACGGCTATGCCCACAAGCTCGCAGGCCGTGACCCACCAGACCATGGAATAGGAAATAAAGCCGTTGCTCATGTTGCTTGCAGAGCCGGAAACCGAAATGACCATCTGCAAAACCTGGCTTGTGGCAATGCACTGCAAGGGCGCATAGCTGAACAGCAGCATGACCGGCACGGAAATAATGCCCCCGCCAGCCCCCGTCATGCCGCACAAAAATCCCGTAAATATGCCAATGCCAAAGAGCAGCGCCGTATTGCCCCTTGGGCTGAGCCGCTGTGCCATACCCGTGCCCTTGCGCACAGGAAGCATGGAATACAGGCTGGAAAAGATTATCAGACAGGCCAGCAGAATGTTGAGCCCGCGCGCCGGAACATACGCCCCCACATACGCTCCCGCATAACCAGACAAAAAGCTGCCCGCCACCACTGGCAGGGTCACCCGCCAGTCAATGGTGCCGTAGCGCTGATAGCTCGCCGTTGCCACAATGCCCGCAAACAGAAAGCTGAACAGCGCCGTTGCCATGGCCTCATGGGTGCCAAGCCCGCCGAAAAACATGATGGCCGGGATCAGCAGCACACCGCCCACGCCTGTTGCGCCAATAAGCGCGCCCACCAGGAATGACGAAAACGCAAGCGCCACAAGCATAGAGGCTCCTTTTGATTGCTGCGGGCATGGGCAGTGCGCCGGGTTGAGGGTTTGCCCGGCGCACGCCCGCAATTTTGGCAACGTTTCGGCAGAGTGACTGGCTAAACGGTGGCTGCAAATTCCGTCCAGCCTGCCCGCTGCTAAAGCGCCGCCCTGCCGTTCTGGCCGGGAGGCGCAAGCCGGGGCGTGGCGGGGTCCGGCATAGACCCCGTCACGCGGGAGGAGAGTGTTTAGTCCGAGAGAGGTTACACCGCCGCGTCGGTCACGGCAGATTCAGAGGCTTCTTCCACGCTGCTGGCAGGCGCAGTGTGGTACAGGTCGTTACGTTCACGGATGGTTCCCAGCCATATGGTGGATATGGTGCTGATAACACCAGCCGCAAGCAGATAGCCGCACAGATACCAGGGCTGCGAGCCATTGGCCTGTACCAGCATGGTGGCGATCATGGGCGTCAGGCCCGAGGCGAAGATGCCCGAGAACTGATACACGAAGGAAATACTTGAATAGCGCACAGTGGCGTCAAAGCTGTCGGAGAACAGGCTCGCCATGCTGGCGTAAGCGGCAGCGTAGACGATGCCGAAGGGAACGATGATGGCAAGGTACACAAAGAACAGGTTGGTGGTGGCGTAGTTGTGCAGCACCCAGAACACGGGGAAGGAGGTGATGCCCAGCAGCACTGCGGCCGTGCCGAAAATGCGGCCCTTGCCCACGCGGTCAGCCATTGCGCCCCACATGGGGATAAAGCAGGCCATGACGGCAGATGCCACCACCACGGCCATAAGGGCCACGGTGCGGTTAACGCCGCAGGTATTTGTAAGATAGGTCAGGGAGAACACGCCAAACACGTTGAAGGCGATACCTTCCACAAAACGCGCGCCAACGCAGGCAATCAGGGTCTTGGGGTAACGCTTGAAGGCGTCGATCATGGGGTAGCGGATTTTTTCCACATGCTTTTTGGCACTGGAAAAGTCCTGAGTTTCCTGCACGGAGGTACGGATGTACGCGCCAACAAGCACCAGCACTGCGCTCAGCACAAAGGCCACGCGCCAGCCCCAGGCGATAAAGGCTTCGTCGGGCAGCAGCCAGGAAAGCAGGCCGATCACGCCGGATGCCAGCATGAGACCAAGGGAAAGACCCACCTGGGGCAGGCTGCCGTAAAACGCACGCTTGTGGGCAGGGGCCGATTCAAAGGCCATAAGCACCGCACCGCCCCACTCGCCGCCAAGGCCAATGCCCTGGGCAATACGGCAGGTAACCAGCAGAATGGGCGCCCAGATGCCTATGCTGTCATAGGATGGAATGCAGCCAATAAGCACTGTGGCCACGCTTATGATTTCAAGGGTGAGAATGAGCATTTTTTTGCGGCCGATCTTGTCGCCAAAATGCCCGAAGATGAAACCGCCAAGAGGACGGGCCACAAAGCCCACGGCAAAGGTCGCAAACGCCAGGATGGTACCGACGCCCGAAGAAAAGGACGGGAAAAACAGTTTGTTGAACACAAGCCCGGCGACTACGCCGTAGAGGAAAAAGTCATACCATTCGATGACCGCGCCCATCAGGGAAGAAATAACTACGCGGCGCAGGTTTGCCTGGGCAGTTGCTTTATCAACAGCGTTGCTCATGTGTTTTCTCCTTATGACAGACCCAGCACGCGGCGGGCGTTTTCATACATGACCTTGCGGCGAACTTTTTCAGTAAGATCAAAGTGCTTGTAGGCATCAAGAGCATCAGCCAGTTCCACAAAGGGATGGGCGCTGGCAAAAAGCACCTTGTCGGGGATGAGGTCGTTCATGGCGCGCACGTACACGTCAACCATGGGCGCGCGCTCGTATTCCGAAATATCCATATACACATTGGCGTTGCGCAGGCAGGTGTAGATGGCCTCGTTCACAAAGGGGTACCCGCCGTGGCTCATGATGAGCGTCAACTCGGGAAAATCTCTGGCAACCTTGTCCACATCGCGGGGATCTGCGTATTCCAGAATGGCCCCCGGTACCTGCGGCGGCGGAGCCATGGTGATGAACACCGGGATATTCAGCTCGCAGCACTTGGCGTACAGCGGATAAAACCTGGCCTCGGAAGCGGGTATGTGCGCAAGGTAAGGGTCAATGGCAATACCCTTCATGCCGTAATCGGCAACCACGCGCTCAATTTCGCGCACCGCGTCCATTTTTTTGTGCGGATCAATGCCCCAGAACCCCACAAACTTGTCAGGATACGCCCGGCAAAACTCCAATACGCTGTTGTTGTTGGCCGGAAATCCATAAGTGGTTTCGCAGTCACGGCCGGTTATGACCCCAAGCTCCACGCCAAGATTGTTCAGATCAGCCACAATCTCGTCAAGAGGCTGGGGCTTGCGGGCGTCAAAGCCAATGGCTTTGCAGGCCGCCTTGAACATGGCGCTGTTCTTGATGCCGTTAATGATTTCTGGCGTGTTTGGGCGAAAGCGAAAGTCAATAACGTTCATAATGCGGTTCTCCTGAACCCGCTTGGGGGGTTATGCGGCGCTGGCGGCAAGTGCGTCTGCCAGATCCACGCGGGTTGCCCTATCAGGCTGCCCGCGCAGGAAACAAAAAGGTTTCCCATCTCTCTTCTCCAGGCGTTGCTATTTCTAAGCCGTTCAGGTCGCCTCCAACCCACGCGGCTTGTGATATTTTTCGTTTTGCACGATGTGTGCCAGCTCACAAAGCCTGATTTTCCGCAACTTCCCACGCAATATTCAATAAAATCAGCATAATATTTTTATTTATATCATATTTTTTTAGTATGTTTTTTTGCCGCGTCGCAAATTTGCATCAAGCAGGAATCGTTCTCCCACGGGCGAAAAAGGGCGCTTGTGAAAATAAAATCATGTTGCTTTTTGTCACGTTATCCCTAGCTGGATAGTTCTTCCAAAACGCTGTGTCGCAAGTTTGCGTCGCAATAAATGCCCTTATTAACGCCAAGCCCTCCTGACTGGTGCAAATTTGCGACTATGGCTTGTTAAAAACCGCACTCGCAAACGTAGTCGGGAAAAATTTTTTTAAATATTTAAAAATTTCATATAGTTAAATATTATGGCATGCCGCATGCACAGGGAGAAGCAAACGAGGATTGCCACAACCTTTCGGCGTTCTCCGCGCGGCGGCTGCCATTGTCCCGCGCGCCACATATTCATATTTCAGGAGTATCGTGATGAGCACCACCACTTGCGAATGCCGCTCCCCCCAGGAACAGCGTTTGTACGACAAGATCGAGGGCCGGGAAGACAAATTCCGCACAACCCACACCCGCGTTTTCAAGCTGCTGGAACGCTTTGAAGGTCAGAAGCCGCGCATCGACATCGAACGTGCGCTGTACTTCACCCAGTCCATGCAGGAAACGGACGGTCAGCCCCTGGTGCTGCGCTGGGCCAAGGCCCTCATGCATATTGCGAAAAACATGACCGTCTACGTGCAGGAAGACCAGCTGTTGCTTGGCCGCGCCGGTTGCGATGGCCGTTACGGCATCCTGTACCCCGAACTGGACGGCGACTTTCTCGATATCGCCGTGCGCGATCTGCCCACCCGCAAGACCTCGCCCGCTACGATCACGCCTGAAGACGCCAAACGCGTTATTGAAGAAATTGCGCCGTACTGGAAGGGCAAGACCTACCATGAAGCCCTCAACGCCGCCCTGCCCGCCGAAGTGCACAAGCTGACCTATGATGACCCCATGGGGCTCATCTCGCGCTTCATCGTCAATGAAACCTCGTCCTTCCGCTCTTCCATCCAGTGGGTGCACGATTTTGAAAAGATCCTGAAACGCGGTTTCAACAGCATCAAGAAAGAAGCCCAGGACAAGCTGGACGCCCTTGATCCCCTGAGCTGCAAGGACGCCTGCGAAAAGCGCCCCTTCCTTGAAGCCGTTGTCATCGTATGCGACGCCATCGTGCTGTGGGCCAAGCGCCACGCCGTGCTCGCCCGCGAAATGGCAGCCAAGGAAACCAACCCCACCCGCAAGGCCGAACTGCTGCGCATGGCCGACAATGCCGACCACGTGCCCGGCGAGCCCGCCCGCGACTTCTGGGAAGCCTGCCAGAGCCAGTGGTTCACCCAGATGTTCTCGCGCATCGAGCAGAAGACCGGCACCACCATTTCCAATGGCCGCATGGACCAGTACTTCTTCCCCTTCTACGCCAAAGACCGCGCCGAGGGTAAGCTCAACGACGCCCAGGCCATGGAATTGCTGGAATGCATGTGGGTGGGCATGGCCGAATTCATCGACATGTACATTTCGCCCACCGGCGGCGCGTTCAACGAAGGTTATGCCCACTGGGAAGCCGTGACCGTTGGCGGCCAGACCACCGACGGACGCGACGCCAGCAACGCGCTGACCTACCTGATCCTCAAATCCAAGCGCGAATTCCCGCTGCACTACCCCGACCTCGCGGCCCGCATCCATTCCCGCGCGCCCGAACGTTACCTGTGGGACGTGGCCGAAACCATCAAGTACGGCTCCGGCTTCCCCAAGCTTATCAATGACGAAGAAATCGTGCCCCTCTACGTTTCCAAGGGCGCGACCTTTGAAGAAGCCCTGGACTACGCGGTTTCCGGCTGCACCGAAGCCCGCATGCCCAACCGCGACACCTATACCTCCGGCGGCGCGTACATCAACTTTGCCGCTGCCGTGGAAATGGTGCTGCGCAATGGCCGCATGAAGAAGTTTGGCGACCAGCTGCTGGGCGCAGAAACTGGCGACCCGCGCAACTTCAAGACCTGGGACGAATTCTGGAACGCCTATGTGCAGCAGCACCTGCTGTTCCTCAAAACGGCCTTTACCCAGCAGTACATCATCAACAAGCTGCGCGCCCAGCACTTTGCCCAGCCCATGGGCTCGGCCATGCACGACCTGTGCATGAAGCACTGCATTGACCTGCATCAGGAACAGATCCCCGAAGGCATCAACCTGGGCTACTTTGAATACATGGGCCTTGGCACTGTTGTGGACTCGCTGGCCGCCGTGAAAAAGCTTGTGTTTGAAGAAAAGAAGCTGACCATGGACAAGCTGCTGGCCGCCATCGATGCCAACTTTGAAGGCTACGACGACGTGCGCGCCCTGCTGCGTTCCGCCCCCTGCTACGGCAATAACGATGAATACGCCGACGCCATTGGCCGCGAAATCGACAGGATTTCCGTGGAATACGGCGGCAAGTACTCCATGAAGGAACTGGGCATCCACAACGACGTGCGCTACGTGCCCTTTACCTCGCACGTGCCCTTCGGCAAGGTGGTTTCCGCCACGCCCAATGGCCGTACCGACGGTTTCCCGCTTTCCGACGGCTCCTCGGCCTCGCACGGCGCGGACGTCAACGGCCCCACCGCCGTGCTGCTCTCCAACTACCAGACCAAGAACATGGGCATGCGCGACCGCGCCGCCCGCATGCTGAACATCAAGTTCACGCCCAAGTGCGTGGAAGGCGAACAGGGCACGGAAAAGCTGGTGTCCTTTATCCGCACCTTCTGCGACCTCAAGCTCTGGCACGTGCAGTTCAACGTGGTGAACAAGCAGACCCTGGTGGCCGCGCAGAAAGACCCGCAGAAGTACCGCAACCTCATCGTGCGCATTGCCGGGTACAGCGCCTACTTTGTGGATCTGTCTCCCGACCTGCAGAACGACCTGATTGCCCGTACTGAACACGACGCGATGTAACAAATCCACGGGCGCGACTGGCCGAAAGGTTGGCCGCGCCCGTTTTTTATAAAAGGATGGTCTTATGTGTCAGGATGACAGCCAACGGCAAGGCATGGTTTTTAACGTACAGAAGTATTCGGTTCATGACGGCCCCGGCATAAGAACCATTGTTTTTCTCAAAGGCTGTAGCCTCTCCTGCCGCTGGTGCAGCAACCCCGAATCGCAGCAGCGCGAGCCGGAACTGGCCTTTAACGCTGGCCGCTGCCTGGGGGTTTCCAAGTGCGGGCACTGCATTGTGGCCTGTCCGCACGGTTCCATAACGCTTGGAGAGGACGACAAGCTGAACATAAACCGCAGCCACTGCACCGAATGCCATATGCCTTGCGCTGCGGCATGTCCGGCTCAGGGTTTGCTGGTTTACGGCAAAAAGCGTACAGTGGATGATGTGCTGCAAGTGGTTGAGCAGGACATGGCCTTCTACGCCCGCTCCGGCGGTGGCCTGACCCTTTCGGGCGGCGAACCTCTGTTGCAGGGTGAATTTGCCGTGGCCCTGCTGCGCGAGGCGCGCACCCGGCGCATCAAGACCGCCGTTGAAACCTGCGGCATGGTTTCGCCTGAAACCATCCGCGAGGCCGCGCCATACCTCAATTACGTGCTGTTCGACATCAAACACATGGACAGCGCCGAGCACGAAGCGCAGACAGGCCTGCCCAACAGGCATATCCTCGAAAACTTCCGCATTCTGGCAGAAGAATTTCCTGATCTGCCCATACTGGCACGCACGCCGGTTATTCCCGGCTTTAACGACAGCGAAGAAGCCATTGCCGCCATTGCCGGATTCCTCAAGCCTTTTGAGCGGGTGGAATACGAAATGCTGCCCTACCATCGCCTTGGCACGCAGAAGTACCAGTTTCTCGACAGACCCGTGCCCATGGGTGACGTAAAGCTGGAAACAGAGCACATGAACAGGCTTCAGGCTGTGGCGCAGGCCATCCTGGGCGATCGGCTCCGCGTACCGCACTGATAACCACTTACCCCCCCCAATTGACCTATGGCATGCAGATCTTCCGAGCTTCTATCAAAACATGTGGAGCGCATCCTCGATGCCCTGCCTGAAGGCGTCTTTATAAGTGATGCCGCCGGCACCAGCCTGCAGGTTAACCGCATGTACGAGCAGCTGACCGGGCTGACCCAGGAACAGATACGCGGCAAGAATGTGCGCGATCTGGTACAGGAAGGCACGTTTGACTGCATTCTGAACCCGGAAATAGTGCGCACGGGCAGGCCAACCACCCATGTGCAGCAGCTCAAAAACGGCAAAAAGCTCGTGCTTACGGGCTTTCCCGTTTTTGACGCCAAGGGCGAGCTGTGTCTTGTGGTCACATTTGCGCGCGATGTAACCCTGCTGGCGCAATTACAGGATCAGGTGGCCGGGCAGTGCAAGCTTATTGACCAGATCAACGACCAGTTGGCCTACATTGCGCAGGGCGCGGCAAAATCGCGCGAACCTGTGTATGCCAGCCGGGCCATGGGCGATGTGGTGTCCCTGCTGCGCCGCTTTGCGGACACGGACGCGACCGTGCTCATTTTGGGCGAAACCGGCGCGGGCAAGGACGTGTTTGCCCGCTACACCCACTCCCAGTCGGCCCGCAACGATAAAATCCTGCTCAAGGTCGACTGCGGCGGCATTTCAGAATCTCTCACGGAATCAGAACTGTTCGGCTACATGCCGGGGGCGTTCACGGGCGCTTCCAACAAGGGCAAGGCCGGGTATTTTGAAATTGCCGATGGCAGCACTATTTTTCTGGACGAAGTGGGCGAGTTGCCGCTTTCCATGCAGACGCGGCTTTTGCGCGTGCTCCAGGACGGAGAAATCATGCGGGTGGGCGCTTCCAGCCCGCGCAAGGTGGATGTGCGCATCATTGCCGCCACCAACCGCGATCTGGCCGAAAGCGTGGAGGCCGGAACCTTCCGCCGCGACCTGTACTACCGACTCAATGTGGCCACGGTGCGCATTCCGCCGCTGCGCGAGAGGCAGGAAGACGTGCGCCCCCTGGCAGAACACTACCTCGCCCAGTACACTGCCAAATACCACAAGGCCATGGCCTTTATGGACGTGACCCTGGACATCATGACGGCCTATTCCTGGCCCGGCAACGTGCGTGAGCTGCAAAACCTTGTGCACAGTCTGGTCATCACACTCAGCGGGCCGCTGATTTCCCCGCGCGACCTGCCGCCGCAGATATCCGGCGCGACCCGCGAAGCCTCATGCTATAGCGAGGACATCCTCGCCGCCCGACGCCCCCTGCGCGACATCATGGCCGAAATGGAACGGGATTTTCTGCTCAAGGCCATTGAAGTGCACGGCTCTGTGCAGCGCGTGGCGGAGCTGTTCCAGATCAACCGCAGCACGGTGTTCCGCAAGTTGCAGGGCGCACGGCGGATTGACTGATGCGTGTGGACGGCAGGGCTGGCAACGCGACAGTCAAAACTCATGCCTCCCCCTTGGTGATGGTTGTTTTGACGAGCCTGGTCATGATTCTCTTTGCCGCCAACTCCCTGCTTTGCCGCTTTGCGCTGGCAGAAGGGCAAAACGCCCATCCCCTGAATCCCTCTGTATATACTGCCCTGAGGGCCATTTCTGCCGCCGCCATGCTCTGGCTGCTCCAGATGCGACGCGGCGGCAACCCGCTGCGTGCTGGCAGCTGGGGCGCGGCGCTGGCGCTGTTTGGCTATATGGCCTGCTTTTCCTGGGCTTATGTACGGATTTCCGCTGCGGCGGGCGCGCTGGTCATAGCCGTGGCCGTGCAGGCTGGCATGCTTGTGGCCGGGCTGCGGCTGGGACAACACCCCGGCAAAACCCAGAGCCTGGGCATAGGGCTTGCCATGGCAGGGCTTGTCTATCTGCTGCTGCCGGGGCTTGATGCGCCGCCAACAGGGGCGGCTACGGTCATTTTCGGCTCTGGCCTGTGCTGGGCGGCCTACACGATCTACGGCAGGGGCGGCGACAATGCCGCTGCGGCCACGGCTGGAAATTTTATCCGCTGCGTTCCATTAGCTATAGCACTGCTGGCATGGGCCATGGCCTTTGACCATGCGGGAACGCCCGCCGCATGGCCATGGGCAGGCGTTGTCTGCGCCCTGGCAGCCGGGGCGCTGGCATCCGCCCTTGGCTACGTTCTCTGGTATGCGGTTTTGCGCTGGCTCACTGTCCCCTCGGCAGCTGTGGTGCAGTTGAGCGTACCGCTCATCACCGCCCTGGGCGGGGCCATGCTCATGGATGAAACTCTGGGGCTGCGACTGCTGGTGAGCGCCCTTGCCATTCTGGGCGGCATTTTCTGCGCAACGGCCCTGCCCCATCTGCTGCGCAGAACCTGAGCAAACCAGCATGGCGCCTATGTAGTTGCGGGGATAAAAAACTGCCGCTGCAACGCTGTGCTAAACGCTACTTTGCGGATGCGGACATCAGGTTGGCCAGAATGACTTCCATCACACGGTAAAAAACTTCAAGGTCTGCATCGGATATGCCCGTCAGGGCTTCAGCCCGCAATTTTGTGCCAATGCTCAGAATATCATTGATGACGCTGTCTGCCTTGGGGGTCAGGCAGATGCGCCTTGCGCGCCTGTCGCCCTCCACGCCCACACGTTCCACAAGGCCCATGCGTTCAAGGCCGTCCAGCACCCGCACCAGGGTGGGGCCTTCCACACCCACAGAAACGGCCAAGTCCTTTTGCAGGGCCTGGCCGTCCATCCGCGACAGGTGCATGAGCACCAGCCAGCGCGCCTGGGTCAGCCCCAGATGGGAAAGACGCTCGTCAAGCTTGGTACGCCAGGTGCGGGAGGTGCGATTGATGATTATACCAACAAGATCACTGGTAGAAGCGCTCATTGTAATGCCCCCATTGTGTGCGTTGCCAGCTTGCAGTTGATACGTGCTTGCCGTCTGCATGGTGCCAATGCCAAACTATTTTGGGCACCAGATATTAAGAATTGCCACATCCAAACGTCTCGCGCAAGTCAGGAAAATTTTCAAAAGCACACATCGGCCCGCAGAATCAGACAATGCGCAGAAGATCACCCTGCAAGGCAGACCTGCAACACGCTGCTGGAGCGCGTATTGGCAAATAGAAAGTATGGGGAAAAGTCTGAAAAATAAAGCAAATAAATATATAAAAATCAATAAAACATAAAAGCAGGGCTACGCCCCAACGGTTGCATCCTTTACCCGCTGTCGCGCTGGTTAAAAAAGACAGTCCAGAAACACGCGCTCGCCAATGCCCTGAATGAATGCGTCAATGTGCACCAGAGCCAGCCGATGTTCCAGAGCCTCACGTTCGTGCCTGCACCCGCAGAGCATGTCTTCAAGTTCCGTCACATCCCGAACGCCAAAATAGTCGCCGAACAGACGTATATCGGCGATTATGCCGTCACGCACATCCATATGCACGTCAAGCACGCCGCCAGGGGTCTTTGTGCTGCGCTCAAAGGCGTAATTGGGTGAATAGCCAAAATTCCAGTACCAGGAGCGGTAGCGTTCTTCTGCCAGAGCCTCGATGGCGGCTATTTCCTCCGCGCTCAAGACATTCTGCTCGGAGCAATCCCCCCCGGCCACAAAGCGCATGAGGTAGTTTATGAATTCTTCAATGGGCATGGGCTGGGGCAAAAAATCCACAATATTGCCCACGCGCCCACGCACGCTTTTGACAGATTTATCAATGTATTTTGCGGGGCTGGGCTTGAGGGCGGCGCAGACCGAATCCAGGTTGGCAGAATACAGCAGGGTGCCGTGGTGCAGAAGGCGGTCGCGGTGCATGTGCTGCGCGTTGCCGGAAACCTTGCTTTCACCAACGACCATGTCGTTGCGACCATTGAATTCACAGGGAACGCCAAGGGCATTGAGCGCTTCGGTAATGGGCGTGGCAAAACGCTTGAAGTCCAGCAGCCCCGAATGGTTGTTCAAACTGATGAAGGTAAAATTGATATTCCCCAGATCATGAAAAACCGCACCCCCGCCGGTAAGCCTGCGCACAACGGGGATGCCGTGCTGCTGCACATAATCGGCGTTGATTTCGGAGTGGGAGTTCTGGTTTCGCCCCACAATAACAGAAGCCGCATTACGCCAGAGCATAAAGATGTCGGTTTCGCTATTGCGCAGCAGCCATTCTTCCGCTGCCAGATTAAACGAGGCGTCTGTACAAGGATTATAAATAAAACGCATACTCCCCCCCATAAAACACATTGCTAGGACATATCGCATTTTCTACATTTGTCCAAGCCATTCGCCGATGCCCGCGCTTGCAGGCATGAGGGAAGCATTGCTTTTACGAAAGCATCGGGCGTGAAGACAATCCAATCCTCTCCACGCCCGATGCTCTGTGATCAGTCCATACGTAAGTATTTCAAGAGTTACATGCTTTAGTCGTTGGCCCCGTGGAGCTTGGGCAGGGTATTGGCTCCGTGGGGGAGCAGGGTTGCCCGCAGGTCGTTGCCGCCGTTCAGCTTTTTTGCCAGCGCAAGGGCTTCATCCAGAGTTGTGGTGATGTGGATCTTTGTTTTGGCAAAATCCGCAGCATTCATGGAGCTGACCATGATGAGGTTGTGCTTTTCCGCCGACTCCGCAAACAGAAAGCCCACGTAGCTGCCTATGGAAAAATTCTCGCGCAGGTCTTTTTCGCGCGCGTCCATATTGTCGAAATCACAAATCTGGTGCTGGGTATCCGGGCTGCCAAAGCCTTCGGTGCAGGCTGACAGAATGATGATGGTGCCGCCCTCGCTCACCACCGCAAGGGCGTTGGCCAGGGTCTTGATGGTCTGGTAAAAATTGATGTCCTTGGGCGCGCCGCCCGCGCTGGCGATGACCAGTGGCGTGCGCTCGGCCACGTTGACGCCGTCGATAGCGTCAACCAGCGCGCAGGCCTCGCGGTGGGCCTGCACCATGTCGCCGGCCACGGCCTTGATGATGTTGTAATTGTCGTCCACCACCACGTTGAGCAAAAAGCTGGGCTTGGCCAGCAGGGCGGCTTCTTCAAGATCGGCGTGAAAAATATTGCTGGTTTCCATATTGGCGCTGCGCACCGCCGCATTGGTGCCGCTGCCAAAGCCCTTGTTCAGGGCCAGATTGTGGTGCCGCTGGATGGTCTCGTAGCTGGCGATGCCGGGCAGCAGATACTTGGGGCCGCCGCCGTACCCGGCCAGAAAGTGGTACACCACGCCGCCTGTCAGGATGATATGGTCGCACTCCATGGCAAAGCGGTTAAACCACACCTCTGTGCCGTTGCTGGTCACGCCCGCCTTAACCATATCTGCCGCGTCCCGGCACTTGTGGTCAATAACCTGAATACGGTTGTAAATATCCTCGGAAACAATGGCGATGTGCTCCTCGCGCGTCATCGGCCGGTGCGTGCCCGTGGCCGTGAGGATACGAATGTCCGCATCGCGGATGCCGCATTTGTTCAGACGGGCCACCACGGCGGGAACATAAACATTGGGCGACTGCCACAGGCGGGTGGAATCTGGCACGACAATGCACACCGTCTGGCCGGGTTTGAGCATTTCCTCAAGCCGGGGCGAACCGATGGGATTATCCAGAGCTTCGTTAATATGCTCCAGCGCGCTTTTTGCGGGCAGTGCAACCGCATTGGAATGCAGCTCCGCCGCGATGAGGCCGCTGCCAAGCTCCACAGAAAATTCCCTGTCGCCGTATTTCATGTAATGCTGTGCCATGAGTCTGATCCCTGTTTGTGCTGTACCGCATATGTGGCGCCGGTCTTCTCTCTACAATTCTGCCGCCGCGCCAGTTCTTTCAGGGTTTGTTATGCCTCATGCAGACTTTTGTGAAGAGGGGGTAAATTCCGCTTCCGCGCCGCGTCTGCCCTACCCAAACAGCGCGCTGCCCGTCATCACAAGGCCCGCGCAGGCAAGCATGACATCAATAAGCAGGCGAAAGGTCGCTTCAGACATGCCAAGCACAAAACGTTTGCCCAGAAACGTGCCAGCAGCCAAAGCCGCCCCAACCACAAGCCCATTGCACAGCACGGGCAGGGGCAGGCCGCCCACTGCCCCAAAGGCCAGAGCCTTGGCGAGATACACGGCAATGGACGCAGCCGCCTCGGTGGCAAGCAGCGCGCCCTTGGCAAGGCCAAAACCGGCAAAAATGGGAATGGTCAGCGGCCCGGTGGAATACACCACCCCGGTCAGATACCCCACAAGGCCGCCCGCCAGGGCCATCTGCCGGGGGCCCAGGCGCAGGCCGCGCGTTCGGCTGGCCCGGCGCAGGCCGATGAGCGCAAAAAAGAACAGACCGATGCACAGATTGGAAATCTCCGCAGGCATGATCCAGAGCGTCCGCACACCCAGCACCGCCGCAGGCACGGCAGTTACGGAATAACAGACAAAAGCCTTGAGGCTTATCTGCCGCCGCCAGGCCACCACCCGCGAGGCATTGCCCGCAATGGAGGCAACAGCCATGATAGGAATGGCGGCCTTGGGGCCAAAGGCCAGACTCAGCACGGGCAGCAGGATTATGGACGACCCGGTGCCCACCACCCCGCTGATGGCCCCCGCCACAATACCGCATAGACCAATGAGCGCATATATCACGGACTCTCCATTCTGTGCGCGCAGAATTGCGTTTACAGGGGCGTAATCTGATCCACCTCGTGGTGGAACACATAGGGATCTGCCACCAGCTCAAAACGCTCGTCATCGGGATAGTGCACCGCAAGCTGATAATTTTCGCCCGCAAAGGCCTTGATGGCCTCCAGCGAATCCCACCATGTGGCAAAGAAAAAATGCTCCCAGCCGCGAAAGCTCATGCGTTTGACCGCAACGCCCAGATTGCCGTCAACGCTTTTGGCGTGGTCTTCGCCTGTTTTGCGCAAATGCACGGCAAAGGCATCGCCCATAGCCTCCGGCACGCACCCGTGCCATGTTCTCACAATCATGTTTACCCCCTTCTGTTCCTGATTTTCGCCCCAGCCGGGGGATTATTGTCAACCCAAATGCCTTGTGTTACCCAAATTGCGATCAGAACATTCTGTTGATGATACTTCCGGCACGCTGGCGGCCCCGCGCCCGCGCGCTTTGTACTCTTCGGGGCAACAAACCCTGGCATCACCACATCGATTCACACCGGCCTACAGATCATTTTTCCTGTCCGCCTTTCAGAACGATTTCTATGCCATTACGCGGAGCACGCATATGATCGGACCCATTGTGAACAGTGGCGGACTTTTCATCGGCGGCATCATCGGCGTTATTTTTGCCGATGTTTTTCCTGAACGGCTCAAAAAAGCGCTGCCTTCCATCTTTGGCGTCATAACCCTGTGCCTGGGCGCAACCCTTGTGGGTAAGGCCGCAGCACTGCCAGCCGTGACGATTTCGCTCATTCTCGGCACCATGGTGGGCGAAATCATATATGCTGAGGCCCTGCTGCAAAAGTTCCTGCGGGCCATTTTTGGTCTGCTTAAGAGCAAGCGCATGGGCGACGAAAACTTTTCCCTGATGGTCATAACCCTGGTGGCGGCATTCTGCTTTGGCAGCATGGGCTTTTTGGGGGCCTTTCATGAAGGCCTCACCGGCAAGCCCGACATCCTGCTGACCAAGGCCGCGCTGGACATGTTTACCGGCGTGGTTTTCGGCTCTTTCATGGGCTTTTCCGTAAGCCTTATCGCCGTGCCGCAGTTTATTATTCTGGCGCTCATCTACATGGGGGCCACCACCATTGCCCCGTTCATGACCCCGACCATGCTCAACGACTTTACCGCCTGCGGCGGCGTCATCTTTGTGGCCACGGGCCTGCGCATGTGCGATATCAAGATATTCCCGGTCATCAACATGCTGCCCGCGATGGCCATTATTTTACCGCTTTCGCACCTGTGGGAGCTGTACTTTCCCTTCAAGTAACCGGCCTGCGGCCATGACTGAAATACGGAATTGCCCTCCGGCCTTGCGCGCCAGAGGGCAATTCCGTTTGAACACTGCGGCTAGAGCAGCGATTGCAGTTGAGCCAGCAGATCCTCCGGCAGATCAATACGGTTGTTCTCGCTGGCGGCGCGGCTGAGGCCAATGCGGCGGTCGCCCGGCAGGCGTGCGCCCGGTTGGTCGCTGATGAAGCCCAGCAAGTGCTCCACGCGGTCCAGAAAGTTCGCCCCTGCCGTAGCCGCAGGATCCATGACCAGAAAGCTCTGCCCAAGGCGCGGCGGCGGGCCGTCCGGCGTGAACAGGGAAGAAGCTTCAATGGCCAGGGAAGCACCCGTAAGCGCTGCCGACATTATTTCCACAATGAGTGCCAGGGCGTAGCCCTTGGGGCCGCCAAAGGGCAGCAGTGCGCCGTTGAAAGCCTTGACCGGATCGCAGGTGGGATTACCCTCCGCATCCACAGCCGCGCCCTCGGGGATACTCTCGCCCTTTTTTGCGGCCTGCAAAATCTTGCCGCGCGCCAGCAGCCCCATGGAAAGATCAATGACAAGGGGCGGGGCATCCTTGCGCGGGCAGGCCATGGCCAGAGGGTTCGTGCCAAACGTCACCTTTGAGCCGCCGTAGGGGGCCAATGCAGCGGGGCTGTTGGCAAAGCCCAGGGCCAGCAGACCCTGCGCCGCCAGATCCGCCACGGGGAATCCCATCACGCCCGCATGGTGCGAATTGCGCACGGCCATGAGGGCCACGCCAGACTCCCGGGCGGCCTGAGCCACCACGGGCAGGCCATCGGCAAAAGCGCTGAAGGCAAATCCGCAGCAGGCGTCAACCAGTACCACGCCAGGCTTTGTGCGTTCCACCACCGGAACGGCGTTGCCGTCAACCTTGCCTGCCGCCGCCTGGGATGCATAGTAGGGAATGCGCGAAAATCCGTGCGAGGGCAGGCCTTCCATTTCTGCCCGCAGGAGCGAGGCGATGGTCAACTGGGCATTTCGCTGCCCGACCTTGTGGGCCTGCAAAATGTCTTCGCCCATTTTTTGTGCTTCGGTAAGGCTGATATGAGGCATGGGGTCTCCAGAATCTAGCTGATTTTACTTATAGTTGCTTGCATTGCGCGAGCACTTTTTGCATACCAGTATTGTTGATGGCGGAAAAGGATGTTTTGCGCGCCCGCCCTGGGGCTTTTCTACGCGCAAACTAAATGCTAACCTTATAAAGGCGCGCTGGCTCCCGCTTTGCCCGCGCTGCCGTTGAAATTCCGTGCGCGGTCATAATGGCAGTTCTGGCCTGCGCGACGACCGGGACCAAAAGCCCTATTTGGGGGCAGCGGGCATCTTTTTTCCGTTTTACAGAAAATTGCTGCTTGACTGCGCGCCTCAGTCGCCATAAGCAAGCTCGCGACAGGCATTGCCGCCGAAAAATTCCCCCCCCTTGGAATTCGGCGTTCAGGGTTAGTGCCCCTTTTGGGAATTGCTGCCTCACGCGATGCCAACATAAGGAAGGACAATGACGAGCTTCCATGACTTTCTTCGCAGTCTTTTTCCCATATGCCGCAGTATTACGGGCAACGGGGTGCGACAAACGTTGCGCATGTTGCAGGAAGAATTACCGGGATTACATACCGTTGAGGTAGCATCAGGATCCAAGGTTTTTGACTGGACAGTGCCGGACGAATGGAACATCAGAGGCGCGCGACTGACCGGCCCATCGGGCGAAGTGATTGCCGACTTTGCCGACACCAATCTGCATGTGATGGGCTATTCCGAACCCGTTGACTGCGACATTTCGCTGGAAGATCTGCAAAATCATTTGCATTCCCTGCCCGAAATGACCAACGCCATTCCCTATGTCACCTCATACTATGCCCGGCGCTGGGGCTTCTGCATCAAGCATGAGCAGCGGCAAAAGCTGGCCCCCGGCATGTACCATGCCTCCATAGATTCCACCCTGGCCCCGGGGCATCTGACATACGGCGAGCTTGTGATTCCCGGCCAGTGCGAGAAAGAAGTTTTTCTTTCCACCTACATCTGCCACCCATCCATGGCCAACAACGAGCTTTCCGGCCCGGTGGTGGCCACGGCCCTGGCTCAGTGGGTGGCGCAGCGCCCGCGCCGCTACACCTACCGTTTTGCCTTTGTGCCGGAAACCATCGGCTCCATCACCTATCTGAGCCGCAACCACGAGGCCTTGCGCCGCAATGTGGTGGCGGGCTTCAACCTCACCTGCATGGGTGATGAACGGGCCTATTCCTATCTGCCCAGCCGCAAGGGCAACACCCTGGCCGACAAGGCCGCCCTGCACGTGCTGCACCACTTTGCGCCCGATTTTATCCGCTACACCTTTCTTGACCGCGAGAGCGACGAGCGCCAGTACTGCGCGCCCGGCATCGACCTGCCCCTGTGCAGCGTCATGCGCAGCAAATACCACGTCTACCCCGAGTACCACACCTCGCTGGACGACTGCTCGCTTGTTACGCAAAAGGGGCTTGAAGGCAGCGTGAACATCATGACGCGCATCCTTGAAGCGCTGGAAGAAAACGTCACCTACGAACCGCGCGTACTGTGCGAACCGCAGTTGGGCAAGCGCGGCCTCTACCCCACGCTGAGCACAAAAACATCCTGTACGGAACAGGTCAATCTGATGATGGATCTGCTGGCCTATGCCGATGGCGAAACCACGCTGCTTGAAGAAGCAGACATTGTGGGCAGGGATATTTTTCGCTGTGCGGAAACCATGCGCAAGCTGGTTGAAAAGGACGTGCTGGCGGTCAAAAACTGCTGATGACTGTGCGCGGCATGGCTGCAAGGCCGCCGCGCAACAGCCGCATCACGCCATATCCCATCCCCGGGTTGTTTCCCGCCCCTGCTTGTAGCGGAAGTCGCATACCTTGCCGCCCTCAGCCAGCGTTGAGGTGCGCGCAAGGCCCGTGCCCTCCGCCCGTGCGGTGGGAAAGTCCACCCGGCAAGGATAAGGTGCCAGCTCGGGCATGCCCAGCGAGGCAAAATACTTCATCAGCCCGCATTCCGTGTAGTTTACACCGATATCAAAATCGCGCCCGTTACCCCGAAATACCGTCTGCACCCAGTCCATTGGGTAGCGCCGCTGCTGGCTGCGCATGGCCCAGCCCTGCAACAGGGCAAAATACTCCGGAGTAAAAAAGCGCTGCCCGTTGGCGCGGTACGCTTCCTTCTGCTCCTCAAAACTGTAGACCGCCAGATCGTACACAAGCTTGCCCACATCCCTGGCGCTGAATCCGTGCGAGCGCATGGCCGTGTACAGCGCCGCATACTGCGGCCCTACCAGAAAACTGGGGTAGGTCAGGTTCTCCGGCCCGCCGATATCCGGCAGAGGCAGCAACCGGGCATGGGCCTGCCTTGCCTGGGCAAACATGGCGCGCAGATCCTCTGCTGGTCGCTGCCCGGCGAGCATCTGCTCCGCACCGGCGCACATGCCTGCAAACTCGGCCTTAAGGGCCTCATCGCTCACCGGCTTGCCGACACCCTGAGCAATGGAGGCCATACAGGAACAGGGCAACAGCAGTGCGGCGCAGGTTCCCAGCGCCAGAGAGCAAAATGCGCGCCGGGTATGGCGGGGAAGCATAGTGGCATGGTGCATGACGGCTCCTGCTTGCGGCGCGTTTGCGCCTGACTACGGGTTTACGGCATGACCTCACACTAGCGGGAGCCGGGGGCGCTGTCCACGCACGCCGACGCAAGGGGATGGGACAGGGAATGGATGCCCGGTACGCGTTCCATTTTGGAAAAAATTTATTATCGAATACATATTTTTATTTATTTTTTTTAATGATAATTCAGCGTAATATATGCTTATGGCGAATCCATCTCATTGGTATACCTGTTGACATGTAAACATAACTGGTACATGCAAAACGGCTACCGGGCGCATAGGGGAAACTGACGTCATTTCACCCCTGCGGCCGGTAACTGTTGCCCAGTGATCAGACCTGCAGAGGAGCGTTCATGCCAATGCCTTTTGCCGTTGTGGTGTTGCAGCACCACAGTGTCCGCCTTTTCGGTGTGCGCATCCACACAACCCTGCACAACGCCCCGCAGGAATGCCCCCGACTGTGGAACGAGGTCTTTACCCCCCGCATGCCAGAGCTGAGCGGCAAGCCCAGCAATACCTATCAGGGGCCGTCTTACGGGCTTTCTTTGTTTACAGATCATGCAGGGCTGGCTTTTGATTACTGGGCAGCGATGGAAGCGCCGGGACTGGCCGCGCCTCCCGCTGGCATGGGCACGGTAACCCTGCCGGGCGGTCTCTACGCCTGTTGCCGCATCCCCGCCGCCGGTATGCTTCAGGAAGCATACGACTACATGTATGACGAATGGCCGCAAAGGCCGGGCGGCTATACCGTTCTTACCGACAAGCCCTGCTTTGAGCGCTACGACAGCCGTTTTTTTCAGTCCGGCACCCACGATGTCTATGTGCCTGTACTGCCCCGCGAAGAATAGCCTGCCCCTTGCTGCGGGCTATTGGGCCTGATCTCCCAATCCGTTGGGCCTGATTTTCGGGCCTGCCTCACGTTCATTTCCCTCAACTTTCCCCTGCCTGTTCCGGCCACAAACCACACCACAAGAGTATGCTATAAATTGCGCTCTTTTTCGGAATATGTCATATTGCGAATTAATCGTAATAATCGGCAATTCGGCTGCACCATGGCACCCGCATACGCCGATAAGGGAGCATACATGGCACTGACCCGACGTAATTTTCTGGTGGGCGCGGCCTCTGCGGCAGGCATTGCGGCAGCCGGGCTGGATGCCCGGGCCGAAGCCACGGGCGCAAGCGCGCCCGCCCGGCATGCGGAATACGCAACCCTGCTCGACATTGAAAAATGCATCGGCTGTGGTCAGTGCGTGGAGGGCTGCCACGAACGCAATGGGAGCCGTTATCCGGAAGTCAAAAAGCCCCTGCCGGTCATGTTTCCGCCCGGAACCAAGGACGAAGACTGGTCTGGCAAGCGCGATGTGGACGGCAGGCTCACGCCCTATAACTGGCTGTATATTGAGAGCGTTACCGTGCAGAAGGACGGCGTGCCGCTTGAACTGCACATTCCCCGCCGTTGCCTGCACTGCACCAATCCGCCCTGCGCCAACCTCTGCCCATGGGGCGCTGCCAGCCGCCAGCCAGAAACCGGCACGGTGAGCATCGACAGCCAGACCTGCCTTGGCGGAGCCAAATGCCGCACGGTCTGCCCCTGGCACATACCGCAGCGGCAATCGGGCGTGGGGCTGTACCTTGACCTTATGCCGCGCTTTGCTGGCAACGGCGTCATGTACAAGTGCGACCGCTGCGCAGACAGCTTTGCCCACGGCCAACTGCCCGCCTGTGTGGAAGTTTGCCCCCAGCAGGTGCAGACCATCGGCCCGCGCGATGAAATTCTGGCGCAGGCCCGCAAGCTGGCGCAGGAGCGCGGCGCGTACCTTTATGGCGTGACGGAAAACGGCGGCACCAATACTTTTTATCTGTCCCCCGTGCCCTTTTCCGAACTGGCGGCTCAGGCCAAACCCAGCCCGGGCAAGCCCACCTTTGGCCCGGTGGCGGACTCCATGGCTCAGGCTGGCAACCTCACCCGCATGCTGATGACAGCGCCGCTGGTGGGCGTGGCAGGGGCGCTGGTGAGCGCCGCACGCCAGGGGCAACACCCCGGCCAAAACCGAACGCAAGCCCGCTCTCAGGGTGTGCTGCATGACCCCATGGCAGAAGCTGCCCTTTCCGGAGGCATGCTCAAAAAGCTGTGGGTGGCCGTGGCCCTGCTGCTCGGCTTTACAGGCATGATGCAGCTGCCCGTGGCAAGTCGCTACGGCATTGCCAAAATTCCAGGCCTCACCTGGACAGGCGATTTTTACACCACGCTGAACGTCCACTATATTCTGGCTGCCCTTCTGCTGGCGCTGGGCCTGTACTGGCTGACCCTGCAGGTGCGCGGCAGGCTGCGGGGCCGCCTTGCCTACTGGGGCAAGGTGCGGCTGGCAGTGCTTGGCGTTGTGGTGCTGAGCGGCATGGCCCGCGTTGCCAAGAACCTGCCTTCCATCACGTTTTCGCCGGGTATGACGACCTTTATTGACCTTGTGCATCTGGGTTTTGCCGTGCTGCTCGGCGTGTTGTGCCTGTGGCTCTGGGCAACAGGGCGCAGCGCGTGGCGCGAGAATGGGTAACGGGCGCTGCGCGCAAACATGACTGCACGCACAGGCGGGTATTCTGCAGAATGCCCGCCTTCATTATGGGCTTGGCTTCCAGCCGCAAAAATTTGTCTGTACGGGTTGCTACGGCACTTGGCCCCGGCAGGATTTGGCGCTACGCTGATTGCTGCTTTTTCCCCTCACACTAATCTTGTGGCATCCACACTCACCTGCGAGGCGCATCATGACTATGCCCGCATTTTACATCCCCCACGGCGGCGGCCCCTGCTTTTTTATGGACTGGGTGCCGCCCGACACATGGAACGCCCTTGGCGGCTGGATGCGCTCCATCCCGGCGACGTTGCCGCAACAGCCCAAAGCGCAGATTGTATTCTCCGCCCATTGGGAGCAGCAGGAATTTACCCTGCTGACCACGCGAACGCCCGGCCTGTATTATGATTATTACGATTTTCCGCCGCATACCTATGAGTTGCAGTGGCCTGCGCCGCCAGCGCCGGAACTGTTTGACCAGGTGCGCCAGTGCATGCGCTCGGCAGGATTGCCGCTGGCAGAAGACACCACGCGCGACTTTGACCACGGCGTGTTTGTGCCGGGCCTATTGATGTACCCGGAGGCGCAAATGCCCACGCTGCAAATATCGCTGCGGCGGGGGCTTGATCCGCTGGAGCATCTGGCGCTGGGACGTGCGCTGGCCCCTCTGCGTGAAGAAGGCGTGCTGTTTGTGGGCAGCGGCATGAGCTTTCACAACATGCGGGCCTTCCGCTACGGGGACAACACACCCATTGAAGGGGCGGATATTTTTGACAACTGGCTGACGGATGCCGTGCGTACCCCCAATGCCGCCATGCGCAACGCCGCCCTTGCGGAATGGGAAAAGGCCCCCGGTGCGCGTTTTGCCCACCCGCGCGAGGAGCATCTGATCCCGCTCATGGTGATTGCCGGGGCTGCCGGAGTCGCGCAGGGCAAGCTCGCCTGGCACGGCAGGGCCATGGGCGCGCCGCTCTCGGCATTTTCTTTTGACTAGATGAAATAAATACTTGCGGCCCACGGCGAAAAGGTATAAATCCAAATTCCTCATGGGGCTGTAGCTCAGTTGGGAGAGCGCTTGAATGGCATTCAAGAGGTCAAGAGTTCAATTCTCTTCAGCTCCACCAGATAGGTAATTAAAACCCCCGATCATTGAAAGATGGTCGGGGGTTTTTTGCGTTCTGTCAGCATCATTAATTCTGGGAGGTA
>JAEZYD010000019.1 GCA_023419375.1 Pseudomonadota bacterium
AGCCACGCGCCCCGGTATTTCGCGCAAGTTCGCGGCTTACAGTTGAGACGCTACGGCCTATCGCTTTGGCTATGGCCCTCAGTGACGTTCCACTTTTCACTGCCTGGCAGATGTAGTACCGTTCTTCTCTGGCAAGGTGTGCATAGCCCATACGCCCCTCAATCTTTGGTTGGATGGAGAGGCTAAAGGGCTATACCACCTTGCCTTTTCATTCAACTTTGAGGGTGTTGCACTTGCAAGTTGAATCCGCCTCTACATTTAATCTTGTTTTGTTGATTAATTTGTAATTTTATATGGTTGAGATGATTTTCGGCCAATTTTTGGCGGGGTTGTTACATCGCCTTTTACCAGCCGTCCTTTCTCACACAGCATGTCGATTGCATCATGAATATGCTTTTTATTATGTGATTCTAAAAATGGGCGAGTAAGTTCTCGTTCGTATATAAACTTGTGCTTGTAACGGGATAAAAAGCTTTCCATTGAATGAATTAACATAGTGAAATTGAAATCGATCATGCTTTTTTCACTAAATTCACACAATTGTTTGTTTAAAAAAATTGCACTATCGTTGATTATTCGATAGTAATCTCTACTTTTACTGCCATGGATTAAAGTTATATTTTCTTCATCAAAAGTGATGATGATAAGTATAAAAATTATTTTGACATAGTTCAAAAAATACTTTGGGTTTTCTGTATAGTTGCTGTTGAATATGCTTAGTTTTACATCAAAGTCATAGCATATTTTCTCGAAAAATTCTCTGCAGTTATGGATATTAGGGATGTTTTTCTTTAGAGAGTTAAGAAGCTCCTTTAAAGTAGCTGTTGAAAATTTGTCCGGATTTGCGTCAGGTCTTATTAAAATTAGGTGTTTTAGCAATCCAGATCTGAATGCTTTTGATTTTCTAAATTTAATAAGTGTTTCGTTTGTGCAAAAAGAAATGCAATTCAATCTTCCATAGTCTTTTTTATTGATATTTACAGAAATCGCATTTTTTATTTGATATATATCTTGATTACTTGTCCTTGATCTTTTCAGTAAAAGAGACAGTATATCTGTATTCGTATTGTCTGATCCAATAAAATTTACATTGTTGTGAGTTTTTAATAAAATTGCGAGATCGTGCTTTGTTAGTTGTTTGTTTTCGCAGTGTGTCTGATAGGGAATGTTGTCAGTGATAGACAAAATTGATTTTATAGTGCGAACGTTGTGATTGATGTACAAAAAAGGAAAAAAAATCGAAACAGTGTCGTCCCCTACGGTCAGTTTTTGATTGGTGAGGAGGCATGATGCAAAAAAAAGTAAGACGGGTAATTCATCAAGCGGGAGGTTGAGAATTTTTGATAAACGTGGACTTACTCCTGTTAGTTTTTCGGGAATGGGAGTCGTGTCGGATTTTTGTGGAGGGCAATATGGCAGCGGTTTGTCGGTGAAGGAGAGTGCGTCAAGTGGATGATGAAGCCCACAGGGGGCATTGCAAAGTCTTTTGCAATTCCAAT
This sequence comes from Pseudomonadota bacterium, assembly GCA_023419375.1. GTDB lineage: Bacteria > Desulfobacterota > Desulfovibrionia > Desulfovibrionales > Desulfovibrionaceae > Desulfovibrio. The sequence continues at coordinate 1,500 of JAEZYD010000019.1, forward strand.
TGAATATCGGCTTGGATTTAAATGTCAATTTATTGTTATTTGTTGCTCCACCTTGTGAATTTTCATCAAGACTGTTTTTTATGGCAAGATGGGTGATCAGAAATGGTAATTCAAGGTGTTTTGTTGATTTTTGGAGTATCACTGAAGTGCATAGGAGATGTTCATTGCTTTTGCAGTCGGTGATAGATGTTTTTATTTTTGAAAAGACATGGCATAAGCACAATTTATTAATCAAGTTTGGGAATTGGCGTATGTTTTCATCGATCTCGTCGCATAGCTTTTTGAAAAATACTTCCTGGTTGTATATTGATATTTCTTTACTGGCTGTAAATGTAATATAACTAATGTTGTTAAGTATAATAAAAGTATGATCAATTTTATTATCTTTGTTAATATCGTATTGGAATGCAATGTCCGTGTGGAGAAAAAGGTCAAAAATCAAATTTTTAATTGTAGTGAGGTTGGCATATTTTTCATCAAGAACTTTATATGAAAAAGAATTTATCAAATGTTGGCAATCAAGCACAAAAATTAGTTGTTTTAATTTGCCATTGAAGAATATGTCCAGGGATCTGTCAGGGGTCAGAGCTATTGCTATTAATGTGGATGCAATTTTAGAAGCAGCAATTTTGGGGTTTTCCTCTTTGCCAATTTTAACATAAAACCATAATGGGCTTTTTGCTCGCTGCCCTCGCTTGGTGCGTGCTTCTGTGTACATTTCTTTTGGAATGTGATCACGAGAAAGATCCATGAATTTTTTTGATTGCCATTCATGGTGTCCATTACGGTAAGTCCAATATATATTTTTTTCTTCAAGCATTAGAATGCCTACCTCATGAAATAAATGTCATATTGATATCAATTTACAGCCCTTCTATTGCTATTCGTCAAAATTATTTTTTTAGTTTGATGTCTTTTGCCGTCTGCAGGCATTCATCAATAACGGAAGCCGCCCGCTTTATGGCCTCGTCCGCAAGGTGGGCATATCTCTGCGTCATTTGAGGGCTGTTGTGGGTTAGCAATTTTTGCAGCGTGAACAAATCTACCTTTCCAGAACTGGCGAGCCATGAAGCGTATGTGTGACGGAGTCCATGAAGGGGACGAAACTCGGACGGTAAGCCCGCCCGTTTTCGTATCCGGTCAAGGAATCGGCGTATTTCCACTCTCTTACCGCCGTCTTTGCTGGGAAAGATGTACGGGCTGTTCGTATGTGTAATGTTACTCAATACCGCTTTGGCAGCAGACGTAATTGGAATTTGACTAGTCTTGCCTGATTTGGCAGCCTCTCCGCGTAATTTGATCAATTCATTATTAAAGTCGATATCATCCCACTGCAAGCTCAGCAGCGCCCCTCTTCGCATCCCAGTGGCCAGGGCAAGGCGCACCATAGACGCAAGATTTTGGTCCTGGTCAGCGTCCAGGGCTTCCATTAGGGCTTTTGCTTGCTCAGGGGTAAGGCACTCAGTTTTATGGTTGTCTATTTTGGGCATGTCAAAGCGTAAGCCTTGCGGACGGCTGCAAAGCTCCTGCTTAACTCCAAAGTTGACGAGCCGTCTTATAAGTTCAAGAACATTTTTGATCGTTTGAGGTGTTTTTCCTTGGTCCTGTAACGAAATTGCTATTGCTGTTATCTCGTGTGTTTTGAGGGTTTCGGCAAGGCGATTATGTAGAACAGAAAAATGGTGGAAATTGGCTCGATCTGTAATGAAGCTCGCGTAATTTCCCTTTGTAGTTTTGTATATTTCCCAAAGCCGACCAATTGTTGGTTTTGTTTTTTCTGCCTCTCTTTCAGCTTTGGCTTTTTCTCGCTTTTCTTGCAACGTAACGGGGCCTGCTCCAGTTTTTTTAGCCAGTCTTAATTCGGCCAACGTCTCGCGAACTTTTTCCAGTGTCCAGCCCTTGCTCGCCCAGCCGAGACCTTCCTCATATCGTTTGCCATCCACCGTGTACCGTATGGCATAGTATACGTCAGGGCGCTTTCCATGTTTTCGAGTTAAGTGCTCATATTTGCGAATGCCACTCTCAACTTTTTCCCAGGCCTTATGATTTGTTTTGTTCTTAGTGTCAGTAGTGCTCATATTGTTGACCTGATGTGATTCTCTCCCCAATCTCTCCCCTAAAGAAGGATGAAATGGGAACGAGTTGAGTGAAGTTTGATGATGCTATTTTTTATTTTAACTGTTCAGTTTGTCAAGTTTTTATGTTGCAGGCGTGAATCTGTGTGAAGACCTGGTAAATTAAAATGTTTTGGTCTACGAACCTGTAGGTCAGGAGTTCGAATCTCTTCGGGCGCACCACAAGAAAATCAAGCGGTTAGCTGTAAAAAGCTAGCCGCTTTTTTCGTGTCTTTTGCTTGTTTGTGCCACCTGTGTGCCACCTGAAAATATTTTGTTTCGTTAGGGATTATGAATCTGGCATAATGGGGCTCTACACCAAAGACGGCTCTACACCAAAGACGGGGGCAAGCCCCTTCAACGGGCAGATTTTCCGACAGGTTTCTGATCAATTCCCCAGCCATTTCAGCAGCACAAAACGCGCACCCGCAGGCGGTAATTTTCGAAGTTA
>JAEZYD010000059.1 GCA_023419375.1 Pseudomonadota bacterium
CCCGCGGCCGGGGCGGCCCCCCCCCCCCCCCCCCCCCCCCCCCGGCTCGTTAGCCTATTTCGGTCAGCTTGTCGGCCTTACGCAGATTGACGCAGCAGGCCTTGGATTCAGGAATGGTGGTGTTGGGGTCAAACGCACTAACAGTCAGCCTGTTGGTGGAGTCGCCGCACTTGGGCGTTGTCCAGCCAAAGGCAAAGGGCATACCCACAAGGTGGATCGTTCTGCCCATAACCGTAAAGGGACGAATGCGCACCGTCACCATGGCGATGGCCTCGCAGGTACCGCGAATGCTTTCAAGAAGGACGCCGTCGCCGTTCTTGATGCCCTTTTCCTTGGCCAGCTCCGGGCTCATTTCCACATAGAGCTGCGGCTCGGTTTCGAGCAGGTTGGGCACATTGCGCGTTTCGCCGCCGCCGCACCAGTGTTCGGTGAGGCTGTAGGTGGTCAGCACATAGGGGTAGTTGGGATCAGCCGGAGGGGCGATCTTGTCCATATCGGAGGTATGGAACTTGTACACCGGGCTGCTCAACTGCCGGGAGAACGGATGGCTGGCCAGAGGCGTTTCCGCAGGTTCGTAGTGTTCGGGGAAGGGGCCGTCGGCAGGGCCGGGGCCAAAGAACTGAGCATGACCGTCCTTCACCATGATGAAGGGCAGCTTGCCGCCTTCATTGGCCATGGGCGGCCAGGGGCCGTCAGGCACGTCGCCCACCCACTTGGCGCCGTCCCATTCAATAACGGCCTTCTTGGGATTGAACGGCTTGCCGTTCACATCCACAGAAGCGCGGTTATACAGGATGCGGCGGTTCACAGGCCAACACCACGACCAGTTCGGGTACAGGCCGATATTGGCCTGCATGGGGGTCTGGCTGGTATTGCGGCGTTTGGACTTGTTGCCTTCTTCTTCAGTCCAGCTGCCTGTGTAGATCCAGTTGAGCGAAGAAGTGCTGCCGTCGTCCTTCAGCATGCCAAAGGCAGGCACGAGCTGGCCGCGTTTGTACTGTTTGTCGCCCACCTTGGCGTCAGTCCAGAAGAAGCCGTTGATGCGGCGTGACCACTCGGCGGCGTCATACTTGTCTGTCCAGTGCATCTTGAGCATGGCCTCGGGCAGCACACCGCCTTCGGTCTTGTACAGATCGCGGATCTGGTTAAACAGGGGCACAACGATGTCCGCAAAGTTGCGTGCTTCGCCGCCGGGCTTGACGCCCTGGTCGAACCACTGCAACCAGCGGCCGCTGTTGCTGATGGTGCCTTCCTTTTCAATACGGTGAGCCGAGGGCAGCAAGAACACTTCAGTCTTGCAGGCCTTGGGGTCCACGCCGGGGCGCTTCCAGTTGTCCGTGGTTTCCGAATTATGCAGTTCGGAACAGACCAACCAGTCCAGCTTGTCCAGAGCAGCCCGCATCTTGTTGGTATTGGGGAAGCTGTTCATGGGGTTCACGCCAAAGATGAAACCGCCGCGCATCTTGCCCTGATAGACCTTATCCATGGCAAACATGTACGAGCAGTCTTCACCCGGCTCCAGCTTGGGCAGCAGGCTATAGCAGAAGTCGTTTTCAGGCGTGGCTTCATCGCCAAACCAGCCCTTGAGCAGGCTCGCGATATACTTGGGCCTGTTGCCCCACCAGTTGGCGCTGTTGGGCAGCATGGTGACAGGGGTATTGGCCTTGTTGTAGTCGGCCAGAGTCTGCCACGGAGCCTGAGGCGTACCGTGATAGCCGGGCAGGTTGTTGTACAGCAGGGCATGGTCTGTGGAACCCTGCACATTGGGCTCGCCGCGCAGGGCGTTGATGCCGCCGCCAGCAATACCAATATTGCCCAGCAAAAGCTGGATCAGCGAAGAAAGGCGGATGTTCTGCACACCCACTGTGTGCTGTGTCCAGCCCAGAGCGTACATGATGGTTCCGGCCTTGTCCGGCGTACCTGTAGCGCAGAAGGCCTTGTAGACCTTGAGCAGATTTTCCTGCGAAACGCCCGTAACGTCAGAAACATTTTTGAGCGTGTAGCGGGAATAATGCTGGCGCATCATGTTGATGACGCAGCGCTCGTTCTGGAAGGTGGGGTCGATGAGAGGCCCACCGTCAGGTCCCTTTGCGAGAGCCCACGAGGTTTTGTCATACTTGCGGGTTGCTGGATCATAGCCGCTGAAAAGGCCGTCGTTGAAAGCGTAATCCTTGCCCACCACAAAGGCGGCATTGGTGTACTTTTCAACATAGTCCTTGAAGTACAGCTTGTTTTCCAGAATGTAGTTGAGCATGCCGCCCAGGAAGGGAATATCCGTTCCCGAACGCAGAGGCACGTGGAAGTCGCAACGGGCGGACGTGCGCGAGAACTTGGGGTCAACGTGCATAAGCACGGCCCCGTTGTCCTTGGCCCGCATGACCCACTTAAAGGCGACAGGATGATGTTCAGCGGCATTGCTGCCGATAATAAGCACTGCATCGCTATTCTTGATATCGATCCAGTGGTTCGTCATAGCACCGCGTCCGAACGACTCTGCCAGAGCCGCAACAGTGGGGCTGTGTCAGACCCGCGCCTGGTGGTCCATATGGACAACACCCAGGCCGCGCAATGCTTGGTGAATGACTGCGCATTCTTCGTTGGAGGCGTGCGAGGTTCCCATCCAGAAGATGGTATCAAGCCGGTTGACCGTCTGCCCCTTGGCATTCTTGAGAATAAAATCTTTGTCGCGGGTGTCTTTAACCCGTCGGGCGATCTGGGCCAAAGTCCAGTCCCAGTCTTTTTCCACCCAGTGATCGCTGTTGGGCGCGCGGTAAAGCGGCTTTTTCAGGCGGTGGTCATTGGTGTACATGCTGAAGAGCGCCGCGCCCTTGGCGCAGAGCGCACCTTCGTTAACGGGAAAGTCCGGGTCGCCCTCTGTGGAAACGAGCTTGCCGTCACGCACGTAGGCTATGACCTGGCAGCAGACCGAACAGAAGGGGCAGACGCTGATGACTTCCTTGGCGCCTTCTATCTTGAGTTTTACGGCGTAAGCCTGGGCCTCGCCCAGGTCGAAGCCCAGCTGCCCCAATGTGAGGCAGAGAACTCCTGCACCGACGCCCTTGAGGAAACTCCTCCGGGTGCTTTTCATGATGACACTCCTTTTTTAGGCCAATCACGCAACGCAAGGTCAGAACTCCTGCGTTGAACAAGACGCCTCTGAACTGCGTCAATTAACAAGATGGAGATTTGTTTTCACCATAGTTGAAAAAACGTGATATCGCAAGATACTTACATTTTTTTAAAGGGAACCGACCCTGTTTGTGACCGTTTTCCCAATGATATAATTTTGCATGCCATTTCACGGTGATGGAACACCATAATTGATAGAATTGCACACACAAACAGCATCAACTGGGCGATATTTTTTCTCTTGCTACCACTGAAATAATTATACTTTTTTCTTAAAAAATTACGTCCGCTCCTCGCTTATTGGTGATTCTATCGCACTAAAAAAGGCCCCGAAAAAAATTTCGGAGCCTTTGCAAAAAAGACCTGTTCGCTTTTGCGCATTGAGCGCAGTCTTATTTACCGAACCAGCACTTGGGATAGGTGCAGGTGTGGCATGCCAGGCAGTAGCCGCCCTCGCCCATGCGGGCAGCCTCGGCGCGGGTCAGGCCACGGCCTGCCAGCATGCGCGGCAGCACCAGATCAAGGAAGGTTGTTTTAAAATACAGGGCGCAGGCGGGCACGCCCAGCACCTGCATATCGCCCTGAGGGCCGGGGATGCGGCCCATGAGGCTCATGGTGCCGGGCAGGAAGGGCACGCCGTGCAGCACGTCTGTGAGGCCTGCTTCCACAAGGGCCTGACGGGTCACATCGTCCGGGTCAACCGAAAGGCCGCCCGTGGTGATCAGCAGATCGACCCCGGCCTCGCGCATGGCGGCCACGGAGGCCTGCATCATGGCTTTGTCGTCCGGTACGATGTCCGTGCGCACCACTGTGCAGTCCAGCATGCTGACCTTGGCGGTGATGACAGGGATGAACTTGTCTTCAATAATCCCCTGAAAAACTTCGGTTCCGGTCACAAGAATGCCCACGCGGGCCTTGCGCAGGGGCAACACGCGGAACAGAGGCCCGCCTTCCAGCGCTTCCAGCGCCTGACCAAGCCGCTCGCGCGTAATGTGGAGCGGAATGGCGCGGGTGCCGCAAAGCGGGCCGCCCTGCTTGACCAGTGTTCCATCCTGACGCGAGGCCACCATGACCTCGGGCACCAGATTGAACCGCGTCATGCGTTCCACATCCACGCAAAAAAGCCCGTTACAGGCAGCCTTGAAGTCAATTTTGCCTTCATGGGGCGGCAATTCGTAGATAACGCCTTCGCCAGCCATGCGGCGCGCAAAAATTTCCGCCACTTCATTTTCATGCACCAAGGCACGGGGATCATCAGGGGAGACCTGCGCGCTGACCGGGGCGTCATCATCTGTAATGGCCACATGGAAGCGGCCCATCTGCTGCAAGCGGCAGATATCACCCACAGAAATGCGCTGCCCGGCCTTGAATTCCGGCCCCTTGAACTGACCGGGATCAATGCGGGTCATGTCGTGGGCCACGGTTTTGCCCACGGCTTCTTCCACAGGCACAACACGAACGCCCGTTGCGGCCTTGTGGTGCTCTGCGGCAAGGGCCTGACAATCTTCCTTAAGCTCGCGCCGCGCCAGCACATAGGGGGCTTCGCCCTGACAGCCACGGCACACGGGGCCGTCTTCCACCGGATAGGCCTCGCCGCACACAGGGCAGCACAGGATGCGCGTCATGTGCTTGTGGCCCATAAAACGCCGCTTGACCGTGATGGGCTCCACCTTGCAGATGCTGTCGCCCGCGGCTTCAATTTCTGATTCCAGCAGGTCGATATCCTGATCTTTTTTGGCCTTTTCCTTAAAGAACCAGGCCTTGAGTTCGGGATAGGCGGCCATCTTTACCGGATCCAGGCTCACGCGCACGCCCTCGCCCGTGTGCTTGTCAAACAGCGACACAGCGTAGCGGCCCAGATTGTGAATCTTCATCCAGTTGTTGCCGATGCTGCACAGGGTGAGCAACTGCACCGCGTCAGGCAGGCACTTGCCCGATTCCACCACGGCCTCAAACAGCGTGCCCTCGGGCAGATGGCGCTTGGCAAGCTCCACCATATAACCGCCCACAAGCAGGCCCGGTGCGGCATAGCCGTGAAAATTCTCGGCAAGGCGATGAAATTCCTTAAACGTGTAAGCCCCAATATCCATGTTTGCTCCAAATCACCGCAGCCGGCTGAATAAAGCCATTGCTCCGGCAGTGTTTTCACGCGCGTTTTCTCCGCTCGCCCGGGCAGACGCGCAGCCGCGGCGGGTAGCAAATATTGGTTGGCGACAGCTCAGCTTCCGCCGGATAATCACGATTACTTAGATGACCGTGAACTGACAGAGAGAGACTAATGGGAAGCGCTCAGAATATCCAGCGCCCTTTGCAGGTCATCGGGGCGGTTCAGATTGAAAAACGGACGTGCTTCTTCCGGGCCATAGGGCAAACGGCACTGCCGCTCAAGTGGCACGACCCTGTTGAGCCTGCCCCCGTGAAAGGCCAGCGAATCTTCAAACCAGGGCAGCGCCGCTGTTTCGTAAACGGCGGAAAGAGCCTCGGGTCTGCCGCTGGCAGCATCCATATAGAGCGTGGCAAGGGTATCTGCCGGGGCGGCAGCGCGGGCGGCAAGCAGGGTGCGCAGGGTGGGCGCATCCATAAAAGGCATGTCGCAGGAAAGTGCCAGCACGGCAGAAAATCCCTGCACCTGCGCCGTGCGCAGGGCCGCAACCACCCCCGCTACGGGGCCGCAGTCGTTTTTTTCATCAAAAATGCACTCATACCCGGATCGGGGAAGCCCCGGCCTGCACGACACCCAGCACTGCGGCAGCAAGGCGGCCAGCAGCGTGTGCGTGCGGGCCAGCAGATCGGGATTGTCCGAGCCGTAGACCCGCAGCAGCGCCTTGTCGCGGCCCATGCGCGAGGAAAGCCCCCCCGCAAGCACCACGCCCGCCACACGGCCCCGCAATGTATCCATCATGCCTCCTGCCCGGCCTGTTGTTCCGCCCTGTGATATCGCGCCTTTGTGTTCCGCGCACAATGGGCAATGCTGGGGAGGGCTGAACGCCCTGGTCTTTTTGCACCCTGCACTCCCCTGTGATAGGGTTTGGCGATGATGCACCAACAGCCCCCTGCACCGCAAGCCTGCCTGAGCGAGTCGGAAATCATTGATTTCCGCTCTGCACCAGTGCAGCGCAAAGCCGCCAGCCTTACCGCGCACTGCGCATCTGAACTGGAACTCATTGAAAAAACTTTTATCTTTGTGCGCGACAGTATTGCTCACTCGGTGGACTGCGGCGGCACTGCTGTCACGTGCAGTGCATCGGAAGTTCTGCATGTGGGCCAGGGCCTGTGTTATGCCAAGGCCCATCTTCTGGCGGCATTGCTGCGCGCCAACGGCATTGCCGCAGGATTCTGCTACCAGTTGCTGGGTTTTGAAGACAAGCACGATCCCCACCGGGTACTGCACGGCCTCAACGCCGTGTGGATCAGCGAGCGGCAGACCTGGCGACGGTTGGACGCGCGGGGCAACAAGCCCGGCGTTGATGCGCAGTTCTTGTCAAACGGCCTGGAGCAACTGGCCTTTACCGTGCATCCCCAGTGCGGCGAGGTGGACTATCCCCATATTTTTGCAGAGCCGGACCCCGGCGTGATTCTGGCCCTGCGCAGCCACAGCACCATTGCCCAACTGCTGCCCCGCCTGCCGCAGCAGCTTGCCTGCCCTGTTTGACGCCTCGGCCCAACGCATGCTGCCCCCCTGCATGCAGCGTCCCGGTCATCCGTGTTCCATACCGCAACTACACCAACTGCTTGCGACCAATGAGCCCCCGAGGCACGTTGTGCCGCAGGCCAGCATCTGCTATGCTCTGCCCCGCCGCAGGTCAAAGGCCTCGGCGCGAAAGCCTTCCCGGCAACGGCCCGCCACGCGGGCGACACAGCCGCAACGGAGAACGCATGGGTCAGGACATTTTCGACCTTATCATAGTGCTTATACTGGTATTTTTTGGCACGCGGGGCTTTATCCACGGTTTTGTGGGCGAAGTTGCCGGGCTTATTTCGCTGCTGGGCGGCTTCTGGGCCGCGCACCATTACCACCCCCTGCTTGCGCCGCGCCTCACGCTTATCACCGATCCTTCATGGCGCATCATTGCGGCATACGTGCTCATCTTTCTGGGCGTCATCATTTCGGTGGCCATTATTGCGCGCATCCTGCAAAAAATACTTTCCTTCTCCTTTGTGTCGTGGGCAGACAAACTGGCTGGCGGCATGCTCGGCCTTGCCAAGGGCGTCCTGCTCTGCTCGCTGGCCCTGCTGTTTCTGCAAAAATTTTTCGCGGGCGCGCCCTTCATGCAGCATTCGCGCGCACTGCCCTACTTCAACGCGCTCATGACCCAGGTACACGGCTGGCTGCCGCCTGACCTCACCGCCCGCCTGGGCATTTAACTGCCAGAATTACCAAGGAAACACGCAATCATGGAAAAGACCGCCCTCGAAGAATTGCAGCTCATCATAGACAAGCTCACCGCTCCCGACGGCTGCCCATGGGACAAGGAACAGACCCCGGAAAGCCTTGCCGAATACGTTATTGAAGAAAGCCATGAGCTTGTGAGCGCCATCCGCTCCGGCAATGTGGCCGACATCCGCGAAGAACTGGGCGATGTGGCCTTTTTGCTGCTTTTTGTGGCGCGCCTGTATGAAAAGCAGGGACAGTTCAACCTTGATGATGCCCTTAACAACAACAGGGCCAAGATGATCCGCCGCCACCCCCACGTGTTCAGCAACACGGTTTTTGACAGCCTTGAAGAACAGCTCAAAGCCTGGGAAAAAATCAAGCGCGCCGAGCATACTGATGACGAAGGCAAGCCCAAGGGCCTGTTTGACAGCCTGCCCGAGAGCCTGCCCCCGCTCGCCAAGGCCTACCGCATCAACTCCAAGGCGGCCCGCGTGGGCTTTACCTGGCAGGAAGATGAAGAGGTGGAGCAGCAGGTGGAAGCCGAGTGGCTGGAGTGGCTGGACGCCTCCGCTGGCGGCGATCAGGATGCCCAGAAGCACGAACTGGGCGATCTGCTGTTCAGCATTGCGGAGCTTGGCCGCCGCAAGGGCATCAAGGCCAGTGAAGCCCTGGACTACGCCAACCGCCGCTTTCTCAAGCGTTTTGCCCGCATGGAAGAAATCGCCCGCGAGCAGAACATTGATTTTTCGGCCCTGACCCTTGATGAAAAGGATGAGCTGTGGAACACAGCCAAGGCCGAGGAAACCGCGGCAAAGGCCTGACGGTCGCAACCATGCGTGCCCAACCATTGCGAAAGAACCTGCGGCGGCCCGTACCGCTGACCGCCGGGCTTGCGGCCCGGCTGCCCCTGCTGGCCCTGCTTGCGGCGGCTCTTGTGGTCGGCCTGTGCCTTGCGGCCTGCACAAAGCACAGCGGCACGGCAACGTCCCTGCGCCGCGAGCAGCCTGCAGGAAACGCATCCCTGCTGCCGCGCGCGGATCCGGGGTATCTGCAATGGCTTGAGCGCCAGTCCATGCTTGGCTCCACCCAGGAACTGACAGGGCAGGTTTCCGGCACGGATCTTATCTGGCGCAACAGCGCCTCGGCGCGGCGCGTGCCCCTGCTGCTTACCGCCGCGCCCAACTGGTTTGACGTCAACCCGCACAGCCTTGGCGCGGGGCAACCAGCCCTGCGGGCGCTGGCCCAACCCGGCGTGGACGCCTTTTGGGCGCAAGCGGGCTTTGGCGGGCTTTTTCTGGCTCCCTTGGGCGAAAAGGGCGACATCTGGAGCGCCCACGCGGCTTCCGCACTGCCTGACGCAGCATCCGAGGCGGGCGACAACGTCACCGCCCTGCGGCCAGACCCATCACTGGGCACCGGCGAGGATTTTTCGCGGCTGACTGCAAGGCTCGATCAGGCGCAGATGCAGATGGGCGGCGAACTCCCCCCCTCCGCAACGGGCCTGGGGCCGGATTTTATTCTTCAGGCGCGCCGGGCCTCGCGCTTTGACGGCCTGTATGCCATGATGTCTGTGCCGCAGAAAGACTGGGATATTTTGCCCGCCACCGCTGGCGAATGGGACTGCCTGCCCCTGCGCCAGACCGCTGTGGCGGAATTGCGCAAACGGGGCGTTGTTCCTGATCTGCTGCGGCGCGACACCCTTGACTGGGCAACCCCCGGCGGCTGGGCCGTCACCGGCGAAGTGCGCGGCGCGGATGGTCAGGTGCGGCGCTGGGTTTACCGCTACAGCGGCAATGCCCTGCGCCCCGTACTGTTGTGGCAGGATCCTTCCGGTCAGGCCCGACGTGTATTTTCCGCAGCTGTTATCCAGCACACGGGCTTGCAGCAGCAAACGCTGGCGGGCATCAGGCTGGAGGCCCTCATGGGTCTTGACGCGCAGGTGGAAGGCCAGAGCGGGGGCAGAACAGACCCTTCGGCGCTGGTTCCGGGGCTTGAAGCGCTGGAATCCCTGGCGGGCGAGGTGCACCGCTACGGCGGATGGGCCGTGCAGGACGATGTGCTGCCCCCATCGCTGACCAAGGCGGTGCTTGCCACAGCCGTGGATTTCAGCCGCGACAGCATTACCCCGGCTGCCGCAGGATACGCCTTGCTGAGCGGCGATGCCGCGCCCCTGGGCGCACTGCTCAAGGCCTCGCTGACGGCGGGCGTTGACCACAGCCGCCTTGCGCGTGGATTGCGGGACAGGCAATATGTTGACTGGCGTCCCCTGCTGGATCTGCCGGACGGTCAGGCGCTTGTGCGCCGCGCGCAGTCCCTTGCCAAGGGCGCGCCAGAGGCCTCGGGGCTGCCCGTCACCCAGGCGGAACTGGCCGCTCGCGCCCTTGGGCTTGACGCTGCCAGCGCCGTGCGCCCTGATCACGCGCAAGCCATGGAATCCGCCTGCCTGCTCATGCTGGGCTGGCGCATTGGCTTGCCGGGTCTGACATTTTTAAGCCCGCAGGATATTACAGGCGCGCTGGGGTTGCCGCAGGGTTCGGGCAAGGGCGCGTCCAGCGCGGGCAGCGTGCCCCTGTGGGGGGCCACAAACCTGCCCGGCGGGCAAAGCCCCGCCACATTGGCCTTTGGCCCGCTGGACATGCAGTGGAGCCGGGAAACAAGTTTTGCCAGACAGATTGCCCGCCTGTTGCAGGCCAGACGCGCCACAGGGCTTGCCTCTGGCCGCCTTGTGCAGGTGGTGAGCGGCCCAGCAGGCTGCGTGGCGACCCTGAGTTCCCTGCCGGGCGGCGGCTACTGGCTGCTGGCTGCCAATTTTTCAGACCGGAAACAACACCTTGCCTGCCCCCTGCCCGCTGGCGCGCAAGGCCCCGCGCGTGATGTGCTGAACGGCCAGAGCCTGCCCACGGGGCGCGCCGTAGAAATTGACCTCGAAGCCCGTCAGGCGCGACATATCCTGCTTGGCGAGCCGAAAACGCATGAAGGAGCGATGCCATGACCCAGAACAGCGCCCAGAATCCCGAAGACCAGACTGCCTGTCAGTCCGGGGGCCAGCAGACAAGCGCGGAAGGGGCACACGCCCAATCCGAAGCGCAAGCTGCCAAGGCGGTTTCCCAGCCAGCTGCACCGGCTCCTGAACCTGCTGGCGCGGCACAGGCCGCTGCGAGCGCCGCAGCAGCCGCACCTCAGGCCGAAGGCGCAGCGCCCAAGGCTTCCCGCCCGGTGACGATCTCGGCCAAGGGATTCAGGGGAATGTTCGGCAACTCCGGCAAGGAAGGCAAATCCGCTGCCTCTGCAAAACCCGCAGAATCCGCTCCTCAGTCAGCCGCTCCCGGTTTTGCCGACAATATTTTTGACGCAGCCAGCGTTGTTGGGCCGCTTGCGCTCTTGGTCATCATGCTGGCCCAGGCCTGGCCCGCCCTTATGGGGCACAGCCTGTACTGTCCGCGTGAAGCCGCTGGTATTCTGGCCTTTACCCAAACCGCGCAGAGCGGCATGTGGCTTGCCCCGGTTGGCGACGGTCTTTCGCAATGGCCCGTATTTTTCTGGTTTGTGCGCGGTATTGAAGCCCTGCTTACCAAGGCCGCGCCGCAGTTTGCCCATCTGCTCTTTCCCCTGGCTGCCATGGCCGGAACCCTGATTTGCCTTTTGGCTGTGTGGGTTCTGGGCCGTGTTGCCGGGCTGGATCGCCGGGCCGCGCTGGCTGGCGGCATGCTGCTGCTCTGCGCGCCCATCTTTGCGCCGCTCTCCACCTTTACCGGACCGGAAGCCCTGGCCGCAGCAGTGACCCTGCTTTCCCTTGCCTGCCTTTGCCACGGCTGGCAGCAGCCGGGAACGACCATCACCCTGCCTCTGGGTTTTGCACTGGCGGCATTGGCTGGCCTGACGGGCGGCCTTTTCCATCTGTTGCTGCCCGTGCTGACCAGTCTGGCCTCTCTGCTTTGGCGTTGCGGATTCCGCCGCGCGCAAAAAGCGGACGGCCTTGTGGGTTTTGTGCTCATGCTGGCCATGATCGGTTGCTGGCTCGCTGTTGTCATGCTCTGGCATCAGCCGGAAGGATACCTCAAGAACCTTGGCACCCAGCTTGTAACCTGGCCCATCACCAAGGCTACCTGGTGGAAGCCCCTCGCCTTTGCGGCTCTGGGCCTGCTGCCCTGGCTGGCTGTTATCTGCGGTGTTTCCTGGGCGCGCGTGCTGCGCACCGCCCCTGCTGATCTGGCCGCCTCCCGCAAGGAAAAAGCCGGAATGGCCTTTTTGTGGATAGCCCTTGTGTTCGCCTGCCTGCTGAGTATTTTTGCTGCCGACATGGTGGGCGCTGCCGTGTGCACGGCCTGCCTTGCGGCCCTCCTGCTGGGCAAGGCCCTGCTGCGCCTGCCCGTTGCCGGAGCCAAACTGTTTTACATCATTGCGGCCCTGTGCCTGCTGCACGCCAGCATGGCACTGGTGGCAGCCGGCTTTGGCTACACGCTTGACTGGCTTGGCAAGTTCTTCCACTTTACGCTTACAGAAAGCCAGCGCACCGCCGTGCTCGGCCTCAAGGCCCTGCCCGTGCTTGGCGGCATTGGCATAGTGGCGGCGGTACTGCTTGCCCGTCTGGTGCGCCGTGGCGCGCATGGCGGCACCAGCGGCTCGCTCGTGATGTGCGCGGTCATTGCTGTTGTTCTGGCCCAGCCCGCATCGCTCATGCTCATGCCGCAGTTGGCAAAAACGCCCGAGGCTCAGGTAAAGAGCCTGAGCGCCATCCTGACGCCCGCACCTGCTGCCCCGGCTGTTCTGGCTCCTGCGGCGACCCCGGCCCCCGCGCCTGAAGCTCCCGCAGCAGCCCCTGCCGAAGCCCCTAAACTTGAACCCGCCGCCCCGGCGACTGCGCCTGAATCCGCGCCCGCTGCTCCGGCTGAAAAGCCCGCTCCAGTACAGGAACCTGCGGCCGCCCCTGCCGCCGCGCAACCTGCGGAAGCATCTGCTCCCCAAACTGCGGCACCTGCGGTTCCGGCTGCTCCGAATGAAGCTCCCGCAGCTGCGCCTGCGCCGAGTCCTGCCGATGCAGCCAAGGAACTCGCCAAGGAAGTGGTCAAGGAAGCCGCCCCCGCCGCGCCAGCGGAACAGACCCCTGCTGCGCAACCAGAGCAACCCAAGGAAGCGCCCAAGGCTCCTGCCAACTAGCCAGACGAAACCCATATCAGCTCGGCGCAGACCGCGCTCGCAATACCAAGGCCCCTCTCACGAGGGGCCTTTTCTATGGCATTATGCTTCAGAATGCTCCCAGCGGGGAGGTCACACACCAGCGGGCGTCTTATGGTGCAGAACGTTTGGGCATCACCTTTGCCTTCGTTTGCAGACAAGAAGCGCTGTGGCCAACAGCCCGCAACTAAAAAAGGCCCCGGAATCAACCGGAGCCTTTCATCAATCTTTTTTGCGCCCGTACTGCGGGCATGGCGCTGAATACCCTATTTGTTTATGGGCGGCACATCGCCACCAGCTTTGAGCATGGTGCCGAGGTGACGCCGCGCAAGGGCAAGCTCGCCTTCTGAAACTTCGGGCATATCCTTTGAGCGCGCGCCGCTCATGTCGTTGCCTTCTTCCACAATGGAAAGAGCGGCGGCCATGCGGCCCATGACGCAGAAAAAGCGCACCGGGTTCCAGTTATGCGCCTGCACCCAGGCAGCGGCATTGGGCGAATAGAGAAAATCCGCCTTGTTGTTGCGCATAATGGGGTGGGCTTCTTCATTATTGCCCTTGGCCCAGGCCCGGAACTGCGGCAGAAGTTCAAGAAAGTCCAGCAGTTCCTTGTCCGTCACCGGGGGCTGTTTTTCATACACATTAACGCTTGCGCTGGAGCTGGGGGCAGGCTGCTCCGCCTTTTTCTTGGCGGCAGGAGCCTGTGCGGCCTCGGCCATGCCGGGGGCGACTACCACCAGCGGCAGGGCCAGCACCAATGCCGCAAAAACACCGCAGAGAGATGAAATTTTATTCATTCAATACCGAACCGCGCTAAATTTCGAGAGTCTGTCCATATTATGGTAAGACTCCACATATCGCAGGGTGCCGGTTTTGCCGCGCAAAACCAGCGAATGGGTAACGGCGTACTTGGCACTGTAGCGTACGCCCCTCAAAAAATCACCGCCGGAAATACCCGTGGCGGCAAAGAAGCAGTCATCGCTGCGCACCAGATCATGCACTGTGAGCACTTCGCGCGCGTCAATGCCCGCTTCGGTGATGGCTTCTTTTTCCACATACGACTGGGGATCCAGACGGGCCAGAATCTGCCCGCCCATGCCCTTGATGGCGCAGGCAGACAACACGCCCTCGGGGGTGCCGCCCGTACCCATCATGATATCAACTTCAGAACGGGGATCAACAGCCATGAGCGCGCCAGCCACGTCGCCGTCGGTTTGCAGCTGAATGCGCGCGCCAGCCTGGCGGATCTCCGTAATAAGCTTTTCGTGCCGGGGCTTGTCGAGCACAAAGACCACAAGGTCCTGCACGCTCTTGCCCATGGCCTTGGCCACGTTGGCCAGATTGACCTTTACCGGCGCATCGAGATCAACCACGTTGCGGGCCTCGCGGGGCACCACCAGCTTCTGCATGTAATAGCTGGGGCCGGGGTTGAACATGCTGCCGCTGGGGGCTACGCCCACCACCGAAATGGCGTTGGGGCGGCCATAGGCCAGCAGATTGGTGCCTTCCACAGGATCAACGGCCACGTCCAGGCTGGGGCCGCAGCCCTTGCCGACCTTTTCGCCGTTAAAGAGCATGGGGGCATTGTCTTTTTCGCCCTCGCCGATAATGACCAGGCCATCAATACTGAGGGTGGCGAAGCTGACGCGCATGGCGTCAACGGCGGCGCCGTCACCGGCTTCCTTGTCTCCCCGACCGAGCCAGCGGGCCGATGCAAGGGCCGCAGCCTCGGTAATGCGAACAATGTCCAGAGCCAGATTTTTCTCCGGTGCTTCCGCCATGATATCCTCCACTCAGATCAGCGTTGTGCAACACATTGCTCTTACCCCAGTGCGTTGCGGGCTTCAAGGAAAAACCCCCGCCCTTGGGGGCGGGCCATGCGGCAACCCTTGCGCCGCACAGCCCTTTCCATACTTTTTTTATGCAGCCTATTTATTGGGCAGGCTGAAACGCCCGGCAACGGGCGTCTGCCAGCCGCCGCCAAAGGGCATGCGGCTCATGTAAAGCGACAAAGGCTCCTGACGGCGCTTGAATTCAGCCCGGAACAGCTTGTCGCGCACTTCCATGCGCGCTGCCGAAAGCGGGCCGGATTCGGCCTCCGCAGGCTGCAACAGGTCTTCAAGAATCGGATCCAGATCCTCATAGGGCAACAGGCTGTCCGAATCTTTCTGACCGGGACGCAGCTCCGCAGACGGAGCCTTGGTGAAAATTTCATCGGGGATGATCTCTGCCCCGCGATGGGCGTTGTACCAGCGGCCAACTGCATACACCTGAGTTTTTGTCAGGTCGCCGATAACGGCCAGCGCGCCCACGGAATCGCCGTACAGGGTGCAGTAGCCCATGGCCCCCTCGCTCTTGTTGCCCGTATTGAGCACAAGGGCGTTGGCCCTGTTGGCCAACGAGGTGATGAGCGTGCCGCGGATGCGGGCCTGCACGTTTTCAAAGGTCACGTCGCCGGGCTTTTCTTCAAAAAGGTCAAGGCCGGGCTTGAGCGCGGTGGCAAAAGCCTCCATGAGCGGGCCAATGGGCAGGGTCACGGTGGTGATGCCCAGATTTTCCGCCAGTTTGGCGGCGTCCGTCAGCGACCCCTCGCTGCTGTGGGGCGAGGGCAGGAGCACGCCGGTGACGTTTTGCGCGCCAAGGGCCTCCACCGCCACGCTGCACACCAGGGCGGAATCCATGCCGCCGGAAATGGCTACGATGCCCTTCTCCGCCCCGCATTTGCGCACAAAATCCCGTGTGCCGAGCACAAGAGCGCGCCAGTAATCTTCTTCAACGCAGGCGGCCAGCGGTTCCGGGGTTTTTACTGCACCCTGCCCGCGCGCGGTATCCACCACAAGCACGTCTTCCGCAAAAGCCTTGCCCCGGGCAAGCAACTGCCCGGTGGGATCAAAAACCAGGCTCTGCCCGTTGTACACGCGGCTGTCGTTGCCGCCCACCATGTTCACCGAAAACATATGTACATGATGCCGGGCCGCCACATGTGAAAGCAGGTGTTCGTCCGTTTCCTGCGCGCCCACGCTGAAGGGCGCAGCCGCCATGTGCACAAGGGCGTCCACGCCGCGCTGCACCAGCTCCATCAGAGGATTATGACCGCTGGCGTAGCGGGTTTTCCAGAACGAAGCGTCTTCGCTCTGGGCATCCTCGCAGAGCACAACGCCGATGCGCCAGCCGCCCATGGTGACAATACCGCACGAAATGCCGCGGTCAAAATAGCGGGCGTCCTCATCTGTGGATTCGGCCACGGTGTTCTGGCCCTGATTCTGATACACCTTGCGCGAAACAACCTGCCAGCCGCCCTTTTCAACCAACACTGCCGCGTTGGAAAGCAGGCCCGAGGCATACACGCTGGGCACAGGCGCGCCCACAAGCACGGAAGGGCCGTCCTTGAGTTCTGCGGCCATGATATCCAGAGCCTTGAGGCAACCCGCCGCAAAACCCTGAGCGCAGAGGTAGTGGCCGGGGGCCACGCCGCAAAGCGCCAGCTCCGGCGTAACGCACAGGTTTGCCCCTGCTGCGCCAGCCTGACGGGCGGTGCTGATGATACGTTCCAGATTTCCGGCCACGTCGCCGGTAACGGTATTGCACTGCAATAGGGCGATTTTCATGCCGATGCCTCCCCCAGGTTACAAGTAGTTGTGTAAGGGGCCGCCCGGCGCTGCCAGGGCTTCCACCTTGCGTATGACCGCCGGTTCCTCTTCCAGTGGGGGGGCATGGAAGGGCTTCAGGCGTGCGTCGATGACCAGCGGCGCTTCGCACGACCAGTGCCTGGCCCGTGTGGCGGCATGAGCGCCATACACGTCTGTGGCCGGGTCTGACCGGGTGAAGGCCACCCACAAAAAATTATCCAGATTCGCGGCGCAAAAGTCCGCATCGTCCGCCATTATCACAAGCGGGAAGGCCTCGCGCCCCGGCCACTGGGCCAGAGCCTGCGCAAGCGCTTCCATCTGCGGGTCGGGCTGGCTGCGATCAAGGGCATGCCTCGGCCCGCCTATGGCAACAAGGCCGGGGCCGCACACGCGCACCGGGCCAAAACCATCCGGCAGAGGCGGCAGGTCTGCGGCAGTGCCGGAAAGTTCGCAGCCAAGCTCCCGCCGTTTTTTACCGGCAGAGGCCCACACAAGCTTGGAGCCTTCGTTAAGGGCGCTGCCCGTGTAGTCCAGCGTATCATTGGTGCTGCGGGTGATGAAGTGCAGATCGCGCGAAAAATCAACCCGCTCCAGCAAATGCCGCAAAAAGGCGGGCACATCGCGGGCGGTGAGGCCCGGCGCGTCCTCGTGCGCCACAAGAAAAACATACTTTGCCAGGGCCGTCTGGGTGGTTCCAAGCAGGTGCAGGCCCGCAGTGATCAGTTCGCGCGGGCGGCGCTCATTCTCATAGGGCGTATAGCGTTCGCTGCCCACGGCCAGCAGCAGCGGATGCACCCCGGCTGCGTCCACGGCATGCACATCGCACACGCCCTGAAAAACCTGCGGCACCAGCGGCCCTGTGAGTTCATGGATAAAGTCGCCAAAGACCGTATCCTCCTGCGGCGGACGGCCCACGGCGGTAAAGGGCCAGATGGCACCTTTGCGGTGGTGGACGGCGTCCACCTTGAGTACCGGGAAGTCATGCGCGAGGCTGTAATAGCCCACATGGTCGCCAAAAGGCCCCTCAGGCTTGCACTGGGGCAGCACGTGCCCGCTGATGCAAAAATCCGCCTGAGCAAGCACCGGCAGGGGCAGACCCGGCACTGCGGCCATCTCTGTGCGCCTGCCGCCGAGCAATCCGGCAAAGCGCAGTTCAGAAAGCCCTTCGGGCAGGGGCATGACCGCAGCCACGGTGAGGCTGGGCGGCCCGCCCACATAAATATGCACGGGCAGGGGTTTGCCCGTTTCCAGAGCGCGGGCGTGGTGCGCCCCTATGCCCCGGTGGATCTGATAGTGCAGGCCTACTTCGTCCGCCGCGTACTCGTTGCCGCCAAGCTGCACACGGTACATGCCGAGGTTGGAGGCGTCCGCGCCGGGCTTGGCGGGGTCTTCGCTGTACACCAGAGGCAGGGTAATGAAGGGGCCGCCATCCATGGGCCAACAGACAAGCTGGGGCAGGTCGGCCAGCTTGCACTGGCATTCCAGCACCGGAGCCGCTGCCGCCGCCTGTTCCGCGCGCACCCGGCTCACGCTCGGCAGCATGTTCAGCAGGCCGGGCACAGCCTTGAGCGACTGCAAGGGGTGCTTCATGGCTGCTGCCGGGTCGGCCTTGGCGGTCAGCACAGCCTCCACCGCAGGCAAACTGCGACGAAAAATAAAATGCAGGCGCTCACGCGTGCCAAAAAGATTGGAGAGCATGGGAAAGGGCGTGCCCTTGACCCGCGTAAACAGCAGGGCCGGAGCCTTGGCGCGAAAGGCGCGCCGCTGGATGGCGGCCAGTTCCAGATGCGGATCAACCTCGGCGTCAATGCGCACCAGATGGCCGTTGGCCTCAAGATCAGCCACGCATTCCTGAAGATTGCGATAACTCATGAATGCGTCCTTTCCCCGCTGGTTCCGGTTGCTCCGGCAACCGCGTCAAATGGTGGCTGTATGCCGGCAAGCGTCCGCTTGCCAGCGAGTATGGCCTTGAAATCTGCCAGAATCTGCGCATGGTCAAAGACCAGCGGCTGCGGCAGGGCATCCAGAGGATAATATGCCGCATGGGCCGCATCATCCCCGGCGCACAAGGCTTCGGGATTGCGCGGCCTGCCTGTGAAAGCCACGGTCAGCGTGTGCTGCCGGGGGTCACGGTCAGGCCTGGAATACACGCCCAAAAGCCCGGTCAGCTCCACATCCAGCCCGGTTTCTTCACGCATTTCGCGCACTGCGGCGGTTTCCGCACATTCGCCCTCTTCAATAAAACCGCCGGGCAGGGCAAAGCCCACCGGTTCGTTGGCGCGTCTGATGATGACCACCCCGCGATCAGGCGAATAGATAACCACATCCGCCGTGGGCGTGGGATTTTTGTAGCTGGAATACGACTTGCCGCAATGCGGGCAGACAACCTGGCGTTTCATGCGTTCTCCGTATGGTTCGCGCCACTGTGCGCAACTGCCGCATACTAAGCCAGCATGCCCCGCGCCGCAAGCGTGGGAAACAAATGCCGCTGTGCAGCTATTTGCCGCCTCCGCACGACGATTGACAAAAATGTATGGATGCCATACTAAAAATCCATGAAAAATGACTGCCATAAAAAAACCGCCGTTGAACTGCGCATCCAGAAATCCATGATCAAAACTCTGGGGCATGCTGCAGCCCACTCTACGCGCAGCGCGCAGGTCAGCATCTCGCTGCTGGGCATAGTGACCCGGTTTTATGAACTTGAGCGCCAGTGCAGCAAATTCAGTACAGATGTGGACATCCACCTGGCGGAAATTCATACCATCATGGCCATTTACAACAATGCGGGCATCCATGTGGGAGGGCTGGCCGAGCTATTGGGCGTTACCAAGGGCAGCGTTTCGGAGCTGTTGCGCAGGCTGGAGCGTAAGGGGCTGGCCTGCAAGGCCAAGGACCCGCTGAAAATGACCCGCCTCAATGTGTTTTTGACGGAAAAAGGCAAAGCAGCGCATGAACAGCACATGGCTTTTCATTCACAGCTTGATTGCATGGTGGATGACGCCATGGGAATACGCAAACAGAATGAAGTCGCTGATATTGCAGACTTTCTCGAAAAACTCCTTGCGAAGCTGAACTCGATGGAGGTCAAGTAGGCTTTTCTGGTCATTAATGTTTGGCATCCATACGTTATCTAGACAGACCGAACTTCGGTCACATGCGAGGTATCATGAACACTGACAAGGGTACTGCTTTTAACGGTCTTGTTTCTGGACAGAACTACGATATTTTTGCCCGATTGTTCGGGCTGAATGCGTCTTTTTATGAGGCGGCGGTCAAGGGTTTGGCGCTTGGCCCGGAAATGTCGGCTCTGGATCTTGGCTGCGGCACAGGTTCCCTGACTTTTGCGCTTGCCGCGCAATCCTCGCCCCAATGCCGCATCCATGGCCTTGACCTTGCCGAAAACCAGATCGCCCGCGCACAATATCGCCAGAAAGATTATCCCAACAACATTCACTTTAGCGTAGCGTCCATGGACGAAGCGTGCTTTCCTGACGGCACGTTCAGCATCATCATGACCGCCATGGCGCTGCATGAGGCAAATCCCCAAGCGCGGCGCACTGCCATTGCCAATGCCGCGCGAATGCTTGCCCCTGATGGCATTTTTCTGCTGGTAGATATTGCCCGCCCACGGCTGCGGGGCCTGGGCCTCTTGCTCTATCCCTTTGTCATGACTTCGCCAAAACATAAGGACGCCCTGACTGAAGCTTATGCTGACATCTGCGCCGCGCACGGCCTGTCCCGGCGTGAAGACGGGTATTTGAATTCTCTTGTGCGCAGACAGGTTTTTGTAAAAAACGCGGCCACCGCAGCGTAGCCCGTCAGGAGGTCACTCCAGAACAAAACCTGCGGCCTCAAGAGCTGCGGCACTCACTGCCCCGGCCCGCACTATCCGCAGCCGCCCTGCTCCGCCATCCCCGCCGTTCAGCGGCTCCACCACGGTTGACGGCAAGCCGCCAGCGGGCAGCGGCCCGCCAAGAGCCAGCGGCAGGGGAACTTCTGCCTTTGCAGCCTGCGCCGCGCATCCGGCAGGGCACGGCATGCTCTGCGCCATACGTTGCAAGGCTTCCAGCAGGGCCGGATCAAGTTCGTCTGGGGAGCATACGGACGCACCGCCGCTGAGGTTGGCGCTGCTTGCCGTGAGCGCGCCGCCTGCCTGCTCCGCCAGTTGCGCAGCCAGCGGATGGGGCGTCACGCGCACCGCCGCAAGCCCCTGCGCGTTGACCAGCGCCGGGGGCAGACAGGAACGCGCGGGCAGCAAAACCGTGAGGGGGCCGGGCCAAAAGGCCAAAAGGCCCCTGGGCATGGCGGCAAGTTCCGCCACCGCGTCCACCTGGGCCGCATGCGCCGCCAGCAGAGGCAAGGGTTTGTGGACGGGGCGCTGCTTCAACTGATACACCCTTGCCACGGCTTCTGCATTGGCGGCAAGGCAGCCCAAGCCGTAGAACGTCTCCGTAGGAAACACGAGCACGCCGCCGTTACGCAAAAAGCGCGCCGCTACCGCAAGCTCCATCCCGGCATCCTGACTGACACTGCATTCAGCCGCGCCATCTGCCATATTTAACGAAACATGAGAAGACATGACTGGCAAACCCTTGAAATACATAAGTGTGGGCAAACTGAAAACGCCGTTCTGGAAGGATGCCGCAGCCCACTACACCACGCGCATCACCCGCTGGCGCAAGCTGGACATAAGCGAAGTGCGCGATGGCGATTCCGCCCTGCCGCAGGATCAGCGCAACGCCCTTGAAGGACGCCGCATCATTGAGGCCCTCGACCCGCAGGACATAGCGCTCGTTCTTGACGAACGCGGCCAGCACCTCACCTCGCCCCAGCTGGCAGATCTGCTGCGCCAGATGGATCACGACGCCCGGGGCAGAGCCTGCTTTATCGTGGGCGGAGCATGGGGGCTGGATGAAGCCGTGCGCCAGCGCGCCAGCCGCTGCATCAGCCTTTCGCACATGACCCTGCCGCACGAGCTGGCCCGCGTGGTTCTGCTTGAGCAGCTTTATCGGGCGGAATGCATCCTGCGCAAGGTTCCGTACCACCACTAGAGGTCTGTCTCTAACAGCTTCTTTTGTCCAACTGGCTGCGTCAAAAGGTTATTTTTACTCCAGTCATGTACCGTACGAGTACACTTCTTTCGCAAAAAACCTTTTTCCTTGCCCTTGGCGCAAAATCATCCAGTTAGACTGCCCTTGATTGCGCATGCGGCGGCCCGCAAGCGCAACCGCCTACAGAACCTCGTAAATCCTGGCGAACACGTTGTCGTACACCAGCTTGAAATAGGGCGAGACGCGCGGATCCTGCGGGTCGCCCACCAAAAGCTGCACCATCAGCGAATTGTACAGGCCCGCATCCATGGCAAGCTTTTCGTCCGTTACGCGGTTGAAAAGAAAGTTGATATTGCGGCGCTTGGAAAGGAATTCGTGCTGTTCCTCGGGCGTTGCCGAGGGATGTGCGTCAAACCAGTCCTGAATATAGTTGCGGCGCGTCACGCCGGTCTCTTCAAACACACTGATGGAGGAGGCATAGATGGCGCTGCTGTTGCCCTCAAGCCGCACCTCGCCCGAATCGAGCTTGTAGGCAAGGGCCTGCGGCACGATGGAAAGCGCCCCGCCTTCGCCCGTACGGGTAAGAAAATTCCAGTTGCCGAAGTTGCTTATCCAGAAGCCAAGCCGCAGCATTTCAAAGCTCACCACCACATAGAGCCGCCCCTTGTTCTCAATGAGCGGGGTTTCGGGCGAGCGCAGCTTGTCCATGAGGGCCTGCGCGCCTACACCATCCAGACCTTCAAACACGTTGCCCGGCTCGTTGCCGCACTGGGCCGTATAGCGGATGATCTGGCGCGCAAAGCGCGGGTTGTCTGTGGCAAAAACCGCTGCGGGCAGATAGAGGGACGGCCCCGCATGCTGCGCTCCATCAGCAATGGTCTGCCGCTGGGCAAAATGGTTGGCGGCATAGCCCCAGTCCCACCACAGCCAGAGCATGGCATCGGGCGGGGTCATGGCCTTGGCGCGCGAAAGGGCTTCTGCATGCCGACGGTTGATGATTGGCCCCTGCGACATGGCCGGGATCATGTCGGCAAAAGGCGCAACCAGCAGGGCCAGCAAGACGCCGCTGGTCAAAATGCCCGCCACTGCGCCGCGCAGATCCACGCGCAGCAGCCTTTGCAGCAGCCAGTAAAAGGGCAAGGTCAGCCCAATGGCCATGATGGGCGCGCCAAACATGACCATGCGGCCCCCCATCTTGACGCTCAGGATGCCCAGCGCTGCCAGCGGCAGCAAAAAGAGCGCGCCCGGCCTGCGTATGACCACCAGGGCAAAACCCAGCAGACCAAGCACCGCCGCTTCCATCCAGGGATGGAAGTAGGGAAAAATCTCGATGATGCCCAGATCCTGCACTTCAATGATGGACTGCGCCACCGAGGGATATTCCAGCGAAAGCCCGCCGCCAGTGCTCTTCACATCGCCAGAATGTTTCACATAAGCATTGATGTGGTTCACAATGGACGTGAGAATCTCGCCCTGAAGCATCAAAAAGCCCACGCCCGCCAGCAGGAGGGCCAGCAGCCAGGGGCGGCACAGCAGGCGACGCAGGCGGTAGCCTGTCCTTGTGCCCGCAGCCAGCAGCAGCAAGCTGAAACTTAAGCCCCACGGCCCCGCCAGAGTAGGCAGGGCGTAGGCCATGCTGCCCAGAAGCAGCAGGGCGCGCCGCCCGCGCGGGGCCATCACCATGCTCATAAAGGCCAGCAAGGCCACATTGTAGCGGATCAGATACGGAAAAACAGAATGCCATTCCTGCGTCCACCACGAAACGACGCCGGAACAGCCAAGCAGCACGACCCACTGCCAGCGCAGGGGATTGCCCATGTGCTCCGCCTGTTTGAGGCGCGGCGTCCAGTGGCCCTCGGGCTGATTGCGGGAAAAAAGGCGGCGCAGGTTCATCACGCCGGAAGTCATGGAAAGACGGCGCAGCACCATCCCCGGCAGCAGCATATAGCGCATGGCCCAACTGGCCGGGGCAAGGGTCATGAGCAGGGGAAAGAACAGGGTTACGAGGTCGGTATCGTAAAATCCCAGCAGAGTGCGGGCCAGAAAACCCGGCGCAATGGACGTGAGTATGCCCGCCGCAACGCCAGCTTCAATGCTGCCCAGCGCCCAGACCCAGGCAAAGGCGATAATAGCCACAAAGCTCGCCAGCAAGGCAGGAAACCAGAAGGCCACGGCAGCGGGGGAAGTGCCCACGAGGTCGGACATGGCCTTGAGCATCACAGACATGGGATGCCCCACGGCAAGGCCGAAATCTTCCGCCCCGGCCACCCATGTGTAGGCATCGTGCGTGGCCAGAAGCCACTCGTTGCCAAGGCGGTATTCCGGGTTTTGCCAGCAGGGCCATTCCAGCATGCGCAGGGCAAAGGCAAGGGCAAGCGTCACCAGCCCCCAGAACAGCCCCCTCGCCCAATACCGCCCGGAAGGCAGCGAGCGTTTGCCGCCATGCAGCCCTGCGCCGCCAGTGGGCAACAGTGCCCCGCCGGGCGCTGCATGTGAGTCGGCGGGCTGCTCCGCACAGGCTGATTCCGCAGCAGGCAGCGCGTCAGATTCGGGTTGCGGCTGTCCGGTGCGCCGGTTTTCGTCTGCAGTGTTTCCGGCAGGCGCGGCGCTGGCAGAGGCATGGTCTGCGGGGTGCATGGCGTTCTCCCTAAGGATCATGGTCCTGTTCATGCTGGCAGGCAGATGACGGCAAAAAGTTCTGTGCGGCGTTTTTTGGACCATTCATGCACAGAACAATCACCTGCGCGGGTCGCCCGGAACTTTCGGCGGGATTTGCGGGCCAATCCTTGTCAGAACATTCAGGTATAGGTGCCCTAGCCAGCCCGATGCGTTGCGGCATCATAGGTCAGCCGCTCGGCCTCTGCGCTGGGTGCAAGCGCCCAGAACCAGCGCGCGTGCCCGCCAACAACATAGGAGTGTTGCTCCAACAGACGCCAGGGCGCTGGCAGTTCGCTGGGGGCTGGCTCAAGCGCCAGCACGACCAGCGCGCCATTATCGTGCAGCCTGGGGCTGGCAAGGTCAAGCAGTTGCCGCCAGGGCATGAAGGCGCGGCTCAGGATGCAGTCCGCCTTATAATACTGCCCCTGGAAAAAATGCTCCACTGGGCCTCTGAATACGTGGGTGGAGGGCAACTGAAGGCGGGAAAGTACACTGGAGATGAACAGGGCGCGCTTTTCGCGCACTTCTATCATATAGTATGCGCCGCGCGTCCAGGCCATGCGCAGGGGAATGCCCGGCAGGCCCGCGCCCGCGCCAAGATCCCAGCACAGGGGAGCTTCGGGCAGATTGAGCTTGTCCAGAAAGCCGGCCAGATGAAAACTGTCCACCGCCAGCCGGGTAAGCATATCCTGCCAGGTGTGCGGGCCGACCAGATTCATGGCCTTGTTCCACTGGCAGAGCATTTCAAGATATTCCGCCAGCGGCTCCAGAGCCGATTGCGGCACTTCCGCGCCCGAGGCCGCAGCCAGACGCGCCAATTCTTTTCTGTCAACCGATTGTCGCTGCATGATCCTTTCCTGCGCTTGTTCGCCCGTTGCGGGCCTTTCCGGCGTTTCTGCCGGGTTCACTGTCATATCCCCGCAGACCGGGACTTGCAAGCCCTGCGCCGATAACGTAAAAAAGAGGGCTTGCGCGCAATGCGCACCCTAAACGAACCCAAGGCCGCAAGGCCACGCCAATGCGCGCACGTGCGCGCCACTGGAGGATAAACCCCGCATGACACAAGCCGTTTTGCTCTTTCCCGGCCAGGGCTCGCAAGAGTCGGGCATGGGCCGCGATCTGGCCGAGGCTTCTTCTGACGCCATGAACCTCTGGAAGCAGGCCGAGCGCATCAGTGGTCTGCCCCTGCGCGAAATTTACTGGGAAGGCGATGATGCCGCCATGAGCGACACCCGCGCCCTTCAGCCTGCCCTCACAGTGGTGAACCTGAACCTCTGGAGCGCAGTTGCCGCGCGCGCCAACGTGTGCGGCGCAGCCGGGCACAGCCTTGGCGAGTTCAGCGCCATGGCCGCCGCTGGCGTGCTTTCTGCCGAGAGCGCCCTTGAGCTTACGGCCCTGCGCGGCCGCCTCATGGCCGAGGCCGATCCCGACGGCAAGGGCGGCATGGCCGCGCTGCTCAAGCTGGATCAGCCCGCCATTGAAGAAATTGTGGCCGAAACCGTTGCCCAGTGCGGCGAGCTTTTGCTGGTGGCCAACTACAACACCCCCGGCCAGCTTGTTATCAGCGGGGCCAAGGCCGCCGTGGCCCTGGCCTGCCAGAAGGCCAAGGAACGCAAGGGCCGTGGCCTTGAACTCAAGGTCAGCGGCGCGTTCCACAGCCCCATGATGGCCGAGGCCAACAAGGAGCTCACCCCCCTGCTGCGCAAGGCCGTGTGGAGCAAGCCCAAATTCCCCGTATACTGCAATGCCCATGGCAAGGCCGTGACAGATGGCGAAAGCGCCCGCGAAAGCCTGCTTGTGCAGATGACGTCCTCCGTGCAGTGGATAGACACGGTGCGCAACCAGTATGCCGACGGCGCGCGCCGCTGGCTGGAGCTTGGCCCCAAGGCCGTGCTCGGCAAGATGGTGGCCCCCTGCCTTGCAGGAACCGCCACGGCGGAAGAGCTTGCCATTGAGCTCGTCAACAATGCCGAAACAGCGGCGGCCTTTGCGGGATAGATTTTTGCGGAGGATGGCCTTTCATGCGGAAGGCCTCCCCGCCTTGCCTGAAACATTTTCTTCATGCGCCTCCGTGCGGTACTGCCGCAACCGGCCTGCGCATGAACCTGAAACGGGGTTCCCGGCGGCAGTGCCCCGGGCCGCCCGAGGCGTAAAGCCGCAACCGTTGCACAATAAAGGACACCAGCACTATGCGCGCCATTGACACCCTGCGCACGGCCCTCAAGGCCATCATTGAAGAAGAAGGCCTTGCCTGGCCCGTCAAAACCGTTATTGAACCGCCCCGCGATCCCAAGCACGGCGATCTTTCCGTCAACTCCGCCATGCTGCTTGCCAAGGAAGCCAAGGCCAACCCTCGCGAGCTGGCGCAGAAATTCGCCCAGAAGCTCGTGGAGCGTTGCCCCGAGGTGTCCCATGCCGAAGCCGCCGGCCCCGGATTCTGCAACGTGACCTTCACGCAGGATTTCTGGCGCGCCACCGTGGCCGACATTGAAGCCGCAGGCAAGGAATACGGCAAGAGCACGGGCGGCGCAGGCAAAAAGGTGCTGCTGGAATATGTTTCCGCCAATCCCACTGGCCCCCTGCATGTGGGCCACGGGCGCGGCGCTGCCGTGGGCGACAGCCTTGCCCGCCTGCTGCGCGTGGCTGGTTATGACGTAAACACCGAGTATTACATCAACGATGCCGGTCGTCAGATGCGCCTGCTCGGCCTTTCCGTGTGGCTGCGCGCCAAGGAACTGGCCGGAAAGCCCGTTACCTGGCCAGAAGACTACTACAAGGGCGACTACATCATCGACATCGCCCGCGAAATGCTGGATGCCAACCCCGCCCTCGTGGAACTGCCCGACGCCGAAGGCCAGGACGTGTGCTACGACAAGGCCATGAACGATATTCTGAACGGCATCAAGGACGACCTCAACGAATTCCGCGTGGAGCACCAGCGCTGGTTCTCTGAAAAAACCCTTGTGGAAGGCGGGGCCGTTGCCGCGGCTTTTGACGCGCTTGATTCCGCCGGGTATACGTATGAGAAAGACAATGCCTACTGGTTTGCCACCGAGAATCTGGGCGACGACAAAAACCGCGTGCTGCGCAAGTCGGACGGCAGCCTGACCTACTTTGCCTCCGACATCGCCTATCATCACGACAAGTTCCAGCGCGGCTACGACTGGCTCATTGATATCTGGGGCGCGGATCACCACGGCTACATCCCCCGCATGCGCGCGGCCATCACGGCCATGGGCAAAACGCAGGACAGCTTTGACGTGGTGCTCATCCAGCTGGTGAACCTGCTGCGCGAGGGCCAGCCCGTGAGCATGTCCACCCGCGCGGGCACCTTTGAAACCCTGGCCGACGTCATCAAGGAAGTGGGCGTTGACGCGGCGCGCTTTATGTTTCTTTCGCGCAAGAGCGACAGCCCGCTGGACTTTGACCTCGAGCTTGCCAAGCAGCGCAGCCTCGACAACCCGGTGTACTATGTGCAGTACGCCCACGCGCGCATCTGCGCCGTGCTGCGCCGGGCTGAAGAACGCGGCTTCGTGCTGCCCGCCAAGGCCGATGCGGAGCTGCTGCACGGGCTGGACACGCCCGAAGACATGGCCCTGCTGCGCAAGGCCGCCACGTTTGAAGACATGCTGGCCTCCGCCGCCAAATCGCTTGGCGTGCACCACGTGAGCACCTACCTCACGGAACTGGCCGGGCAGCTGCACAGCTACTATGCCAAGCATCAGGTGCTGCTGGCCGATGACGCGCCCCGCACCCTGGCCCGCCTTGCCCTGCTGCGTTCCATCGGTCAGGTGCTGCGCAATGGCCTGGACGTGCTTGGCGTGAGCGCCCCGGAAAGCATGTAGCCTTTACGTGAACTGATTTTGAACTGTTCTCAAACGGAAACAGCGCCGGATCATACCTGCGGGGGCACCCCCACAGAATCATCCCAGCTGTTTGCATAAACGTCGAATATTCGGCGTGCGACAAATCTGCTCTGTGCCTGTTGCCGTTAAGGCGCGTTATGGACGAGGCCTTGCGTGTGCTCTGCCTGCCCCGGACAAGATGCGCCTTAACGGTTAAAACAGCCCCGCAGATTACGCACGACGGAGGATACTGAATGGCCGCCCCCTTACGTAAACCCCGCAAATCCGTTGTTTCCCAGCCTTCGGGCGAGAAACGCCGCTTTGTCATCCGCCTTTCGGGGCCAATGCTTGCACTGCTGGGCGCAATCCTCGCGGTTGCCGTGGGCTGGTCATTTTTCATGGGATTCATGGTCGGGCGCGGGCAAAATCCTGAAACGCGCGTGGAGCAGATGACCAGCATGATCTCCAAGGACGCGCCCAAGGCCAAGCCTGGCCCGGATGCCTCCGCGCCTGACGCGGCAGCCCCGGCGGCACAGGCCGAAACCGCCGATGCCCAGAATCCGGCCCCCGGCGCTGAGGAAAATCAGGCTACGCCCGCAGGCGCACCCCAACCCGGCAAACCGGGGCAGGATCAAAAGGGGCAGAAAGCAGCCGCCCAACCGCCGCAGGGCAAACAGGGCCAGCAATCCCCGCAGGGGGCCTATCCCTTTGCGCAGCCTTCGGGCAACAGTCTGGCGGCCTGGGGCATCAAGCCCGGCGCCAATCAGAATGCTCAGGGCCAGGGTGGGCAAACAGGCGCGCAGGCCAACGCCCAAAGCGGAGCGCAGGCCGCAAAGCCAGCCCCTGCCAAGACAGGCCCGCAGTTTGATTATGTGTATCAGGTGGCCGCATTCAAATCTGACGAAGACGCGGACAAGCTGCGCACACGCCTGGAAGGCAAGGGCCTGCGCACACGCACCCAGAAAAACGGCAAGCTTGTGCTGGTTATGGTCAGCATTCGCGGCACGGAAGACGATGCCTTCAACCTGCGTGAAGACCTGCGTCACATGAGGCTGGGCGTTCCCATTCAGGTTTCGCAAAAACCTGTTTCAAGCAAACCGCAAAAATCAGGGCGGTGAGGCAAACCATGACCGCAACCGAAACTTTCGGCGATTTCCTGCGCAAGATAGGCCGCCCCTGCCTGAACGGCATAGACGCTCTTGGCAACACGGCCCTGTTCATGCTTGAAGGGCTGGCCCAGATATTTGCCAGCGCCAAGATTTTTCCGCGCACCATGCAACAGCTCTTTGTCATCGGCTCCAAGTCGCTCTTTCTTATCATGCTGATCGGCGTGTTCTGCGGCATGGTGCTGGGGCTTCAGGGCTACTACACCCTGGTGAAGTTCGGCTCGGTGGGCAT
This sequence comes from Pseudomonadota bacterium, assembly GCA_023419375.1. GTDB lineage: Bacteria > Desulfobacterota > Desulfovibrionia > Desulfovibrionales > Desulfovibrionaceae > Desulfovibrio. The sequence goes on from JAEZYD010000059.1 coordinate 29,261, forward strand.
GCTTGGCTCTGCCGTGTCGCTGACGCTCATCCGCGAGCTTGGGCCGGTGCTCACGGCCATCATGCTCACAGGCCGCGCCGGTTCTTCCATGACGGCGGAAATCGGCGTCATGCGCATTACCGACCAGATCGACGCTCTGGACGTCATGGACATCAATTCCATGGGCTATCTGGTCAGCCCGCGCCTGCTGGCCTCGCTCATCGCCTTCCCTCTGTTGACGGCGGTGTTCGACGTTATCGGCATCATCGGCGGGTATCTCACGGGCGTGCTCATGCTTGGCATCAACGAGGGCGCGTATTTTTACCGCATCACAAGCTCTGTGACGGCAACGGACGTGAACGGCGGTTTCATCAAGGCCGTGCTCTTTGGCCTGCTTGTGACCACCATCTGCTGCCGCCAGGGCTATTACACTAACAAGAGGCGCGACAGCGTTGGCCCGGAGGCCGTGGGCAACGCCACCACCTCCGCCGTGGTTATTTCCTGCGTGCTGATTCTCGCGGCTGACTACATTGTTACCTCATTCTTGCTGTAACAGGCCATGCAGTCTGTAACAGTCATCGGCATCGACCCCGGCTCCCAGCGCACGGGCTGGGGCGTGGTGCGCGAAGTTTCGGGCGTGTTGCAACTGGTGGACTGCGGCGTTGTGCGCACCGCCTCGGCGGGAAAGGAATTTTCTGACCGCCTCGCCCGCATCTACCATGAGCTTTCAGGGGTTCTGGCCCGCCTCAAGCCGGAAGAAGCCGCCATTGAGCAGGTTTTTACCGCCAAGAACGCGGCTTCAGCCCTCAAGCTTGGTCAGGCGCGGGGCGTTGCCGTGGCCGCCTGCGCGGCTCACGGCCTCACCATCAGCGATTACGAACCAACCCTTGTCAAAAAATCCCTCGTGGGCACGGGCCGGGCAGAGAAGGAGCAGGTGGCCTTTATGGTGCAGCGCCTGCTCAACGTCAAAAACGCCAACTGGGCGCTGGATACTTCCGACGCGCTGGCTGTGGCCGTATGCCATCTGACCGTGCGCCGTTTTGCCGCTCTGGCGGGCAAGTAGCGTCTGCCAAAGCCGCATCTCAGCATCTTTCCCTACCCGCCCGATTTTCTGTTGCCCCACGCCGGGGCCTGCCAATTACGCGGCGGGGTATTCCGCCATGTGCGGAACTACGGCCTTGCCCAGCCAGTCTATGGCCCGGCCCAGATGCCGCATGTTTTCCATGGCAAAGGCGTCCTTTGCCGCTTCCCCCTCCGCATGGCCGAAGCCCACGTTCCAGTAGGTCGAACCTGGGACCAGCATCCTGGACATCAAAAACATGTGGTTGATGCTGTCATAGGCGTGGGTTGCCCCGGCCCGACCGGCAGCCACCACTGCCGCGCCAATCTTGCCCTGAAATAACCCGCCGTTCACATAGGCCACGTACCCTGCGCGGTCTACCAGCGCTTTCAGTTCCGCAGACATATCCGTGAAATAACAGGGCGTACCCAGGATCATGGCGTCCGCTGCCAGCATTTTTTGCAACAGCTCGTTGAGCATGTCGTTGTCAAAAACGCAGCGGCCGTTTTTCAACTCCGCGCATTTGCCGCAGCCGCGACAGCCCTGAATCTTCTTGCCGCCCAACTGCACACTTTCCACGTCCCAACCAGCCTCGCGCAAGGGCGCAAGCGCTTCATGCAGCAAAAGAGCCGTATTGCCGTTTTTTCTGGGGCTTCCGTTGATGGCCAGTACTTTCATAATATTTCTCCTGAGTGCCAGATTTGCCCCCATACTATGCCTAATCTGCAAAAGTTGAAGTACTGACAAAAAATTCATATAATGACGTAAATAATAGGTACTGACAAATAGTATAGTTTAGAACAGGAAACCGTATGGATACTCCCGACAATTGCCCGCCAGTGCAAGGTAATTACCGCTGCCACTTTGAACTGACCTTGCAGCTCATTGGCGGCAAGTGGAAGCTGCTGGTTATCTATTTTCTTTCGTTGCAGGAAGTTATCCGTTTCAGCCAGTTGCGGCGATCCCTGCCGGAGATCAGCGAGCGCATGTTGGTGCGCCAGTTGCGCGAACTGGAGGAAGACGGCCTTGTGCACCGCAAGGTCTACGGCACGGTGCCGCCGCGCGTGGATTATTCGCTCACGCCGCTGGGCGTGTCGCTTGTGCCCATCATGGAATCGCTGAAGACCTGGGGCTACGCGTATGAAAAAAGCCGCGGCCCGGCTGAGCCTGACCACGGCGACGCCAAGAGCGCTGGCTCCGAGCTATAAAAAAACGGAGGGCTCAACGAACCCTCCGTCTGCACACGGGCGGCTGCGCCGCCGCGTGATCATTTTTTTGCGGTCTATTCCACGATCACGGCCTTCTTGATAATCACGTTTTCCATGGGCACGTCGTCGTAGTAACCCTTTTTGCCGGTCTGCACGGCGGCGATTTTGTCCACCACTTCCTGGCCCTTGATGACCTTGCCAAACACGGCATAGCCCCAGCCCTGCGGCGTCTGGCTCTTGAAGTCGAGGAAGTCGTTATCCTTGGTGTTGATAAAGAACTGCGCAGACGCCGAATGCGGCTCGCTGGTACGGGCCATGGCGATGGTGTACTTTTTGTTCTTGAGGCCGTTGTCCGCTTCGTTGCGGATGGAGGCGCGGGCAGACTTCTGCTTCAGGTCGGGGGTAAAGCCGCCGCCCTGGATCATGAAATTTTTGATAACGCGGTGAAACACCGTACCGTCATAAAAACCGGATTTGACGTACTGCACAAAGTTGGCCGTACTGATGGGCGCTTTGCGGGCATCAAGGCGCACCACGATGTCGCCAAGGCTGGTTTCAAGCTTCACAGCCGGATCAGGATCAGCAGCCTGCGCCTGCCCTGCCAGAGCAAGCATGCCGCCGAGGCAAAGAGTCAGCGTAACAGCACGAAAAAAAACACGAAATGATTTCATGGATTACTCCTCTCAATATGATGTGCCGGGTCTGCCCCGGCAGGCCGCAAGGTAGCACGCTGCCGTACACGCAGCAAGCACGGCTGACCAGGCGGCAGCAGACCGGAATGTTTCAGGACGGATGCGTTGGGCCGGAATGTGTCGGGCCAGACTACACCGGGCCAGACTACACCGGGCACAAGGCAGTTGCCCCCTCCAGCACCATCTTGCGCAGCCGCCAGCGCCGAACTTTCCCCTTCCGGCCCTTGCTAAATGCCGCTGCCGTTATTATACTTGTTGGCAGAAGACAATCTTCAAGCCCGCCCGACGGCACTGCGGCACGGAGCCGTAGCCGCCGAACGGACTGAGCGCCTTCAACTGCTTTTCGGAGGATATAATGTCATACAGCCGCAGTGTTGCTCAAAGCTCCGCTACCAGCGTTGCTTCCCTTTACATGCGTCAGGTTTATCAGTGGATGACAGCCGGTCTGGCGGTAACCACAGTTGTGGCCTACGCCGTTGCCAGTTCGCCTGCCGTGCAGGCGGCCATTTTTGGCAACACCATTGTGCTTATTCTCATGCTGGTGGCCCAGTTCGGTCTTGTTATCGCCCTTTCGGCGGCGGTTCACAAAATGTCCGGCGGCACGGCCACGGGTCTGTTCCTGTTGTATTCCGCCGTTACGGGCGCAACGCTTTCGTCCATCTTTGTGGTCTACCCCATTGCGTCCATTGCCAACGCTTTTCTGGTAACCACCGGCACCTTCCTTGCCATGTCGGTCTACGGCACTGTCACCAAGCGCGACCTCACGTCCATGGGCAGCTTTTTGTTCATGGGCCTCATAGGCATCATCATTGCCTCGCTGGTGAACATCTTCCTCAAGAGCAGCATGATGGACTTCATCATCAGTTGCCTTGGCGTGCTTATCTTCACCGGCCTGACCGCCTATGACACGCAGAAGCTGCGCCAGTTCGGCGAAAACGCCCCCATGGAAGACGGCACCGCCGTGCGCCGCGGCGCCATCCTTGGCGCGCTGACGCTCTACCTCGACTTCATCAACCTTTTCCTCATGATGCTGCGCCTGTTCGGCGGCAACCGCGAGTGATGCGGCACTGCGCCAACGCAGCCTGAAATTTGAGCGATCGGGGGCGAAAGGCCAGGCCTTTTGCCCCCTTCTTTCGCACTACGGAACCCTATGAAAAAGAAAAAATCCCAACGCGGAGCGCCCGGCGCTTCCGCCCATACCCCCGGCTTTCCCTCCCGCGAGGAACTGCTGGAGGCCTTTTCCGCCCAGTCGCGCCCCATGCGCGTGGACGGTCTTTTGCGTGTGCTGGGCCTCGCCCGCCGCGCCAAAGGCGACCTTGAAGCCGCGCTGACAACGCTGGCCGAGCAGGGCCGCCTGTTGCGCCTGCGCGGCGGCCTTTGGGCGCGCCCCGAAGCTCTCAAGCATATCACAGGCCGCTTCAGTTCGCTGCGCGACGGCGGGGGCTTTGTTACGCCCATGCGCCCGGTTGCCGAGGACGAAAACAACCGCGACAGCCAGCTGGAATTTACCGGCGCGCGCGATGTGTATATCCCCGCTGCGCTGACCGGCGAAGCCTGGCATCAGGACATTGTGCGCGTGGCGCTCTCCCCCGGTGCCTCACGCGGCCCATCCCCCGAAGGTCGCATTGTTGAAGTTGTGGAACGCGGCCTCAAGGAAATCCCCGCCCATGCCGCCCACCGCACAGGGCGTACACTTTTCTGCCGTCCGGCGGACGCGCGGCTCTCCGTCAATTTCAGCGTGGAGCTGGCTGCTGACGAAACGCCCCCCGAGCCGGGCACCCTGGTATTGCTGGCCCCGGTGCAGCGCCTGGCCTCCGACCTGTGGACAGCCCGCATTGTGGGCGACTATGGCCGCGAGGACGATGTGGCTGTGCAGGAGGAGCTGGTCAAGCTCAACCACGAGGTTCCGCGCGACTTTCCTGCCGGGGTGCTGGCTGAAGCCCAGCACCTGCCCAGCGGCCCCACGCCGGAAGACATGCACGACCGCGAAGACGTGCGCGGCCTGCCCCTTGTGACCATTGACGGCGCGGATGCCCGCGACTTTGACGACGCCGTGGAGGTCGAAGACCGCCCCGGCGGCGGCTGGCTGCTGCGCGTGGCCATTGCCGATGTGAGCCACTATGTGCGCCCGCGCGGCAACGGCAGCACTGGGGCACTGGATGCCGAGGCGCTCGCGCGCGGCAACTCCTGGTATTTCCCCAAATCCGTGGAGCCCATGCTGCCGGAGGCCCTTTCCAACGGCCTGTGCAGCCTGCGCCCGGACGAAGACCGCCTCGCCATGCTGGCGGAAATTCCATTTTCCGCACAAGGCAAACCCGGCAAACCGCGCTTCGCGCAGGTTGTCATGCGCTCTGCGGCGCGGCTGACCTACGATCAGGTCAAGGCCTGCATGCTCGACAACGATGCAGCAGCCCTTGCCGCCCTGCGCGAGAACCCGCGCGGCGAAGAAGTCATCACCATGTTGCAAAGGGCCTTTGCCCTGTATGCGGCCCTGCGCGATGCCCGCCGCCAGCGCGGCAGCCTTGATTTTGATCTGCCCGAGGCAGACAGCCGCCTGGACGAAGCCGGGCGCGTGGTCTGGATCGGGCACCGCCAGCGGCACGATGCCCACCGCCTCATTGAAGAATTCATGATCGCAGCCAACGAGGCCGTGGCGCGCCACCTGCGTGATGTGGGCATGCCCTTTCTCTACCGCGTGCATCCCCTGCCCGACCCGGAACGACTGGAAAGCCTTTTTGACACTCTCGCGGGCGTGGGTATGGAAGACCTGCCGCCCCGGCCCGACGCCGCAGCCATGCAGGGCATTCTTGCCCGCGTGCAGGGCACGGATCAGGAATTTCTGGTCAACCGCCTCTGCCTGCGGGCCATGCCGCAGGCACGCTATCAGCCTTTCAACGAAGGGCACTTTGGCCTTGCTTCGCAGGCCTACTGCCACTTTACCTCGCCCATCCGCCGCTATGCCGACCTGCTGACCCACCGGGCGCTCAAAACCGCGCTGGGCATCGGCGTGGGCGCGCTGCCCGCAGGGCAAAAGCTGCTGCGCATCAGCGACCAGATCAACAGACGCGAACGCGCGGCCATGGCCTGCGAACGCGAGATGGATCGCCGCCTGGGCTGCCTTGCCCTGATGCCCCGTGTGGGCGAGCACTTCAAGGGCATGGTGGCAGGTGTCACGGACTTTGGCATTTTTGTGGAACTGGCCGACATGCCTGTGGAAGGCATGATCCGCATTGATGACCTCGGCGACGACTGGTACGACTTTGACCCGCGCACCATGAGCCTTGTGGGCCAGCGCTCCGGCGTCATGTGGCGCATGGGCCAGAGCCTTGAGGTCGCGCTGGCGGACGTGAATCTGGGACGGCTCGAAATCCGGCTCATGCCGCTGGAACTGCCCAAGGCTGCGCAGGGAAACTGGCGCGGCAGAGGCAAAACATCCCGCAAGCCCGCTCACAAGGGCGGCGTAAAACCGGGACGTACAAGCCGCCCCGGCGGTTCACGCTCCGGCTGGAAGATCACCTCGCCCGGTGACGAATCCGGCAAGAGCGGGGGCAAGGGGCACCGCAGCGAGGGCGGGCCAAAGCGTGGCCGCAAGGCCGGAGGCCAGGGCAAAGGCGGCAGCGGCGGTTCGGGCGCGCGCGGGCGCACCACAGGCAACAACAGCAAAAAACGGGGCCGCTGATGGCCTTGCTTTCCGCACAGCAGCGTATGGGCGCAGCCGCGCTCATACTGGCGGCCAGCACGGTTCTTTCGCGCCTCATGGGTCTTGCGCGCGACAAGATCATTTCGTGGCAGTTCGGCGCAGGCGGCGAATCCGATATGTATTTCGCCGCCTTTGTGGTGCCGGACATCATCAATTATCTGCTGGCGGGCGGCTTTATGTCCATCACCATCATCCCCCTGCTGACCCGCAGGTTTCAGGAGGATGAGGCGGATGCCTGGCGCTTTTTTTCCTGCGTTTTCTGCTGGATGGCGGCGGCCTCCACCCTGCTGACCCTTGGCGGCATGGCCCTTGCTCCCTGGCTGGCGCAGGCGGTGGCCCCCGGCTTTACGCCGGAGCAGTGGGCCCGGCTGGCCTTTTTTATGCGCATCATTCTGCCCGCCCAGATATTCTTTTTGTGCGGGGCATGCGTCACGGCCCTGCTGTTCATGCGGCGTCAGTTTCGCGTACCGGCGCTGGCCCCGCTGATCTATAACGGGGCCATCATTGCCGTGGGCCTGCTGCTGCCCTGGCTGGCAACCACGCAGACCGCGCAGGCAACCCTACCTGCTGGCCTGCTGGCCCACATGGACGGCATGACTGGTTACTGCGTTGGCGTGACCTTCGGCGCGGCCCTTGGCACCTTTATGCTGCCTCTGCGGGTGGCGGCCCAGCAGGGCCTGCGCCTGCACATGGAATGGCGGCACCCGCTCATGGGCAAATTTCTGCTCACGGCCCTGCCCCTCATGCTGGGGCAAACCATCATGATGCTGGACGAGCAGTTTTTGCGGGTCTTTGGCAGTCTGGCGGGCGATGGCGCGGTGAGCCTGCTCAACTACGCGCGGCGCATCACCCAGGTTCCGGTGGGGCTGGTGGGTCAGGCCGCCGCTGTGGCGTCCTATCCCTTTTTGGTGGCGCTGCTGGCGCAGGGCGACACCGAACGCTTCAACGCCACCCTGCGCACGGCCCTGCGGGCCAGCGTGGCGCTTATCATTCCCTGTGCGTTCTGCATGGCGGCCACAAGTTGGCCCATCTTGGGCGTTATTTTTCAGGGCGGGCGCTTCAGCCTCGCAGACACGCTGGCGACCCTGCCGCTCACGCGCATCATGCTGGCCGCAACGCCCTTCTGGATTATCTACATGGTGCTGGTGCGGGCCTACTACGCCCACGGCGACACCATCACCCCGGCTGTGACCGGCAGCATCATGACGGCGCTGTGCATACCCATGTACTACTGGTGGGCTGTCCCCCACGGGGCGTGGGCCATCGCGGCCCTTTCGGGCCTGAGCGTGAGCCTCTACGTGCTCTGGCTGGTGGGCATATGGATTCGCCGTCACGGCAGCGGGGCCTTTACGGGCCTGACCGGGCTGGCGGCGCGGGTGATTTTTTGCAGTCTGCCCGCCACGGCTGCGGGCTGGTGGGTTTCCGAGGTCTGCATGCGCTCGTTTACGCTGTCCCCCATCCTCAAGGCCTGCGTGGTGCTGATGCTGGGCAGTTGCGCCTTTGCGGCCCTGTTTCTGCCCCTTGCATGGCAGACCGCGCCCGAAGCTCTGGAGCCCGTGCTGCAAAGGCTGCGGCGCAGACGCGACACAGCCTGATTCTGCGGAATAAACTACTCTTACAATGTTCGGGGGAGGGCCATCGCCCCTGAACAGTTATTGGCTGCCCAAGCTTTCTCTTGCAACTGACCAGAGCCAGAGCACGGCATCCAAGGCACAGTAAACGTCTCTTCCATATCACATCTGATCAGGCTGCCCTCAGGCCTATGTCTCTGCCTCTCTTCCAGCGGCATGCCTTTGCTGCAACCTTTGCTCCAGCAGGGAAACCAACGCGCTCGCCAGCAGGGCCGCGCCCGAGGCAAGCCCGTAACACAGCCACAGGGGTAGATGTTCAACCCCTGTCATCACTACCACCGCAAAGGCTATGCAGCCAAACCACCCAGCCATGATGCCCCGAAAAATGCTCACTACCGCAGGTGCGCCATGAGCGGCGTGGGCAAAGGGCACAATGGAGCAGACCATGACGGGAAAAAACATGAGTACGCCGCTCCAGCCGGGGCCAAGCCAGTGGGCGGCCTCCGTCACGGCAAAGACCAGCCCGGCCCCGCAGGCCATCTGTATGGGAACGCGCACATAGGCCGTCATGGCGTGGCCGGGCCTGCACGTTGCCACAACCCTCGGCAGGCAGGTCAGTACCAGCACCGGAGAAAGCGAGGACAGCACCACTGCCCATACGTGCGTGAACGGCAGGTGCAGCACGGCCCAACCCCCGCCAAAAAATCCGCACAGGGCCGCAGGCAGGGCCACAAACCAAGGCAGGCCCCAAGCGGCAAGCCAGGGATAGATGAGCGCTGTTATCGTGCAGGCCAGCACCCCAAGCAAAGTGTTGAATGAAGCTGCGGCAGAAAAAGCCGCGCCCTGCTCCAGCGTGAGGAATAAGGAAACCGGGCCGGAAATGAGCGGCAAGCCTGCAATGACGCCGCCCACAAATGAGCCCCAGCGGCGGGCCACCAGCAGGCACATGAGGATAAGCAGTGGCGTGAGAAAAATTTTGACCAGCATCTATGCCGCCCTGTGAGTGCAATGAGTCAGCGCCGGGGGAAGCGCCGGATCAGAACCAGCTTCCGTGGCCCAGTTTGCGGGTCAGACGCAGCAGGTCTTCGTGAAAGAACAGCCACGTTGCCCCTGCCACGCAGGCCAGAAAACAGTATTCACCAAGGCTGCCTGTGGAGCACAGCTTGAGCGACAGTTTGTTCTGGCGCGAAAAGGGCGTCAGCGGCACCCCTGAGGGGGTCAGCATATCCAGCAGCACATGGCTCAGCCCGCCAAAACCCAGGCCGAGCAGGGCATCACGCCCCAGCGAACCAAGGCTGGCAGGCGACAGGGCAAAAGCCGCCACGCAAACCGCCAGCCACCAGCCAAACCAGTGCGTTGTGCCCCGGTGGATGGCGTTGAACACTTTTTGTCGGCCCCTGCGGGTGGGGGCGAGGCCCGCGATGCGCTGATCCAGCACATCGGGCAGCACCGCGCCCGCGCAAGCCGCCGCCACGCCCTCCCAGGGAAGATGCAGCGCCAGCGCCGCCGCCACAGCCGTGGCCTGATGCGTAATCCATTTCATGTGTAAACCGCTTATGAAATAACAGTGCGGGGAAGCGCCTCTTGTACAAAAGAGCGCCCTCCCCCGCAAGGATATTACTGATCTGTTTGCTTATCGCCCCGAGCCATCAAGCACAGTCGGCGCGGATCATTATGAAACCGCTCACCCCTGCCTTGGCCAAGAGCCCCCGCAAAATATCTTACAGTCAGTTCCAGCCATTACCCGCAACGCGAGAAACCGCAGCCGGGGCAGATGAGGCAGCCTTCCTGAAAGACCAGCGCTTCGCCGCATTCAGGGCAGTTCTGGGCTTGCAGATCGTTGACATCGCCGATGTGTTCGTCCTTGAGATAGCGCTTTTCCAGCACCCAGGCGATGGCATCGGGGATGGAAAGCAGCAATCCTTTGCCGCGAAACACGGGGTGCTCGCCGCCGATGCCCTTGATCTGGGCCACAACGTCGCGCACATGCACGCCGGAGCGCAAAGCCAGCGACACCAGACGGCCAATGGCCTCTGCCTTGGCCGTGATGGAGCGGCCAGACTTGCCGATGGTGGCAAAAACCTCAAAGGGCTGGCCGTCCACTTCGTTGACGGTGAGATACATCGCGCCAAGCCCGGTGGGCACCTTTTGCGTAAAGCCCCACACAATGTCGGGCCGCTTGCGCACACCAGCCCCTGCCTGAGCAGCAGACGGGCCTGCCTGCGCAGCATCCGCGCCGCTTTCGCCGTCCATTTTCTTTTGCCCTTCGCCCGTGGCCAGCACCTGAATGCTCTTGCAGCCGTCACGGTACACCGTCACGCCCTTGCAGCCTTCCTGATAGGCCAGCCAGTAGATATCAAAAATATCCTGTTCCGTTGCGCTGTTGGTCAGGTTCACGGTTTTGGACACGGCATTGTCGGTATGCCGCTGAAAAGCCGCCTGCATGCGCAAATGCCACACAGGGGCTATATCCATAGCCGTAACAAAGACCTTGCGCAGCTTGGCGGGCAGGTAATCCATTTCCTGAATGGAACCCTTGGCAACCACCGCATCCATAAGTTCGTGGCTGAACAGCCCTGCATCGGCAAGGGCCGCCTCAAAGTGGGGGTTCACCTCCACAAGGCGCTCGCCGTCAAGGATATTGCGGGTAAAGCACAGGGCAAACAGCGGCTCCACGCCGGAGGAGCAGCCCGCGATGATGGAAAGCGTCCCCGTGGGCGCAATGGTGGTTACCGTGGCGTTGCGGTAGGGGCCAAGCTTCTTTTTGGCATACACGGACGTGGCGTAGGCAGGGAAAGCCCCGCGTTCCACGGCCAGCTGGGCCGAGGCCTTGTGCCCCTCTTCCTGAATAAAGGCCATGATGCGCTCGCCAAGCTCAAGGCCCTGCTGCGAATCATACGCCATTTCAAGCTGATAGAGCAGATCGGCAAAACCCATGACGCCAAGGCCGATCTTGCGGTTTCTGCGCACGGTTTCAGTAATGCTGTCCAGCGGAAAACGCGAGGCGTCAATGACGTTGTCGAGAAAACGCACGGACAGATGCACCACGCGCTTGAGCTCGGCCCAGTCAATGCCGTCCCGCGCCGGGTCCGCCGCATCGTTGTGACCGGGGATGTAAAAGCACGAAAGGTTGATGGAACCCAGATTGCAAGCCTCATAGGGCAGCAGGGGCTGCTCGCCGCAGGGGTTGGTGGATTCTATCTCGCCCTGGTCAGGCGTGGGATTGTCGCGGTTGATGCGGTCAAGGAACACAATGCCAGGATCGCCGGACTGCCAGGCCTTTTTGACCAGCAGCTCAAAAATCTCACGCGCCCGCAGGCGGTTGATCACCTCGCCGGAATTGGGGGCCACAAGGTCGTAATGCTCGTCGTTTTCCACGGCGCGCATGAAAACTTCTGTCAGGCCCACGGAAAGATTGAAGTTATTGAACTCCCCCTCTTTCTCCTTGGCGCGGATAAATTCAAGAATATCGGGGTGATCCACGCGCAGAATGCCCATATTGGCCCCGCGCCGCGTGCCGCCCTGCTTCACCTGCTCTGTGGCGGTGTTGAAGATGCGCAGAAAGGACACCGGGCCGGAGGCAACGCCCCCGGTGGAGCCTACGCGGCTATCCTTGGGGCGCAGGCGCGAAAAAGAAAATCCCGTGCCGCCGCCAGACTTGTGGATCATGGCCGCGTATTTGACCGCATCAAAAATTTCTTCAATGGAGTCGCCCACCGGCAGCACAAAGCAGGCCGAAAGCTGCCCCAGGTCCGTGCCCGCATTCATGAGCGTGGGGGAATTGGGCAAAAACTTCCAGCTGGTCATAAGATCATAGAAATCGCGCGCCAGCACGTCGCCCTTGCAGGTGGACTGGCTGTACTTGGTTTCTTCGGCGGCAATGGAAGATGCCACACGCCAGAAGAGATCACGCGGGGTTTCCACCTGCTTGCCGGTCAGATCCTTGCGCAGATAGCGCTTTTGCAAAACAACTTCCGTGTTGGGCTTCAACTGTGGCTGCGGCAAATTCTTGGGCATTGTGAGCATGAAAAAACAGCCTCGTATTTAAGGTATGCAGCCGCCGGAACGGCTCTGAAGTTTCCGGATGACTAACCGCAAAACAGAAGCCGCAGCATGGCGGCTCAGGTACGGAGTGTAATAATAAGTTGTCAGTATACACGGAACCTACGCAAATAAAAGCCCCTGAAAACCCGCATTCTTTCATTAACATACTTAATTATTTATATAAATAATTAATAAAAATAACTGGTAGCAACAAAAAACTTTGCTCGCTCAACGGCTCCGCACCCGTTTTTTAGCCAGTGGCGCGGATATGCGGGGCAAGTTTTTTTGAGCAAAATATTGCGCGGGCAACCCAGCCGGAAGTGGAGGAAAAAGCCTCAAGACCTCAAGATGAACCTATGAGCATTCCGAACCAAAAATTCCGCGAAGGGTGCAGGGATAATGGGTCATGCACTGAAAAGGGGGGCAAAAGCCCCCCTGAAGTTTGCAGCTAAAAAACCCTATGTCTAGCAAACCAGATCATCGCTATTGATGCCCTGCGTCCCTAGGGTTTGTTGCGACGTGGGCCGGAAGGCTTGCCAGGACGATTGCCGCCAGGGCGTTTGTCGCCAGAGCGGTTGTCAGAAGCGCCTCCACGGCCCTTTCTGTCCTGCCCGCCCGGTCTGTCCTGACGGTTGTTGCGGTCTTGGCGGTCTTGACGATTGGGCCTGTCCGAGCGTTCCGACCGATCTGAACGGTTTGAGCGGTCTGGCTGACCCTGCCGATCCTGACGGCCTTTCCAGTCCGGACGGTCGTCCCGACCCCGGCGATCATCCCTGCCTGAACGGTCATCACGGCGCGGCCTGTCGTCACGCCCTGAACGGTCATCACGCTGAGGGCGGTCATTACCCTGAGGCCGGGGCGGACGCCCTCCCTGTCCTCTGCGGTCGTCCCCCTGATTGCGGTCGCCATGCGGAGCGCGGGGCGGACGGTCTGGATAGCCCTTTCCTGCGGGTCTGCCACCATCGCGGCCACCATCGCGGGTGCCCTCGCGGCTGCCATCCCTGCCGTCTTCCTTATTGTCCCTGCGGTATGGCGCGGGCCTGCGGCCTTGTTCATCAGCACCGGGGCGGCGCTCAGGCCGGGGGGTTCCTCCCTGCTGCGCCGGAGGGCTTACCTGCAAGGCACCGCTTTTGCGGTCGCGTGGCGCGCCGGCAGCAATGGCAACGGTCAGTTCATCACCGGAGGCCAGAGATTCGGCATTTTCCAGCAACAGTATCCCCTTGCCAGAGCAGGCGTAGCGCGCTCTGCCCGCCAGCCCCGGCACCATAAAGGGGGCGGAAAGCACCCGGGCGGGCAGCGGACTGGATGTTTGCGCTTCTGCCTCGGGCATGGCGGCAAGCAACAGGGGCGAGAGGCTCAGGCCGCTTTTGCCAAGGCCAGAAGCCTGCGACAGGTCTTCAAGCCACAGCGGCGCGCCTTCGCTGCCAAAGGTAAAGTGGCACCATGTACGCCCGCCCTGACCGCGCAGCAGCGGGCAATCGGCCTGATGCGTACAGGGCGCAAGGGCCGTCAGCCCGCCGTCAACGGCAAGCTGGCGCAAGCGCATGATGGTGGAGCCGCCAAGGCGCGTGCCGGGTTCCACAAACAGCAGGGAAGGCCCAACAGGGGCAGGACTGCCCGCAGTGGCCTCGCCACGCGAACCCGCATGGTCAAAGAGCGGCGACAGGGATTCAAGGAAACTGTCGAGCCGATCCTCGCGGCAGCCTTCGGGCTTTTCGCCATCGGCCTCGCCCGCAGCGGGATTGCCGTCAATATCCATGTCCTCGGTATCCAGCGAATCAAATTCGTCCTCGTCTTCTATGGCGCTTGCGCCGCGCGAACGCTTTTTACCAAAACGCAGCTCGTTGAGCACGTTGGCGGCGCTGACAAGCCACGGACGCGCGCGCCCGCCAGAAAGCAGAGGGGCGGCCTGCCGCACGACCTGATCAAGCGGCGCACGGGCCACGCGCACGGGCCATACGGGCTGGCCCGTCAGCTCGCCCAGAACTTCCATAAGGGTTTTGCCCAGCTCAAGCGGCTGCGACGAGGTATCCATCGCCAGCACCCGCACAGGGGCGCTGCGCCATTCAGGCCTTGCCAGCCAGAGGGCCAGCGGCAGGGTCAGAGGGCCGGAGCCCACGTCCACCAGCAGGGCCTCGCCGCCCTGCGGGGCCACCGTGCGGGGGGCGGCCAGGGGCAGACTGGCCAGCAGGCGCGTAAGGCGCACGAGATTCCAGGGCAGAAAATAATACAGATAGGCGCTGATGGAGGCCGGGGAACTCCAGTACGGACGCACCAGCCCGGCACGCTCTGTGGTCAGGAGGCGCGAAAGCTGGGCCACGTCATCGGGCAACGAGCGCTTGTGCCCCGCATTGAGCGGCCATACCTTGGTCAGGGCTTCGGGCAGCATATCCAGGATACGCTGGGTTTCAGCCGAAAGCGGCGGGAACAGCGCTCTGGCGGCAGGCCAGGCCCCCGATTCAAAGGAACGTGCTGCGGGGCGCTGATTCTGGCGCTCGAAGTTGCGCTGCCCGGAAGGAGCAAAGTCCCTGTCGCCCTCGCGCTTCTCAGGCCGGAAGGCAGGCCTGCCGTAGCGGTCCCTGGGTGCGTTGGGCGAACGTCCATCCTGACGGCGGTCGTCACGACGATCAGCGGGGCGGTCAGTGGGACGGCGGTCGTCACGGCGATTTTCGCGGTGGTCTTCTCTCCGCCCATCACGCCGTGCATCACGGCGGTCATCCTGCCCCCTTGAAGGGCGGCTGCCGGGCCGACCATTGGGACGACTGCCGGGCCTGTCGTCACGGCGGTCAGAAGCACGCCCGTCCCGGCGGTTATCCCTGCGGTCGTCCTGACGTCCAGAGTTGCGGTCATCGCGTCCAGCAAATCTGCCGTCCGCGCCATCGCGCCGCACGGGCCTGTCGTCAGCTCTGCGCGGGGCCTGGCGGCGGGGCTTGCTGTCGCCATCGCTGGAACGGCGGCTGCGCCGATCAAAATCGTTAAAAGAATCGTCATTCGCGGACATTTATACTCCAAAGCGCATACGGCGCAGATAATCGGTGTGAAAATTCGGTTCGTCTACAAGGGGAAGCACCACGGCCTCGCGGCACATGCGGGCCAAAGGTGGAATTTTATTGTTGTGCAGCGCCAGCAGCGCGGCTCCGTCCAGTGCAGTATTGCCCACAGCGCGGATGCGCGGGGCCAGAACAGCGGGAACAAAGCCCAGAGTTTCAAGGTCGTCCGGCCTGACATATTCACCCAGCGTGCCCGCCAGACACAATGCCGCAACATTGCCGGCAGGAATACCCGCCGCGCGCAGCAGCGCATCCAGCGCCAGCGCAAAGGCGGCCTTGACCTGCAACAGCGCCTCCACATCAGCGGCGGCAAGCCACAGACCATGCGGCAGACGCAGTCGCGCGCCTGACCGGGGCAGGCCGGATGCCGGAAATTCTCCTTCCACAGGGGGCTGCTCCAGCCCGGCTGCCAGCTTGCGCGCCAAGGGCATGGCCGGATTTGCCGCAAACTGCCCGTCAGCGCGCAAAACACCCGCTCGCAGCAGCAAGGCCAGCAGGGACAAGTATCCTGTGGCGCTTATGCCGCGCGCAATTGATCCCCCAACTCCTGCTCCAGCGCCAGCCGCCACGCCTGCCGCCACGCCTGTCGCAAGCCCCGCAGGATTCTGCCCCGCGTTTGCGCTCTGGCAGGCCGGGCACGGGCAAGCACTGCCCTGCGCAACGTGGAGACGCGCCGCATCCGCTGCGTCCACTGCATCCGGGCGCGAGCTTTCATAAAACTGCGCTGCAAGCCCGAGGGGTGTGAGCGTAAAGCCCGTCACCACACCGGGGCCAGCCAATTGGCCGCATTCAGGCCCTATACCTTCCAGAGCCGGGCCAAGGGGTACGCTGGTCAGCCACAACTGTCCAGTCTCGGTTACCAGCGCCAGCTCGCCGTTGGTGCCAAGGTCGGCCAGCACAAAGGGCCGGGGAACATCCGCTTCCAGCAGGGCGGCCAGCCCCGCGCTCACATCGCCGCCCACAAAGGGCGCGGGCAGCGGCGGCACATAGAGCGGTGGAAAATCCGGCAGGGCAAGTGTTTCATCGCCGCTGTGCGCCAGCCTGTACGGAGCGGCGCACAGGCCCTCCACATCGCGATCAAGAAAAATATCCGTCATGGCCGTATTGGCAGCCAGACACAGCCGCGTCACGCGCCCCGCGCCCGACTGCGCCAGCGAATCCATGATGCCCAGCAGTTGCCGCCGGGCAAGCCCGGCCAGCACGGCCCGCCCTTCTGGAGCGCGCGCCACGGCAAGGCGCGACATGACATCCGCCCCGGCGCCGGCCTGAGGATTGAGCGTACGCCCCTCTGCCACTGCCCGGCCCTGCATATCAAGCGCCCGCCAGCACAGGGATGTGGTGCCAAGATCAACAGCCAGCGCCAAATCCGGCTGCGTCATGCCATGGCCGGGCAAGTGCCCTGTTGCCTGCGCTGCCGCAGGCAGAACAAGATTCTCCGTCGGCAACTCAAGATCCAGCGCGGCTGCGCCCCCCGCCGCAGCGGCGTCAGGGTCGGGCACCTGACGGCGGCAGGCCAGACGCCAGCCAGCCTCCAGTTGTGGGGCGGAAAAAACGTCCTCCTCCGCTGGCAGGCATGGCGGCGCATGGCGCACAAAACGCACGCGGCAACGCCCGCAACGCCCAAGCCCGCCGCACAGAGGCAAAGGGCGCACCAGCCCGGAAAGCCAGATGGCCTGCGAAAGGCTTTGCCCCGGCCTTGCGGCAATAGTTATAACTGGCGTGGCTGGAGCAGCGCCGCTGGGGTCTGCATGGGCATGGTCACTGGCCGAAAAAAGACGTACAAACATCCTCCGAGATTGCCTGACAGGCCCGGTAAAGGCAAGCGTGGCGCACTCCCTGCCGTACGGCGGCTGATCTGGCAAAAGGAGCTGTACGGCTTGTCAAACTGGCCTTTATCTTGCATATTCCAACTGCGTGGTCGTGTGCGGAAAAACACGCCGCAACACACATTTTCACGACTGTTCCGAGGCTGGTATGAATAAAGTTCTGGCGCAAGACGAAGTTGATGCCCTGCTGCGCGGTCTTTCCGGCGGGGAAATCGAAAACGAAACGGAAACGCAGGAAGACGATTCCGGCATTGTGTCCTTTGACCTTGCCAATCAGGATCGCATCATCCGCGGGCGCATGCCCGTGCTTGAAATCGTCAACGATCGTTTTTCACGGCTTTGCACCAACGCTCTTTCAAACTCAGTGCGCAAGCGCGTGGAGCTGAACCCCATATCCATTGATATGACCAAGTTCGGCGAGTTCATGCGCTCGCTGCCGGTGCCCACCTCCATCAATATTTTCAAAATGGACCCCCTGCGCGGCAATGCCATCATGGTTGTTGATTCGCGTCTGGTCTTTGCTCTGGTGGAAAACGTATTTGGCGGCGCTGGTTCCCAGCCCAAGGTCGAGGGCCGCGAATTCACGCGCATCGAACAGGCCGTGGTGGACAAGATTGTCAAAATCGCGCTGGAGAACATGGAAGAATCCTGGCGGCCGGTGCATGACGTAAAACTTGAACTGGTGCGCAGCGAAATCAATCCGCAGTTCGCCGCCATTGTTCCCCCAAGCGATGTTGTGGTGGTCATCACCTTTGAAGTCGAGCTGGATACGGCGCTCGGCTCCATGATCATCTGCCTGCCCTATGCCACCATTGAACCCATTCGTTCCAAACTGCATGCAAGCTTTCAGACCGAACGCCTCGAGGTTGACCACGCATGGGTGGCGCGTCTTAAAGAACGCCTGCTGGAAACTCCGGTGGAGATGAAGGTACATTTTGGCCGCACCACCATCACCGGCAACCAGTTGCTGCGTATGCAGGTTGGCGACATTATCGTGCTGGATACCGACCACGAAGACATGCTCAACTGCACGGTTGCCGGAGTGACCAAGTATCAGGGCCTGCCCGGCACCATCAAGGCCATGAAGGCCTTTCAGATCATCAAGGAAAACGAGCCGCAGTACACCTGATGCGGCCAGCCGCGCGATAGAGGCAGCATGCGGCTGCCCCGCCCAGTAAATTTACGCAAGGCCCCTGCCTGAAAGAACTGCACCCAACGCAGATTCCGTCAGACAGGGGCCTTGCTGCATCTACAGGTACGGCAGGCTAAAATGCCGAGCCTGCCTGTACATAAAAATTATGCTTTACCAGCCTCGCCCTCGCAGCCAGCCCCACCACCGCCGGGGAAGCCAGCGCCATCAGAGCTGTTCCTTCCCCCGCAGTGCGCGCCGCAGCCGCCTGGCAGGCGGGAGAGTCTGTGCGCCCGCATCTCGGGCGCAAGAATATGCACCCCGGCGGCGGGCAGATGCGGCACCACCTTTACGCCTTCCGGCACGGGGACGTTATCTTCGTACGCGCCCACCGGGGGGCGCAACAGCACGCAGCTGCACCCGGCGGCCAGCCCGGCCTGCATATCGCGCACTCGGTCGCCAATCATCCAGGAGCGCGCAAGATCAATATTAAGATCGGCAGCAGCTTGCAGGATGAGGCCCGGCTCCGGCTTGCGGCAGCTGCAAGGGCCGGTGACTTCCGGCAGGTGGGGGCAATAATACCAGGCGTCAATCACAGCGTTGTGCGCCGCCAGATCTTCATTAACCCATGCTTCCAGAGCGCGCAGATCGGCCTCGCTGAACATGCCGCGCGCCAGCCCCGACTGATTGCTCACCACCACAAGCAGATACCCCACGGCATGAAAGCGTCTGAGGGTTTCAACCACGCCCGGCAGCCACTGCCAGTCTTCCTTGCGGTGAATATAGCCAGTATCGTGATTCAGGGTGCCGTCGCGATCCAAAAAAATGGCGCGCCGCGGCGCTTCTGCTGTGCTCATGAAAGCCCTTGTCCTTTTCCGGGGGCACCCGGCAGTTTGGTGTGATGCAATCCTTGGCAATTTTGCGCCAAACTCAAAAAAATTGCAAAAACTGCCTGCAAAATTCTGCTCAGCGTCCCAAACAGAAGCGGCCCACACATGGGCCGCTTCTTTCCCCTGCCCAATAAGGCGGGGAATGCAAAAACAAGGCTGCTGACAGACAGACCGCAGAATTACTTCTTGGCGGTCATTCTCCGTTCCCACAGCTTCATGTCGTTCATTTTTTTGCGGCGCTCGCGCTGCAAGGCTTTGCAGGCAAGAGGAGTGCCTTTTTTAAAGCCCCACTTTTCAAGGTATTCTTCTGTGGAGAGACCGTGTGTAGCCAGGTGACGTTTAGTCAAAATCTTAAAGCTCTTACCACATTCAAGGCAGGTAACGCTCTTTTCCTTGATCGACTTTCTGGCTTCAAGAACAGCCCCATCAAAATCGGGTTCGCCAGTGGCTTCGCCCATGGCAACAGCCCTGATGCTGCCAGCAACCTTTTGGACAAAAGCCGTAATTTCTTCCGCGCTCATAACCCTGACGCCAGCCTGAGCTTTGGAAATTTCCAAAGCACCCTTCAAAAAATCGTCCATCTTCACTCCACGATATATTAAGTTAAAAAACTTTTGAACTATAACGATTCAGCACCAACACTATTTCGATAAAGCAATTTGTGTCAACCCAATAAACGAAAAATGACACCACAATCAAACCGGGGCGCATGAAGCGTAAGGAGGGCAATATAAATAGCGCCTAGAGAATATGCCCATCCATATTTAGGGATGCGCTTGAGCTGCAACCACCATTTATCGCAGATTACTACTGTAAAAATAAAAAATAGCCCAAAATGACTGCCATAACACAAATAAGCTCCCAGCTTTTTACAATTCATGACAAGCAAAGAAATGAATACACTAAACAAAATTACATCAATGTACATAGATATAATATAACAACTAATAATCACATCAAAAATCAGCCATTTAAGAGCCTGACGCTCCCTGCTGATATAATTCAATTCAATTTTTTTAAATAAAATAATTATCGTAAATAAATATAAAATAATTCAAAACAAAAATGTAACATGCAAAAATCGCTTTAATTTCCAGCTTTATTCACAAATTGGCAAACATCAAAACCTTTAGATGTTAATTCAAACTACTCTGCTAGCTAATTCTACAGAGGGCTGATTTGTCAAAAAAAATCACCCTCGAAAAACCTTCAACGATCTTCCTGCTAACAGCCGAAAATATCAGCATATTAAATTTATTAGCCCCCAATTATCATTTGTTTTTTTGCCTTATTAATCATTACAAAAGAGCTCACTGCAGGGCATTTCGCATCAGCACGGCAATCACTTTAAACAGCTTTCCACTCCATGTTTTTCAGGCCTTTTTTGTACTTTGCAAAGAAAGGAAAAAATATTTCAGATCTGCTGCATATTCAGTTGAATTCTGGAGGATTCGCTCGTAAATCACTTAGCACAACCAGCAAATCACACATGCTTGCCCAAGGTGGCGTAATTGCACTTACGGCGACAAGCTATGCAACAAGATAGGTTTGACTGCCCACCAATGGAGCAATGATTGAGAAAGAAGCTCTATATAAGACTTTTGCGCATTAGACAGCGCATGGGCATATTCTGGCCGTTAATGATCAACGGCACAGTGCTCTTTGTTATATTTATACTTGGCAGTCTGGGGTATAAATATGTTGAAGGCTGGCCGCTATCTGACGGTTTTTACATGGTGCTTATCACCCTTTCAACGATCGGGTTCGGAGAAGTACACCCTCTGAGTGAGCAGGGAAAGCTGCTTACCAGTGCCGTAATTATTTCTGGCGTAGTATATTTTGCGCTTCTCATTGGTTATTTTGTGCAATTGGCTTCAGAAGGGCGCGTTTTTCAAATGATGCGGAGGCGCAGAGTGGACAAGGCAATTGCGGCACTTTCAGGCCATTGCGTTTTATGCGGTTTTGGTTTGGTGGGCCGGGTAGTGGCCGCAGAACTCGCCGCAGACGGCGTTGACGTGGTTGTGGTTGAAACCGATGACAAAAAAGCTGAAGAAATCGAGAGCGCGGGCTATTTTCTTGTGCTTGGCGATGCCACGTCAGACAGCGTGATGATGCGTGTCGGGCTTGACCGGGCCAAGGCGCTTGTGGCCTCCATGTCCAACGATCCCGCCAACGTGTATGTGGTGCTCTCCGCCCGGGCCATGAACCCCGATCTCTACATTGTTTCGCGCGCCAGCGACAACCGCCACATCAGCAAACTCAAAACCGCAGGGGCCAACCGCGTCATCCTGCCGCACATGATCGGCGGTCAGTCCATAGCCCAGGCCATCCAGCGGCCCCTGGTTGAATCCTTCATGCACCGCAGCAACACCAACGATGAAGTGCTGCTCGATGAGTTCCTGGTTTCGGACACGTCGCCCCTTGTGGACAGAAGCCTGGCGGAAGCTGCCCTGACCAAATCGCATGACGTTATCATTCTGGCCATTAAAAGCCAGGGCAACCCCATTTTGCAAAAAACCAGAGCTGACACGGTAGTTCAGGCGGGCGATGTGCTGCTTGTGGCAGGATCAAAAATCCACCTGCAAAAACTCAATGAAATGATGTAGCACCAGATATCCCTTGCTTTGGCAGAAGGCCGCACAAGCTGAGCGACCCTCTGCCGGGCATCTGATTAGCCCTGACTTTTCATTTCGCGAATAAGCCCCTGAAGTACCTGAGACTGCTCCGCCAGATCGGCCACCGCCTTTGCGGCCTGCTCCATGGCCTGCGCTGTTTCTGACGATATTGTGGCAACATGCTCCACAGAGCGATTGATCTCCTCGCTGGCAGCAGATTGTTGCTCGCTGGCAGTGGCTATGGACTGCACCTGGTCGTTGACCAGATGCACGTTTTCCAGAATCTGCTTCAGCGAGTCGCCGGAGCGGATTGAAAGCTGCGTGGCTTCTTCAATGGATCCTGCGGACTTATCCACATTATCAATATTCTTTTTTGTACCTTCCTGAATGCCTTTGATGGCCTGCCCCACTTCCTGCGTCGCAGTCATGGTTTTTTCTGCAAGCTTGCGCACCTCATCGGCAACCACGGCAAATCCGCGCCCGGCATCACCGGCCCGCGCGGCTTCAATGGCGGCATTGAGCGCCAGAAGGTTTGTCTGATCGGCAATATCGGCGATAACGTTCATGATTTGGCCGATACCCACTGCCTGCTGGCCCAGATCGTTCATATCTTTCATGATGGACAGCGACTGGTCATGCACCGATTCTATGCTCTTGACGGCATCACTGACGATTTTAGCGCCTTCAAGAGCCTGCTTCTGCGCCTGACTGGAGACGTCCGCCGCCTGCTGCGCGTTTTTTGCCACTTCAAGCACTGTGGCATTCATTTCTTCCATCGCCGTGGCTGTTTCGCGCACGCGGCTCGACTGTTCGTCCGCTCCACGGCTGGACTGCTCAATCTGGGCAGACAGCTCCTCTGATGCAGAGGTTACTATTTCAACAACGCCTTCAAGTTGCCGGGCTGCCTGCAACATACCTTCAGCTTTGGCGCGTTCCGCCTGCTTTCGTGCGGCTTCCGCCTCAAGGGTGGCCTGATGGGCGCGTTCAGATTCTTCCCTTGCCTCCTGACTTTTTTGATCAGCCTCGGCTATTTTTCCCTTGAGGGTTGCGACCATTTGCTTCATGGCGCCAAAAACGCCAATTTCTCTCCGATTGGGATTAAACTGAGCGTTCAAATCGCCGCCAGCAATCCGCAAGGCTAGATTGGCAAGGGATGCAGGTTCATCGCCAAGCTGGCGGAGCATGTTGCGGGCAAGCAGATATCCCAGGCCGATACCGAACAGCAGGGACAGCGCAACCCCGCCCACCGTAATATTTCTGGCAAGCACAAAATCGGCCTTGCTTTGCTGACTGACGTTCCGTGCATAATCAATCTTTGTCTCAACGACATCCTGAATCGTCGTTGACAGCTCACGCGTCTTTTCCATGCCTGCAGTTAAAGAAACAGACTGCGCCTTGGCATTCATGATTGGGTCTGTGGTTTTACCCAGCTCAACAGTCTTATTATGAATGTCCCGCCATTCTTTGATAACCCCAAACATTTTTGCAAGGAACATTTGCCCCTCTGCAGAAATAAAGTAGTTTTGTATTTCTTTTAGATAGTTATCAAGAATGATGTATTCCTCAGCAAGCGATTTGAGCTGTTTGTTATTTTCCTCATCCGTTGTGCTTATGATGAGATTTTTTTCGCTACGCACAATGCGCAGCACAGTAATGTTTATGGCTCTGGCAAGATCAAGCCCACGCATGTGGACAGAATACAGCTCGTCCACATCATCAGATATATTACTTAACTCCTTTACGCTAAAGCCCCCTACACCAACTGTAAACAATGAAAGCAACAAACTTAAACCAAACAATTTTTGCATAGTTGAAATTTTTGACATGTTCGTTCCTTCCTTGTTATGCGTGCATCATAAAGCCCGAACCACTCCCTCGGCACAAAAAATCGGTATTATCATATATTCGGCAATTGCTTATATACATTTAGGGGATTTTTTAAAAGTATACCCGATCTAAAAAATACACTTTTGATCTCTCATGCTATTTTAAATAGAAAAATATGAAATTATAAAAAATTTTATTAATTATTTGTCTAAATTTTCTGCGATATAATCGATATGAAAACATCGGCTATCCAAAAAAAATTTCTTCAGCCAGATGCTGCAGTCCCATTTGCAAATACAACACTTGCATATCTTCCGTATTCAATTTCTCTTTATAATATGAAATCATGCAATTCTCTCATATTTACTATAAAAAATTCTGCCAAGAATAAACTACCTTAATAAAAAATTGACAAACATTTTTCAGCAACAGCGCATAATAAAGAATAAATTATTTTTTAATCAGAACAAAATTGTTAAGACAATTTGTCCATGGCATTACCAAAAGCATGCGTGCAATTATCTGCACAGACAGCACAAAGCGATGGGCAGCGGCAACAAATTGCTAGACCAGCTGATTAAAACTGAGTTAAATACCAGATAGATACTTGCAGAGCCCCAATACTGCGAGGATCTGTCCACTTGCTCTTCTTGCCTGCCAGCGGCAGCCACGCACAACGGCGCCTTGCCCTATAATGAGGCCCCATGAAGAACACGCAGAAAGTCATAAAAAAAGCTTCAGGCGTTGCCGCATGCTCCAGACTGGCGATACTGCTGACCGTGTATCTCATTTTTCCGCAGGCTGCCCTTGCCGCTGTAATTGCGGATGGCGACTACCTTGTTCAGATGGCAGACAGCAATCTGGCTGTTGTTTCAAGCGGCATGACCGCGAGGGAACGGGTTACGCTTGGGCAGGACGAACAGGCGGGCATATGGCGCTTTGAGCACCTGGGTAACGACTACTACAAAATTATTGCGCCCAGGCTGGTAATGGTGTTGGATTCATCTGAAAGTAAAAAATACAATGGCGTTCCTATCATCATATTCCCATGGCACGGCGGCAACAATCAGCGATGGAAGGTCATTGCTAAAGGGAAATTTTACGCGCTTACCAATCAAGAAACAGGCCTCGCTCTTGACTTGAAAGGCAATGTGCAGCGCGTAGGCACGGTTTTTCAGGGATATGCCGCGAACACCTCGCGTGGGCAACTTTTTCGTCTGACGCCAATGGACAGACAGAGCCCGCCTGCAAAGACACGCGGCAGCCACGAAAAGAACCCCCTTGTTAAATCATTCAGCAACGGCCCTGCGGGGCAATAGATCAGCCCAAAGAACAAACCTTGCCGCCGCTCGCCCGCGCCACCAGCAAAGGGAAAGCCGGCAGCGGGGATAGCTGCCGCATATGGCAAGAGCAGCGCGACACGCCAAGCAAGAACAACAGGCCATGGCACAACAGTCAGGCGGAAACGAACAGATGCATTTCGTGAAGGCAAAGGGAATTTTATCCGCTAAAAATGGCATGAACATCTATCGAGGATGTTCGCATGGATGTATCTATTGCGATTCTCGCAGCACATGCTATGGCATGGAGCATGAATTTGAAGATATAGAAGTAAAAGAAAACGCCATAGAACTGCTTGAGAACGCCCTGCAGCGCAAACGGAAAAAGTGCATGATTGGCACAGGCTCCATGACAGATCCATATATTCCGGCCGAAATGGAAATCGAAAATGTCAGAAAGGCCTTGTCGCTGATACATGAGTATGGCTTTGGTTTTACCGTGATCACAAAGTCGGATCGGATATTACGCGATCTCGACCTGTTGCAAAAAATTCATGATAAGGCCAAGTGCGTTGTTCAGATCACCCTGACAACACACGATGAAGAGTTATGCAAAAAGATTGAACCCAACGTAAGCACGACAAAAGAGCGCTTTAATGTGCTGCTCCGTTTACGAGATGCCGGAATCCCGACAGTGGTATGGCTTTGCCCCATACTCCCGTTCATTAATGATACAGAAGAAAACATCGCGGGGATTCTGGAGTATTGCTCTGAGGCCAAGGTGCGCGGTATCATTAATTTTGGCATGGGAATGACGCTTCGCCAGGGAAACCGACAACACTTCTATAGTCAGCTTGATCGGCACTTTCCTGGAATGAAGGAAAGGTACATTCGTATCTATGGCACACAATACATATTGAGCAGCCCAAACAGCAAATACCTGATGGAATTTTTCCGGCATTACTGCTTGCAGCACGGCATAATGCATGAGCCTGAGCAGATCTTTCAATACCTGAGTACCTTTGAAGAGAAGCAAACCCCCAAGCAACTGAGCCTCTTCGGATGATGTAAAGTCTCAATATAACCAGTGCATCAAACAAAAAAGCCCGCCCATTCCTGAACGGCCTTTTGGATACGCGGGCTGAGAGGGATATCCCTTCTTTATCTGATCAATACGTCGCTGCAATGCCTGGGACTGCTGCGCGAGGTCAGCTACGGCATTAGATGCCTGTTCCATAGCCTGAGCAGTTTCAGCAGAATGGGTAGCGGCTATGGTCTTTTCAGCAACCTTGCGCACTTCATCAGCAACCACAGCAAAACCACGCCCGGCATCACCTGCGCGAGCGGCTTCGATGGCGGCGTTCAGAGCCAGCAGGTTCGTCTGATCGGCAATATCGGCAATCACACCCATAATCTGCCCGATGACTTCTGCCTGCCTGACTTCACCAATCGTCAACGCGCACAAGAGTTTTGACGGCAATAGGCCGGTGGAATAAATTTACATGTTGAGCCAGGCGGGGTACCCTTCATAAAATAGGCTTTACAGGGTGACATAGCCCCTGAAATTATCCACGTCAGTTTTGCCGTTGGCTGGTCCGAAGAATTGCCTCTTTCCAAGGCCGGGGCACTGCGGCTACCTCCAGATACTTTTCTGCGCAAGGGCACAGCAACAAATGAAAATATCAGTCATAATTCCGGTATTTAACTATGAAAATTACATTTCTGAAACAATAAATAGTGTTGAATGCCAGGAAGGCCCATTTGAACTGGAGATCATTGCGATTGATGACGGTTCAACTGACAATAGCCTTGCTGTTCTGGAAGCCCTTGCAGATCAAAAAGGCAGTCATCTTCAAGTTGTGCCCCGCAAAAACGGTGGCCCATCGGCTGCCAGAAACGAAGGAATCCGGCACGCAACAGGGGATGCGGTTCTTTTTTTGGACGCGGATGACTTGCTCGCGCCAGGCTGCCTGCGCGAACAGGCAGATATATTGCTAAAAATGCCTGAGGTTGATGTCACCATAGGCAATTGCCTCATTTTTGATAAGGATAAGCGCAAGATAGACATGTGGGGGCTTTGCAAAGATAGCCACGCACTGCATCTTTGTGCTTCAAACATTGCACCCGTTCACTGTTTTCTGGCGCGGCGCAATTTAATTGAAGACGTGGGTTTTTTTGATGAAACGCTGCCGTCACTCGAAGATTACGACTATTGGTTGCGAGTGGCAGCGCATAACAAACTTTTTTATACAAACAGCAATGCTCTGGTACTATACCGCAAACACGCCTTAAGCGTGTCCACTAATGCAAAAGTCATGGCCGACTTTGAACGGCAGGTTCTGCAACGTGCAGGGGAGCTAATAAATGAGGCGGCGACTTCGGGAACAAATTTCCCGCCACAGGGATTTTTTGCCGGATATGTAGTGCACGCTGCTGCACTATTGAGCCAAGCTATCGCTGGCGGAACCATTGAAACAGATCTGATGCGACGCGCATCGCTTGCATTGTGCAAGGCACTAAGATTTCCTGTTTCAGATGCGGTCAGAAATAGTGATGTCGTTCGACTGTATTTGTTTCAACTGCGCTGTCATGTGCAACGGTTCGGCGCAGGCGCTGAAGTATCGGATGCCGTCAATGCGGTCTTAACCAGAATGCCTGATATCTCTCGCTTACCTCTTGGGCAGGAAACGCACAACGCCCTTTTTGAACTAACATGTGTGCCCGCAGCTCAACGGGAGGATTTGGCGCGAAAATATCTGGCATCAAAGGATGCGCTAATTAAATTGATGCAATAAGTATTCCGTGCAATGCCTTAATATCGTTTTACACTACTTCAAAGGCAGAGAAATCGCTGCCTCTGGAGCATTTGCTCTGCTCCTGGCACTTGTTGCCTCAAGCAGTATCAGATACGCATCCCCTGCCTACTACAGTTCAAATGGATCCAGCCCATGGACAGCCTGACAATAAAAGGACCGTCCATTTGATATGCCCCCTCAGAGGAGACAGCGAGATAAAGGCCGTCTTGGCTGAACGCTGTAACCCGATGGGGGTGTTTATGTCTGGTAGAAAGAATGCGTTCCATAGCTTGGAGTTCAAACTGGAAGCCATTTGACGACACCTTAACGAGATTATTGCCTGTAGCTTTTCAGCCAGAAATACTCTCGGCCTTGCGTTTGCCAGCCTGAACAACGCCTGTAGGGAACCGTTCATTTTCTGTCTTAAAACCGAGGCATTTGTGGGGAAGAGTTTGTGCAGTCCGCAGGCGACCATTGCTTTGGCGGAAGAGCACATACGCTTTTACAACACGGAGAGATTTCAAAAAAGGCTCGGCCAGCTCTCTCCGATAGAATTTCGAAAAAAGCTGGCCGCTTGATTATCCGTCTTGCCCTTTTTTGACCTGTCCACTTGACGGGGAGCAGACCACTGAGCGCCCTTTTGAATACGCGGTTATCCGTTCTTCATCTGATCAATAAGTCGCTGCAGTGCCTGGGATTGCTGCGCAAGTTCAGCCACGGCGCTAGATGCCTGTTCCATAGCCTGAGCAGTTTCAACAGAAATGGTGGCTACCTGTTCCACAGAATGATTGATTTCTTCGCTGGCAGCCGATTGTTGCTCACTGGCAGTTGCAATGGACTGAACCTGGTCGTTGACCATGTTAACAAATTCCAGAATCTGCTT
>JAEZYD010000002.1 GCA_023419375.1 Pseudomonadota bacterium
ATCGCTGAAGCCATGTCAGAAGCCGCCAAGGCTGTTTCTGACTTGGCAGTTCAGACCCAAGAATTGACGAATCTGATTCAGGACTTGAAAAGCGCATAGTTTTTCTTGAGTTGTGGACTCATGTTTATATAAGCCAAAAACCCCCGACCATTTTTCAATGATCGGGGGTTTTGATTACCTATCTGGTGGAGCTGAAGAGAATTGAACTCTTGACCTCTTGAATGCCATTCAAGCGCTCTCCCAACTGAGCTACAGCCCCACGGCGAAAAGCAGAATGACCAAAACTAGCCTAACTGTCAATACAATTTTGCATTTTTTTTACAGCGGATGTTTTGGCGGCAATTCTGCCCCGTTTTTCCGCGCTATTTCGGCTCCGCGGCCAGCTCGGCAAGCACCGCGCCAATGCTTTCCAGCGCGCCCTTGAGCACGTCGTCACCCACAGCGTACGAGAAGCGGATGCACTTGTCATCGCCAAAGGCCGCGCCCGGCACCACGGCCACGTGGGCCTTGTCGAGCAGCAGTGTGCACAGGTCGGTGGAGTTGTTCACGCTGCCGCCATAGCACTTGGAGACGTCCAAAAAGAGATAGAACGCGCCATCGGGCTTGGGGCAGATGGCAAAGGGCCAGCCTTCAATGATCTTCATGGCAAAATCGCGCCGCCGCACAAAGGCCTCGCGCATTTTGTCCACGCACTCCATGCTGCCGGTCAGGGCCGCAAGGCCCGCCTTCTGCGCGATGGAGCAGATATTTGAGGTGCTGTGGCCCTGCATGGCCGATATTTTTTTGATCAGGGTCGGGTGCGCAGCCAAAAAGCCCACGCGCCAGCCTGTCATGGCGTAGCTCTTCGAGAGGCCGTTGAGCACGGCCACCTGCTCAGGATACTTGGCAAACCAGCGGATGGCGCTGGTCATTTTGGCAGGGGCGAACACAAGCTGGTCGTAAATTTCATCAGAAAGCACAAACAGCCCGCGCGCAATGGCCCAATCCATGATGGCCGTAAACTCGGCCTCGGTGTAGACCGCGCCAGTGGGGTTGCTGGGCGAGTTCAGAATGAGCAGCTTGGTTTTATCCGTAGTGTGCGCCTCAAGCATGGCGGGCGTCACCTTGAAGCCCTGCTCCGGCCCGGCCAGCACAGGCACGGGGGTTGCGCCGGTCAGCATGACCATATCGGGGTAGCTGAGCCAGTACGGGGCGGGCACAAGCACCTCGTCGCCGGGGTTGAGCATGGCCTGCATGAAATTATAGAGGCAGTGCTTGCCGCCCGCGCCGATAACAATGGATTCCATCGGCACCGGAACGCCGTAGTTTCTTTCAAAATACGCGCCCGCGGCCTTGCGGAGTTCGGGAATGCCCGGCACGGCGGTGTAGCGGCAAAAATTGTCGTCAATAGCCGCTTTGGCAGCCTCGCAAACGTGTTTGGGCGTAGGAAAGTCCGGCTCACCCACGGCAAGGCTGATTACTGAAATGCCCTGGGCCTTAAGCTCGAGGGCGCGGCTGTTGACACTGAGTGTCAGAGAAGGTTTGATACTGCTCAGACGGTCTGAAATCTGCATAAGGGGGCTCCTTGGCGTATGCAACGCACCCGCAATCGGCAGGCGTACTCACAACTGGCTGTTTCTAGCAGCTTCATATCGGGGTGTAAATGAGCTCTGAACCCAAAAATGCAGCACATACGGGCGCTGCCGATACCTCCCGGCCCTCATGCGGTGGCCAGCCCGGCCCCGCCACCGCTGCCCCGCTGCTGCCCTTGCCGCCCCACTGCATTGTGGCCGCCTTTGTGGCACGCCGCAAACGCTTCAGCGTGCTGTTGCAGCATCAGGGCGCAGACCTGTGGGTGCACAGCAACAACTCCGGCAGCATGCTGGGCCTGTGCCTGCCGGGCGCGCCGGTGCTGGCATCCCCGGCAAGCAATCCTGACCGTAAGCTCAAATACACGCAGGAATGCGTGTGGCTGGCGCACAGGGCCGTGCCCGAACTGGTTGAGAGCGCGCACGAATCTGGCTCACATGAACCTGGCCCACATGAGCATGGCCCACATGAGCATGGCCCACATGAGCATGGCGCACACGAATCCGGCGCGCCCTCCCCTGCCAGCGGCTTTTGGGTGGGCGTGAACACAAGCACCCCCAACCGCATGCTTGAGGCGGCCTTTCATGCGGGCCGCCTGCCCTTTGCCCAAGGCTACACCACACTTGTGCGCGAGGCCAAACGCGGGCAAAGCAGGCTGGACGGCCTGCTCACGGCCCCCGGTCTGCCGCCCCTGTGGGTGGAATGCAAAAACGTCACCATGGTGGAAGACAACGCCGCATGCTTCCCCGATGCAGCCAGCGAGCGTGGGCAAAAGCATCTGCGCGAGCTTATGAACATCGTAGCCTGCGGCGAACGCGCGGCCATGTTCTATCTGGTGCAGCGCCCGGACGGGGAATGCTTTGCTCCGGCGGATTTCATTGATCCTGCTTATGCCACCCTGTTTTATGAAGCGCTGTCCGCAGGGGTGGAGATGTATCCCTTCCGCGCACTGGTCAGCCCTGCGGGCATAGACCTTGGCCCCACGCTGCCCGTGCGCCCGCAGCGCCCGTGATTCCCCTAATTCTTCTAGTTTCCGGCGCTTGGGCAGGTTCCTTGCCCTTGGGCAAACCCTCCCGTGGTTAGGAACAGTTTGCCCAGATAATTATCTCAGTAATAACAGCATAATAACATAATTGCGCACAATTTGAGCGCCCGCATTTAGGGCATGGATTTTCGGCAGCGGCAGAATGGAGGGGAGCCTTCATCCTGCCGCTGCCATTTTTTATACGCCGTGCGATAATGGGCGCTCCCGAGAACAGGAGCTGAGGCGATACGGCTGACAATCCTTGAAATGTTCAAAATAAACGTAAAAATTACATTTATTTATTCTAGTTTTGCACAATATCGACGCTTATTTTTTGCGCTTGCGCACAATGCCGACATTCTGCCCGATAGCGGAACCGGGGTTCCCCCTTGCGCTCGCAGGGCCAGATTATGCACAAACCATAATCCAAATTAATATTATATTTTCATTATGTTACATCATTTGTGAACATTATCGCCAGAGCCGAACGCACACATAGCAACACAAAGAACGCAGCCAGATGTGAAAAGCGCGAGAGGGAAGCTGCAGCGCCCGGCGCAGGCTTGCTCTCCGGGCAGGAAGAACTGCGCGCGCAAAAAAAGCCGCCCCGAAGGACGGCCTCAAAAAGGTACACGTGTCGTCTGAAAAAGCCTGCGGCTACAGGTAGCCCTCCAGATGCAACAGGGCTTCCTTGATCGGCAATCCGCCGCCGTAGCCAACCATGCTGCCGTCCGCGCCGATAACGCGGTGGCAGGGAATGAATATGGCAATGGGGTTGCGATTGTTGGCAAGGCCGACCGCCCGGTATCCCTTGGGGCAATTGGCGGCTTCGGCTACCTGTCTGTAGCTGCGGGTCTGCCCGTAAGGTATCGTTTGCAGGGCATTCCACACGCCGCGCTGAAAGTCCGTGCCCTCCGGGGCAAGGGGCAAATCAAAATCGCGGCGCTTCCCGGTCAGGTATTCATCAAGCTGCCTGAAGGCTTCCTTCAGCAGTGGCGTTTCCTGCTCAGTGATATTTTTCAATGCTTCAAAGGGGGCCGTGGGGCCAAGATCAAGCCGGATTATGCTCCCCCCGCACTCCACAATACGCACAGTGCCGATGAGCGGCACTTCGCGCGTCAGCGCGTGTGCTGCATGGGGAGGTTCCGTTTTTTGTTTGCTGTTCATGCCTTCTTTTCCTTCTTCACGGTTACGGGTTTGAGGGAATAGGCAAAAATCGCGCCCACAATGGAAAGCGCCGCCAGCGACTGAAAAGTGGCTGCCATGCCGTAGTTGTCTGCAATCCAGCCGAGCAGCGGGGCAACCACGCCGCCAAGGCTGGTTGCCAGGCCAAGGGTAATGCCAGAGGCAAAGCCGATGTTCTTGGCAAGATACTGCTGCCCCAGCACCACCTGCGCGCTGAAGGGCGCGTACAACACAAAGCCCAGCAGCGGAAGCAAGGCCCATGCCGCGTACAGATTGTTGCTCAGGCTGAATACCGCCACCACTGGCGGCAGCAGGGCGAATACCCCGCGGATGACGGCGCGGTAGCCGAATTTGTCAGAAAGCATCCCGCCAAAAAAGTTGCTGATAACGCCGCATACGCTGAAAAAGGTCAGAGCCACCGCGCCCGTTGCCGTGGATTGCCCGAAGGCACTGACCCAGTAGAGCGGAATAAAGGTGTTAAAGCCCACAAAGGTGATGGAACGGGTAACGATGGAGACCGTCAGCTTTGAAAATTCGCGCCAGTTGTTTTCGCCGGGGGTTTCTCCCTCCGCCGCGAGGGCTGGCCCGGCCTTGCCGCCTGCCGCCGCGCCCACCTTCTTGGTAGCGCCCATGCGGGCGATGGACCACACCAGGATGCTCGCCGTTATCACAGCCAGCACGGCAAAAACCGTCGTGCCCGTCAGGCCAAAGGCCCCAAGGCAGGCCGTGGCCAGCAGCGGCCCCAGCACAAAGCCCCCATTGCCGCCAATGGAAAACAGGCTCATGCCTGTGCCCTTGTTCTGCCCCGACACCGCATTGGCAAAACGCGCCCCTTCCGGATGGAACAGGGCCGCGCCAATGCCGCTCAGGCCGATAGCCGCAAAAATTCCCCAGTAGCCGGACATCCAGCCAATGGCCGCAAGGCCGCAGCCCGCCAGCAGCACACCAACAGGAATAAACCAGGGTTTGGAAAACCTGTCTGAAAGCAGGCCGAACAGCGGCTGGATCATGGACGACAGGCAGGAGTAGGCAAACATCAGCCCGCCCGTGGCCTGATAACTCAGATCAAAGGCCGACCGCAAAAACGGCAGTATGGCGGGCAAGGCTCCGCCGTTAATATCGCACGACAAATGCCCTAACGACACGAGGAGTATTTTCTTTTTGTCCATTGCGGCACGCTACACTAATGTTGTCCCAAATCCAAGCAACGCGCACCAGTTCACAAGCTCAGGGGCGGCACTGCGTTCCCGGCGGTTGACGCGCTGCACTGGCTCGCTTAAGCAGAGGGAGGCCATGAAAACGACACTTTTTCCCACACCCGCAGGGCATGCCGCACTTCGCCCGGCTGTAACAACAGTCAGGGCCGCATCTACCAAGGATTACTCGACCTGCGCCGATATCTGGCTGGCGGCCTCTCTGGCAGGGCATGACTTTGTGCCTGCCGCGTTCTGGCGCGGGCAACGGGCGGCTATGGCGGAAAGCTACCTGCCTTCCTCGCAGGTTTTATTGCTGACCGCCGATGCAGAACCCGCCGCATTTGCCGCAACTCTGCCGGATGGCAACTGCACGTATCTGGCGGGATTGTTCGTGCTGCCCCGCTGGTGGGGCAAGGGCCTTGGGCGGCAACTGCTGGAACGGGTGCAGGAACAGGTTCTGGCTGAACTTCCCGACCAAAAGAACGCCAGCCTCCGCTGTAGCGTGTATGAAAAAAACCGCCGCGCCCTGGCATTTTATGCCCGTATGGGCTTTGCCCCCACCGGGCGCAGCATCTGCCCGCATACCAACGAACCGCAGACAGATATGCTCTGGACTGCGGCGAACACTGTTCACGACAAAGCGGCTGCAATCTGCCGTCCCTAGGCAAAGCGCGCCGCAGGAGCCACCATGAGCAATCATTCTTCGTCATCGACCAGTTCCAGCGCTTCCTCCCTGCCCAAGGTGGCCCTTATTGCCACGGGCGGCACCATTGCGGGCGTTGCTCCCACGCCGCTTGAGCAGATCAGCTATCAGGCGGGTGTGCTCACCGTTGACAGCATGCTCGAAACCCTGCCCGGCATCGAGGGCGTGGCCCGCATCACCAGCGTGCAATGCGGCAACCTGCCCAGCGAAAACATCACCCCCGAGCATTGGGCCATGCTGGGCGAGCAGTGCGCCAAGGCGCTGGACGACCCCGAAATCTGCGGCGTGGTGCTGACCCACGGCACAGACACGCTGGAAGAATCAGCCTTCTATCTGCACCTCACCCTTGCCAGCCCCAAGCCCGTTGTGCTGACCGGCTCCATGCGCCCCGCCACCTCGCTGAGCGCGGACGGCCCCATCAACATACGCGATGCAGTGGCTGTGGCAGCCTGCCCGCAGGCGCAGGCGCGCGGCGCGCTGCTGGTCATGAACAGCAGGGTGCTCTCCGCCCGCACAGCAGTGAAGGTCGCCACGCTTGATGTGGAGGCCTTCCGCGCCCTGGAGTCAGGCTGCCTTGGCCGGGTTATCAACGGCGAACCTCAGTTTTACTACGGCGGGGAGGAAAATCCCGCTCTGGCCGGTACCTTTGCCGAACTTGCGGGCCGCAAAAATCTGCCGCGCGTGGATGTGATTTACGGTTGCGCGGGTATGCCTGTTGATCTTGTGCGCTATTCCATGGAACGCAGCGCGGGCATAGTGCTGGCGGGCCTGGGCAATGGCTCCATGCCCGATGCAGTGCGCCACGAGCTGCGGCAGGCCATTGCAGGGGGCATCCCTGTTATCCGGTGCAGCCGCACCGGCTCCGGCCCGGTGACGCCCCTTGATGAATACGAGGGTTTTGTGCCCGGCGGCATGCTTTCGCCCGCCAAGGCCCGTGTACTGCTCATGCTTGCGCTGGAACAGCAAAAGGACGCCGAACCGGCCCAGCGCATGCTCTCGGTGCGCGAAGTGTTTGCACTTGGGGGTAAACTGTAGGCAACAGCGCCCTTTAGGCTTGCCTGCGGCGCAAAAAAACCGCAGTGTGGTTTTTATTTTCTTTTCAAGCCCATGACCCCAATGGAATCAGGAGAGCTTCATGTCGTATCGCTTTATTCCCCAGCTCACCGATGAGGATATCCGCCAGAAACAGCTTGAAGGTCTGCGCGACACCGTGCGTCAGGCCTGGAATTCGCCCCAGTACAGGGCAAAGCTGGAAGCCTGCGGCCTGAAGCCGGACGACATCACAAGCCTGGACGACCTGCGCCGCCTGCCCACCTGCGATGTGGAAGACCTGCGCGAGGGCTATCCCCTGCCGCTTCTCTGCGTGCCGCCGCGTGATGTGGCGCGCATCCATGCCTCCAGCGGCACCACGGGCAAACGCAAGATTCTGGCCTATACCCAGCGCGATATTGATACGTTCAGCCTCCAGATCGCCCGCTGCTTTGAACTGGCGGGCTTTACCCCCGAAGACCGCATGCAACTTGCCGTGGGCTACGGCCTGTGGACGGCTGGCGCGGGCTTTCAGGCGGGCAGCGAAAGGCTTGGCATGCTCACTGTGCCTGTGGGGCCGGGCAACCTTGAAATGCACTTGCAGCTTTTGCAGGATCTGGGCGCCACCGGCTTTACGGCCACGGCATCCATGGCTCTGCTGCTGGCAGAAGAAGTGGAGCGCGCCGACCTGCGCGGCAAGATCAAACTCAAGCGCATGGTCTGCGGTTCAGAAACCCGCAGTGAAAAGATGCGCCTCGCCATTGAAAGCAAGCTCGGCCTTGAGGGCTGTTACGACATCGGCGGCATGACCGAAATGTACGGCCCCGGCACCGCCATCGACTGCGACGCCCACGAAGGCCTGCACTACTGGGCCGACCTCTTCATCATTGAAGTGCTCGACCCCGCCACCATGCAGCCCGTTGCCGAGGGCGAAGTGGGCGAAATGGTCGTGACCAGTCTGTGCAAGGAGGCCGTTCCCCTGCTGCGCTACCGCACCCACGATCTTTCGCGACTGCTGCCGGGCAAGTGCTCCTGCGGCCTTGCCATGCCGCGCCACGACCGCATCCTCGGGCGCTCGGACGACATGATCATTTACCGTGGCGTGAACATCTACCCCGGTCAGCTCATGGAAGTCATCGGCCAGTTTGCGGAGCTTGGCGGCGAGTATCAGGTGGAACTCACCCGCGACGATCGCTCCCTCGACCATCTGGCCCTCACCGTGGAACGCGGACAGGGGCAGACCGCAGGCAACGATGCCGCCCTGGCCCACGAGCTGGAAACCCGCCTGCACAAGGCCATCATGGCCCGCGTTTCCGTGAGCGTGGCGGACTACGCCAGCCTGCCGCGAACCTTCAGCAAATCCAAGCGCGTGGTGGACAAGCGCTAGCCGTGGCGAAAGATATTGATTGCACTGGCGCGGGGCTTTTGCCCTGCGCCTTTATCATGGGCCTTGCCGCCGCATGCCTGCTGGCCCTGTGCCTGTTGCCCTCCGCTGCATCCGCGCGAGAGATAGCGGATGTGGACAGCCCCGCATGGTGCGCCCGGCACGCCAATGCAGCAAAAAATCAGGCAAAAGAGCAGAATCAGGCGCAAACCGAGTGTCTGCGGCTTGAAGCGGCCTGCCGCGCTGCCCTGCCCGACCTTGCCCCAGCCGCCAGCTGCCCGGACAGACAGCTAGACCGCTGCGTGGCGCAACAGCGCGATGGCGGGTCATGGTGCGCCATCCTGTGCTGCTTTGACCCGGATGCCGCAGCCTGCCGTGCGGCTGCGGCCAGCATACCCGCCTTTCTCACCACACCTGAACGCTAGACCCGAACGCAGGCCAAAACATCAGGCCAAAGTCGCCGCCTAAGAGTGCTGAGCCCAAGTGCCAGCTCAGAACGTTGAGCCTGAAGTCTAGCCCTTGCGCGACGCGAGCTCCTGCATCGCCGCGTGGCGCGCCTCTCCGGCAAATTATCGCAATTCCCCTTGCCGCATAGACCTTTGCCTCTTTTTGACATAGAATTTTATGCGAGCGCGCCCCAGTTCAACGCGCCAGAACCGCCGACACTGGAGCGCGTATGCCCCTTGCCGCCTCACCCGCATCCATCATCTCGCTTGCAGGCTATCTCATGCTTGCAGGGGGGTCGTTTGCACTGGTGCGGCCTGGGTTGGGCATGCTTATCGTACCCGTACCGCTTCTGGCTATTCCTCTGCATTTTTTTGCGCGCCGCGTTGGCGATTTTGCAGGCGTGGCGCATTCCCGCTGGCAAATGCGCACCTTTGGCCTTTTCCTGCTGCTGTTTCTCGGGCTTGTGGGCATCTTTTTCATTCTTGGCGCAAGCTGCACTGACGGCCCGGCTCTGGACAGGCTGGAACTCATCGGCAATGCCTATAATTCCGGCAATGTTGACCTGTATGCCTCGCTGGTGGGGCTGTGGGAAGTCAAAGAATTGCAGATTTTTACCCTGAGCGCCTCGGTGTGGGCCGGGTTGACCCTGTTATGGCCCCTAAAACGGGCGTTTCAGGGCATACTGGCGCTGGCTGCGGGCATTGCGCCCAAAGCATTGCCCCCTTGGGGCTGCTGGCTGGCCTTTGCGGCCGCCATTGCGGCGCAGGGCGGCATGCTGGCCTGGCTGGTGGCTTGGCAGGCTTAAGTCGCAACATTCTCAAGCGCACTAAACCCCGCGAAAATTTCGGAAACCTGCACGGGAGGCGGCACTGCCCGCAGTCCCGTTTTTCCGCGCCCAAAAACAGAAGCCGCACAAACCAGACGCGCTGTCCCGGCTCATGCGGCTCCCCCAACAAATATGCGGCGCAGGCAAGCGCCCGCTACTGCTTCCTGGGTTCCTTGGTCAGGTCATCGGCAGCTTCACGGGCATGGCGCACCAGTATGGCCCGCGCACCGGCAATCTGGCCCAAGCCCTTGAGGTTGGCCTCCACCTTGAAACCTGCGGCCTTGAGCTTCGAAGCCCAGGAATCGTCTTCATCCCCGGCCAGATCGTTGTGCGCATGGTCGCCCGCCACCAGCATGAGCGGCTCGATAACCACCTTCTTGACCTTGGCGGCCTTGAGCTCCGCCAGCAGGTCGTCCACGCTGCGCGCGCCCTCAACTGTCGCCATAAACACGCGCTTGTCCGCATCGTGGAACACGGCGCGCGTGCCTTCAAACGTCAGATCCGCGCGGCC
The DNA here is from genome assembly GCA_023419375.1 of Pseudomonadota bacterium. GTDB lineage: Bacteria > Desulfobacterota > Desulfovibrionia > Desulfovibrionales > Desulfovibrionaceae > Desulfovibrio. The sequence continues at coordinate 9,875 of JAEZYD010000002.1, forward strand.
ATGGCTCTGGCCGTGGCCCATGAGCACCAGGGCCGCATCCTTGCCGCGCAGGGATTTGGCGTCTTCCCTGATGGCCTGAATGAGTTCCTGCGCGTCTTTCTTCGATTCCAGCATGGGTCGGCCAAGAAACACGGCGTCAAAGCGGCCCGGATTTTTTTGCAGATCTATAAGCACGGCCCGTTCAAGCGCGCTGAACTCCTCGCCCGCCATGACGTGCAGCGACTGCACCCGCACGACCTTGACGCCGTCCTTGGCAAGCTGGGCGAGGCCATCGCTGATGCCGCCCACGGGATGCCCCTCGGCGGCTATTTTTTTGCGGATAATCTGCGAGGTATAGGCCCACACTACAGGCTGACCGGGAAAAGCAGCTTTGAACTCCGCATCCACGGCCTTCATGGAAGCCAGGGCTTCGGGAACGCTGGTGCCAAAGGCCACCAGCAGCACGCCTGCTTTGGGGCTCTCTGCGCCGGATTCAGCGGCAGGAGCAAGCGCAGGCGCGCCCATGACGGCGCACAGCAAAAGAATGGGCAAAAGGGTACGGGTGAAATAATGCAAAATGGAATGCGGCGTAGTACGCAGCATGGCAACCTCCTCAATGGCGCGTTGACGGGTTGAAGTTGGATAAAATGCCGGAGGATATTCGGACTTGAGGGCATGGGGGCCTTGCGCCCCTTGCCTAGACTTCGCCTTCGCCGCTCGCGCGACTGGCTGTAGCGCCCCGCCATGTGGCGGAACGATGAAGCTTCGTTCCCTCTTACCGCAGCGCGACTGTTTCCGATTTTAACGGAATTCCCCGCCGACTTTTTCAAAACAATTCATGCAGCAATAAAAGTCAAGTGCGCATACCCTGCAAGCCCCGCCAGACAGGCCCTTGCAGGGTATGCCCCGCGCGGGCTGCCGCGCCGGGGCCCTCCGGAGCGGCGCAGAATCCCGGTTTTTCGGCGGCTAAAGCCGATTTGGCGCGTATTTTTTCTTGTTCTTTTGATGAAATCCTGATAATAAGGCACCTCCCTGTTATGGGGAAATTATGTTTGGAGGCTGGACATATGGCAGGTTTGGAAACCGGGCACGACAACGAAATCAATTTCGAAAGCGCCCTTGAAAACTACCTCAATCCCGATTTCGGCGATCTTGAGGAAGGCTCTATCACGAAGGGCGAAATCGTCCGCGTGGATGATGACAATGTGCTTGTTGACGTGAACTTCAAGTCCGAAGGGCAGATTCCCGCGGCAGAATTCCGCGACCCCGCCGGCAACATTTCCGTCAAAGTGGGCGATCGTGTTGACGTTTACGTTGTTCGCAAGAACGAAAACGACGGCACCATCACTCTTTCTTTCGAGAAAGCCAAGCGCATGCAGGTGTTCGACCAGCTCGAAGACGTGCAGGAAAACAACCGGGTCATCAAGGGCCACATTGTCCGCCGCATCAAGGGTGGCTACACCGTGGACATCGGCGGTGTGGAAGCGTTTTTGCCCGGTTCACATGTGGATCTGCGCCCCGTGCCGGATATGGATGCCCTGGTCAACCAGGAATTCGAATTCCGCGTGCTCAAGATCAACCGCCGCCGCAGCAACGTTATCGTTTCTCGCCGCGTGCTGCTTGAAGAGGAGCGCGATTCCAAACGCCAGGATCTGCTGCGCACCCTTGAAGAAAATCAGATCGTTACCGGTAAGGCCAAGAACATCACCGAATACGGCGTGTTTGTTGACCTCGGCGGCCTCGACGGCCTGCTGCACATCACCGACATGAGCTGGAAGCGCATTCGCCATCCCAAGGAAATGATCACCATCGGTCAGGAACTGACCCTGAAGGTGCTTTCCTTTGATCGCGACAACAACAAAGTTTCCCTCGGCCTCAAGCAGCTCGTGCCCGATCCGTGGCAGGACATTTCCGCCCGCTTCCCCGAAGGGGCCAAGTGCAGCGGCAAGGTCACCAACCTGGTGGACTACGGCGCATTTGTGGAACTGGAACCCGGCGTTGAAGGCCTGGTGCACATTTCCGAAATGTCCTGGACCCGCAAGCTGCGTCATCCTTCCCAGATGGTTCACACCGGCGACGAAGTCGAAGTGGTCATCCTGGGCGTGGACGGCGACAAGAAGCGCATCAGCCTCGGCATGAAGCAGGTTCGCCCCAATCCCTGGGAACTGGTTGCTGAAAAGTACCCCGAAGGCACCGTCCTTGAAGGCGTCATCAAGAACATCACCGAATTCGGCATGTTCATTGGCATCGAAGACGGCATCGACGGCCTTATCCACGTTTCCGACATTTCCTGGACCAAGAAAGTGCGTCATCCCAACGAACTGTACAAGGTGGGCGACACCGTGCAGGCCAAGGTGCTGACCGTGGATCAGGAAAACGAGAAGTTCACCCTCGGCGTGAAGCAGCTGGTGGACGATCCGTGGGGCCATGTGCCCAACACCTACCCCGTGGGCTGCACCATCAAGGGTATCGTGACCAACATCACCGACTTCGGCCTCTTTGTTGAAGTGGAAGAAGGTATTGAAGGCCTGGTGCACGTGTCCGAACTTTCCAGCAAGAAAGTGAAGACCCCCGCCGAGATCTACAAGGAAGGCCAGGAAATCCAGGCCAAGGTCATCCATGTCAGCGCTGAAGAGCGCCGCCTGGGCCTGTCCATCAAGCAGATCAAGGACGAAGAAGAACGCCGCAAGCCCAAGGAATTCCATTCCGGCCCGCAAGAAGCCGGTCAGAGCCTGGGCGACCTGCTCAAGCAGAAGTTTGAAGAAAGCGAAAACAGCTAGTCTGTTTCTGCTTCAAAATACAAAAGGGCGTTCCCGTAAGGGAGCGCCCTTTCTTGTTGCCTGCCAGCGATAAACAGCGAGGGGTGATTGAGTTGGTAATGTGCCGGCGATGCACCCGTGATATCCAGGCAGTGCTGGCTTCTTCCTCAGAGGCAGAACAATCCCGCACAGTGGGGGAACATGCGCCGCCTTCAGCAAAGGCTGGCTCCTGCAATAGTCCTCCGCCATAATCACCGGGCTAGTCCGCCAACACTCTGATCACCCCAGCTTGAGCAATGCTGCGCCACCGACAACCAGCAGCACAGAAAATCCGCGCAAGGGCGTAAAACGCTCGTGCAGCAGCCACATGGCCAGCAGCATGCCAAAGATCACCGAGGTCTCGCGCAGGGCCGCCACCACCGCAATGGGCGCAAGGGTCATGGCCCACAGGGCAATACCGTATGAGCCCATGCTCGCCAGGCCGCCAAACGTACCCACAGCAAGCCGCTTACGGGCATAGCTCACGTAGCCCCAGCCATGCCGCCACAGAATGTAAACATGCACGGGGAGCGCGTTGATCAAAAAAATCCAGGTGGTGTAGGTGGCAGCGTTGCCGCTTTCGCGCGCACCGAGGCCGTCCGCCAGCGTGTACCCCATAATGATGCATGATGTGCGCAACGAGATGAAAACTTCGCTCCACCCGTAGCCCCGGCGCATATTATCCGTGGCAAGGCACAGAATCCCCGCGCACAGCGTGAGCACGCCGCACCATGCGCCCACAGACATGTTCACGCCAAAGGCCAGCAGGGCCAGAGAGGTGAGCAAGGGCGCGCACCCGCGCATTACGGTGTAGGCAAAAGACATGTCTACCCGCTCATACGCGGCGGAAATGCAGATGTAATACCCAAGATGGCACAGGCACGACATGCCAAGATAAGGCCACGCGGCCTGCGCCAGAGGCGGCAAAAAAGGCAGCAGGCACAACGCGCCCACGCAAGCGCCAAAGGCGTTCAAACCTGTTTCAAACAGCTTGTTCTCACCGCTTTTGACAATAATGTTCCAAAGTGCGTGCAGAAATGCGGCAAAGAGGATGGCGAGCAATATTGATGGGGACATGGGCATTGCTACCTTTTTGCCGGAAGAATGCCAAGACCACGACGCATGCTCCCCCAAGCAAAAAAGACCGATACCGCCACAAGGGACTCGCCCATGCGAGCCGCATTCATTGCGGCAATACGCCCCAAATATCAACGTGATTCTGCGCCCGCGCAAAAGGGCAAAACCCTTTGGGCAGGCGCTGTTGCGTGCGCTCGCGGGCGGAAACTGCGGCAGGCGATCGTTCCTGCTGCTCTGGCCCGCTGTTTCGTCGGCTGTGCCGTGCAGGGAAGGTTCTGCGAATATAACACACAAAAGCCTTTATCCCTTTTGACTGCGAGAACAAAAATCAATACGATTAAAATTAAGAGCCGCCGCGCGGTTCGGCACTCTTGCACGGCGCGATTTTTTATCTCGCCTCAAACTACCTCCCATGCGGAAGCGACCATGCAGAAAGTTCTCATCGTTGAAGACAGCCGGACGACAGCGCGCCTCATGGCGCACAATCTCAAGGAACAATTGGAGCTTTCCTGCGAATGCGCCGAAAACATGCAGCAAGCCCTGGAAATACTGAGGGACAATCCCTCGCAGTTTTTTCTTGCCCTTTGCGACCTCAACCTGCCTGATGCCCCCAACGGCGAAGTTGTCCCTGCCATCCTTGCCCAGGATATTCCTGTAGTAGTCGTCAGCGCCCATTTTGACGAAGATATATACAAGCGCCTTATGCTGCAGGGTGTTACAGATTATATTGTCAAGCGTACACCCGATGATATGATATACCTCATGCGCGTGGTGAGCCGCCTGCGGGCCAACAGCGGCGTTGAAGCCCTGATTGTGGACGATTCAAACCTCTGGTGTATGCAGGCATCAGGATTGCTGCGGCGTCAGCGCATCACTGCCTACACTGCCAGCAACGGTCTGGATGCCCTGGCAATTCTCAAGGAACATCCCGGCATACGCATTGTGCTGGCTGACCACTACATGCCCGGCATGGATGGCATCAAGCTCACCGCCGCCATCCGAAAAACCCACACGATGGACGAGCTGGCCATTATTGTTATTTCTGTGGGTACAGACGCAGGGGCCCAGTTTTTACGATCAGGGGCCAACGATTACGTGTTCAAAAGCTCCTCCTTTGAGGAGATCTTGTGCCGCATTGCCATGAATCTTGACATTCAGGATCTTATCAGCAAAAACCGCGCCCTGGCAGAGCGCGATGCTCTCACCAACCTGCTGGCGCGCCGTCAGTTCTTCTCTGAAGCGCAAGAGGCTGTGGCCGAGGCAAGAAAAGACCGTCGGCCCATGGCCGCCGCAATGATCGACGTTGACTATTTCAAGCAGGTCAATGACCGTTACGGGCACCTGGCGGGCGATATTGCCCTGCGGCAACTTGGCGGCATGCTGCGGGATGCCTTTCCTGCGCCATACATTTGCGGGCGCTACGGCGGAGAAGAATTTTGCGTGATCGCACCGGGCATAGCCAAAGAGGACTTTGCCCAAAAGCTTGAAAATTTTCGCACGTCCGTTAGTTCAAAACCAGTGCAGATCGGTGCGCTCAACATAGCCATTGCTATTTCCATCGGCATGGCTGAGCAAAAGGCCTGCGACCTCGAGGCGCTCATCGACGCGGCTGACTCCCAGCTTTATAAAGCCAAGCGTGAAGGGCGCAACCGTTTAGCATGGCAAGCATAAACCTGGGCAAGCGCTGACACCATACTGAAAATCCCTCTGTTCAAAGGAACATCCATGCACTGCCAGAACCTTCTGTTCGATCCGGCCCGCATTCCTTCGCCCTGCTTTGTTCTGGATGAAGCACAGCTTCTGGCCAATGCCGCCATTCTGGGCACAGTTCAGGAGCGCACCGGAGCCAAGATTCTTCTTGCGCTCAAGGGTTACGCAGCCTGGGCAACCTTTCCTCTCCTTTCGCGCACCAAGGGGCACGGCCCCTTGTGGGGTGCCTGCGCAAGCTCCGTGGACGAAGCGCGGCTGGCGCGGGAGGACTTTGGCGGCGAGGTGCACGCCTTTGCCGCCGCCTGGAACCGGCGCGAGATGGCCGAACTGCTCACTCTTGTGGATCATCTGGTATTCAACTCCATTGCCCAGTGGCGCGAATTCGCGCCCGCAGTGGCCATGCAGAACAAGAGCCGCTGCCCGGACCGTCAGATTCAGTGCGGCCTGCGCATTAACCCTGAGCATTCCGAAGGCGCAACCGCCATCTACAATCCCTGCTCACCAGGCTCGCGCCTGGGCATCAGACCCAAGGACTTTGATCCTGCGGCTCTGGAGGGTATCTCCGGGCTGCATTTTCACACCCTGTGCGAGCAGGGGGCAGATGCCCTTGAGCGCACCCTGGAGGCCGTTGAGCGCCATTTTGGGCAATGGTTGCCGCAGTGCCGCTGGATCAACTTTGGCGGCGGGCACCACATCACCAAGCCCGGCTATGATCTTGATCTGCTCTGCCGCTGCCTGACCGACTGGCGCGACCGCTACAACGCGCAGATATACCTTGAGCCGGGCGAGGCAGTGGCTCTGGACGCAGGCTGGCTTGTGGCAACGGTGCTGGATGTGGTGCAGGCCGACATGCCTGTGGCCATTCTTGATATCGGCGTTCCCTGCCACATGCCCGATGTCATTGAAATGCCCTACCGCCCGCGCGTGCGCTACGAATCTGCACATGTGGCAGAGTTGGCGGGCGAAGCCGGGGAACAGGCCTGGACATGCCGACTTGCCGGAAAATCCTGCCTGGCGGGCGATGTGGCCGGTGAATATTCTTTCAACGCGCCTCTTGTGCCCGGCCAGCGACTGGTGTTTGAAGACATGGCCATTTACAGCATGGTCAAAACCACCACATTCAACGGCCTGCGCCTGCCATCCATCGGCATTTGCGAAGCCGATGCGGCGGGCGACACGCGCTTTCGCATGTTGCGGGAATTTGGCTACCAGGATTTTAGAACGCGGCTTTCATAAGCGGGCAGAACTGTCCACGAATCATTCTCTGCTGAAAAGCAGAAAGGCCCGGAGTTGATCCGGGCCTTTCATTTGTACTTCCCTGTGGGGGGGAGGACAGTGGAAAATCTGGAGGCATGCTCTCATGCCCTAGCTGAATTACACGCCTTTGGCAGCGCAATGTCAAAAGAAACATTAACCCCGCATCAGGAGGCAGGGGCCTGAGCCGGGGAAAGAGCAGAGCCTTCTCTCGGCTGAGCTGGACTGCTGCCCGCGGGCGGGGAGGCGTTCTGCTCTGGATGAACGGCACTGCCGGGCAATGCGGCCTGGCCTGCCACTTCCGAACTGGGGCTTTCCTCCAGTTGCCAGGGGGTGCTGCTGCGCGCCAGAGGGACATCAGCCGAACCGGCAGGGAAGCTGTGCGGCGGCAGTTCTTCTGACTGGTGCACGCCTTCAACCTGATGCCGGGCAACCATGGGAGGCTCATCCATACCCGGCGCGCCACGCTTGACGCGTGTCATGAGCAGGCCGGGTTCAGGATCCATAAGCCCCTCAAGATAGTCGCTCACCGTCACAAAACGCTGACAGCCGCCAGCGCGCAGATCACGAATGATGCGCGGCAGGTCGTCCACAGTGCGCTTGTGCGAGTCGTGGAACAAAAAGATACCGCGCAGGGTGCCCGGCGCGTAGACCGTGCCCCTGTTGTTGCGCAGGGTGGCGTAATTGTCTGGCAGGCGCTGCCAGTCGCGGCTGTCCATGGACCAGAGCATGAGGGAAAGCCCAAGGCTGGCGGCAACTTTTTCGGTAGAGGCGTCATAGGAGCCATAGGGCGGGCGCATGAACTGGGGCGAGGCCCCGAGGTTGCGCAAGATGGTATCTGTGCGGCGCAGCTCTTCTTCTTTGCGGGCAAGGCTGACTACGCGCAGATTGGGGTGCGAATAGGAATGGTTGCCCACTTCATGACCTTCGGCAATGACGCGCTTTACGATGTCGGGATGGCGCTCGGCCTGGTTGCCCAACATAAAAAATGTGGCGGGGATGCCGTATTCTTCCAGCATGTCCAACAGATGCGGCGTGTTTATCGACGGGCCGTCATCAAAGGTAAGGGCGCACAGGTTCTCCCGCATGGGTTGATCCATGATGACGTTGCCTTCCACCACACGCGCCTGCGCCGACTGGGCAGCAAGCCCAACTGCAAAAAAGCAGGCCGCCAGGCATATCTGCTTGAAAAAAAATCTCATTTTTCTTGTGCCTCAACAGCGAATTGCCCAAAACAGAAAACCGCCTCCACGGCGGCGCATCCACAGTGCTGCTTTTGCGCCGGAAGCGCGAAAACAGCGGCATTCAGCGTTCTGTAATGTGCTAAGGGGAGGTCTAGCACTCCCCAAGAAGCACCGCAACACAGGCAAAAGGGCATTATTGGGCATTTTTTTAACTTATGCTTAAAAATCAGCATGTTAAAATTTTCATGTTGTAAAAATTTTTTTACTTTATTTTTTTCGCTTGACTCTGAGGGGGTGTTTGCGTAGAACTCATCTTCGCCGGGGGGGCAGTTAGCTCAGCTGGTAGAGCACCGCCTTCACACGGCGGGGGCCACAGGTTCAAGTCCTGTACTGCCCACCATCCCAAAAAACGGAGCGGTAGTTAAGTCGGTTATAACGCCGGCCTGTCACGCCGGAGGCCGAGGGTTCGAGTCCCTTCCGCTCCGCCAGAAGTCACCGGGAGGTCAGATCACTGACCTCCCGTTTCTTTTTATTTGTTGCCCACGCGCAATATTTGAGGGCCGCTCGCAGTTGCGGGCGGCCCTGTTTTTATCCATCACAAAAAACCCTGGAGCCTCGCCGTCAGTCCTTGCGGCTACTCCCGCTATCTGCAAGAAACCGCACAACGACCCTTTGCCCTATCAGCAGGCTGTCCGCCTCAAGGGTCGTCACCACTTCCACAACCCTTGAGTCCTGCTTTTCCGCCGGATCTTCCGGTGGCAGCCGCTGGCCCGCAAAAGCACCTGACACCCGCCTGAGGTGAACCTGAGTCCTGCCCTCAAGCGTACACCCCTCTACGCCCTGCTCGATTCGTCCGAATCATTTCTGCCGTACTCTTCGGCATACGCCGCCAGAATTTCAGCCAGCATCCGCCCAAAACGGGGCTGCAATTCCTGGCAACGCGGAGTATTCTTGAGCGCAACCCCGCTTCTCTCGCTGCGGATCAGACCAGCCTCGCGCAATATCCTGAAATGCTGCGAAAGGGTCGACTTTGGTATGGCCCTGTCCGGCATGTTCAGGAAGTCAGAACACGTTTTGGGCGAATTTGAGCGCATGATTTCCTTGAGAATCTGTACGCGCACAGGATCAGAAAGGGCATGCAGGAGACCTTCGACCGTTATGTCTTCAACAGCCGGGTGGTGCAGGATTTTCATCATTTTTTCCTGGTATAAAGGCAAGAGGGCGGCGCAGACATCAACCCGCGTACAGGAACAGGATATTGACACCCGCCCCAATTGTTCATAAAAACGGAACTAACGAACAAAGCCCGTATGCATCCCGCCAACAACAAGCATATACTGGGGCTAGAGGGCATTCAAGCATGCAGGCGCCGCATCCTTGCCCCAGGTGATCCCAGCGCAACAGGAGGTCGCATGAACAGACGTCAGTTTCTTCAACAGGCGGCAGTCGCCTCACTTGTTCTGCCCGGCGCGGCATTGTCGCCGCAGCCTTCGCTTGCAGCTACGCCGCCCCCAGCAGTGCTTTACAGACAGGCGGGCTTCTACTGGTTGCAACTGGGAGATGTGCGTGTGGCGGCAATTTCCGATGGCACATTGAACAGCAACGCAAGGCTGATCAGCCCCAAACAGGATCTGGTAGAAGACGCCCTTAAAAAAGCGTATGTGCCCTCGCCCAGACCTACCTCGGTCAACGCCTTTCTTATCCTCTCCCAAAACCGCCGCATACTCGTAGACGCTGGCTCAGGCAAACTGCTCGGCCCGACCGTAAACAAACTCGCAGCCAGTCTTGAGGGAGCCGGATTCAAACCAGGCGATATCACGGATATTCTGCTCACGCACATCCACGGCGACCACTCTGGCGGGCTCACAGAGGACGGCAAAAAGTTTTTCCCCTCCGCCACCGTGCATGTGAACCGCGTTGAGGCCGAATTCTGGCTCAGTGCAGCCCAGAGGGACCAGTCGCCGGAATATTTCAGACCCATGTTTGTAAAAGGGCAGGAATCGCTGGCCCCCTACCTCAGTGCGGGCAAGGTGGCCCGCTTTGAAGCGGGCCAAATGGTGCTGCCCGGGATATACGCCGTGGCCGCACCGGGGCACACTCCTGGTCACACCTGCTACCTGCTTGAAAGCAACAATGAAAAATTGCTGTTCTGGGGAGATACGGTTCATGTGGCGGAGGCGCAGTTTCCTTTGCCCGATACAGCCATTGAGTACGACCTTGACCCGGAGGGAGCCGTCAGACAAAGACAGCGTCTTTTTGCAGAAGCTGCGGAAAAGGGGCACCTTGTGGCTGGAGCGCACATTTCCTTTCCCGGCATTGGGCATGTGGGCAAGGCGGGGCAGGGGTATCTGTGGTTTCCCATCCCCTATGTCAACGATGCCGTCCAGCCCCCTGCAAAATAACAACGGCTTTTCCCTCGCCTGCCACAAACCGACCTTGTACCACGCAGCAGTATTGGCCCGCGTAACCACCTTGGGTGATCCCGCCAGGGATTGCCCGAGGCGGAATGGGGCCAACACTGTCAAAATTGCCGCACCCCCCAATTATTGAGTATCCTTAACAGTATAAATTTACTAAAAAAATTTAATGCTGGCCGATAATTTGCATACGCAATTGCAGGTTTGCCACACGCATAACCGCACTGCAAGCAAGCGAGGACAGTATGACGCCGACAATCTGGTTGCTGGGACTTTCCGGCAGTGGAAAAACCACTCTTGGTTCACTGCTGCGCCTGTACCTTGACGGTCAGGGCTTTGACGTTGAATTCGTCGATGCCGACACCTTCTGCCGCAGCAACGGACTGTCCGCCGCTACCCCTGAGGATCGCGTGCGCAATACCGACATTCTACGCGATTACGCGCTGAGCATGCAGGCGCAGGGCAAAGTATGCGTTGTCGCCGCCGCCACGCCATACGAGAACATGCGCCAGAGCAACCGGGCCATGCTGCCCATGTACCGCGAAGTATGGGTGCGTTGCTCGCTGCAAACCCTGGTGCAGCGCGATGCCAAAGGATTGTATGCCAAGGCGGAACGCGGCGACCTTTCGACTCTGGATTCAGTTTTTGACGCTTTTGACGAGCCCCGCAACCCCCACTGCATCATTGATACCGACAGGTATTCGCTGGTGGAATGCTATGAGCAGCTGCGCGACCTCACACTTGACGCCCTTGCCCAAGACCGCGAATGGGCAGACACCGGGCGCCGCATGTTGCCGCAGGCTTCGGGGCCGTTTATGAATGCCGCCATAGCCCTTTAACGGGGCGCACCTGACAACCTGCATAGACAGGTTCGGCGAAAGATGCCGCGCAGCACATGCCCAAGGCACGCGTTGCGCGGCATCCTCAATTATCAGTCGGCTTGCGCTCTCGTCTGCGGAGGCTCACCGCCCCGCTGTGCCGGAGAACTGCTGCGAAATAAAGGCGGCGTAGTCGTCCGTCATGCCGGACACAAAGTCCAGTACCCGCAGATAGGCCATATACAGGCTGTCTTCCCTGCTCGGGGCATTGGCTCCCATGAGCGTAAGGGCGCGCGTTTCCTGATAACTCATGGCATTGCCCTTGGTGAAGTTGAAGCAGGCAGGAATGAACACATCGAGCAGCCGCCGGTAGAGCGTGTAGGTGCCGATTTCCAGCGCCGTCTTTTGCGGATTGTTCATTATCTTGCTGTTAAAAACCCGCCCCGCCTCGCGCATGAACCCGGCCACATCCTCCCGGGCGTGGTTCAGCAGGCAGCCCTCAAGCCGCCCTTCCATGATGGCTTCGTAATTGTCCATGAACGTCTGCGTGATGGACGGAATCATGCGCCCCATGGCCGTGGTGCGCAGCATGCTGGTGCGTCTGCGGTCGGAATCCATGGAATCAAGGCGCGGGTCATCCAGACACTTACCATCCAGCAGAGGCGTCATGGCGGCCTTAAAATCGGCATAGGTGATGATGCGCAGCTCGCGCGCGTCTTCCATGTCGATAATGCGGTAGCAGATGTCGTCCGCCGCTTCCAGAAGATACGAAAGCGGATGCCTGCGCCAGCCCGTGCCTTCCGCCAGCCCCATCGCGCCGAAGATTTCGGCGAAAAGATCGCGTTCCGCCGTATAGAAATTGAACTTGCTCTTGCCCACGCCCTGCGCTTCGTAGGCGGAGCGCGGATACTTCACCAGAGCGGCAATGACTGGGAATGTCAGGCGAAAACCGCCCCTGTCCTTGTTGTTCTCAAGCGCGTTGATAACGCGGAAGCCCTGGGCGTTGCCGTCAAAAGCCGTAAAGTCGGCCCACTCTGCGGGCAGCAGATTTTTGAAATACTGCTCTTTGTTGGCGGAATCCTTGAACCAGTCGCGGATGGCCTCCTCGCCCGCATGGCCAAAGGGCGGGTTGCCTATGTCGTGCGCCAGGCAGGCGGCCTGAATGATCTGGCCCAGATGGTCCGGCGTGCACCCTCGGGCAGGTCGCCGCGCTGCCGCAGGGCATCACCCACGCCAAGGCCAAGGGATCGCCCCACGCAGCTCACCTCAAGCGAATGGGTAAGGCGGTTGTGAATATGGTCATTGCGCACCAGCGGGTGCACCTGGGTTTTTCTTGCCAGCCTGCGGAAGGAGCTGGAAAAGATGATCCGGTCATAATCCACCAGAAAGGGATTACGCACCGCGTCCAGCGTGTCGAGCTTCATGCCCGTGCCGGTTTTGCGGTTGGGGGCCAGCAGTTGCGCCCACTGCTCTTTAAATGTGCTCATAATGCCTCCTCCCCTGCATGTACGGCATGCGCGCCAGTGCCGCAAGCGCGGTCGCCGGATGCTTTTCTTTTGTTCCCGGCCTTGCTAGTCTTGCAAGACGTTTTCAAAACCGATGCCCCTACGGGGAAAACAAACCGTGCAGCAAGGCCAGATCATGACGAATTCGCTTTTTGATATGTCCCTCTCCGCCCATCTGGAACTTTTTGGCGCGTTGCAGACCATGCGCCCCGCCGTGGAAGCGGCGGCAGAGAGGCTGGGCGCGGCCCTTGGGGCAGGCGGCAAGGTGCTTATTGCCGGCAATGGCGGCTCGGCGGCGGACGCCCAGCACTTTGCGGCAGAGCTTGTGGGGCGCTTTCAGTGCAACCGCAAGGCGCTGGCCTGCATCGCCCTGACCACGGACACGTCAAACCTCACGGCCATCGGCAACGACTACGGCTTCAATGATGTTTTCTCCCGTCAGGTTGAGGCCCTTGCCCGACCCGGCGATGTTTTTGTGGGTATTTCCACCTCCGGCAATTCGGCCAACATCATCGCCGCCGTCAACGAGGCGCGCGCTCAGGGCATTGCCACCATCGCCCTGCTGGGCCGGGACGGCGGCAAGCTGGAATCCCTGGCCGACATGGCTGTTATTGTGCCCCACGATGTCACGGCCCGCATTCAGGAGGCCCACATCTTCATTCTGCACCACTGGGCCGATGTGCTTGAACGCGCCGTGGCGCAAAAATAGGCCCGACCACAGATTCCGCGCACGGCAGGATCACACCAAGCCTTTCCGGCCAGTCATCCCGAGGCATGAGCCTTGGGCAAACGCCCCAACGAGGTTAGCCATGGATCAGCAGAACGTAGCCCAGTTCCTTGTTTCATGCCTCAGGGCCGAGGGAGTTAAGTACGTCTTCGGCATCCCCGGCGAGGAAAATATCAAATTTGTGCGGGCTGTGGCCGCCTCCGGCGACATCCGCTTTATTCTTGCCCGGCATGAGCAGGGCGCATCCCTGATGGCCGATATTTATGGCCGCCTGACAGGCAATGCGGGCGTGTGCACCGCCACCCTCGGACCGGGAGCCATCAACCTGCTGCTGGGCGCGGCTGACGCGCAGACCAATTCAAGCCCTCTGGTAGCTATTTCCGCCCAGGTGGGGTTGAAGCGCATCTACAAGGAATCGCACCAGATTGTTGACCTTGTGGGCATGTTCAAGCCCGTTACCAAGTGGGCGGACACGGTGCTGACGCCCCAGGCCGTGCCAGAAATGGTGCGCAATGCCTTTCAGGTTGCGCAGGAGGAACGCCCCGGCGCGACCTACCTTGCCATCCCTGAAGACGTGGAAGCGGCCCCCATGCCCGAGGCCGTGCCCCTCAAGGCGGCACCCTGCGCCAAGGCCATCCCCTCGCCCGCCGCGGTGGCGGAAGCGGCAGCCCTGCTGCGCTGCGCGCGCAAGCCCGTCATCATGGCCGGGCATGGCGTGGCCCGCACTGGCAATGCCGCCGTGCTGGCCGCTTTTGCCGAACGCTACAAAATCCCCGTGGCGACCACATTCATGGGCAAGGGCGTCATCAGCGACCGCAGCCCCCAATCGTTGGGCGTCATCGGTTTCATGCGGCACGACTATGAAAACTGCGCTTTCGACCAGGCGGACGTGATCCTTTCCATCGGCTACGAGTTGCAGGAATTCACGCCCATGCGCATCAATCCCCATTCAAACAAGCGCATCATCCATATCAACACATTCATGCCCGATGTGGACGCCCACTATATTCCCGAGATCAGCATCATGGCCGATGTGGGCCTTGCCCTGGCCTCTCTGGCCAAGGAACTTGGGGCGGAACCTCTGCTTTCAGCAGGACGCGGGGCGAGAATCCGCGAGCTGGTCGAGGCCGAACTTGCCAAGGGCCGTGAGAGCGACGCCTTCCCCCTCAAGCCGCAGCGCATCGTGAGCGATATTCGCGCCGCAATGGGTGATGAAGATATTGTGCTGGCCGACACAGGGGCCATCAAGATGTGGATGGCGCGCCTCTACCCCACCTACGCGCCCCTGACCTGCATTGTTTCCAACGGCCTTTCCACCATGGCCTTTTCCCTGCCGGGAGCCATCGGCGCGCATCTGGCCTGCCCCGAGCGCAAGGTGCTGGCCGTCATGGGCGACGGCAGCTTTTTGATGAATTCGCAGGAAATGGAAACCGCCGTGCGCGAGAATATTCCGCTCAAGATCCTGATATGGGTGGATGACAGCTACGGACTGATCAAGTGGAAGATGGACATGGAATCCGGCTCGCACGACTGCGTGGACTTTGGCAACCCAGATTTTGTGACCTATGCCGAAAGCTTTGGAGCCAAGGGCTACCGCATTGAAAGCGCCGCAGAACTTTTGCCCACCCTGCAAAAGGCTCTCAACGAGCCCGGCGTGTCGCTGGTGGCCTGCCCTGTGGACTACAGCGAGAATATGGCGCTTATCAACAGTTTGGGTGAGTTGACGCCTGCGCTATGCGCGTTGGATGAATTGTAGCGGATTGATATTCTTTTGACAGAGCGGCTGCATTCTTTGCTGAATGTGGCCGTTTTGTTTTTTGCGCGCTCTGGTTATTTTTTCTGCACTACGAGCACGGGGTTTCGCCCTCCGGCGGAATTTGGGACGCCTGCGCGGCGTGCGATTTCGCCTCCCCGGCGAGTGGTTTGAGATTTTCTGCCCTTCGGGCTTGTTATTCCGCCGCCCGGCGGAGTTTGGGACGCCTGCGCGGCGCGCGGCAAGGCGGGGCCGGTTATGGGGCTACGCCCCCTTCTCGGCCCCCCTTGCATCCCCCCCGAAGCACCCCCAAAGAAGCGCTTTCAATTTCCATCAAACGACGAGGGCAACGCGTCTCCTGCTCCGGGAGCTTCCTTCCCTCGCTACGCTCGCTCAGGCGATCTCCCTCCGCGACGCGTAAATGCCAGAGAACGCTTTCGCTCTGGTCAAAATCCGCTTCAGCCAAATACCATAACGCAGTTCGTGGCTTGAATGATACGCGATGTTCCCCCACGCCACATGCTTGCCCACAGTTCAGACAAGTTCTTGCCTTCCCTGAGATGTTTGGCCTTTTCCCCGCAGCTCTCCCCAAGCTGCCCACAATTCTCCGGAACAACCGATTCCTGCAACTACAGGTTGCTTTCCGCGTAGACCCCATCACGGCCCACACCCTCCACGGCATCTGTTGCCCTTTTGTCTTTCAACTGCCGCCATCAAAAGCAGGTCGTGGAGTCACCTTCCTTAAACTCGCCGGAGCGTAGCAGAGGCGACGGCTGGTGTTGGGCGAATTTGCAAAATACGAGTTTTGCGGCCTGACAGGCTCACCCACCCCATCTAACCTTTCCCTGCTCTTTTGCCTTTTCTTCCTCTGTCTTACCTGCCTTTCAATTCACCCATCCATCAAAAGCAGGTCGTGGAGTCGCCTTCCTTATACTCGCCGGAGCGAATGCGGAGGCGATGGCTGGTGTTGAGTGAATTTGCAAAATACGCATTTTTCTGAACTGACAAGGAAAAATCCTGTTTTTGAGCGCAGCGTACTCATGTACGTGAGCATCAAAAACAGGATTTTAACGCAGTCAGGCCAAAAAAGACGGGTTTGCGTAAATGCGCTCGACAGGCTCTCCCCGCCACCAAGCCCTTCTCTGCCTTCCTGCCTTTCTTCCCTCTTCTACTCGCCAATGCCCTCGTACAGAGCAGACGAAAGATACCGCTCGCCCGCATCAGGCAGAATAACCACAATGGTCTTGCCCTCAAATTCAGGCAAATCCGCCAGCCGCGCTGCCGCCGCTGCCGCCGCGCCGGAAGAAATACCGGCAAGAATGCCTTCTTCACGCGCCAGCCTGCGGGCAAATTCAATGGCCTCATCGTTGCCCACAGTCTCCACCCGGTCCAGCAGGCCGACATCCAGCGTTTCAGGAATAAAACCAGCACCGATGCCCTGAATCTTGTGCGGGCCGGGTTGCAGGGGCTTGCCAGCCAGATGCTGACTGATGACCGGGCTCGCCTCAGGCTCCACAGCCACGGAAACAATATTCTTGCCCCGCACCTGCTTAAGATAGCGTGAAATACCCGTAATGGTGCCGCCTGTGCCAACGCCCGCCACAATGGCGTCCACTTGCCCGTCAGTGTCGTTCCAGATTTCCGGGCCGGTGGTGGCTTCGTGTATGGCGGGATTGGCCGGGTTCTTGAATTGCTGCGGCATAAAATACGCGCCGGGGTTGGTGGCCACCAGTTCTTCGGCCTTTCTGATGGCGCCGGGCATGCCCTCCGCACCGGGCGTGAGCACCAGCTTGGCCCCAAGCATGGCCACAACGCGGCGGCGCTCAAGGCTCATGGTCTCGGGCATGGTGAGCGTAAGTTCATAACCCTTGGCAGCGGCCACATAGGCCAGGGCGATGCCCGTATTGCCGCTGGTGGGTTCCACAATGCCCACGCCGGGGCGCAGCAGGCCACGGCTTTCAGCATCTGCGATCATGGCCGCGCCAATGCGGCATTTGACGGAATAGGAGGGATTGCGGCCTTCAATCTTGGCCAGCACGATGGCCTTGGGCCCGACCACGCGGTTAAGCCGCACCAGAGGAGTATTGCCGATGGAAAGGGGATTATTCTGATAAATTCTGGACATATGCTTTCTCCTTGCCCGCCTTGGCGATGCTGTGTGCAATCCAGATTGTATGGTTCAGCCGTGTCGGGCGGGCATACACCTTGGGCCCGGCGTTAACTACATCAACTCGACTGATTATGTGATAATAACAGAATTACTGAAAGGCAAGCCCTCATGCAAAAAACTTTTTGCCGCCAGGAAGAGGCGAGGGTGGCTCCCGCTCAAATGTTGAAATCGGGAACCGCTGCCGCCTGAGCGTCCACAAGATCCTGAAGCGTGGTGCCGCCGTATACGTTTTCCAATGCCTGCCTCGCCCGCTGCCACAAAGGCATGAACACGCAGTCCGGCCCGAGGGAGCATTTGCGCACAGGACTGTCGCCCTCGCAGTCAAAAGGATGCACCGGGCCGTCCAGAAAGCGGATAACCTCGAGCGTGGTGATCTGGCTGGCAGAGCGGGCCAGCATAAAGCCGCCAGCCTTGCCGCGGCGGCTGTCCACAAAACCGCCGCGCCTGAGCTGGTTGAGGATATTTTCAAGAAAGCGGGGAGGAATCGCCTGCGCCTCGGCAATTTCCTGAATACGCGTGGGGGCGCTGCCTGTGCGCCGGGCAAGCTCGAACAGTGCGCGCAAACCGTATTGGCATTTGAGTGAAACGCTCATGGGTAATCCTTGCGGAAAAAAGGCGGTGCAACCGCAGAAAAATCAGCCGAAGCTTACGGTTTCGCCGGGGGCCATTTCCACACAACGGCAGGGCAGGTGCAGATTTTCAAGTTCTGCCTTGAACCCTGCTGCGCTCTGCGCCAGCACCGGGAACGTCCCCCAATGCATGGGAACGGCAGCCTTGCAGCGCAGCAGCTTACAGGCCAGAGCTGCCTGACGCGCATCCATGGTAAAAACGCCGCCCACGGGCAGCAGGGCCACGTCTATGCTGTAGAGCTGACCCCACAGCTCCATACCGCTGAAAACACAGGTGTCGCCCGCATGGTATACGGTGAATCCATCGGGCATACGCACAATATAGCCAGCCGGAGCGCCCGAATCGCTGGAATGGTAGGCCTGCGTCATGGTCATGCTTACGCCCTTGTGGGTCAGGGTGCCGCCCATGTTGAAGCCAATGCCGTTGAGAATCTGTTCTTGGGGCACGCCAGCTTCGGCCAGTTTGCCCGCCGTGCCCACAATAGCCCCCAGCTGCGCGCCGGTGCGGCGGCACAGGGATACGGCATCGCCCACATGGTCGCCGTGGTCGTGAGTTACCAGCACAATATCCACATCACCCGCCGCGCTGGACGATACTCCCGCAGAAGGAGCAAAAAAAGGATCAATAATCACCTGCGCGTCAGGCGCGCTGATTTTGAATGCCGAATGTCCAAACCAGGTTATGTCGCTCATGCTGCCTCCAGCGTAAGGCTGTAACAATTCAGAAAAAAACGTGCCAATAAGGAACAGTAGACGGCAAATGGAGGAGCGGCGTGATGCCCCTTGCTTGCGCTATGCCTGACCTGTCCAGCGGGCAAGACCATGCGCAAGCCCCACCTGATCAAAGATGCGGCCGCAGAACTGCTCCAGCAGTTCCTCCACACCAGCAGGCCGCAGATAAAAACAGGGAGAAAACGGCATGATCACCGCGCCAGCCTCGCGCAGGGTCAGCAGATTGCGCAGATGGATGGCAGAGAGCGGGCTTTCGCGCGTGACCATCACCAGAGGCAGGCGTTCCTTCAGCGCCACGTCCGCAGCCCGGTGCACAAGGTTGCGCGTGGCTCCGCTGGCGATGGCCCCGACTGTTCCCATGGAACACGGCACAAGCAACATGGCCGCCGGTTCGCTGCCACCTCTCCACCACGAGCCGCTGGCCGGGCCTGCGCCCAGGTCTTCCGCCGCGTATACGGTGTGCGCCAGCGCCGTAAGCAGATCGGCGTCCGCGCCGCATTCCGCCCGCAGCACGGCCCGCGCGCCATCGGAAACCACGCAGTGGGTGCGCACATCGGGCATGGCTGCCAGCAATCGCATGAGGCACAGGGCCAGGGGCATGCCGCTGGCCCCGCTCACCCCAACAAGAATATCACGCATGCATTCTCCGCATAAAATATCACAGAGCTATTGCCCTGAGCCTGATTTTTACCGCACATTGCTACGGCGCGCAAACCCGCCCGACATTGGCGCGGCTGAGGCTGGGGCGGATGTAGTTGGTCAAGCGGCTCAGGCCCACGCCTTGACAGCCGCCAGCACAAAGCATATCAGAAATGTTCTTATGCGCTCGTAGCTCAGTTGGATAGAGCGTTGGCCTCCGGAGCCAAAGGCCGTGAGTTCGAATCTCGCCGAGCGCACCACAATAAAATCAAGGACTTGGATATAAAAAATCCAAGTCCTTTTTTCGTGGGCAAAATCGTTTCCAACCCCATTTCCAACCTTGAGCCGCAACGTACGACACCCCTGAACGTATCGAGCGGGTCTTTCTTTTGCCCTTACACCCAAGATTCCCCGCTGTACAGGTACTGCCTCAACATGGCGATGCTTTTATGGAGTCTTCTCTAGTGTCCATCAGAGTGAGCATTTAGGTAGTGTTCCCCAAGATATTTTTTTGGAGTCCGTGAGTTTTTTTCCAAGCTTTGATTTTCTAGTACCTGTCAACATCAACTTTTACAAAGGTAGGTACAGAATGTCTTCTTCACCCGGAATTAGAGAGGTAAAGGCCCTCAAAGATCAACAGTGGGTTACTGAATCGACAGCAGCAAGTATCACGGGGCTTAGCGTGCATACACTGCGGGCTCATAGATTTTACAGAAAAGGCATCCCTTATTCAAAAGTAGGGAGGTCTGTCCGTTATAATTGGGCAGATGTTGTGTCTTTTATGGAATCTCGTCGGGTTGTTATTGATAATACATAGGGGGCAACTAATGCAATCTGCAAAAGACCCTCCTGCAGCACTCATGATGCCCTTCGCAGATCAGGAGGGCAAGATAACTAATGACCGATCCTTCCCGGCTTGCCACCTTAACCGCGCTATCAAGAAAGGCGCACCATGTCGGAGGCTAATATGACTAATGGAAAAAATACAGGATCATCAGGCTACTGCATCGCTATCCCTGAAAATCATGACGTAAAAACGATGAACAACGAGACGATTGATGCGCTTTCTAGGCTTAAGAACGAAATGCACGGAATCCTTCAGCTCCCACCTGAAGATCTGGCCAAAGTCGACCATATTGAGTGGAAGCTGGATTGGAAACCCGTACTGACTGCCTGCCTTTACCCCAAAAAATCCTAAATTATGAATACCAGGAGAAGCAGGGCGACACCTGTTTCTCCTGGCTATGGAGGTCATAATGATCTTTGATTATCGAGAGATGATTAAGGCGGCGACGGAAGCAGGCCAACCAGTCACTAGGGTTAGCCAATTCGGTTGCTATGACAATACTTCTGCCCCGGTAGCCGAAAAAACTATTGATACAACGGCAAAGGTTGCACTACCTACCCGCCAGACGGAGAAATCCCTTCTCCTTAGCGCTGCCAGGTGGACGAGACAGGCATCGGTACAACGACCGCAGTATACTCTCCCTTCACTCTGCCTTGCCAACCCCAACAGTATAACCCAAGCGAGGGTTGATGAAGTTCTTCGCCAACTGGATCGCTCTGGCATTCCTGCTTGTATGAGGGAGAGCCAGCAGGTTGACTTCTATATATCGCTGATCTGTTACGAGTTTACTTCCCTGAGCAACTGGGCAAAAGGTAGCATCATTCGCGCTGTTGGCGGCAATATTGAGGACGTCAAGCGTTTGCAATCTCATTCGTACTTAGACGATTTATTGCCGTGGGTCGTGAAAAAGTTGAATCGAGGCCTTGTGATTTCAGCTTTGGTTCTGGGAAATCTGATGGATCTGAAACCGGAATTTTGCTTTAGCGCTTTTCCTGAAGCCGCCCAGCAAAGGGGTCAGTATTCACTGGAATCTTCAGTTGAGGATGCAACCCCGAAGAGCCTCGTTGTGGGTGATACGAACTTCAAACGGATGCATATGGACATTCAGCGGGATCTTAACGAGTCCATAACACAGGCGGTGTGTCATTATTCTGATGGCAACAATGATATATTTGCTCTCGCAGTTCGCGTTGAGGGTGCGCATGGAAAAGATTTTCTGAAAATTGGCATGAAAACCGCTGCTGCGCAGCTGTTGTCACGCGATATGATCATTGCCCACGAGAAAGCCCCCGTGCTTATCTGTGTAGACATCAAAGTGGCTATTTCTTTTCGCGAAGTAGCTCGTGACGGACGTGTTTTTGACCGCACTGGCGTGATCGTATCAGGTTTTGCCGGAGGAAAAGACGCCCTCAACGGCCTTTTGCTCAGTGATGTAGCTGGGCATTTCGTAACCATCGTATCCACTCCTGGGCAGGAAGGCTGGGATTGGGTTGATCTACTGGCCAAACGCTGCCTTGAAAACGGGGCAGCGGGCGTGAATGTTTATCCTTGGCCGATAGTGCAAGGAGATACTCCGAATCTTTCTCCATATAAGCCGGAAGTGCAGGACGCCCTGATTGCCAAGACAACAGATCTCGGCGCGGTAGAATTGGTTTCGCAACTGGTTGCGCACATGGGGCGCGAGGCTATTCCGATTGAAGAGATGGCATCATGGAAAAAGAACGTGCTGCTCCCTGAAGCAACCCCTGTAAGCACAGAGTGCGAGCAAATCTGCCCGACGGATTTTAAAATTGTCACGTTCGATCAGCTTCCCGATGGCATCCCAAGGGCGGATAACGCCCCTGTGCCCGTGAGGCAGATGTTCACCCCGAAGTATACATCCTTGATCTGGGGACCTTCAAATGCGGGAAAAAGCTGGATGGGTATTGAACTGGCAATATCTTTGGCCACGGGAACACCCTATTTTTATTTCACATCTTCTCCTGCTTGCAAGCTCTGCTACCTTGATGGCGAGGTCGGTTCTGACTTTAAGGCTAGGGGAAATCAGCTTCTGCAGGGACGTGAAGAATGCCTCGCCCTTCTGAGCAAAAACCTCCATGTGATTTCTGCCAAGGGTGGACTCAACATTCTTGACGGAAAAACGCAGGAAGTCCTTATAAGGAAGCTGCAGGAAGCTGAGATCAAATACATGGTCATCGACAATCTGCTTTCCCTCGCTCCTGCAGCTGCAAAAAGCAATTCAACACCGCTCTTTGATTTTATCCACCGAGTGGAAAAGCTTGGTATTGGCGTCATTGTGCTGCACCATGCTGGCAAAACGGGCAAAGACTTCAAGGGGCCCGTGGATCTCGTTAGCCTTTGTCAAAATGTCATCCACCTTGAAGGTCGAAATCAGCTTGCAGGGGATGATGGATTAAGCCCCGAACTGACAGGTGCCCTAGGCGAAGATGGACCTGTGGTGCGTATGACCATCGAAAAATGCAAAATTGCCCCGGAACTTGAGTGTCGAGAAATGGTGTACAAATTGCCTGTTGGCGGAATCTGGGCATTTGTTGAAGGGGATATGCCAGGGTTGGCACAAGAAGGATCGAGTAAAGATCCTGAGGGCAGTGATCACAATCCCTCTGTCGCCAGGAGCAACCTCTCCCCAGCTCAGCAGAAAGCGTACAACTTTTTTGTGCAGAGGCCGGAAAAGGATGTCACGAATAAAGATATCCAGAATCTTCTGGGGGTTAAAGAAGGTTCAAGCCGAAATGTGCTAAAAGCTCTGGAGCAGATGGGGCATATTGAGCGTCGAGGTACGGACAACCAAACCACCTATCGGTTGAAAAAATAGTATCAATGAGAATTAAGGGCCCTTGATTTGCAGCCCATGGAGGTTTGCGCCCTTTTGTATGTCCCCGACCACCGTCGGGGACTTTTTTGTTCTTGTGTACTCAAGCGTGGTGGCACTCACCCCAAAAAGTCACATTCCCAGGTACATGAGGTAGTACGCAAATCTGCTTTCATGCCGCATGATCCCTCAATTTCATGGCGCAGAATCCCTCACCTTTCCTGCACTCCTTCCGCAAGTGGTCCCTTATTGTATCCCGCATTACATCCCACATGAGGGATAGCCAAATGGCAATTTAAAATTTAATGAATAAAATAAGTATATTAGCTAGTTTGCATTAGCCTATTCCTGCATGAATGCCGAAAAATGTATAACACACAAAATATTATGCTAACGACCATTTGTCATGGTCGAATACAAAAGTATTCTTAGATGTACTCCTCGCCCCCTCGTTTTTCCTCGAATACCCCACGGCTAGGCCTTCCTGAACCAACGCGGAACAATCACCAGCCTGCTATTTATCGCTCAAAGATCCCGCAAATTATCCGTCGCGGGGGATCTTAAAAAATTGTATATCAATAAATTTAGCATGTTGAGTTAGCAGTAATTTCCCATGGGCGAGAAAAAAGGGTGTCTCGACGGTGACTGGGGATTTATCATGGGCCCAGTAGTTTCTTTATGGGCTGCATCCTGCGCCTAGAACACCGGGCTCTAACGCCCCATAAAAAAGAGGTTTGAGTGTCTTCTAGTATATCCCCTTGCGTACTGGAGTGAAAGCCTTGCGACCCATCTGATGCCCGCCATGGCACCATCAGATACAAACTTTGTTGGTGACCAGTTATTGGAGGTGTAGGTAATTTATAATGATCGTTAGAGATTCTTTATGACCATAGTATGTGCAAATCTACCTGTGCAATACCATGACCTTAACACGTGAGGTGCCCGATGATCTCTACAGACATATTTTTTACCAATTTGAAATCAGCACTGCCGCCAGTCTTTACCCGTGAGGAAGCTGCCAAGCATCTGGGAGGACTGCTTTCCGCAAAAACATTGAACAATATTGACTATAAGGGCGAAGGCCCAGAAGTACGTGTCCGGGTGGGTAAAAAGATTGGCTATGAGCGCGAGACATTTGTTCAGTGGCTACGACAATATGGTTTTCATAGGAGATGATTAGAAACATAGTGAATGAGTAGCCCTTGTAACAACTAGCATAGGCCGCAGCTAACCCTGCGGCCTATGTTTTTTACGAGCGCTACTATTATATGCCTAAACAAACATAATCGATCATTTTTAATCGATAATCTACCTGTTGATTAGGCGGAGGTTTTATCATGGATAATCCTAAATGTATTTACGCGGGCAACCCAGACCAAGGCAGACCATGGATTTTTATACCAGACACTGCAGCGGCTAGGGCAAAGGCTATTGAAGAAGGCTATTCGGCTTTCAGCACCATGAGCTTTGATTATGAACCTGAAAAAGGTAAACCGGAGCCCACTCGCTACGGCTCCCTTTGGATGGATATCGACTGTAGGGAGGACCCAAAGCGATCTATCTATATAGCACAAATAATAGTAAATTATTTGCAAACTCGGTACAGGGTTAATCCTCGATCTCTGCGGTATTTTCTTAGCGGGGGAAAGGGCATGCACCTTGAAATCCCAGCTGCTATTTATGGGGGGCAGGATGGACACCCTTATCTGCCTCAGATTCAAAAAGTTATGCTTGCACGGACGTTTAAAATCCCTCTCGCGAGTATCGATAGGGGATGCCTTGATACACAACTGTATTGTGGAAGTAGAGGCAAGCTACTGCGTGCGCCAAACATTCGCCGGCCAGATGGGAAGTATAAAGTTCAAATTTCGTATGAAGAATTAATGAATTTACCTAAAGATGAGCTACTCTTACTTACTTGTCAGCCACGAAACACCTCAACAGATACTGTCGCTCCTAACCTAACTGCCATGAGTTACTGGTATGATGCTGCAAAGGCTGTTGAAAGTCTCATGCGCCAAGGTAATCAATCAAAGGCAGCCATAAACGCCATTTTGGAATGTTCTTTTATTGAGCATTGTTGGGATAATCAAGCTGTACTCTCAGAACCGGAATGGTTTAGAATGGTAGGCGTTTTTATGGCCTTGGGGAATGTGGCTCGCCCTATTGTCCATGAATTTAGTTTAGGTCACCCTGAGTATTCTTATGAGAAAACAGAGAATAAAATTAACCAGGCAATATCTGCAGATCGAAAAATTACCTGTCAGTATATTCAGGAAGTGTATCAGTGTAATAGGAAATGCAAGGTTCGCTCTCCTGGGGATATGTTTTTCAAAAACAAAGCCAACCGCGAAATTGTTGCATCATCATTTCAGCTTAGAGATACCGGTGTGTTCTATACACCGAAAGATGGCCAAGAAAATGATGGCATATATATTTGCAGTCCACTCAAGATACTGGGAAAGATGAGAAATTCTAGCGGTGTTGGATGGGCAAGGCTTGTCGAATTTACGGCTCCTGACGGACAAATAAAGCAGTTACCGATTAACATGAGAGACTGCACGGGACGTGGTGAATTAGTCCGCTCCATTTTATCTGACTATGGGCTCGAAATTGCCATGTATCCCAAGGCGAATAGTCTCCTCATGGAGTACATCCAATACGGTGCCCCAGAGGATGCCATATATCTACAGTTAGACAAGGTCGGCTGGCATGAGGACACATACGTTTTGCCAGATGAGCAATATGGAGCATCATTATCCGAAAAAATCTATCTCGCGGAAACCACAGATTCTCTGCACTGCATTAGTGGGGATCTACAATTATGGCAAGAGCGCATAGGTAAGCTATGCGCGGGCAATTCCTTGTTAGTGCTAGCAACCAGTTATGCCTTGACAGGACCGCTACTTCGCCCATGTGACATGGAAGGTGGGGGGCTGCATATCTATGGGGCCTCGTCGACCGGTAAAACAACGCTAGCCCTTGTTGCGGGCAGCGTGTGCGGTGGGGGTGGAAATCGTGGGTATTTGCGCCAGTGGCGTAGTACTCACAATGCTCTTGAACATACTGCGGCTATGCATAATGACAACCTGTTGGTTCTTGATGAAGTCGGTCAGGCAACAGCAGAGGTCGTCAGTCAAGTGGCTTATATGCTTCCCAATGGGCAAGGAAGAAATCGTATGCGTGCTGATGCCTCACTACGTAATGCTTTGACTTGGAGATTAAATTTTCTTTCCACGGGCGAGCTTACAATCAATGACAAAATTGAAGAGTCAGGCAAGCAGCGCGCCATGGCAGGACAGGCTGTGAGAATTATTGATTTGCCAATCGACGGAGGCACAGGTGAGAACATGCTTGCTAATCTGCATGGAAATGCAGATCCAGCATCATTAAGTATCGCTCTTGCTGAGGCGTGTAGTAATAGTTACGGAACGGCTTTAAGGGCATTTATAGCCAAGTATTGTGAAGGGATTGAACTAAACCAGGAAAACTTGCTTAAACAGATAGAAGAATTCATTGCGTTAAACGTAGCCTCTGATGCTTCCGGGCAAGTTAGGCGTGTCGCCCGTAAGTTTGGACTTATTGCCTGTGCAGGTGAAGTTGCAATTAAGTGGGGCATCCTTCCTTTTAGTAAGGGAGAAGCCTATGCATCTGCCCAGCGGTGGTTCAAGGTTTGGCTTGAGCAACGGGGTGGTGCTGGGGACTTGGAAATGTCCAAGGTGCTTAAGCGCATTCAGGATCATTTTGCGCTTGAGCAGTCTAGATATGTACAATGGAATCGACATGCGAGTTTCGGTGAAAACAACTTAAGTCAACCTGGCATGTGCGGCTACCGCATGAAAGATGGTGGGCAAGAACAATTTATTATGCTTGCTCCCAAAGTTGAGGAAATAACAAGAGGCGTGAACCGCAAATGCCTGTTGGACGTATTAAAAAACAAAGGCTGGGTAGTTTGTGATGCATCAGGGAGGGTGAGGGAGACACATAGCATTGGGGGAAAGAACAAGCGTGGAATTGCTTTTATTCCGGAGTATTGGGAGGGGGTGCCAAAGGGGGACAGCTCAAATCTTAGCTGAGAGACCGCTTGCTCATTAGAACAAATATAAATTCTGTGCGTCGTGTGCGTCAAAGACTACAGCGGCGTCTCTATAATGCCTGAAAACTCGGCAATAGAGACGCCGCACAGCTCGCACAGCACGCACACGTGTTTTTTTGACTTCGCAAAAAACATCTCAGCTAGGCATGAACCAAAAATGTTTATTCGCACATAGTAAAATATCCCTGTGCGACGTGTGCGCCGTGCGAAGGCCCTGAATGTCCGAGATAACGGGCTCTTCAAGCTGTATTACTCGCACAGTACTCGCACAATCCGCACAGCTGTTATATATCACTGGTGTCAGATCATGACTGTCACCAGTACAGTAATCATCTCTTCATGGGTACATATGTAATGTCGGTGCATCACAATTTAGCCTGTATGGTCTGTTCACAAACTATCTATAAGATGTGGATTAATTATCAAAGGGGACGGTAGATTTAAAAAATAAAAAACGAAATAGATGTACCTATGCGGCAAGAAAAAAACTAGCTGCATTCCAGCTTTGGGAGCAGGGGGTCGAAGGTTCGAATCCTTTCGCTCCGACCATATATCCAAGAAAAAGGGATAGTTAGGTGAAAACCCGACTATCCCTTTCTTGCGTTGAATGGGATCGCCAAAAGTGGCGTGTGGTAGAATTTCTGGGAAAATTACTGTAACTATATGATATATATTTAAAAATATCGCGCCACATGGCCACAAGTTAAAAAGTTGCATCAACGATACAAACGCTTGCGGACATGGGGGCGATTGGTGTGTGATTTGGTGTGGAATTTCCTGCACTCATAAGTTTATGCCGTGTCGCACTGCTCACCACTCCATTGCACTACCCGATTTCTGCCTGTCTTTTTTGCCGTATACATTGCACAGTCTGCGGCGCGAATGCCTTCTTCCATAGCAGAACTGCATGAATAGTTTTCTTGAGGAATCTCTGCAATGCCAATGCTCACAGTAATATTAAACGTAAAAGCACCGTACGCAATTGGTGTTTTTTCTACCTCTGCACGAATTTTTTCGGCAAGGCACATGGCTGCCTCTGCCGTGGTTGAGGATGCGAGTATTATGAATTCTTCCCCACCAAAGCGGGCGCATATGTCAGAGGTTCGGGTATTGTTTTTCAAGATGGTGCTGACAGTTTGCAGGGCCACATCGCCAGTCTGATGCCCATAGGTGTCGTTGACGTGTTTGAAATGGTCCAGATCCAGTACCAGACAGCAACAGGTAACGCCGCTGCGACGGCAGATTTCAATAAGTTTGCACCCATCCTTTTCAAGGCAGCGTCTGTTTGCAAGGCCCGTTAGGGGGTCGGTCAGGCTGCTTTCTTTCAGTTCCTGAACATATAAGGACAGTTTCTTTGACATCTCGCAGAAATTATGGCATAATAAAGCTATTTCTTGTGGCATGTTGTTTGTGTTTATATATGGGCAAGCGGCATCTGATATGTTGTGTGAAAGTTCTGTTGAAAGATTTGATATTGTTTCAATCGGTTTTACAACTGTAGAAATATATTTTTTTATAAGTGGAAAGAGTATTGCAATGCTTAGCAATAAGCCAAAAGCAAACTGCAATAAAAAGGAGTCCATTCTACCTAGAATGCTGCTATATGGCCTTTCAATGGCAATGTGCCACTTGCCGTCATTTATGGGCGCACTAACGCCAAGAACCCGAACCCCGTTTGAATTGATATAGCTATGGGGGGCATCATCTGCCTTTTGCGGGGGAATAATCGTTTGGGCCTTGTTTTTGCCCATATTGGACAGAAAGGTCTGGCTTTGTGCGTCAATTAAATATGGGCGTGCAGAGTTGTTGGTTTCGGAAAGAGAAAATTCTTCAAGCAGGGTCTTAAAGCTGATGGCAGCGGTTATTACGCCTTCAAATTCCTTTGCATTACCATAGACTGGCTGTGACATGATGACAATGTACTCGCCAGAAAGTCGACTTACTATAGGGGACGTAGTGGTTGCTTGGCCATTGCGTGCGCGAATAAAATATTCTCTGTCGGCAACATTTACATCTGTAGTAGGGGATGTGTTTTCCTTGACTCCGCCGTGCTTGTCAAAAAAAATGATACTTCTAATGCCATTGTGTGCTGCCAGAAATGCTTGAAAAATGCCCCGCATTGTTTCTGGCTGTTGCACGATATTGGGGCTTGATGCAACGAATTTAAGCAGATCTTCATGGTGGGTTAACCAGCCTGAAATCGCTGTTTGCTGATTGGTGACCTCATCGCTGATGTCAGTGTAAGCGTCTGCGATGACATCTTTTCTGAGGGAACAGAAATAGGATGTTAAAAATATTGAAGATGGTACTATCAAAAGTAAAAGAGTGTATTTGATGAATTTCCCGTGTATTGTATCCAACTTAAACATGTTTGGCCTCGATTGAACTGTAAAGGGAAAATCAGCATGATTTTTTACGCTATCGTGGGCTCTCAGTACTTATTTTTAAGCGCGGTTTTAAGTTAAAATGTTATGCCTGACAGAGCAGAACAGCAACCCAGAATGAATTGTGCATACAAAAAATATTATAAACTTGTTTAAGTTGTGCTAAAAAATATGATGCGATTGATTTATGTTGCCAATAATGATAATTATAACACATATCAAATTATTTCAAGATGAAGGAGCTAGGAAAAGCATGCCGCAGACATTTTTCATCGCCCGTCAGCCAATCTTTGATCAAAATGAGAATTTGTGGGGGTTCGAACTACTTTTTCGGAATGGTCTTTCCGCTAATTATGCTGAAATTGATGATCCGGAATCTGCTAGCGTGGCGGTTGCATCGTCTGGCTTTTTGCAGGCGACAACAGGAGGGGCTAGCTCTCTTAAAATATTCATTAATTTTACGCAAAGTCTAATCTTTGACCGATTTCCTCTTGCTCTTCCCTCCCCAACTACAGTGGTAGAAATTTTGGAAGATATTCCAGTTAGTGATGAGTTAATAGAGAGGCTTAAGGAACTGAAAGAGAGGGGGTATATTCTAGCTTTAGATGACTTTGCTGGGGAAGAAAAATACAGGCCACTATTTTCATTCATTGATATAATCAAGCTGGACTGCTACGGAAAGGCTATTAAAGATATTTTAGAAATTAAAAGAAAATTCTCCAATGTTCCATGTGTTTTTCTGGCGGAAAAAGTTGAATCTGAAGAAGTGTTTTCTGCATTGCGGAGCAACGGGTTTATGTTATTTCAAGGATATTACTTTGCAAAGCCTCAAATATTATCTGGTAATAAGATTAGTAGTGCAGTAGCTTCACGTTTAAATCTTGCTGCTGAAATTGAAAAGAAAGATTTAGATACGGAAGCTATCCTAAAAGCAATTCAGATCGATGCTTCCCTTACGTACAGGCTGCTTCGATATATTAATTCTTCTGCATTTTCTTTTCGCGAAAAAATTGTATCAGTGCGGCAGGCTATAATATTGCTTGGCTTTGAGCAGTTGCGCCATTGGCTGCGTCTAATACTTTATTCCGATGTGCTAGGTGGTCATTCTAACCCTGAAATGCTCCGAATGGCCCTCCAGCGAGCGCTTTTTTTAGATAAGCTGGGTTCTGTGGTAGCCGTTGACGGCAATCAAAAAGAAAGTCTTTTTTTAGTGGGTATGTTTTCTTTGTTGGAGGTAATTTTGAAGACCCCTATGGCTATTATTCTTAAGGATTTACCACTGAGCGAGAATCTAAAATCTGCTCTGCTCAAAGAAGAAGGAGAATATATTAACTATCTGTACCTTTCTGAAGCAATAGAAAAGTTTGATTTTGAGAAAGCAGAAAATTATTCTGATATATTAAATATTTCAGGTGAGGTGGTTTTAGAAGCATTTCAAGATGCTTCTGAAATGTCCGACTATTTAATGAATCAAGCATCGCTTGTATGATTTGGAGTATAAAGCTTCGTGGTCTGTGTATAGTTGGCTATGGCTTCAATCTCTGCTTTTTGGGACACTTTGTTGGGGAAATGGAAGGGTTGTTAAATAAAACCTGCGTTGTCTTTGGAAATTATATTAACTATCGTTATTTATGTCGTCATCTGGGACTAGAAAATTACAATAATATTGTTAACTTTTATATTTTCCTCATGAGCGACTTCAGCTCTAACAAGGGGCATTTCGGTGAAAATTTCGCAAAAATTAGTTATATTGACGGCAATTCCGCTGATCGCGTTCTTTATCGTAAGCTTGGTATTTATTAAAAACAACATCGATGAATCTAACATTGTCAGTGACATGGCTAATAATACGAAGTTATTGATGGCCGTATCTGATCTTATACATGAATTACAGAGAGAAAGAGGGCGGACTTCCATTTACTTGTCAGGAGGTTCTCGCGAGGATATGGAAGGTCAAAGAAAGTCAACTGACTCAAAAATACCCTCAGTAACTAGCGCGCTAAATACATCAACAATTTCATCTCAAATCAAAACAAACACGGCAGAAGCAATATCTGAAATTGAAAAGGTTCGAAGCACTGCCAATCAAAAAGGACCAGCTAAAGACGTTGTCGACACTTATGGGAAGATTATTTCTGCTTTTATGTCAACTGAGACAACAATAGCCAATTCAAAGACGACAAGAGGATTTGGGAAGGCTCTGACAACTATCATAATTCTGGAAACTGCAAAAGAAAATGCTGGAAAATTAAGAGCGACCGTATCCGGTGTTTTGACGGCTGACAAGCCATTCGACGAAGAGCTTTTCACTCGGCTGATTACTTTTAAAGCTAATATTGATGCGAACCTAGATTCGAAAGCGATTGTACTGAGCTCAACTGCCAAAACACTCCTTGAAGATAGTAGGAAGTCTGAAGCATGGGCCGGTGTCAATAAAGTATTCAATGTTGTACTGACAAAGTCTAAAGACGGAGAATTTGGCATTAGCGGCAAAGACTTTTTTGCTACAATAACAAAAGTTATTGATGACATGTACTCAGTCCGCAACAAAGAGGTCGAGTCGATAGTTAATAACTTGTCAATAATTCAAGACGAAATTGCCAGCACCCTTTTAAAGGTTTACTTTTCATTAGGGTTAATCTTGCTGTTAGCTTTGATCTCTGCTTTCTTTCTGGCGCGTTCAATTGCTGCTCCTATCAATCATATAATTTCGTATTCGAAAGATGTTGCGAGTGGAAATCTAAATGCAACACTTGTTGAACGGTTCAGCCATGACCTTGGGGTGCTTCAAGCGTCTTTGGAGGCTATGGTTGAAAACTTAAAATCCAAGATTCTAGAAGCAGAGCGAAACAGTTCTATTGCCTCTGAGCAAACTGAAAAAGCTTTACTGGCCATGAAAGAAGCCGATGTTGCAAGACAGAAGGCCGAAAGTGCCAAGGCCGAAGGCATGCTTCAAGCAGCTCATCAACTTGAAGGCGTAGTAGAAATTGTTTCATCAGCTTCTGAGCAACTCTCAGCGCAGATTGAGCAGTCCAGTCGTGGTGCAGATGAGCAATCAGGCCGTGTACGCGAAACAGCCACCGCCATGGAAGAGATGAATGCCACCGTGCTGGAAGTTGCCCGTAATGCCCAACAGGCTGCGGATGTTTCTCACCAAGCACGCCAGCAAGCTCTTGAAGGCTCTAAAATTGTCACTGACGCTGTTAAGAGTATCGAAGCAGTTCACGCTCAGTCCATCGCGATCAAGGAAGATATGGATGTCCTTGGTAAGCAGGCTGAAGGTATTGGGCAGATCATGAGTGTGATTGCCGATATTGCCGATCAGACCAATTTGCTGGCTCTTAACGCAGCAATTGAAGCTGCTCGCGCTGGTGATGCTGGTCGTGGATTTGCTGTGGTTGCCGATGAAGTGCGCAAGCTTGCTGAAAAGACCATGACAGCTACCCAGGAAGTGGGCAACGCTATTACAGGTATTCAGGAAGGTACTCGCAAGAATATCCACAACGTGGAACAGGCTGGTGTGTCCATTGAAGAAGCTGCAAAGCTTTCAGCCCGTTCTGGTGAATCGCTCAAGCAGATTCTGGAGTTTGTTCAACTGGTAAATGATCAGGTGCAATCAATTGCAACCGCCACTGAACAACAATCCGCTGCCAGTGAGGAAATTAACCGTTCAGTGGAACAGGTGGCAACCATTTCTACTGAAACTGCTCAGGCAATGGAACAGGCATCCAGTGCAGTAGCTGACCTTGCGCAGCAGTCCCAGGCCTTACAGCGACTCATTGTTGAAATGAAGAAGGGATAACCCTCTCAATTCCGTTCCTTCGAAAGGCCGCTCAGAAATGGGCGGTCTTTCTTTTTCCAATGCTGGTTCCTGCTCAGAAGATCCTCAAAACCGATTCCAACTCCTCTTCAATAATCAAACATCCTCACCCTCATTCCCATCTTCCGCTGCCTCCTGCCTCGCCTGTTCCTGCAGCTCAGCCAAAATCGAAACAATCGGATCAAAAATATCCAACTGGCATTTCAAAATTGCTTTTGTAAGCTTGAATGTATCTTGCAGGCAATAAGCAGCTTCATCTTGAAATATTAATGATGCTGGAATACAATCATCCGTAATCTTATCATTTAACGGCACAATATTATTATTCTGGTCC
Source organism: Pseudomonadota bacterium (assembly GCA_023419375.1). Classification (GTDB taxonomy): domain Bacteria; phylum Desulfobacterota; class Desulfovibrionia; order Desulfovibrionales; family Desulfovibrionaceae; genus Desulfovibrio. Next base: position 43,581 of record JAEZYD010000002.1, read on the forward strand.
ATCGTAAATCTCCATAAATGTTTTGTAAGTTGTCTGTTAAAGTTACATTCTGCATCTATATAAAAATATAGCTATTTACTATATTATGTTTTGGAGGAGTTGCAGGATGGAAATTACAGAAACTCATTTAAATGCTATTCAGGAAGTGGCTGCGGCATTGAGAATGACCGTGGACGATTTTTTGACTGAAGAGGTAAGGGGCATAACCCCTGAACAAGCGCGGGAGTATTTGACCGCATTCGTGAGCGGTGCTGATGATAGCAAAATTCTTACCGCGTATTACCTGGTTAGAGCGACCACTGATCCATTCAAGAAGTAGCGAATATTGATCTATTAGCAAAATCCCATGCAGGTGGGATTTTTCTTTTGGAAATTCCCCGGCCCATCCCAGATCCCCATCCACACAATCTTCCCCAAGCCCTTTTCCTGGGCCATATTTAAGCCCTCCTGGGATTTTTCCCTTGGGATATCGGTTGGGGTGGGATTTGGAAAAAAATCTCTTTAGAATCGAGATATGGCCCAATGTCCGTTTTTATATGGCAAGTGGCAAAGTCATGTTTATGCGTATGTGTACTTTATATTTAACACTTTCAAATAGATATTTCATCAAAAATCTATTTGGAGGTATTCTAATGGATTGTAAAGACTGGCAGCTTATTTGTTGTTACACTAGGCAAAAAGCTCTTGATGATGGTGTTCTGGTAGATGTATCAGACTTTGTAAGTGATTTTGGATTTATTGTTCCGGTAGCAGTTACAGCAACGCTTTTTAACGGCTACATTCTGCCAAGTGCAAAATTGGTTGAAGCTGGACAAACATCCGAATCTCGTATGATTGACCTTTTGGTAATATTACTGTTGAAGATCATGGCACGGCCTCACACAGATCGGATTACGTTCAACGTGAGCTTCGATATGGAAGTGGGGGAGGTCATTGAATCCAGGTTAGTGCAGATTGTCGCGGTCATTGGCCCTGGAGATGCTGGTGAGCCAGTGTTGACTATTATGCTTCCCGAAGATGATTAAAAAAAGTGAGCCGTATCAGTTGGATACGGCCCATTTTATTTTCATCCCCTTTGCATAAATATAATCCTGATGTGGCTCAGCGTGAAAATGAGCGTGAACAGCCAACATTTTAATTTTTTTCTTGTTTTTCAGATAGTTATATAAAATCGTTCTAGTTTAGCAGAATTATTTTCTAAGTGCTTGTTATTTTTAAATAATTACAAAAAGTTGGAGTGAAAATGCAAAGTGTGAATAATTTAAGTGGATTGGTTGATGAAGTGCGGAGCATGGAGCGGCGGCATAATGAAGAAGTTGTGCAGCTGAAAATGCGTTTGGGAAGAGTGCTGCTTGATCTGAAATCTAAAAATATGCTTGAATTTCGGGTAGCTGTCAGAGAAAATGGACTGTTGATGAACACGTTTGATGAATTAATGAAAATTGTAAGCATAAACCCACCACAAGAATGTCATTGGCTCGGTTATAGAAATTTGCTGAAGATTGCTGATGCGCTCCCAAAGGGGAAAAACATTGCAACATTTGCAAAGCCATTCGAAACAGAAAGTCCTGATGATGCTACTAAAGCTTTGATTCTGAAGCATCTTTTAAAGTGCAATGGAATTAACGGAATATCTGATAATGCTATTACATTATTTGCAAAAGCAGGTGTCGCAAGCAAGCTGACCAAAGCAAATATTGATCGCATCAAGTTGAGCAAAAATCAAACCAAGACATTACAATCAATTTTTACAACTCAAACTCAAGGTGGTGCTTCATCTAAAAAGACTGTTCTTAATCCGAGATTGCAGCAGAATATTGAAAAAATGAATTGTGATGTGAGAAGTAGCCTTGCGGAAGATGTAGATACAAAATTTATTGATATTTCTGGATTGATGGAGCTTGTTGTAGGCCTTGAAATGTTGGTGAAAAAAGTACAAGTGGAAAATAAGGGTGATTACAAATTGGGAAGTGCTGTAGAAAAGGATGAGCTTGAAAAACTTATTGATGAGTTGTTGAAGGAGGAAAAATGAGAATTTATTTGTCATCAATTGCACCACAAGTAATTACTGATCTCAATTTTATAAGACCTGATTTAAGGTTGAATGTGCTTCAACCTTTTGTTTTCAGGAATAAAGAAGTGGGTTCACTTCTTTGGACCAGTCAACGGCAAAACTAAGGTGGACAGTTTCATTGGTTATGCCGCCCATCTAGGGCTAATCAGAGGTGGCACTCCCTCTGGTTTGTACTGCTGATATATCT
>JAEZYD010000048.1 GCA_023419375.1 Pseudomonadota bacterium
TCCACAGGGCTTTCTCTTCTTTTCTTTGGTCGGAAAACAAAGGCTGCCCTGGTGGGCATACCGGCTTTGCTTGGTATGCCCATTTTTTTGTCGAGGCGCTATGCCCCCGTCTTTGAGTAAGACCCACCAAGGACGCTTCTGTCATACTATTTTTCACAACTGCAACGAGATGCTTTCAAAATTTTTAAGATGCTGTTATTCTAAAAGTCCTGCTCAGCCTCCAGGAAGACAATCCAGACGCTATTTCCGCACCTATGAAAAATACAAACAGCACAATTCAAGACAAAGAGAACACCATGAAGACCATTATAAGAAAAACACCAAAGACCATGTATCAGCCTGTTGGAAAATATTCGCATACAACCATTATACCTGCAGGCATGGACACCTATGTGTTTTCAGGGCAAATCGGCATCAGGGACGATGGCGCTTTTCCTGCGGATTTTAACGATGAAGTGGAGCAACTTTTTAAGAATATTAAAGCGCTGCTTGATACCGAGGGATTGTCGGGAGCAGATATTACCAAGGTTAATATTTGGTCCGTGAAAGAAATCGACTGGGACTATTTCGACAGTGAGTGGGATAAGGTTTTTGACGGCAATTATCCATCAATGACGATTGCGTATGTATCGGCATTGGGTCTGCCCGAAATCAGCATAGAAATTGATATCTGGGCTGCAAAGCACCCCCAGGGCTAATTCCGTGCCCTTCATGACAGGAGTGCGCCCTGCAACCGATTGGAAGCTGGCATGGGCAGGGTAATTGATAACCCCCACCATACATGGTAATTCATTGACAGTTCTTCATTGGCAACCTTGGGGGCATTATGAAAGAAAAAACGGTCTACCGCTGCAAGCGCTGTGGTGATGTTTTTTATTGCCCGACGGGCCTCGTGGATGAGTTTATCTTTAAACTTCGGCTGTTTTTCAGATTCCTGTCCTGCCCACGGTGCGGTAGTACGCTTATACATGAAGAAGAATACGTAGCTGAAAAAAAGAAACAGGACGACGCTGCAACAGATAAATAGCCTGTTCCTGCCATGGGCAGACAGGGCATCTTTCTGCCCATGCAGCTGATCAAGCCCGTACAACCAATATAAACGGCGTTTATGCCTTGTGGTGCGCAGCAGCGCATGGGGCATAAACGCCTTGCCTTTTACTCCGGTGCCGCCATGCAGTTCATACATTTGCCCCACAACGCCAAGCCCGACCAATACGCAACGTGGCACAGCGCAGCGCTGCACAGTGCTCAAGCCGACCCTTTCAGTTGCACACCAGCATGGCAACTTGCCTTTCATGACGCCTTTGGCCCCAAAAGGCGTTTACTTTTTGCAGAAGCTGACGGCAGCGTTATTGCCCTGGCGGAAGGCCTTGTTTCGGAAGAAGAGATATTTATCACGCCTCTTGAACCTTCGTGGTTTTTCGGCTGCCCGCTGCTGGGCAGCAATGCTCCGCAGCTTTTTGCCGAAGCCATGCACTTTTTTGCCGGAACCTATGCTCCCAGATTTCCCAAGGTTCTTGTGGGCGGTCTTGGCCCTGGCCTGGATTATGTGCAGAACATGCTCAACAAAACTGGATTGCCCCTGCAGGCGCACCTGGTAAAAGCGGGCATTCAGGGTTCGGCTTCGCTTGCTGGCGGGCTGGACGGCTATCTTTCGCGTCGCTCGGCCAATCTGCGCCGCAATCTAAAGCGTTCGGCCAAAAAGGCGCATGAACTGGGCATCTATTATGAACGGGTGCTGCCTTCAACGGAAGATGAGGCAAAGGCGGTGTTTGCCCGCATGATCGCCGTCGAGCGCACAAGCTGGAAGGGGATTGACCACTGCGGCATGGCGGAGCCGGGCATATGCGATTTTTACGCATTCCTGCTCCAGCGGCTCGCGCCGGAAAAGGGCGCGCGCGTCATTTTTGCCCGCCGTGAAGATACGGACGTGGGCTTTATTTTTGGCGGTCTGGCCGGGGATATCTATCGTGGCCAGCAGTTCAGCTATGCGCAGGATTGCCATGAACTCTCACTGGGCAACCTCATGCAGATTGAAAAAATCCGCTGGCTCTGTGAGGAAGGTGTGCAACGCTATGATATGGGGCCTCTTGATGGCCCCAAGATGCAATATAAGACCCACTGGACAGAAACGGCCTTTCCCATCAGGACATGGCTGATAGAAAAGGCCTGAATACCGTCAAAAGCGGGGCCGCAAGCGAGGCAGATGTGCGCAGCCCCCTCGCACCCCGCATAGCCTCACAGGCTGGCGTTCCAAAAAAGCATGCCCACCCGCGAGCTGCCAGTTTCGTGCACCATGCCGTTCTTGCTCATGGCGCACAGCTTGTCTGCCAGGGCGACCTCTTGCGCTTCTGTGAGCTGGCCTCTGCTGTTGAAATGCCGCGTGTACATCACAATGGCTTCTTCCAGCGCGCATTGAGAATCCCACGTGCGTTCAAGGTATTCCACTTCGGGATAATAGCCCTGCAACCACAAGATGTTGAAGGCGCTGTAAAGCCCCCGCCGTGTATAGTCATCGTGATTTTCAGCGCCAACAACTGGCGCAAGCTCCCTGCGCACAGAATTATCGCCCGTCACCTGCGTGATGAGGCAGCAGTAGCCCCGCGAAGCCTCTGTCATTTTTTCAAGGGTAGCACGGCCATACACGGCAGGCGTGCGCGAGGCGAAGACAAGCTGAAACCTTTTTTGCCAGCCAAGCTGCTTCAGATCCGCAGAATCCCAGTCAAGCACGTGAAAACGGGCGTTTTCCATACCCGCACGCTGCGCATTTTCATTTGCGTATTCAATCATGCCGGGCGCGATATCAAAGCCCTCAACCTTGCCAGCCAGCCCCGCAAAAATCAGGGAGTGTCTGCCCGGCCCACAGCCGATGTCCAGCACGGCATCAGCCTTGCCAACCTTGGCGCGCGCTGCAACCCTGGCAACAAGATCGCAACGGTACGCGCTGGAATCTGCCGCAGCAGAATGGGTGTTGAACGACTGGGCGCGGCGGCTCCAGAACTCCGCCAGATCTGACCGATCCGGCTGCCTGTCTGCCCAGTATGCTTCAAATTCTTTTATGTCCATGTTCAAAACCTTTGTTTGCGCGCAACACCGCGCCGTATTCCAGCAATGTTCTATAACGGTACAAGGAGACGACGTGGTAATAAAGAAAAATCAGCCCGCTGTTTCTGCGGGCTGACAAACATCCAAAGGATGGGTTTTGAAAAACCGGTGGAGCAGAGGAGTCTGCCCCTGCCCGGTCAATGTGCAGCCGGGCAGAGGCAGACTGAGCGGGCTAAACAGTGGGGACGGGCTGGCCTATCACTTTTTTGCGGTCAAGCTCTGCATGCAGCTTTTCCACATCCAGGTTGCCAGTAACCCTTGAAACAAAAATGGTTGCAACACCATTGCCCACAAGGTTGGTCAACGCGCGGGCTTCAGACATGAACCGGTCGATGCCGAAGATAACGGCAATGCTCTCGGGCGGGATGCTGCCGACCGAGCTCAGCGTGCCAGCCAGCACAATAAAGCCGCCGCCGGTAACAGCCGCCGCGCCCTTGGATGAAATAAGCAGAATACCCAGGAGCACAAGCTGATCACCCAGCGGCATGGGCGTATTGGTGGCCTGAGCAAGAAATATAGCCGCCATGGTGAGGTAAATGGCTGTTCCATCAAGGTTAAACGAGTAGCCAGCGGGAATCACAAGGTCCACAACACTTTTGTTGCAGCCAGCTTTTTCCATCTTGCGCAGCATGTTTGGCAGTACAGATTCGGAAGAAGAAGTGCCGAGCACGATAAACAGTTCTTCGCGAATATAGCGCACGAACTTGAAGATGCTGAACCCGCAGCTAAAGGAGATGGTCCCCAGAATGAACACGACAAAAAGAATGCTTGTAACATAGAAGCACACAATGAGCTCGCCAAGCACAAGCACAGAGCCAATACCCTCCTTGCCGATGGTAAAAGCCATTGCGCCGAACGCACCGATGGGGGCCACATGCATGATGATACCGATAACCTTGAACAGCACTTCAGAAAGGCTCTTGATAAGATCAAAGCACAGCTTGCCCTTTTCGCCGCTGTAATTCAGGGCAAAGGCAAACAGCATGGCCACCAGAAGCACCTGAAGGATTTCGCCGCTGGTAAAGGCAGAAACAAAGGTATTGGGAATAATATTGAGGAAGAAGCTGACGATGTTGTTGTCTTTTGCCTTGCCAGCATACTGGGCGGCAATGGTTTTGTCCGCAGCGTTGAAGGTGCTTACGTCAACGTTCATGCCAGCGCCGGGCTGGGCAAGGTTGACCACCACAAGGCCGATGGCAAGCGCAGTAAGCGTGATGACGGTAAAGTACACCAGCGCTATGCCGCCAGTTTTGCCCACGGCCTTGATATCTTTCATGCCGGCAATGCCGGTAACAACGGTTGAAAAGATCAAGGGCGCGATGATCATTTTAATAAGGTTGATGAAACCCTTGCCCAAGGGCTGCATCTTGACGGCCAGTTCAGGATAAAAGTGACCCAAAAGAATGCCAATGAATATGGCAATGAGAACCTGCACATACAAAATTTTCAAGTACTTCATGGCTAAAATCCTGGCTTATGGCCTGATGTAAATCTTGTTTACTACTCCTGATACATCAATAAAAACGTTATCCACCCAGTTTTTATTCAATTTCACTAGGGAGGTAATACTTTGTCATATAAATATAAAGTTGAATTATGCATTTTAAAAACAGAAAAAAAGCCAATTTCGTTTTTTTCAGCCGAACAACAAGGAACAGAAAAAGCATTTACCAAATGAACGTTCAGTGTATTCACTATTGCCATACGCAATCCCGTTTCATTGCAAAAATTGTTTGATCATTCCAACAACACTTTATGAACCATGCATAGGTAAAAGGTGTCTATCACTATCACTGTACACAATAAAAATGCAATCAAAATATTTTTTTAACTAGTTGCATAACAAAAGTTATTGTTTGATCAAACAATAGAGTTTTAATTATTAACACAACGAAAAACGTACCGTACTTCTTCAATTATTTTTGGCTCCCCTGAATTTTCTCTATTGTGTGCCACCGTTAAAGGGTAGCGTGCTTAAAAAATATCCACCTGTATAAAATTAATTCAGTTGCTGCCGCAGGCTTTGAAAAATCATGGCTAAAAAGACAATTGTTTTCCTTGTGCGGATGGCGTAATATGGCGGACTTGAGCAATAAGCCCAGCTTGTAAGGAGCAGGAAAACTATGACCGAGGATAAGTTCGCAACCTCCATGTCGGAGGAAGGCGCTGAGGATTTTGCCGCCATGCTGGCGGCCCACGACACCGCTTCAAACCGCCTGCAGCCCGGCCAGAAAGTGACCGGAACTGTAATTGCCATCACTGGCGACAGCGTTTTTGTGGACGTGGGCATAAAGGTTGACGGCATCATTGACCGCAAAGACATTCTTGATGCCGAGGGCAATGAAAGCGTTAAGCCCGGCGACAGCCTCGAAGCGTGGGTTACTGGCGTTTCCTCGCAAGAGATTCGCCTTTCCCGCTCCATGAGCGGCAGCGGCGTTGCCGCGCTTGAAGAAGCCCGCGATGCGGCAGTGCCGGTTGACGGCCGCATAACCGCAGTGTGCAAGGGCGGCTACACGGTTGACGTGCTTGGCAAGCAGGCATTCTGCCCCGGCAGCCAGCTTGGCGTTGCCACGTCTGAAGACGCCGCAGAGGTTGTGGGCCGCAGCATGCCGTTTCTGGTTATCCGCGTTGAAAATCGCGGCAGAAATGTTGTGGTTTCGCACCGCGCCATTGTTGAGCGCGAACGTGCCGAACAGCTCGACGCCCTGCTTGAAAGCCTCAAGCCCGGCGATATGGTTGAAGGCAAGATCACGCGTTTCGCCGCTTTTGGCGCATTCATGGAACTTGCTCCTTCTGTTGAAGGCATGATCCACCTTTCCGAACTTTCCTGGTCGCGCGTGGGCGCTCCTGACGAAGCCGTGTCGCTTGACAACACCGTGCGCGCCAAGGTTATCTCCATCAGCAAGGACAGCAAGGGCCATGTGCGCATTTCGCTTTCGCGCAAGCAGGCCGAGGGCGATCCCTGGCAGGATGTGAGCACCAGGCTTGAGCCCGGCACGGTTGTTTCCGGCAAGGTTGTGCGCCTCGCGCCCTTTGGCGCGTTTGTGGAAGTTCTGCCCGGCATTGAAGGCCTTGTGCATATTTCTGAACTGTCGTGGACAAAGCGCGTGGCCAAGGCCGAAGACGTGCTTACGGCTGGCGAAGTGGTTTCGGTTAAAATCAAGGAAATCAACCTTGAAAACCGCCGTATTTCCCTGAGCCTGCGCGATGCGGAAGGCGATCCGTGGAAGGAAGCCGCCCAGCAGTTTGCCGTTGGTTCAACGGTAAGCGGCACGGTTGAGAGCCGCACCCCTTACGGCCTCTTTATTACGCTGGCCCCCGGCATCACCGGTTTGCTGCCTGCTGGCGTCATCAAGAACTCCAAGCAGGGCAAGCAGTACAGCAAATTGGACAAGGGTGATGCCGTTACCCTTACTGTACAAAATTTGGACACCAGCGCCAGACGCATCAGTCTTGCCCCCGAGGGCGAGCAAGCTGCCGCACCCGCCGAAGATAAGGCGTGGAAGCAGCATGCATCCACCGCAAGCTCCACCAGCGGGTCTGGAATGAACATCATGGCACAGGCTTTGCAGAAGGCTCTGAAAAATAAGTAACCAGGAGCTTTTCCATGATGATAAAAAAATGTCTTGCAGCCATGCTTGCCGTGACCTTTCTTGCGGCATCGCAGCTTGCCCAGGCAGCCAATCTGCCCGACTTCACCGAACTGGCGGCCAAAAGCGGCCCGGCAGTCGTAAACATCGGTACGGAAAGGAAGGCCAGCGGTAACAGCCAGGACGATCTCATGGGGGAAATGTTCCGCAATATGCCGCCAGGATTTGACAAATTCTTTGACCAGTTCGGCGGCAAGCGCGGTGGCAAGCGCCCCCAGATGAAACAGAAGTCACTGGGATCCGGCTTTATTGTCTCCGCTGACGGCTATATTGTTACCAACAATCATGTGGTTGCAGATGCGGATGTGATCCGTGTGACCCTTGATCAGAGCAATGGCAAAAGCGAAGCCATCACGGCCAAGCTGGTTGGCGCAGATGAAGAAACCGACCTCGCCCTGCTGAAAATTGAAACCAAAAAAACCTTGCCCTACCTTGCGTTCGGCAATTCGGACGAACTGCGGATAGGTGAGTGGCTGCTGGCCATCGGCAACCCCTTTGGGCTCGACCACTCGGTGACGGCGGGTATTCTTTCGGCCAAAAACCGTAACATACACGCCGGCCCCTTTGACAACTTCCTGCAGACGGATGCCTCCATCAACCCCGGCAACAGCGGCGGCCCGCTGCTGAACATGGCCGGGCAGGTGATTGGCATCAACACGGCCATTATTGCGAGCGGGCAGGGCATTGGCTTTGCCATCCCGAGCAACATGGCCGCCAAGATCATCGACCAGATCAAGTCCGGCAAAAAGATCAGCCGTGGCTGGATTGGCGTTGGTATTCAGGATGTTGAAGAAAACACCGCCAAGGCGCTGGGCCTCAAGGACGCCAAGGGTGCGCTTGTGGGCAGCGTTATGGAAGGCGAACCCGCTGCCAAGGCTGGCATGAAAGACGGCGACATCATTGTTTCCGTTGACGGCAAGGGCATCGACGACGCTGCGGCCCTGCTGCGCGTGATTGCCGACAAAACCCCCGGCAGTAAGGCTGCAATAACGGTGTGGCGCGATGGCAAAACCACTGAGCTTTCCGTGACGCTTGGCGAGCGCAAAACCTCGCAGACAGGCGACCAGAACGGCAAGGATCAGAAGCAGAAGGACGAAGGGTTGCTCGGCATTTCCGTCCGTCCCCTGACGGATGAAGAACGCCGCGAACTCAAGATTGAGAAAAACGAAGGGCTGGTCATCATTGACGTCAATCCTGACAAGCCCGCTGCCGAAGCCGATCTGCGCCCCGGCGACGTAATTCTCAAGGCCAACCTCAAACCAGTTCGCAACGCTGCGGATCTGTCGAAAATCGTCAACGATGAGGGCGTCGCTCGAGGCGCAGTCATGTTGCAGATTTCACGGCGAGGCGATGTGTACTTCCGAACTGTAAGCCTGAGCAAGTAGCAGGCACAAACAATACGGGCTGCCTCTTAACCGGGGCAGCCCTTTTTTTATCCATGAGCTTACGCATACTCAACATTGGCGGGCCGTATCTGGCCTCGGCCCTCAAACGCCTGGGGCACCACGTCATCACGGCGCATCCGGCGGCTGACGCCGACATTCCCTCGCCGCATCCTTACTCTGTGCGGCAACTCCTGAACCGCCTTGATGCGCTCGGTTTTGCGCCTGACGCGCTTTTCTATTGCGATGACGGCAATATGCCGGAACTGCTTGATCCGGAAAACGCCCCCTGGCCTTCGGTGCGCTATTCCATTGATACCTACTGCAACCCCTGGCATATCCCGTATTCCAACGGCTTTGACGCAACCCTTGTGGCGCAGAAAGATTACGTGGAAGTATTCTCGCACGAAGGCATACCGGCGCGCTGGTTTCCCCTGTTTAATTCGCAGGCCCTTGAGCCCGTGGGGGATTTTACATTGCGCGATATCCCCGTGGCCTTTGTGGGAACCCTTGGGCATAAAAATAACCCGGACCGCGCGCCATTTCTCAGGGCATTTCGCGCCAGGCAGCCGCTGGTGGCAATTTCTGGCGATTACAAGCCCATATTTACGCGCAGCCGCATTGTTCTTAACCAGACTGCGGCTTCAGAAGTGAATTTTCGCTGTTTTGAGGCTATCGCCTGCGGCGCGGCCCTCCTGATGGAAACCTGCGGCAACGGCCTGAACGAGCTTTTTGTTCCCGGCGAGGAAATTCTGCCAACCTACCAGCGTAACGACGCGCAGGCAGCTGCGGCCATTGCCGCAGAAGCGCTCGCAAACCCCGAGCGACTTGCGGAGATTGCGCGAGCAGGGGGCAGGGCAGTGGCCCAACGCCATACAGACACGGCGCGCGCGGTCAGCCTGACGCAGATGCTGGCAGAGATGTGCGCCGCTCAGGCGCACCGGGAACGACTTGAACAGTCGCTTGAAAAGCGCGCAGCTCTTGTACGCGGAGCTTATGGAATGATTTCCAGCGAGCTTTTTGACCCACAGCTTGAAGGACACCGCGATTTTTTTGAAAAAATGTGCCTTCATAAACAATAGCGGCCATAAATATTTGCAGTAATATATCAAGGGATACATCCCGGATTGCAGGCATGCGCGATAGGGCATATAGTCGGCAGAGCACTACTTTTTGGAGGAATATCAATGCCAGTTGTGCATAGCGACGCCGGGCATCTGCCCGGGCTGGATAAGCTGGAGAACATCCCCGCGCTCATGAGCGCGTACTATACCGAATTTCCCAATCCGGCGCTTGCAGCTCAGCGCGTTGCCTTTGGCACCTCGGGGCATCGCGGCACATCGGTGCTGTGCAGCTTTAACGAGGAGCACATCTACGCCATCACTCAGGCAGTGTGCGACTACCGCGCCGCCAAGGGCATTGACGGGCCGCTCTTTCTTGGCGGCGATACCCATGCGCTGTCTGAAGCCGCTTTTCGCTCCGCGCTGGAAGTGCTGGTAGCCAACAACGTGCATGTGCGCATTTCTGCTGGCGGGGCCTATACGGCCACTCCGGCGATTTCCCATGCCGTGCTCAAATGGAATGCGGGCCGCGTTAACGGTCAGGCCGATGGCATTGTCATCACGCCTTCGCACAATCCCCCGCGCGATGGCGGCTTCAAGTACAATCCGCCCCACGGCGGCCCGGCAGAAGCCGAAGTCACCAGCCAGATTGAAAAATGCGCCAATGCCTATCTTGAAAACGGCAACAAGGGCGTAAAGCTCACCCACCTGCGGGCGGCGCGGTCCTCCTCGCTGGTGGAAGAATACGATTTTATCGGCAGCTATGTGCAGGATCTGGCCGGCGTGCTGGACATGAAGGCCATTGCTTCATCAGGCCTGCGCATCGGTGTTGACCCCCTTGGCGGCGCAAGCCTGCCCATGTGGGAACCCATTGCAGAAGCCTACGGCATTGATCTTGAAGTGGTGAACAGGGCGGTGGATCCGACTTTTCGCTTTGTTCCCTGCGACAAGGACGGCAAAATCCGCATGGATTGCTCCTCGCCCTACGCCATGAGCCGCCTGCTGGATCTGCGCGACCATTTTGACCTGAGCTTCGCCTGCGATCCGGATTCCGACCGGCACGGCATTGTGACGCGCAACGAGCTGATGAACCCCAATCATTTTCTGAGCGTTGCCGCCTGGTATCTGTTCCGCACCCGCAGGGAGTGGCCCTCACAGCGCGGCATTGGCAAAACCCTTGTGACAAGCGCCATGCTCGACAGGGTAGGGAAGGACCTTGGCCGCCCGGTTGTTGAGGTGCCTGTGGGCTTTAAATGGTTTGTGCCCTATTTGCTCAATGGGCGCTGCGGCTTTGGCTGCGAGGAAAGCGCGGGCGCTTCCTTCCTGTGCTTTGACGGCACGCCCTGGAGCACAGACAAGGACGGCCCCCTCATGTGCCTGCTTGCGGCTGAAATGATGGCAGTGGAGCAGTCCTCGCCCGATCAGCTCTATACCAGACTGACAGAGCGCCTTGGCGCGCCCGCCTACCAGCGGCTTGATGCCCCGGCGGACGACAACGTGCGCGCAAAGCTTGCGGCGCTGACGCCAGAAAGCGTAAACCTTAAAACGCTGGCAGGTTCGCCTGTTACCAATGTGCTTACCCGCGCGCCCGGCAACGATGCCTCCATCGGCGGGGTGAAGGTGGTCAGCGATGACGGCTGGTTTGCCGTGCGCCCCTCCGGTACGGAAGCCATCTGCAAAGTGTATACGGAAAGCTTCAAGGGCGAAGGCCATCTGCAAGCCCTGCAAAAGGACGCCATCGACTTTCTTGAGCATCTGCTGAAAGGCGATGCCTAAGATTGAAGTACTGGTAAACGTTTTTGCAAAGCGTGCGTAGCGCGCGGCAATTTTTTACGGTTCAATATAAAGGTACATTGCCACTTAAGCAGCAAAGCGCAGCCGCAATGCCGGGTATCCGGTCATTGCGGCTGCGCTTTGCGTCAGTAATTCTGGCTAAAAATATACTGTCTTGTCAAAGAGGCGGGGGCTTGCTGCCAACAGGCAGATTGCCAGCAGAGGTCTACCGAGCGGCAGGCAAGTCGGCACTTTCACGCAGGCGGGCAATCTCGGCATCCGTGAGAGGCCGGGCTTTGCCGCTGGCCAGATCCCCAAGGCGCAATGAACCTTGGGCGACGCGGCACAGGCGCAGAATGGTCAACCCCAGATCGCGGCACATGCGGCGAATTTGACGGTTCAGCCCCTGGCGCAGCACCATTTGCAGTTGAGTATTGCCGCCAACCTGCTGAGCGATCACGTCCACAGGCATGATATCTTCACCTTCGGCAAGGTGCATGCCGCGCCGCATGATCTTGAGCGCCCCTTCAGGCACAGTGCCGCGCACAAGCACCTCATAGGTCTTGGGCTGGTGATGCCGGGGATGGGTAAGGCGCTGGGCCAGCTGGCCATCATTAGTCAGCAGCAGCAATCCCTCAGAAAAATAGTCAAGCCTGCCAACAGGATACAACCTGAGTGCCTTGTATTCAGGCGCGAGGCAATCCAGCACTGTGGGCCTGCCTTCGGGGTCGCTCACGGTGCAGACCACGTGCACCGGCTTATTGAGCATGAGGTAGGTGTAGGACTGCGGGGCCGACAACACGCGGCCATCTACGGCAATGCTCTCAAAGGGCAATACCTGACGCCCGGGGCTGGGCTCCGGCTTGCCGTCCACACTGACGCGCCCGGCAAGAATAAGCTCGTCTGCCTTGCGGCGCGAGCAAAGACCCGTTGCGGCAATGGCCTTGTTAAGGCGTATGCCTTCAGCGGCGTTGGCGTCATCATGTTGAGGCTTTGAGGGCGCCGCAGGCCGTGCAGAATTATTGGCCTCAGATTTGACGGCCTGGGGCTGCGCAAGTTTGCGTTGCGAAAAACCGCCTCGGTCATCACGGGCGTTCGGTTGTGTATCTGACCGCGAACCTAGCCTGGGATCTGGCCGTGAATCAGAGCGGCCATTTGTCCCATTTGGTCGGCCATCAGAACGGGGGCCATGATTCTTGTGTGGGCCCGAAGGCTGTTCCTTTTTATGGGAGCTGGTGGACGAACTGTTTTTGCTGCGGTTTCTGGCGGATGATCCGGCATTGCCGGAATGTTTGGGCGGCACGGTGATTTCTCCTTGGCAAGATGCGCTCATGGTGCGTGAAGTGGGGCATGCCGTCAAGGGCAAGCAAGAGGTGCAGACATGACGAACACGGCTATGCGGCGGCTTCCAATCTTCAAAAGTTTACATAATTATCATTATGGGACATTTGTAAAAACTGTGCGTGGGGTGAACCGGGATTCAAAACAGACTCAAAAATACGCTTAGAATCTCACTGACGGCACCACTGCCAAACCATCCACAGCCAACAAAGCTGAGCACTGAAAATGACCAGCCGTCATGAAATTTCCGCACCGTTCCTTGAATTTTTGAGGATTCGGATGAGCTCAACCCGCGTATTCATTTTTTACCAGCAATCATTTTGTCCTTTCCTTATATAAGAAGCCCTGATTGCCGCTCATGAATCCCGACCATGCCAACCACCTCACAATATGGGATGAATGGCGCATCCCACAGATTTACTGCTGCGCCAGATTGACCTCTTGAACGGCGCGAAACCAGGGGCCAGCCCCGCACTTGCTCCCGAAGCGGCTCTGACGTACAACACTGCCAACACTGGTTTTCAGCAAGGAGTTTCCATGGGCTTTGCCAACAGCTCTTGCAGCTTTACTCGGTTCCGTATTCTTGATCCTGTTCCGGCCACGCTCTGGCCGCAGATACCGGACAAACTGAAACAGTTCGCCATGCGCGACATTGACGATATTCCTGAAATGCAGGGCCAGGGATGGACCTGTTTTGAGGACATGCTCGATACCGACTGGGTCACGGCCCCGCCCCAGAAAGGCGCGTACATCGTGTTTTCCCTGCGGCTGGATATGCGGCGCATACCCGCTGGCGTGGTCAAAAAACACGTTGCCCTTGCCCTGAAGGAAGAAAAAAAACGCATGGGCGAACAGGGCAAGAACTACATTGCCCGCGAGCGCAAAAAAGAGCTCAAAGAGCAGGTGCTGCTGCGCCTGCGCTCCCGCTTTTTGCCTGTTCCCGGCGAATTCAACGTGCTCTGGGCCACAGACAAAAACGAAGTCTGGTTTGCCTCCACCCAGAACAAGATGATCGACCTCTTCCTGGAAGAGTTTCTCAAAACATTTGAGCTGCACCTGGAGCAACTGACGCCCTACAATCTGGCGGTCTCCATGCTGGACGAAGAAAGCCTGATCCGCCTGGACAAGCTGGAACCCACGCAGTTCGCTCCCCTTTCCTGATGACGGCACGGAGACCCCATGAACATGCCTTATCTTGGCGAATCCACTGACAGCATTCTCGGCAAAGAATTTCTGACCTGGCTCTGGTACCAGAGCGACACCGCCCCCGGCGCGTTCACTGACAAGGACGGCGCGCCTTTTGCCGTTTCCATGGAACAGCGCATCGTGGTGGAAGGCGGCGAAGGTGATGCCCGCGAAACAGCCTCTGTTTCCGGCTCGCTCTCCCCTCTCCGCGAGGCCCGCTTTGGCCTCGGCACCGGCAAACAGGTCAGCCGCGCCCTGCTGCGCCTTGAAAAAGAAGAGCTTGCCTTTCAGGTCAGCCTCAAGGCCGAGGATTTTTGCCTCAACAGCCTCAAGACCCCCAAGCTCGACAAGGGCGACAGCGATGACGACCCGGACGCCCTGCTGCTTGAAAAGTTCTATCTTATGGAAGTGTGCACCGGCCTGCTGGATGCCCTGTACGCCCGCTTTCTGAAGCTGCGCCTCTCGTCTGGCTGGCAGAAGGAAGTGGACGACATGCGCCAGTGGATGACCCGCACGGAGTAAGCTTTTTTCATGAGCACCCTGCCCGCATCTGCCGCAAAAGGCCGCCTTTCCGGCCCGTTACTGCACGTTTTACGCAAAACGTTGTGGATGCTGCTCGTGCTGTGGGGCATCACCATCATCAGCTTCTGGGTCATCCATCTGGCCCCCGGCTCGCCCACAGATATGGAAACCACGCTCAATCCGCTGGCTGGCGCTGCGGCGCGTCAGCGGCTTGAGGTGCTTTACGGGCTGGATCGCCCCCTCTATGTGCAGTACTGGGACTGGCTGACCCGCATCGTGCACCTGGATTTCGGCAATTCCATGTCTGCCGATTCCCGCCCGGTGCTGACCAAGATTCTTGAGCGACTGCCCCTCACCGTGGGCATGAACGTTATTTCGCTGGTGCTCACCCTGCTCATTGCCATACCTGTGGGCATTGTTTCCGCCTGTCGGCAGAATTCGCTGCTGGACAAGTCCGTCACTGTGCTGGTTTTTCTGGGTTTTGCCATGCCGTCCTTCTGGCTGGCCCTGCTGCTCATGATGTTTTTTGGCATTGAGCTGCAATGGCTGCCCATTTCCGGCCTTACATCCATGAATTACGAGCAGTTGAACGCCTGGGGCAAGTTTTGCGACCTGGCGCGGCACCTGGCCTTGCCCACACTGGTGTATACCGTGGGCGGGCTGGCGGGCATGTCGCGTTACATGCGGGCCTGCATGCTTGAAGTGCTGCGGCAGGATTATATCCTTACGGCGCAGGCCAAGGGGCTTGGCGCTGGCGCGATTATCTGGCGGCATGCCCTGCGCAACGCGCTCTTGCCCGTCATCACCCTGCTGGGCCTTTCTGTGCCGGGGCTTATCGGCGGCAGCGTCATCATTGAATCCATATTTGCCCTGCCGGGGCTGGGCCAGCTGTTTTACGGCGCCGTCATGGCGCGCGATTACACCATGATAATGGGCAATCTGGTGCTTGGGGCAGTGCTCACGCTGGCTGGCAACCTGCTGGCAGATTTCTGTTACGGGATCGCAGATCCGCGCATCCGCAACGCAAAGGACAACGCCTGATGCTGCCCCGCGCCGTCAAAAAGCTGCTTGGCCGCAACCTCATGCTTGCGCTGGGGCTTGTCATTGTGCTTGCCATGTCGCTGGCTGCGCTCCTTGCCCCGTGGATTGCGCCCTTTGACCCCAACGCCCTGCATCTGGACAATATTCTGGAGCCGCCCTCCTCCCGCTTTCTGCTCGGCACAGACCGCCTCGGGCGCGATGTTTTTTCCCGTCTGCTTTACGGCGGCAGGGTTTCGCTGTGGGTGGGCTTTGTGGCTGTGGGCATATCGGTCAGCATCGGCACGGTTCTTGGCCTTGTGAGCGGCTATTTTCGCCGCTGGGTGGATGAGTGCATCATGCGCGTGGTTGATATCATGCTCTGCTTTCCGTCATTTTTTCTTATTCTGGCGGTTATTGCCTTTCTTGAACCCAATCTTACCAATATCATGGTGGTTATTGGGCTTACCTCGTGGATGGGCGTTACCCGCCTTGTGCGCGCAGAGGCGCTTACCCTGCGCGAGCGTGAATTTGTCGACGCCGCGCGGCTGGCGGGCACATCCACTGCGGGCATACTGTTTCGGCACATACTGCCCAATGCCCTTGCGCCCGTGCTGATAACCGCTACACTGGGCGTTGCCGGGGCCATACTGGTAGAATCAAGCCTCAGCTTTCTGGGGCTTGGCGTGCAGCCCCCAGCAGCCAGTTGGGGCAACATGCTCATGGACGGCAAAGCCGTGATCGAAACCGCGCCCTGGCTGTCGGTATACCCCGGTCTGGCCATTCTGGTAACGGTATTGGGCTATAACCTTCTGGGTGAAAGCCTGCGGGATATCTTTGATCCGCGCCTTCGCCAATAGTCTGAAATGTAAGGGCATCCAAGATAGTTAAAGTTTTACATTAAGCACATAAACCGCCATAAAAATACGTTAAAGCCATGCTTGAATACCTGCGCATTCGTAATCTGGCCCTCATTGAGGACATGGAACTGGAATTTTCGCCCGGCATGAACGTGCTGACGGGTGAAACCGGGGCGGGGAAGAGCTTTATCCTTAAAGCGCTTGGCTTTCTGCTTGGCGACAAGCTTTCGGCGGATATGGTTCGCGCGGGCGCTGAGCGCGCGCAGGTGGAGGCCCTGTTCAGCACTAAAGATGCGGATATGGTTCTGCGCCGCGAAATTGTGGCGGAGACTGGCCGCAGCCGCTTGTACATCAACGATGAACTGCGCTCGCAAGACAGCCTGCGCGACCTGCGCAACCGCCTTGTGGCCCACACCAGCCAGCACGCCCAGCAAAAACTGCTTCAATCCTCATTTCAGGCCAAGCTGCTGGAAAGCGGCCTGAGCTGCCCCGAACTTCTGCACCAGCGGGACGACCTGCTTGCGCGCCTTCAGGCCAATGCGGCCCAGCGCTCTGCCCTGCTTGAGCGTCAGGCCGGGTTGGGCGAACGGCGCGAACTGCTTGAAATGCAACAGCAGGAAATCGACAAGGTTTCTCCCGAAGAAGGCGAAGAAGAAAAGCTGGAAGAAATCCGCGCCCTGGCCCGCTCCATGGAGCACCAGCAGGAGAATTACGAGCAGGCGCTCATGTTGCTGCAAGGCGATGAGCAGGAAGGCGTGATCGACCAGTTGGGCCAGCTCGAAAAGCTCTTGCAGCGCATGTGCCGGGAGGACGATTCCCTCCAGGCCGATGCAGACGCCGTGGCCGCCCTGCGCCAGCAGCTGGCCCACCTTGGCGGCAGGCTTCGCCGCCCGCCTACCTTGCCGGGGCTGGATGAAATGCCCGACATGGATCATCTGGAAGAGCGCCTGTTTGCCCTTGCGCAACTCAAGCGCAAACTGCACAGAACCCTGCCGGAGATTCTTTCCCTGCGCGAAGAAATTTCCGAGAATCTTTCCTTCCTTGATGTCTGCGCGCTGGACATCACCCGGCTGGCCAAGGAAGCGGCAGCTCTTGCCGCAGAGCTTGCCGCCGTGACCGCCCGCATCATCCCGGCGCGCCGCGAGGCGGCAGCCGCCATTGCGACCAAGCTGGAAAACGAACTGCGCCAGTTGGGCTTTTCGGATCAGGTACGGGTATTGCCCGATTTTGCCGTGCAGGAAATCTGGCCCGGCGTTACGGACGAGCGCGGGCGCATCCTATGGGCTCCCAACCCCGGCCAGCCCCCGCAACCGCTGGATAAAATCGCCTCGGGCGGCGAGCTTTCGCGCTTTTTGCTGGCGCTTGCCAGCGTGCAGCAGGATGACGAAGGCGCTACATTCATATTTGACGAAGTCGATGCCGGTGTTGGCGGCATGACCTTGAACAAGCTGGCCGAAAAGCTCTACGCACTGGCCGAAACACGCCAGATGCTGCTCATCACCCACTGGCCGCAACTGGCAGCCCGCGCCCGCAGGCACTTTCAGATTGTTAAGATGGTACGCGACGGGGAAACCTTTACCCTCTGCTCCCCCCTTAACAAGGAAGACCGCCACGCCGAGCTTGCGCGTATGGCAGGCGGCGGCGAACAGGGCGAGGCGCTGGCCCGAAGCCTGGAAAAATAACACTCTGCAAATTTTGCCGTGTGGTTAACGCCATGCGGCATTTTTCTTTCATCCTTGCCGGGGCATTATCGTGCTGCGGCCAGTATCTACGCATCTTTCTGACAATTTTTTGACTTTTTCTAAACTTTTTGCCCTTTTTCAGGCCTGCAATGAGAACTGGCACTTATCTTGCTAATACCTTCCCCAGATAACGAAAAGGCAAATTTGACCATAGCCACAGGGGGAGCATGTGACTAACGAAAACAACAATTGCATAAGCGCCATGCTCCATATGCAAACTGGCGCTCCCGAAGCCGCCTCGCATGCACGGCACGGGCAGATTGCGGGGCAACCGCTTTCGGGCCTGGACGAAGCATCGGCCAGGGCATTGCGAAGCCTGGCAAAGGATGGCGAAGGGCTTGTTACGGCACTTGAAGCGCGGCTTGATTCGCTTCAGGAAGCCTTTATGGACATGCTGAACACCCAGCTTGAAGAACGCCACCTCCGGCCCGAAGATCGCCTGCATATGTATGTTTCGCCCGAGGGAACGCTAGTGGTTGAAGGCAACGACAACGACGCCAACCTGCTGTGCGACATCATCAAGCGCAAGCCGGATTTGCAAAAGAGCTTTAAGCAGATGGCCCAGGTGGCCATGCTCTCGCACGGTGTAGAACTGGCAACCCAGATCCATAACGATATTATCGATCAGGTTGAAGACGCCAATCCCCTGCTAGGGCACTACCATATGTGCCTTAAGGGCCCGCTCTCGCATTTCTACATCCGTTAGAGCTTGCCAAAGTCGAACAAGCGACTTATTGTAATGCTTGACCAAATGGGGGCGCACTGGTTTCGACGGGGACGTGGAAGCCTTAGCGGCAGGTCGAGGCGCCGCTGGCCTCGTAAAAAAGCGGCAACAAAAGTAATTGCCAACAACGATTACGACTACGCTTACGCTGCCTAAAAACAGCGAGGCAACGATCGCCTAGGCGGTCACGTCATTCTGGGCCATGTCTGATAACCCTGAATGGCGACACTTATCAGGCTGGCGGAAACTGGCTCTTACCGGGGTTTTCCGCGAGGAGTTTACCGGCGAGATTGCCGTGAGGCGCCCGGTCAGGGGCTACCACCACGGTGAAATTAATACCTGACATAAACCTGTAGATGCTTCGTGTGGACAGTTCTCGGACGGGGGTTCAACTCCCCCCGCCTCCACCACCCCCACAAATTAAAGTGGCTTATACGATCTGAATAAGACGTATAAGCCACTTTTTTTGTTTTGCTATTGGCAGAGCGAACCCTCGGCTTTGGTTTTGGCTTTCTTCTCAGTTGACAGGCGAGGACGCAAATCCAGAACATGAACCATAATAAATACCTTGCCACCCAAGGCATTTTGCAAACGCTCTGCCTCATTGCGCAAAATTTCAGTGAGTTCACAAGCATTTATCTTTTTGTCTTCATCAGGATGTTCCCACTGACGATCTTTGGAAATTGCCACTAAGAGTGCACCAGCTCTGCTTTTTTCAGCGGCTAAATATTTCGTTACCAGTTGCTTTTCTATGGTATCACGCAAATCTTTAGCAGTACGTCCATTCCCCAACTTAAGCTCAATCACAGCCTCATAACCGCCAACCACGGAACGCAAGCGAATGTCTGTCTCTTTTTCATCTGCGGTCACTGCTTCCTGATCCACTGTATAAAGAGAATTGGCGGCGTACTCTAGTTCCCGAGCGATCTCGCGCCGCAATACCGACTCTTTATCGATTCCTGCCCATGCCTCTCGAGGAGACGTGTCGCGTAGCAAAAGGTCATCCAGGTCAGACAACCTGTCTTTTAAGATGCCAAACATTGCTTCATTGCTGGCAGCAGGGGCTTCGCCACGTTTATCGAGCGTAATGGCCTGCTGCTCATCATACGCATGCGCGTCAATCTCTTGAGCCCAGCTTTCTTCAGCTATTGCAATAAATCTATCCTTGAAATGCTCGCAAAGAGGATCCGCAGCCATTTCAAGCTGAGCACTAAAGCCATCTTCACCTTTAATGCGGAATAATGCGTTAGAAATATTATGACGCGCGCGCTCTGCATCGTCGCGGCGATCTGTAAAGTGTGCTCCTTCATGTTGGGCATCATCTTCAACCCGAACATGCTGGTAGGCGAGACGGAGCAGCCGAAGCAACAACTGTGGCGTAAATAATTTGTTTTGCAGATTCACAGCACTATCAAGACTTCCGAAGAACTCAGAAAAACAGGACACTACTTCTGAGCGGGCAGAAGGCTCCACCGTGTTTGCAAAATTTTCAAATGCCACTACCCCACGTTCTGGGTCAATTTGCAACAATGTGGAGAGCCACGCATCGCGCAATTCTGATGAAAGAGGACATGCGAGACGTTCATGCGCTATCTGTGCAAGCTTTGCCTTTGTCGCAATATCACCGTATTTTATTATTGGGCGTGTGGCATGGCGAAGTCTATATGCCATGACGATATCATTGCTACCGTCATGGCAAGCTGAACTAGATTCCAACCGTGCTAACAGGCGTGGAAGAAATAATTTCGCCACATTTTCTGGAGCATCACCAAGCTGCTGGAGCAGCCCCAAATTGCTACCAACCTCAGGAGGTTGCTCCAGTTCCCACGATAGTTCCTTCCAAAGGACATCAACGGCAGAGGAATGAGCTTCTACAAGTGGGGCTATCCATTGTGGGAGACCGTTCAGCTCAAGAAAAGCGTAACGTGCGGCTTTTAAAGCTTCTTCTTCGGTGAGATTTTTTGCCCAATCTAGGCTTTCAGCTTCTGCGCTTATCGCAGCCAGTCCTAGCTGCCAGCCCTTCAAGTAAGAATTACGACTTTCTTCTGGCCGCTCACAAAGCAATGTCGGGCTATCGTTGCGCCATATAGTAGTTAAAACAGATTTAAGCCTATCCGCTGTAGCTCTATCAAAGTGATCTTCGATAGAGCTACGATTCCAGACAGAGAAATTATCATCATCTGCCAGCCTGCGCATGAAAATCCACAAATTCCATGCCGTGTTGAATGATTTCTCACTTGAAAATGCGTAGTCAGATTGGCTGGTAACTTCTCTCCAAAACCTTATCCAACGTTCACGATTCTTAGCCTTCTCCTGCCTTGCTTGTTCTTCACGCTCAGCACGTTTTATTTCAAAACCTAACTCCCGTTCCTTATTCTTTATTCGTATAATGGCTCGACTGTTAAAGGTTTCAAGGAGCGACGAATTATCTGCAACTAGTTGCTTAAGAGCATCAAATTTCTCTCCAATAAGCTGATGTTCTGGCATAAGCAGCACAACAGCTTCACAGAGCATGGCTCGTTCTGCAACACTACGATTTTTATCTGCTAAATCAATTTTCAACCAAGGTAGATCTCTATCTGAAATAAGCGGTATCGGCCCATCATTACTTAATTTATACAGTCGTTCATTGGGGTTATCTTCTTTGTGAAGTGATTGAAAAAAGGCATCTCCGACCCAAAAAAGAGATCTATATTTTTTAGTGGGCAATTTAAGCAAATGTTCTCGTAAAGTGCGTACTGAAGTGTCAACGAATTGCTCCCCCCTATTTATACATAATGCGAGAACACAGGCATGGAGCCACTTATCATTTACTTCAAATTTTATGCCTTGCGAACATGTTGCTGCCAATGCTTCACAATATTGAGGCCAATCGCTGATAATGTTCGGCCACTCTTGTTGCCACCTAATCCCTTCAGTCAATAGCGTTACAAGGCTGTCCCGCAACTGTTCGAGTAATGAATACTCAAGATCAGTGTCTTTCAGCATCCAGGGCAAATGTCTGCTAATATCCCATACTGCGTCTTCCTTAATTTTTATCCATCGAATAGCTTGGCATAACTGCCCTGGTGACATAAATTGAGGGAAAAGAACAGCAACAGCTCTACTCACAGCACGATTTGACCAAGAAATATTACCTTTTGCTATGCATACAGAAAGCGCATTCAGTCTTTCATCTTCGAGCGCGACAAGGGATTGGAGAGCCTTGATTTTGTCGGTATCATCGGTATCAGATGAATTAGTATTTTCCAGCAGGCTGTATGCAATATCTGCACAAGAAGTTATATTTCCAGTACCAATGAGGCCCATAAGCGCCAGCCGAACTTCAGGATTTTCCACCCCTTCGAGCCATATCTGACGAATTTCATCTGCAAGATCAACTGAAGCAAAGCGCTCAACCTGAATGGACGGCACATCCATTCCTCGCCAACCACTAGAACAGTATCTCTTGGCAAAGGCTCGCAGAATCTCCTTTCGCTGCGGCAGGCTGAGTGCTTCCGGGTCGCCTTCATTTAAAAGCACTTCCGGCTCATTATCTCGCAGCAACTCAAATATGCTAAGAATATTCAACGCCAGCCACGCTGCAACAGGACGTTTGGAGGGTCGAACTATTATTTTGCCTTTTGTTTCAGCAAAAATAAGTCGCCTTAAAGATTTCAGAGGCATTCTTTGTTCGCGAAGGTACGTAAGACGCTCGGCAGCAAGATATTCCATTGCTGAACGATGGTGAAACCGTACCCGACCATAAGACGCAAAACCAAAAAGCGGTCGCTCAAGCAGCGCTTTAACTTCATTTGGCTGCCAATCAGACAATATACGTAAAGGATTCAGGGCTGCATCGTCCCCAGCGATGTCTGAGGCAGCACTGTGTCGAATTGTAAAAAGGCGCATGACTTGCATTGCAAGCGCCAGCCTGCTTGCACCTTCCCACGCTTTATCTGACGACAATTCACAGGCTTCACGTCTATCAGCGCGCGCCTCAAGCTTCACACGGATATTTGTTTTGACTTGATCACGATGTATTCGTATTCGCCTATTTTCTCGCCAGTCGGCGCATAGTTCAATGAGGTCTTGCGGACGGCGCGCAAAAGATTGCGCGTTGCGGCGCAGCAAGTCTTCCAACAACAGATCAGGGTTTTCCACTCGCTGTTGTGAGGCAAACTTTTTAATTTGTTCATCGGAAAGGGGCATTAAGGCGACCAAACGCCACCCTAGGGGTTCGTTTGCATCATCGGTGTTGTGCTGTTGAAGACGCTCACGCGTCATGATCTCCGCAAACCGTTCTTCTTTTGAACCCCTTTGTTGTGCGGAAGGGATAGGCAGTATTTTTCGAATTAAGCTTTCGTCAAAAAGGATTGGACGGGTTGTTATGATAATTCTCGCCCTATGGAGCTGATCTTTTATCCCTTTCTTAAAGCGCGTAAGCGCTAGCTTGAAAGAATGCTGTGTAAGCTTTAGCTCATCAATTGAATCGAGAAAAAAAGTGGCTTCTTCATCTGGCGAAGCAAGCCAACTGTCCAGACGCGCTCCCTCCTCACAATCAAACAAATCTTTCAGATCAACTGTTGCCAATGATGAGAGTTCAACAAAAAAAGCAGGAGCGCCAGCACGACTCAGGCGCTGGGATTGTGATTGACATTCATAAGTTTTACCCGCCCCTGCTTCAGAAACTATAAGTATGCGCTTTGAGCGCAACAGATCATTCCAAACAATTCTTTTAGACAAGCCAAAACTGGCCAGAAATTCATGCTGGTCAGCATCTTGAATTTTCCCATCAGGAATATCTTGAAAAGTCCGTTCAATCATGACTGTCTATCTGCTTATTATGATAACTATGTTTTAGCCCGTTATTGTCACCAATCCATCGGCTTGCCCAGCGGGCCACGGGGGATATCCGGCCCAAAGGTATAGGCTCCGGGGCGTTGCACGTCGCTAAGTTCACGGCGGGCATGCAGAATCAGATTCTTGTGCAGGGCTGACACGTCATAGCCCGGCTTCGGCACCACAAAGGCTTTGAGTCTGTAGCCTTCGTCCTGCCGCATCAACCGCACAAGACACTGTTTTACCCCTTCGTGGCGCTCGATGACCGAAGCCACATACTGCGGAAACACATTGATGCCGCCCACCTGCACGGCTTTGTCGATGCGCGCGCCCGGTCGCAAGTGCCGCTGGCCTGTCCAGGTTACGTTGTCCATCAGCGGATAGTGCTGCACCACGCCATCCGGCAGGCAGCGCACCAGCGCGTTGCAGTGCTCCCCTTCTCCCCGCGCCACATGAGGCAGCAGTTCATAATCGGCTTCCGGCTCAAAGCGGCCGCAAACCACACCCATCTCTGACGAGCCAAAAAATTCCAGCACGCGAAAACCCTGACGCTCCAGCGCATACATCACCTCGGGCGGCGTGGGCGATGTGCCGGTCAGCAGGGTAATCCCCTGCCCCGCCTCCGAGCTGGATGTCTGCCATCCGCGCATATCCACAAGGCGCGACAGCAACAGCGGTATGCTGATAACAAGATCGCCGGGGCGCATCTGCGCCTCAACCATTGTTGGCAAAGGCGGCACACTGCGGATGGGCACCCCGAGGCTCAGAGGCAGCAGCAAGCCAAACGTAAAGCCGTACATATGATGCATGGGGACGGTGATCAACGCCGAGGTTCTGTCCGCCACAATGGGGGCCAGACTGGTCACTTCCTGCCGGATGTGGCTTTCCTTATGCGTGCAGGGCTTGGGCTTGCCTGTTGAGCCGGAAGTAAAAAACGTGAGCGAGCGGTCGCTGTTTTCCCACTGCTGCAAAACCTGTTGCGAAAAATCGCCGCACTGCCCGCCAACCTCGGGCGCGGCCGCAGCGGTGTGAAACATGGCATTGCACCGCTGCGCCATATTTTCCAGCGCAGTTGCATCAAGCCCAAGCGATTCCCAGCGCATGGATGCAAACTCGTGCGGCGCGCGCGCCTCAAAGCTCAACGGATTGTGCTGGCTCAACTCTGCCTGCGCCACGGATTGAACAATCGCCGTAACAGCTCTGAAATCAAGAATTGCAATCCGCTCAAGCGGCCAGGATTCCATTACGCACTCCGCACTTCGATTAAAGCCTGTCTGCCGCTTGCAGCAGCAGCGCAGACGCAGTTAACAGCTTCGGCCCCGGCCGTCTGCGGCATGTTCAGGGCCAGCAGCACATCCAGAGCGTGGGCCAGCGGCCCATGTCCGTACAGATGTTCATAATTTGCCCAGCCTGGCCCGGATGCGGCACCCGAGGCAAAAACAGGGCCGTCCGCCTCCGGCTGTTGCCCCCACAGCACTTGCAGCGAGGGCGCACCCGCAGCTTGCCTGACCAGACACAGGGCAACGGCCCCTTCCGTCTGGGGGTACTTGCTGCTTAAATATTCCGGGCAACAGTGGGAAAAACGGCTGTCGGTTTCATCCACCGCGCACAGCAGCACCCTCTCGGCTCGCCCCGCACCCAGCAGGGCTGCCGCCGTGCTCACGGCACCGGCAAAAGAAAGCTCAAACTGCGAAATGGTAAAACACGGCCCCTCAATGCCAAGCAGCAGGCTGAGCAGGCCTGCACCCATATTGTTGACGGCATGTGAAAAGGCCGTTGGCGAAGAAAGATGCGGCCCGTTATCCAGAATGGAATCCATGAAATCCATGCTCATTTGCGAGCTGCTGTAGGCCGTGCCAAAAACAAGAGCTGTACGGTGCAGCACATCTTTTTGTCGCCAGCCCGCCGCATCAAGAGCCTGCACGCAGGCCAGGAGCGCCATGCGCGCATATCGGGGGATGCGGCGCAGCGACACGCCCGGCAACAATGCCGCGAGAGGAGAAATATCGGGGGCAGATATGGCAGGCGCTTGCCCTTGCTGTATGGCTGCAAGGGCATTCTTGCCGCCGATGCTGTGCACAAGGCCGGTTCCCGCCACAGAAAGCGCTGCACTGCTCATGGCTTCACCCTCCCCAGAACCAGAGCGGCATTGCCGCCGCCAAAACCCAGAGAGGTTGAAAGCGCAAATGGCGACGATGCCGCAAGAGCGCTCTGCGTGGGCGCAAAACCTATTTCAGGGTCAATGGTGAAAAACCCCGGCGAGGCCGGGATCGTGCCGTTGCGCAAGGCCGCCAGCGTCAGCACGGCTTCCAGAGCACCAGCGGCCCCAAGGGTGTGCCCTGTGCCCCCCTTGCTGGCCCATACGGGCACCCCCGGCAGCAGGGTGCGCAAAAGCCGTCCTTCAACCTTGTCGTTTTCACGGGTAGACGTGCCATGCGCGTTCACAAATGCCATATCCGCCGCTGTGAGGCCTGCCTGCTCCAGAGCCGAGCCGATGGCGAATGACAGCCCCCGCCCTTCGGGATGCGGCGCGGTAAAATGGTGCGCGTCTGAGGCATTGCCGTAGCCCAGCACATGCCCGAGCACGGCGGCATTGCGGCTGCGGGCATGCTCGGCGCTTTCAAGCACCAGCGCGGCTGCGCCTTCGCCAAGGTTCAGGCCTTTGCGGTCACGGTCAAAGGGGCGGCACGGCTGGTCGGAATATATCATCAGCCGCGCAAAACCCGTATGCGGCACGAGGCTCAGGGCATCTGCGCCGCCGCAAAGCACGCACTGGCACTGGCCTGTGGCGATGAGATCCATTGCCAGACCAACGGCGTCCGCACCGGATGTGCAGGCGTCGGTAACGGTCAGGCGCGGGCCGTGGGCCTCCACGTCCATCTCCAGCGCAAGATTGGCACTGAAGTAGTCGTCACGGTCGGCCCCCTGCGCACAGTTGCATACAGGCGGTGCCGACGCAGCAGCCTGCTCTGCCGTAGCTTCGCGGCTGGCGGCGTAAGACTCCAGAAAATGCGACGCGCTCCCGGCGGTTGTGCCAAGCACAATGCCCGCCTCACGCAACAGATGCTGGGGCAGTGCGGCCTCGGCCAGCGCGCTATGGCACACGGCCCTTGCGAGCGTGAGGGTATCCTGGGCGGAGTGCTTGCGGCCGCCGGGAAAGTGCTTTTCAGCAAGCCCGAAAAACGGATACGGCAAGGCCCGGCTGTCCAGCACACTAGCTGCAACCAGCCCGCCCCGCCCGCTTTGCAGGCCATCCAGAACCGCAGCCGGGCTGTCGCCCGCCGCACACAGGCAGGCCATGCCTGTTACAACAACGCCTGAACCGTGCTGCATCGCTTTTCTCACGCCTGCGCTTTGCGGGCGCAGATAAACTCTGCAAGGCCGCTCACTGAGGTAAAGGCCTTGCGGGCTTCCTCGGCATCTGCAATGGCTACGCCAAAGTGTTTTTCAACCACGACCACAAGCTCCACCGCGTCCAGCGAGTCCAGCATCAGGCCGGAATCCCCAAACAGCGGAGCCGAGGAATCAATGTCTTCCACGGTAACGTCTTCAAGGCGCAGACCATCAATAATCGCCGCTTTCAGAGCGGATTCCATTTCGTTTTTTGTCATCATTGCGACCACATATCGTAAAAATTAAAGAACTGGTACGGGTGCCGCTCCACAACGGTTTCCAGAGCTGCGGCAAACTGTTGCGCATACGGCTGAAAAACAGAAACATCGCGGCGCGGCAAACCAGCGGGAACCGCCAGCCGCTCCGCCATAAAAACTCTGGTGACGCCTTTTTCACGCACTGTGAAAAGCATGAGCAGTTCCGCCCCCGTGATGGAGGCAAGCGCGTAGGCGCTGGCAGGGATGCGGATGCTCCCCCCCATGAAATCCACCTCAACGCCCTGCCCGGACTGCCTTGTGCCGTGCAGCCTGTCGCCCATAAGGCAGACAACTTCACCGCGCCGCAGCGCTGCGGCGGCTTCTACCATTGAACCCACAGGGTCCGCAGAATCAATGACCTTGAACGGCCTGCCCCTGCCGTGCTGGAAGTAGTGTTTGCCCTGATCCTCAGGATTGTGCAACTGCACCACGTTCACCGGGCGGTCAAACTGCTCAAGCCCCGCAATGCCCACCTGCCACGCGCCAATGTGGGCGGTCAGCACAATGCAGCCATGCGGGTTGGCTCCTGCCTCGGCAAATCGCTGCCGCACCTGCTGGTCAGTTTCGCAAAAAGGAAACCGCCCGGTGACCCCGGCAATCATCCTGTCCAGCAGCACCTGCCCGAAATTCAGATACAGGCGGTAGGCATGCGCAAACCTGCCCAAAGCTCCGGCGCGGGGGAAGCGGCGGTCAATATAGGCCGCGCAGCGCTGGCGCACATGGGGCAGCATGGCATAATACAATACAACAAAGGCCAGCACCATTCGCGTTGCAAAGACCATCCGGCAGCGCACGAGAACCTCAAAAAAACCGTATTGAAGCCGGGAGCCAAGTACGGCGGTTATGGGGCGTTTAGTCTGCAAGGTCGCTCCCTTTGCCGCCCCCTTGCGGCATGGATACCATGCCTCGCGCCGCAAGATAGGCCAGCGCGCCCACTAAGGCCCCTGCAAGCAGGCCCAGTACAGGGGCAAGAGCAAGCGCGCCCGCAAACCAGTCGAGTATGCGCTGGGGAGCTTCATAACCGAGGGTCTGCACAGAA
The DNA here is from genome assembly GCA_023419375.1 of Pseudomonadota bacterium. Lineage (GTDB taxonomy): Bacteria > Desulfobacterota > Desulfovibrionia > Desulfovibrionales > Desulfovibrionaceae > Desulfovibrio. Next base: position 27,873 of record JAEZYD010000048.1, read on the forward strand.
AATTCCGTCAACCAACTGCCCCTGCGCAGCCTGTAGCCAAGCAAAACGCCAAGGCCCGGCACAAATGGGGGCCACGTGAGCGGGATCATGGCCAGCGCGCAGAGCCTGTTCAACCGCAGCCAGCCAATGCACAGCAAAAGCAGAATGCTCTGCAAGCCCGGCAAAGGCAGTGTGGAAACAGCTATGGCAACAGCGGCGGAACGCCCCAACTGCCACGGCGTGGCCCTGTCTGCAAGCAGGCGGCGCAAGGAATCCATGGGGTGCAACAAGGATATGCGGCCCTGCTCGTCCACGCTGTGCTGCCGAAAAGGCACGGGAACCAGCGCGCGGATAGTCAGCCGCGTATTCAGCAGAGAAATGCGCACATTGTCCTTGAGCACCTTGAAATGCGAAACGCGCTCTTCCCTCGGCGGATAATACACCCGAATGTCAATTTCGCGCACGTCAAATCCGGCCCAGGCTGCGCGCACCAGCACTTCAATCTCAAAGGCGTAGCCCGGTTCCGAGAATTTCAGGCAGTCCAGCACGCGCAAGGGATAAGCGCGAAAGCCGCTCTGCATGTCGCGCACCCGTTCCCCTGTCTGCACGCGCATCCAGAAGGCGGAAAACGCCCTGCCAAAACGGGACGAGCCCGGCACGTGCGGCACTTTGAAATCACGGCAACCCACAATAATTGCGCCGGGGTGCTGCGCAATGGCCTGCAAAAAAAGGGGGATATCCTCCGGGTAGTGCTGCCCGTCGGCATCCAGCGTTATCATGTGCGTTGCGCCAAGCCGTGCGGCCTCTACCGCGCCAGCCAGCAGGGCCGCGCCCTTGCCGCCGTTGCGGGGCAGGCGCACAAGCGTGATGGGCAGGCCTTCCAGACCATCAGCACTGCCGTCTGTGGAGCCGTCGTCCACCACAATGACCGTGCTGCAGTGGTTCAGGGCCCGCTCCACCACATGGCGCAGGCCTTCACGGTGGTTGTACACCGGAATGACCACGGCGATTACTGGCGGCATACGACCTTGCCCTGACGCCACTGGGCGCAGAATTCACGGTAAAAGGCCGGCGGCTCCATGAGCAGCTTGCCGTCCAGATCAAGCATGAGCTGGGTTGTGCTGGCGGTGGTTGTCACAAGGCCTGCCGCGTCTTCTATGCGGTATTCAAAATCCAGCACTGCGGCCTCATTCCAGAACAGCTCCGCATGGATGGTGTATGTCTGGCCGTAGAGCAGCGGGTGGTGAAAATCCAGATGAAAGAGCTTGAGCGGCACCACAACGCCATTATCACGAAAATCCAGATAACTCAGACCATAGGCGCGGCCCATGGCCTCCCGGCCATCCTCAAGCCAGCTGGCGTAGCGGCCATGCCACATGAAGCGCACGGCATCCACCTCTTCAAAGCGCACCGTACGCTGGACGCTGACGCAGAGAGAAGGCACCTCCGGCGCGCAACGGCGGCGAGGACGTGAAGCGCGGTGCAGGCTCATAGGGCGGCAACCTCCACCTGAATGCGGGCTGCCAGTGTTTCACCGCTTTGCAAGGTGCATTCCCAGCGTCCTTCACGCCGCCCCTTGCTCAGGGTCAGCAAAATATCCACATCCGGCCCAAGCGGCGCAAGAAATTTTGCCTGCGGCACACAGGCCAGGTCAGCGGATTGCCCCATTGCTTCAAGTGCAACCTGAACCATGAGCACCTGCACCACAGCGGGCAACACTGGATGCCCCGGAAAATGCCCGGCAAACACCGCACTGTCTGCCGCAAAACAAAAGCTTTGCCGCCACGCGCCCTGATCGGGCAGATATTCCAACTGGCTGGCCGCTTGCAGTACGGCACGACGCATCACGCTCATAAATGCGAAATCTCCACAAAATACATATCCATGGTCATTCCATCCTGCTCACTGTACACGCCATTCAAGCCGTCCGCTGTCGGGCTGAACCGAGCCTTCCAGCCTTTACCCTCAAGGTTCGGCTGCACAGCATCCTGACCAAGAGCAGGCAATATTCTGTATACGGCCACACCAGTACGGAACAACAGGCTGGCGGCCTCCCTGCCCATGCCCTCCGCCGGGGTGCATTGCATTTTTATCGGCTGCGCGCCTGCTGCGCCCTTTGCTCCACTGTCTGACGGAACATCCGGGCTGTACGTGCATACGCCCAGAGTTCTGCCGTGCGGGAGGATAAGGGCCATGCTCCCGCCCGCTTCAGTCATTTGCACTTCGCCCTGCACAGGCGCGTTCTGCCCGGCAATGGTCAGCCGCGCGCCAAACTGCGCCACCAGCGAACCGCTCTGCTGGTTTGCCTGAAGTGGCGGCAACTGCACCGTGCGCTTTTGCGCGCCGCAAGCGGCAACAAGCCCCAAAATCAGCAGCAATCCTGCGCATCGTAGGGCCATCATGCCTGTTTTCCTTGCACCTGGCAGAGTCTGGGCAAAAACCACAAGGCCACGGGAACCTCCACAATCAAACCCCAAAAAATTACTTCACCCATAGCTTTAAGGGCCGGGTGTTGCGCAAGGGCCAACAGCCCCATGCCCGTGAATGTGGTGAGCGAAGACACAACAACGGCCCGCTCCACACCCATTTTCACCCCGCTGACAAGGTCATGCGTGACCACTATGCCGTGGTCTGCCGCAAGGCCCAGCACCAGCGGCATCGCCGCCATGCCCGCCAATGTCAGGGGGTGGCTGGTGATGGACATCCACGCAAGTATACAAGCAACGGAACATAACGGTGGCAAAGATGCAAGCAAGGTTCGCCGTGCATCGCGAAAGTATAAAAACAGAAGCGCCAGGCAGGCCATCCAGGCCAGGGGCACATGCCGTTTTTCCATATCAAGCTGCTGCAAAAGCGTTGTTTCAAGCTCACCGGGGGCCAGCGCCATTGTCTGCGCGGCGAGGGCAGGTTCCAGACGGCTCACATCCGCCTTTTTGCTGGTAAAGAGCAAAAGCCGAGCCGTATGGTCATCAGCTTGCGGCGCATGCAAAAACACGTCTACCATTTCGCCCAGACCTGCGGCGCGCAGCACTGCCGGATCAAAGTCCGCCACCGGGCGTTCAAGCAGACGCGCAAAGGGGGCAAAGGCTTCTGCGGTGAATCCGTAATGCAGCGCGGCAGAGGCCAAAAGCGCCTGAACACGCGGCCCTTCAGCTTTTGCAAAGGCTTCCCACCGTTGCACGTTGGCCTGCGCCTGCTCTGGCGAAGGCCACACATCGGTAAGGGTACCGATCTTGTTTTCCGATTCCAGAACGCGCAGGGCCTGCGCTACGGCGCGGCCATTGGCAAGGGCTGCGTCCGTTGTCGGGCCTTCAACCACGAGGATGTTGCTGTCACGCGATCCCCAAATGGCCTTGAGCTTCTCGCCGTCCTGCTGCAATTGCGCCATATCCGCCCCCATGGTGCGGGGCGAAACATCCACGCGCACAATGGAAAACAAGGCGTAGCACAGCAGCAACAATCCAAAAACACTGGCAAAAACACGTAGGGGCACTGGCTGACGCGGCGCTGTATTTTCTTTGCGCACAGGCAGAGGCGGCGTATTGAACCAGGGGCATACGGGGAGCACAACAACGGCCAGCGCAAAACCCGCGCTCAAGGTCAGCAGGGCAAACAGGGCCAGCTGGCGTACGGCAGGGATGCCCGAAAGCAGCAATACAGCAAATCCGGAAGCATTGACCAGATACCCCTGAAACAGTGGTGGCGTAATATGCTCCAGCACACTTTCTGCTGATTCACCGCTGCGCAGGGCAAAATGCATATGCACGGCGTAGTCTTCCGCCACGCCAAGTACGGAAGCGCCAAAACCCAGGGCCAACCCGGAGAGTGCGGGCGTGAGCAGGGTCATGCCGCCAAGGGCAAAACTGGCGGCAAACGCAGGCACCAGCATAAGCCACAGGGCACCTCGTGAACGCACCAGCAAGGCGTAGACCAGCACAAATCCCAGCATGGAAAAAAAGACGATATTGGTCACGTCGCGCTGGATAACCTGCGCATTGACGGCGCTGTGCCTGTGCCCGCCCACCACAAGACCCTGCATGTCCGGCGCAAGGTGTTTCTGCATGGAAGCATGGATGGCGTCCATCAACTGAGCAGCGGCGCTGACATCGTGCAGGGAATGGGCTGGTCGCAGCACCAGCAACAGGTGTTTGCCGTCTGCGCTCACAGGATAGCCCAGCACAGGATCGGGCATGGCCCCGGCATGCTCTGCCGGCAGGCGCGAAAGCACAAACCGGCGCAAACCCAGTGGATCGGCCCGCAGCCAGTCCTGCGCAGGGCCAGCGGCAAGGAGGCTGTTCAGATTGTCATGAGCCGAGCGCACGGCGGCATCAATCTGCGGGGCATCAGCTGCCTGTTGCAGTTGGCCCAACGTGGCATCATCCATAAAATACGGCAGCAGGGCCATGAGCGCCTGGGCATCGGGCATGCCCACGGCCCCCACCCTTTCGGCCATATCCCGCGGCAGATCGCCCACGATGGCATCGGCGGCGCTTGCAAGCGCATACTTTCCGCCATGACGCTCCGTGGAAAGATCAATAAACAGCAGGCCAGAAGCCGGGGAAACATCCAGGGCTTTGGCCATGCGGCGCACTTGCGGCGCATCGTCGGGAAAAAAGGCCAAGCTGCTGGAATCTGGCTGTATCCGGGCTGCCAGCAAGGCAAAAACCGCCCAGCAAACAAGAACCAGGCTGAACCCCAGAATCTTGTGAGAGCGTATCCAGCAATGAAGCCTGACAATGAAAGGCTTGCCCATAGACCTACTGACCACCGCTCCCCGCTGCCTCAAGCACGGCGCAGGGCGCTGGCAAGGCCTCGTTGACCCGAGTTTGGTTAAAGGCAATACGCACCGTATCGCCATTACGTTCCGCAAAGGTCAACTGGCGTACACTCTTGAGATCATCGGCGAATGTTACTTCAAGCCTTGCAAAAAAAGACTGCCGGAGGGGATACAGCTGTAGCATGGGTTTGTCGGCCTGCGGGCGCTCAAGCCTGTAGGTGGCGCGCAGGGCCGCAGGATCAATGCTGATCCAGTCCAGAATATTGCGGATTATCGCTGTAATAACTGTGGATTCCCGCTCATTGGCGGGGCGTGTTGCTTCCGGTGAGCCTTCCCACAATGCCCCCCTTCCATTCTTGTAAATAAAGCCAGAGGCAAGAGGACGGGTGTACGCCCAAAGCAGGCTGTCGGCGGTTTCAAATCCGTTGTCGTCCTTGCTGGCTGCACGCCCATGGGCATTGCCTTCATGTTTGCCCCGGCGCAGGCAAAAATATCCTTGCGAGGTCATGGGGCGGGCCAGTACGGCCATGGATTTCTCCTGCACAAAATCAGCGCTCAAGCTGGCAATGCCGGCGCTTTGCTGCGCGGCAGCATCAAGCAGAGCCTCGGCGCTTGCAAGCGGCTGCTCCTGCGCAAATGCAAAAGTGGGCAGCACGGTAAAAGCCATAATACCTGCCAAGAGCAGCAGGCCCGCAGATGAACGCATCAGGCCGTTTCCTCCGGCATAAATATCTTGAACTGCCCGGTGGCCAACAGTTGCCCCTCGGCATGCACCTCGCCGTCAACCACCGCAATTTCGCCAAGTCTGGCTGAGACGCGCACCAAGACGTCCAGGCTCTGCCCCACATGCGCATCGGCATGCACGGTCACATCGCGCAGGGCCGCAAGGTAGCCCCAACCCGCGCAACTACCACCATCTGCAAGCAGGCTGGCCCCGGCCCCGGCGGCAAAACACTGGGCCATGATTTCCGCATAGGCCACGCGCTCAAGTTTGCCGTCGGGCCGCAGAAAGGGATTATCTTCCCGCACTGCCGCCGTTGCCCGGGCTTCTTCCGAGCTAAAGCTTTCAAGCCCGCTCAGAAGAAGCATGGGGGCACGGTGCGGCACAAAGGCCGTAACAGGGTGCTGCGAATCAGTATTCACTGCTCGCCACATTCCGGCGGATGCTCTGGTCAAGAATGCCCACCCACTTGTTGTAATTGGGGTGGATAGAGGCTGTGCCGTTGCTTTTGGCCTTGTATTCCATGTTGGTGCTGGCCTTGTAGTTGATGCTGTAATGTGTGGCCGTATAGGGGATGGAAACCACCACGGTGTGCTTGTTGCGCACCATGATTGTGGCTTCAATGGTGTTGGGGGCAGATTCAGAAACACGCCAGCCAGCATCAGCGCAGCCTTTGACAATGGAGTCGTGCATCTTTTTTTCAGAAATATTCTTGCTGGCTTCAGCAGCGGGGAAATCATAGGCATAGGTGCCCACAGGCTGGGAAAAACGGCAGCCAATGGCCGCAAGAGTCATCACCAGTACGGTAAGCAAAAAATATTTTTTCATTACAGTTACTCTCCTGTCGCACACGTTAGATGTTTTACATAAAGATTTCTGACATGCCGCATCATGGCGCGATGCGGTAAAAGTTCTCCGGCAAAGGCCTGCGGCCATACCGGATCAAGAAACTCCATATGGATGGTAGCGGGATGAAAGCCCTTGGCGCCAGGAGGAAACACCTGGAAGCTGTTGTGGACAAGCAAGGGAAGCACAGGGCGACCAGCCTTGACAGCAACGTGGAAAGCACCAGCCCTGAACTTGCCCAGAGCACCAGTGCGGGTACGGCTGCCCTCGGGAAAAATCACCAGAGTAACTCCGTCACGCAGGCGCTCAAGGCACAAAGCCTCGACCTGTTCTGCGGACAGGCTCTCCGCATCAATATATTCCGCGCTACGCATGGTGGGCGCAAAGAAAAAAAGCAGCCGGAAGGGCCAGCTTTTGGTTATCAGGCACACATTGGCCTGATCCTGCGCCGCAAGCAGGTAAATATCCAAAAAAGACTGATGGTTGCACACAACAACCGCCCCAGGATACTTCACTGCCATATGTGCGTTGCGAATGCGCACCGGCAGCCAGGGCTGCAAAAAAAACAGCGTAGAGCGGCCATAAAGCCAGATGTATCGTCGATTGACCGCGCACATGGCACCGGGAAACACCGTGTGCAACGCGGCAATGCACAGTGTTAAAGGCAAAATAACAAGTGTCCAGCAAACAAAAATTGCACTTATGGCAATGTTTGACACAATATTACTGTTCCGCCTTGACGGTTCCTTCATCGCGCAAGGCCTCGATGAATGCATAAATGTCCCCGAGTGTCTGAATTTTTACAAGGGACTCTTTGTTTTGCAATTTGAAGTTGAAGGCCTTTTCCAGCACAATGACCATATCCACGATATCAAGGCTATCAAGCCCGAGGTCTTCCTTGATATGTGCTGTTGGAACAAGCTGATCCGGGGACAATTCAAATTCTTCACTCAAGGCCGCGTCAATCGTCTTTTTAATTTTATTATCGCTCATTCTTTACCAACATTCATTGAATTTTCACTCAATCTATCAAATATGATAGTGCAATTGCAACCGCCAAGTGCAAAACTATTTTTTAATACCAAACCGCTTGGTTTATGCATCTTGTCGTGCATATGGTTCAAAATTCCGCATCTGGCATCAGGATTACGCAATCCGCGCGTTGGAAAATATGTGGAGGCCTGCAACATTTCTATGCATAAAATACTTTCCAGAGCGCCGCTGGCTGCCATGGTGTGCCCCAGGTGCCCTTTGAAGCTACTGACAGGTGTTGTAGAGCCAAACACAGCTTCAATGGCCTGCCCTTCTGCAATGTCGCCGAATTCGGTAGCGGTAGCGTGGGCGTTGACATAGGCAACATCCTGCGGTTGCGCGCCTGCATCTTCCAACGTTCTGCGCATGCAGTCGGCAATGGCAGCGGCATCGGGCTGAGCGATGCTGCCGGGCGATGAAGATATGGCCGTACCCCGTATTTCCGCCAATATGGGCGCATTGCGGGCCTGAGCGCTTTCCAGACTCTCCAGCAGCAGGATGCCCGCACCTTCGCCGCAAACAATGCCTGTGCGCTCCGCATCAAAGGGGCGCGAGGCGCAATCCGGGTCTTCAGTATGAGATGCTGCGCCAAGGCGGTCAAATGTGGCGGAGGTCAAAAGATGGAATTCATCCGCGCCGCCGCAGAGCATCATTTCTTCCCGCCCAGCCGCGATAGCCTCGTACCCGAGGCACAGGCCCATGAGGCCAGAGGCGCAGGCGGCGGCAGGCGCAAGCGTGCGGCCTGCGCACCCGCAGGCCAGGGCCACATTGGCGGCAACCGTATGGCTCATAACCTTAAAAAATACAGTGCTGCGCATGCTTTCAACGCTGTGCTCGCGCAGAAACATTTCAAAAAATTCGTGCAGCATGGTGGGGCTGCCCACGGTTGAACCAACCGCCACACCCATGCGCTGCCCTGGGCGCGTGCTCAGACCAGCGTTGGCCAGAGCCTCCCAGGCTGCAAGGCAGGCAAAAATGGACATGGGCGACATGGAACGCCGCAATTCCCTTGGAATGCGCTTTTCCTGCAATTGAGGCACAAGCCCGGCCACGCGGCATGACAAGCCTTCAAGCTTGTAGGCTGGCAAGGGGGACAGCGCGCAACGGTTATCACGCACACCTTCGTACATGGCGGCCACGCCCTCGCCGAATGGCGAAACCGCGCCCATGCCCGTTACGACTACTCGCTTTCCGCGCATTCCCTGAACTCCTTGAGGACATTATCGTGACCGAAGGAAAAGCCCACGGCCAGGGCAGCGCTGACCATGCCGCCCAGCACACCGGGCAGCAGGATGTTCTGCCCTGCCAGAAACAGCCCCGGCAAACGTGTGACAGGCAGCATGGGCATGGCGCCAAGGTGGTGCTGCACGCCATAAAGGCTGCCCGTTGCGCCGTAAACCCAGCGTCGCATGGTCAACGGGCTTGCCGCATCCAGGATGCGCCAGCGCCCTGCCAGTTCCGGCAGACGCTGTTCAATGTAGGCTTGCAACCGGGCAGAGGTCTCACGCTTCCACGCCACATAGCTTTGGGGGCGCGGATGCGGATCGCCGCCGGGCAAATCCTTGTCGTCCATGAGCGCCACGGCCATCACGGCCTTTCTGCCATCCGGCTGCGGCCTGTCGCAAAAGAGGTATACGCTGGGGTGCGCGCTTTCCACGCCCTGGAACAGTTCTTCCGCTGAAGGCTCCGGCAGCAGATAGGTGCTTTCGTTTTCATTCAGGCAATCGCGTGTTTCTGCAAACAGCAGCATGGCGGAACGTGTTTCCGGCAGCTCATTTATACGGTGCAGGTAGGCCGGGCGCATGAGGCCCTTGGGGATCAGACCCTCAAGCTGCGAGGGATGCCCGGTAAAGAAACAGCGCTCGCAGGCAAGGCGGGAGCCGTCACCTAATACCACGCCGCGCACTCCCTCGCTCTTGTCGGCCTCCATGCCCACAACGGCAGCGTTGCAGCGCACGGTGACCCCAAGCTCGCCGAGGCATGCCAGAAGCGCCTCAACCAGAGCCAGCCCACCGCCCTGCCACGAACCGCTGGACTGAAAATACGGCCCTGCCACAAGGGAATATTCTTCAAGTGAAGATTCTTCGGGCCGCACGCCGTACAAAAGGCACCGGGTGCCGAGCATGGCCTGCAAATGAGGAGGAAAGCCGGCAGATTGAGCATAACCGGACACGCTGCCCGCGCTGTGGAGCGCAAATGACGGTTCTGCCCGCACAGCAGGATTCAGGTAGGGGGAGTGGCCCAGTTCCGCATCCATATGATGCAGAAAAGCCTTCATGGCTGGCCCCGTACCGGGGAATTGCCGCTCTACGGCTTCTGTTACCGCCCCTTGCCCTGCCGGAAGCTGAAACACCTGCCCATCAGCAAAGTGGAAGACCTCCGTGCGGCTGGTCGTGATCTGCCGCAAGTGCTTTTCGACGCCCAGCGCCCGCAGCCAACGGCGCAAAACACCCCCGGCATGCAGGCCGCCGCCGCAGTGAAAGCCAGTATCAAAATACAGCCCCTCACGCCAAAAACCACGCAGCAGCGTGGCTACGCGCGCGCCCGCTTCCACCACGGCAACATCGTGCCCCTGACGCGCCAGCAGCAAGGCGGCAGTCAGGCCGGTAATGCCGCTGCCTGCGACCACGCAGCGCATCAGCCGAGCCTCAAGGCGATACTGGCGTTGCTGCCGCCAAAGCCTGCCGCATTATTCAGCACGACTCGCGGGGGCTGCTCCAGCCTGCGGGCAAGCACAGGGATGCCAGCGGTATCGTCGTCCGGCCCTTCATAATTTATGGTAGCAGCCGTAAAGCCCGCTTGCGCCATAATGACGGCGTATGCCGCCTGCGCCGCGCCAGACATCCACAGCTCATGCCCTGTGAGGCTTTTCAGCGCCATGACATCGGGGCAGTCAGCTCCGAAAACGGCGCGCAGATTGGCTGCCTCCGCCGCATCGCCCTGAGGCGTGGATGTGGCATGCGCGTTGACAATATCCACATCGGCAGTGCTCAGCCCGCCTTCCGCCAGAGCCATGCGCATGGCGCGCGCAAGCCCTGTGCGGCTGGGAACGGAAAGGGTCTCGCCATCCGCGCTGCAACCAAAGCCCAGCACTTCTGCCAGAATGCAGGCATTGCGCCTGCGGGCCGTGTCATAATCTTCCAGCAGCAGGGCCGCGGCGCCGCCGCTTGGCACCAGCCCGTCCCTGCCCTTGTCAAAGGGGCGGGAGGCCGCCTCCGCAGGCGTGCGCGCAGAAAAAGCCCCCAGACCGTCAAAGGAGCACACAGACGGCCAGTTCACTTCCTGTGCTGCACCGCAGACCACGCGGTCAAGCCTGCCAAGGCGGATCTGGTCTGTCGCCTGGCCGATGGCATATGCCCCGCTTGCGCAGGCGGCGCTTACCGTCCAGCTTGGGCCGGTATTGCCAAGCAGCACATTGAGATTCATGGTAATTGTGGAATTCATGCAGCGAAAAACATGGCCGCTGCCCATGCCGGAAGTGCAGCCAGCCTCCTGAAGCGCCGTCTGCTGGTCAACTACAGACTGCACTGTGGAATCATTGCCAAAAACAAGGCCGCATCTGTCTGAGCGCAGGTCTTCTGGTGCAAGCCCGGCCTGATCCAGGGCATCCAGCGTTGCCGCATGCGCCTGGATGGCAAAATCCGGCATGCTTTTGCGCTGCTTTCTGTTAAGATGGCGCGCGCAATCAAAACCGTCTATGCGCCCCGTGAGCGGGCTGTGAAACCCATGCTCCAGCCGCTGCGGGTCGGCAACTATACCCGAAATTCCATTATACAATGCGTTGGCGATCTGCTCACGGCTAACGCCCAGAACAGATACAAGCCCAACGCCCGTTATGACAACTCGCCGCATCAGGCCTCACATGTACAGTCCGCCGTTAACGGACAGTACCTGCCCGGTAACGTAGGAGGATAAGTTGGAACACAAAAATCGCACGCAACCCGCCACTTCTTCCGGCAAACCCGGTCTGCCAAGGGGCACGCTTTTCATATATTCATCCACGGGCAGGCCAGCCGTCATCTCTGTGCTGATAAAACCAGGGGCCACGGCATTAACAAGCACGTTGCGCCGCCCAAGCTCGCGGGCAAGGGCGCGCGTTGCGCCGATAAGGCCAGCCTTGGCTGCGGAGTAGTTTACCTGCCCCGCCATACCGGCCTGCCCTGATGTGGAAACTATATTTACAACACGCCCTGTGCGCGCCCGTTGCATACGTGGCACAACCTTGCGCGACACATGGAAAAACCCGTTAAGGTGCACGCCGATGACAGAATCCCACTGCTCCTCGGACATAAGGCCAAAGACAGTATCGCGCGCAAAACCCGCGTTGTTTATCAGGGCAAAGGGCGTTTCCACTGCCAGCAGCGGATCAAGGGCGGCTTCCACCGCATCTTTATCCGCCACGTCAAAGGGCAGCAGCGCGCATTGACGGCCCAGAGCCTCAATGGCGTCGCGCACAGCTTCCGCGGCCTCGTGATCGTTACGGTAGTTCAGCCAGATATCAAAACCATCGGCGGCCAAGCCAAGGGCAATGGCCTTGCCAATTCCTTTGCTTGCGCCGGTTACCAGGGCTATGGGCGAATTTTGCATTTGCTCCCCTGCTTGCATGTTTGCATGCCTTTATTTATTAAAAAGGCACCAGATTGGACAGCCGCACAATATACAAGAGACTCTTTTAGGACAACTCTCAATTTAGGATGGAATTTATCATGCGGATTCTTGCAACAGCCATGATTGCGCTTTTTTTCTTTTCCAGCGGATGCAGTTGGGTTGGCAGAACTGCTGGCAAAGCCTCTGCAAAAATTGAAAGAAAGGTTGATGCTGTTCAACAGGGCTATAATGACGGCTACAAGGGTGAACAGAAAAAAGCAGACTAGTTTGCTATGTTGATTTTGCGGTGTCGCGCTGCTTGTTGAAGAAAATAATTCAATAAACATGGTGTACTGCATAGCTGGCAAGCATAAAGCCCAAATTCTGCGAGGCAACAGAAAACAAATCTGGCCCTGAGTTGAGCGTAGTTTGGGGCACCCTCTTGAAAAATCCAGCGTGGCTTATACGTCCTTATCAGACATATAAGCCACGTTTTTGTTCATTCATTCACGCAGAGCTTCAACATCAGCCCGTTACTTCCCCGCTGGCACCCGCGTAAGGTTTATCTCCGCCAGTGCGGCATCCAGATCAAGGTTCATGGCAAACCGCAGCCCTTCGCTGCCAAGCACAACACGCACGGGCTTATCTGTATTTTCCGTACTGCTCACAAACATGGTTTCAAAGGTTTCCCACATGCCGTCACGGGTTTGGGGGCCGTCCACAGCTTTTCCCTTGGGGGCAAGGGCCGCGCCCTGCGCGCCAAATACGCTTGTCTGGCCTCCGGCATCCAGAACCAGAGGCAGCCAATCGTTCTTTTTCAGTTCTTCAAATATGGCCCCAATGGTTGTGTTGGCAAAGGGCGCAGACAGGGCAATCGTTTCCAGCTCACCGCCTTTGCCGTCAAACTTCAGGCCGTTGCCCGCGAGGCTCCACGACTGATCGGCAAAGCACACCGCATAAGCGCCAGGCTCTTTAAGCCCGTCATAGCCGGGCAGTGCAAATTCCTTCCAGCGGGCCACGTCCATTCCCTTGCGCATCAGTTGCACCAGCATGAACATGGGTACACCCGCCGGGGCCACATAGGCGTCACCATCGGGCATGGTAATGAGCATGGAGGGATACTTGCGGGTTTCGTTACGGCCTGCGGCATCCATTCCAAACTCGATTTCCTTGGCTGAACCGGGTTCCGGCTCGTGATAATACTGCCAGCCCATGCCGTTTTGCATGGTCACGCCAATGCGCGTGCAGTCATGCTCAGGAAACTTGGTCGGACTTACCGTCTTGGATGACTTTTTTGCCAAGCCCTCAACAACAGGCTTTTTATCCCCATTGTTGCCCACGCAAAAAACGGCCTTGATGTCAGAACCCATGCTGTTTTTCAGCACTATCCCCGCCGCAAACCCCGTTGACGGCAAAAAAACCAGCAGGGCCGCAACGCTGGCAACCCATTGTTTCAGCAAGTGCATGCGTGACTCCTTGTGGTGCAGTTTGACGGAATCCGATGGGCAGATCGCGCCCAATGCCCTGCTTATCAATGCAAGGCTTCGCGCAGTTCCGCCAGATTGGCATCGTCTTCGGGGTAGTACAGTTCAACAACCGTGTTGGCCTCATTGGTCAGCACCGTGCCGATGCCGCCCTCGCGGGTATAAAAGTCAACGGTGCCTTCGCCGGTGGTGATGTTGATGCCCTTCAGCTTGCGGGCAAGATCAATGAGGTCCGTACCCCACTGCCCGTTTTCCACCTTTTTGAGCGGATACAGGCCAACCGCGTACCACACTTTTTCGTCCGGCTTGTCGTAGATTGTCCACTGGCCGGTGTGCGTTGTACGCCAGCCCTCGGGGATGGTTTTTTCCTGCGGCGCAGGGGCGGGGGCAGCAGGGTCTGCCAGGGCAGCAAAATCAGGCCTGTCGCCAGTAGGGTCTGCAGGTTCCACGGGTTTTGCATCGTCCGGACGGTCGCCGGTCACAAGCCACTTGGCATTCTCAGGGCCTTGCGCTACTGCCAGCAGTTTGCTCAAGGCCGCTGCAGCCTTGGCCTTCGGGGAAATTTTCAGGCTTTTTACAATCGGCCCCACACCCCGGCAGGTATGCCCAACAGAGACTTCCATATACTTGTCGTCTTCAAGGCCAACCCAGTACCGCGCAATCTTGTCCGCAAAAACAACTCCCTTGCCTTCACCCAGAGTGCGAAAGTCGTTGCCGCCGGTTGCGCTGGCGGAAGCTTTTGCAAGCAGCTCCAGATCGCCGTTAAAGCAATCCCTCTCGAGCATTGTCACATAGCAGTCTTCTTTTGGAGAGCTGAGCAGTACCTGATTCCCCTCCTCCTGTGTTTTCCAGCCTGCGGGCACTTCGACCACCCAGTCCCCCACCGTGCGGGGAGCCGCTAAGGCCGAAAACCCGGGGCACAGCAGCAGGCACAGCAATACAAGCGCAGGTTTCGCGGCGGCCTGCAACCATGAAAAAGAAATCGCACTCCGGGGCATTCCCCAACTGACACAAGCAGAGCCATCATTCGCACACTCGTTGGAAATCCTTAAAAAGCCCATGTCGCAATCCCCCGGTAATTTATTGGTGATTTCGGCCTGATCTTCCCTCTCCACTTCCTTACCTTCGTAACGTACCTGTGCATAAATGTCTTTGGATGTTTTGGCCTGAAGGTGGCAAGACGACCAAAATTCACCGGAATGCGCTGATATTGCGGGGCTGAAGGCACAGAGGCATTGACCGAATATCGCACATATGCCAATTTTTATAACAACATTAGCTGGCCTTTTGCCACGCAAACCGGGACCGTGCACAACACGGGGCTTCATAAGTCTGCGCATGTCCCCCAACAAATCCAAGGAGTTCGTATGAGCACCGGCATCTTGATCGCCATAGGGGCCGCTGTGGTTGTGTTTGCGGTCATTGTAGCCCTTTACAATGCCCTGGTGCGCGGCAAAAACATGGTGGAGGAAGCCTGGAGCAGCATTGATGTGCAGCTCAAGCGGCGGCACGACCTGGTGCCCAATCTGGTCAGCGCCGTCAGGCAGTACGCCAGCCACGAAAAAAACCTGTTTGAAGAAGTGAGCGCTGCGCGCGCCCGCAGCCTCTCCGTACAAGGTGATGTTGCAGCGCAGGCCAAGGCGGAGAATCTGCTTTCCGGCGCGCTGGGCAAGCTCTTTGCCATTGCGGAGGCCTATCCGGAGCTTAAGGCCAGCGAAAACTATCGCCAGTTGCAGCAAAGCCTCGCAACGCTGGAGGACGAAATCCAGATGGCCCGCCGCTACTACAACGGCGCAGCAAGGGAGCAGAACGACAGAATTCGCCAATTCCCCGGCAATCTGGTTGCCGGATTTTTCCACTTTGCCCCTGTGTCGTATTTTGAACTTGATTCACCAGCAGAACGGGCAGTTCCTGATGTTGGTGCATAATAACAGGCAAGCCGGGCTGGGCAGCCGCATGTGGCGGCATGCCCTGTACTTTATGGCTGCCGCCCTGATGGCGGCCTTGCAGCTTTGGGCCTCCGGCGTGCTTATCATGGCGCGGCGGTCAGATGCCTTGCTTGGCTGCAATCTTGCCGCAGGGCTGATCTGGCTGTGGTATGCGCGGCGGTGCTATATACGCGGCAATTTTGCGCGGATGGCTCTGGCCTTCATGGGCCTGCTCGGCTCTGTGGGTCTGGCGGCCTTAAGCCTGCCCGACCTGCTTTTTTAACCACTGCCAGCGCCACGGCATATCCTCACAAACAGCCTGCGCAAGGATGAAAAGCATGCACACGCCCTATGCCAGCAGTTGGTTTACACGCCGCATTGCACTGACCGTATGCGCCCTGCTGCTCTGCATCCATGCCATGTGCTTTGCTGCATCCGCGCAGGAACGCATCGAGAGCTTTGCCTCCACCGTCACAATCCATCAGGACGGCAGCATGCATGTGCGCGAAGCAATTGTTGTGCATGCGGAAGGCAATCAGATCAAAAAAGGCATATATCGCGAACTGCCCCTGCTCTATTCCGGCCCGGCAAACTACAACGGCACGGTTCCTTTCACCGTTACATCCGCAAGCATTGACGGCGTGCCCCTCAATCCGGTCGAAACCGAAATCAGGGGCGATTATATTCGGGTGCTCATGCGCGGCAAGGAGCCGCTCTCCACGGGGCAGCACCGCTTTGTGCTGGAATACGACACATCCCTGCACCTGCGCTTTTATGAATCCAACGGCGAGCTCAACTGGAACGCCACTGGGGTGTGGGGCTTCCCCATCCTTAACGCTTCGTGCCGCGTCATTCTGCCCAAGGGCGTAGCCGTGCAGCAAACCGCCGCGTGGGCCGGACTGGCTGGCTCCAGAAATACAGAAGGCATCACAAGCGGCAGGCCGCAAGCCAACGAAGCAACCTTTACGCTTGCCAGTACCCTTGAGCCTGACGCGCAGCTTACGGTGGCTGTGGCCTTTGACAGGCAGAGCATTGCCGACCCCGTGCTTCCGCTTGCATTGCAGCAGCAGCGGGAAGAAGAGGCCCTGGAGCGGGCCCGGCAGGAAGAGGAGCGTGTTATCAGGGAACGGGGCCTGCTCTTTGAAGTGCTGTACGATAATCCCCTGCTGCCTGCGCAGTGCCTGGCTTTTTGCGCTGTTTTTCTTTACTATTTTCTGCTTTGGCAACGCCTTGGTATTGACCCGCCCAAGGGTGCCATATTCCCCCGTTACTATCCGCCCAAGGCCGCGCAATGGAGCAAAAAAACTGCCGAAGGGGCTGTGCCGCAAGTGCTTTCGCCGCTGGCGGTGGAGTTCTTCTACAAGTCGGCCCGCATCTCTGGCCGGGGCCTTGCCGCCGCTTTTCTGGCTCTGGCGTTCAAGGGGCTGTGCCGCATCAGCAAGGCGGACGCTAAAACCTACGCGCTGGAGCTGACTGCCGCATCAAACGGACGTAAAGAGGGGCTTAGCGCAGAAGAACAAACCGTGTGCCGCGAGCTTGCGCGCAGTACAGATAAGGGTGAAAAACTCTTGCTGCGCCCCAAAAATGAAGATGTCCGCAGTATTTTCAACTCTGCCAGAGCAAATCTTAAGCAAAACTTTAAGGGCGCATGGCGGTTGAACACCTGGGTTGCGGTGCTTGGCTGGTTTTTGGTGCTGCCGCTGGCCTTTGCGGCAAGCTTTTGGGAGGTTGATCCTGTGCTGCTTATGCCGGACAGCTCTCAACTGCCGCTGATTCTGCTGTTGCTCGCGGTCTGCATGGCCTTTTGCGCAGCGCTGGCGCTCCCCCTGCTACTTATGCGGCAGAGGGCAAAATCCCTGCTGGTAACTCTGGGGCTTATGGCTTTGCCGCTGGCCGGGTTAATTGCGGTTGGCCTTCAGTTTTATTTTTACGATCTGGGATGGCTGCTTCTTCTGCTCATGATCGTCACGTCCATTGCGTTCACAGCCGTCATCAAGGCTCCCAGCCCCGCCGCCCGCGCTGTGCTGGACGAAATTGAAGGCCTTGCCATGTACATGCGCACCGCGGAACTGCCACGCATGGAGCAGGTTGGCGCGCAGGATGAAAAGCCCGAAGACACGCCCGAGGTTTTCCGCCGTCTGCTGCCCTATGCACTGGTGTTGGGGCTGGAAAAAACGTGGTGCAACAGGTTTGCCGACCAGCTGCAGGCAGCAGCTCTGGAAGACTCCGGCGTTGATGTCGCCCTTATACATGGGCATGGCGGCTGGAGCGATTTTTCCAATGGTTTTGGCAGCGCCGTAAGCGCCTCCTCCGCATCTGCCGAATCCTCATCCGCCAGCGGTTTCAGCTCCGGCGGGGGCGGCGCGGGCAGCGGCTCTGGCGGGGGTGGAGGCGGCGGCCTGTAAACGCCACTACGACTCTGAGCTTGCGTACTTTCAACAAGCAAGCAATAGCAAAAGGACTGTTTTCATGTCATTTAATGTAATCAATTTGGACACTTGGAAAAGAAAATCTTATTACCAACATTACGTTCATACTGTTCGCTGTACTTACAGCGTCACAGTAAATATAGAAATTGATTCACTTGTAAAAGAATTGAAACTTCGTGGAATTAAGGCATATCCGGCTCAAGTATACATACTTTCACGGGCAGTTAATAATTTTCAAGAATTCAGGATGGCTATAAATACTCATGGCGAACTTGGCTACTGGGAATCAACAAGCCCGAGTTACACGATTTTAAACAAGAAGACTGAAACGTTCAGCAGCATATTCACGCCATTTGATAGTAATTTCAGCAAGTTTTATGACAACTGCATTCACGACACGGAAAAATACGGCAACTCTGATACGCTTTTTCCTCAAAACAACATGCCTGAAAATTTGTTCACTGTTTCCTCCTTCCCCTGGCACAGCTTCACCGGTTTCAATCTGAATGTTTACGGCGAGGGAACATACCTTCCACCCATTTTTACAATCGGGCGCTATCTGGAACAAAACGGAAAAACACACATGCCGCTTTCCATTCAAGTGCACCACGCAGTGTGCGACGGCTATCATGTGGGAAAGTTTATAGATGCCGTGCAAAGCCTGGCCCTGAACTTCAGCGATTGGCTGTAACCAGATTGAGCGATCCACATTTCCTGAATTGACGCGGTTGCTGTTACGTCATCCTCGCTTGACCTTTTTATATTTATTCATATATTAGTAAAAAACACTAAAAAAATACTATTTATGAGTAAATCATCTGCTTCCATAGATGCCCTGCCGCCCAAGGTTCTGGCAAAACTTGAAGATCTGGGCCGCAGGATCAAACTGGCGCGAAAGCGCCGGGGTCTGACCCTGCACGAAATGGCCAAACTCATGATGGTTTCTGTTGGCTCCCTGCAAAGGCTTGAGAGCGGCACACCGGGAACAAGCCTTGGCACCCTTGTGACTGCCCTGCTCACCCTTGGGCTTGAAAACGACCTGGACAGCGTGGCCGCCATGGAAACAGACATGATCGGCCTTGCCCACGAGCGCAGGCGGCTTGAGGGCAAAGCGGGCGGTAAGGACAAAATTTCCTACGACTTTTAAGGGAGCTGGCTCATGACAACCCGCGTGGCGTACGTGCATATGCACCTTGGAGGCAGCTTTGTCGTTGCCGGACGCCTGCGCTATGTCCAGGATGGCCGTTTCAGCCAGTGCCTCTTTGAATATTCCAACCGCTATCTGGAGCGGCCTGACGCGGTAGCCGTTGACCCTGTTGCACTGCCCCTGCAACGGGAACACACCTATGAAGGCCCGCTTGGCGGCGCGCTCTTTAACGGGCTCCGCGATGCCTGCCCTGACGATTGGGGCCGTCACGTTCTTGATATCGCCGCCGAAGCCTCGGGCTCGCACCTTGGCGAATTTGACTACATGCTCTATGCCGGGCCGGACAGAATCGGCGCACTCGGTTTCAGCAGCGCGCCCGATGTCGCCCCCTTTACGGATACGCCGCCCTGGGCGCAGAACCTCCCCGGTGCAGAACTTGACCTTCAGGGCATGTTGCTCGCTACGGACAATGTGGAGCAGGCAGACGATCTCAACCCGCAGTACAGACGTTTTTTTGTGCGCGGTTCTTCCATTGGCGGCGCAAGGCCCAAGGCCTCGTTTGAGCAGAACGGCAGATTCTGGATTGCAAAATTCAGCAAGGAACGCGAAGCCTGGCCCACCTGCCGCATAGAACATGCAAACATGCTCCTTGCGGAAAAGTGCGGCATCAACGTGCCGGAAACAAGGCGAATTACGGTTCTGGGCAACCGCGATATCCTTCTGGTTGAGCGTTTTGACCGCCAGAGTCAAAACGGTGCCCTGCACCGCCTGCCCTTTGTTTCGGCCATGACCCTCATTGGCGCAGCGGGGCCGGAGGCTCGCGCCGCCTATGCCGACATTGTAACAGCTATGCGGCGGGATTTTTACAGCGCCGAAGCAACTCGCAGTGATATCCGGGAGTTATATCAACGCATGGTCTTCAATGCCTTGTGCAACAACTCTGATGACCATTTGCGCAATCATGGTTTTCTGCATCTGTCTGACCAGAATGGCCGATCCGGCTGGCGACTTTCCCCGGTATATGACGTGGTGCCGCAGCCTGTGATGGACGATGCCCCACGGGCCTTGCACCTGAGCGTAGGGCCGGAGGGCCGCAGCGCCGCCATGAGCAACGTGCTGGCCGCGGCCCGGCACTTTGGCCTTGCCCCCGGTGAAGCTCAGATTATTGCGGATGAAATCCGGGGGACAATCAGACAAAACTGGGAAGCCCTGCACTTGAGCGCCGGTGTACCGCAGCGCAACCTTGCAGAAGTGCGCAACTGCTACGCCCTCGCCCTGCTGCCGGATGCGGGCACGTCCTCATAATCCGCCGCTCTGCCCCATATATTTCACTGGCAATCCGTCAAAAAACGACCTGCTCTGCCGCGTCAATGCCAGCAAAGCAGGTCGCCCTGCGCATACGTCAGTATTGTAAAATCAGCCTACCACGCGGCCTGCACCGCTTCCCTGGCCAGCCGGAGCATGCTTTCCGGCGCAATGCCAAGGGCCAGAACCAGCCCCACAAGGCATATGCCCGCCATACGCGCGCCGGCGTGCGGCACAATGGGTTCCGCATCATGCTGCGCGGCCTCGGTATACACGGCGCGCACCACCTGCAAATAATAGTATATGCCAATGGCCGTGTTGATGGCGGCAATGATAACCAGGGCCGTATGTCCCGCCCGCCACGCACCCGTCAGCAGCATGAACTTGCCCATAAAGCCCACAAAGGGCGGAATGCCCGCCAGGGCGAACATGCTCACGCCCAGCACAAAGGCCAGCATGGGCGAGCGCCGCGAAAGGCCGTTCAGATCCTTGATGCTCAGGTTCCGTCCATCGGGCGACACCACGCACAGCACCAGAAATGCCGCCAGCATCATAAACAGATAGCCCGTGGCGTAATAGAGCGCCGTGGCAATGCCCCAGCCTTGCAGGGTCGCCATACCCATGAGGATGTACCCGGCATGCGCTATGCCCGAAAAGCCCAGCATGCGCTTGACATCGGTCTGCACCAGCGCCGTGAGGTTGCCGTAGCACATGGAGGCAATGGAAAGTCCTGTCAGCAGCAGCGCCACGTGCCCCTCGCCGGGATATGCCATGGCGCAGAACCGCGCCAGCACGGCCACGGCCACAATCTTGGGCATGGAGGCGATAAAGGCCGTGGTGTCGTTGGATGCGCCCTGGTACACGTCCGGCGCCCAGAAGTGGAAGGGAAACACCGCCAGCTTGAAGAACATGCCGCAAAAGAGCATGAGCAGCCCCACCAGCGGGGCGGCGTGTGAACCGGCTGTCCTCATGGCGGGCAATATCTGGTCAAGATAGGTGCTGCCCGCGATGCCAAAAATCCAGCTCATGCCAAAGAGCATGATGCCAGACGCCGTCACGCCAAAGAGCAGATACTTGATGGCCGCCTCCATGGGCGCGCGCATGCTGTCCGAGGGCGTGCGCATGGGCACCAGCAGATAGAGCGAGTAGGACGACAACTCAAGGGCGATGAACAGGGTGATCAGCTCCACGCTGCTTGAAAGCAGGGTCAGCCCCAAGAGGCTTGTGAGCAAAAAGAAATAATATTCCGGGCGCATGCGCACGGAAATACCCTTGGTGTCCGCCCCAAAAAGCAGCATCAAGGTAAAACCGATGGACATCACGCATTTCACCAGCTGCGAAAACAGGTCTACCCTGTAGGCTCCGTAAAACAGGGTTCCCTTGGCAAAAAGACAAAGAACAGAGGTGGCGGCAAAGGCAACCCCAACGCAGAGAACCAGCAGGCGCAGGGTTTGCGTCCGGGCTTCCGTCAGAGTCATGCAAAATGCCAGCAGACACCCTGCAAGAAGAACCAGTTCCGGTGCAAAAAGATGTGCGTTCATGCGTAGGCCTTATGTCTGTGCTTGGGGTTCATCAACGCGCAATAAGTTCAGCAAGGGCCAGTGCGCTCGGGGCATGGTAGCCTGTCTGCGCCAGCAGATGGTCAAGGCTGGGCCTCATGACGCGCAAAAACGGTTCCGGGGCCAAGCCAATCCAGAAAACAAAAACCAGCAATGGGGCCAGGGTCACGGCCTCGCGCCAGCCAAGATCGTACATGCGCGACTGGTCTGGGTTGTTGGTGCCGCCCCAGATCACCCGCTGCAACATGCGCAGCATGTAGGCCGCCGCCAGTACTGCGCCGGGGATGGCGCAGACAGCCACGATCTTGTTGTTGAAAAAGGCCCCGGCAAGAATAAGAAACTCGCCCACAAAACTGTTTGTGCCGGGAAAGGCCAGCGACGACAGCGAGAAAAACGTCAGATACGTCACATAGATGGGCATGAACTTGCCAAGCCCCGCCGCGTCCGAAAGCTCGCGACTGTGCGAACGCTCGTACACCATGCCCACGCAGAGAAACAGCGCGCCTGTGGTGACGCCGTGGTTGATCATCTGCAGCAGCGCGCCTTCAAGCCCGCGCTGGTTCAAGGCAAAGATGCCCAAAGTCACAAAACCCATATGCCCCACGCTTGAGTAGGCGATGAGCTTCTTCATGTCTTGCTGCGCGAGGGCGGTCAGACCGCCGTAGATGATCCCTGCCACCGAGAGCCACTGCAGGGCGGGCAGCAGGCCGATGGCCGCGCCGGGCGTGATGGGCAGGCAAAAACGCAAAAAGCCGTATGTGCCCATTTTGAGCAGCACCGAGGCCAGAATCACCGAGCCTGCGGTCGGGGCTTCCACATGGGCCGCAGGCAGCCAGGTGTGGAAGGGGAACATGGGCACCTTGATGGCAAAGGCGATGAAAAAAGCCAGAAATACCAGCAACTGGAAACGCTCGGAATAGTGCTGGCCCATGAGTGCGGGAATGCTGAACGTACCCTGATTGATGTACAGGGCCACAATGGCCACCAGCAGAAATACCGAACCCGCCAGAGTGTACAAAAAGAACTTGATGGAAGCGTAGCTCTTACGCGGCCCGCCCCACACGGCAATGAGCAAGTACATGGGAATAAGCATGGCTTCCCACAGCACATAGAACAATACCAGATCCAGAGCCATGAACACGCCGAGCATGGATGTTTCCATCACCAGCAGGCAGATCATGAACTCCTTTACGCGTTTCTGAATGTACTTCCACGACCCGAGCACGCACAGCGGCATGATGAGCGTTGTCATCATCACCAGCAGCAGCGAAATGCCGTCCACGCCAAGGGTGTAGTTGACGTTAAAGCTGGCAATCCACGGGTGGTGCTCCGCAAACTGGTACAGGGCGGATGTGGGGTTGAACCGCGTAAACAGCGGCAGTGAAATGACGGCGTTTGCCAGAGTGACCAGCAGCGTCCACACCCGCACGCTGTTCTCCCCCGGCAACAGGGGCACAATGACAGCCCCTGCCAGCGGCAGAAAAACAAGGATGCTGAGGATGGGATACCCCAAGGTGTTCATGCTCAGAAAATCCATTGTGGCGATCTCCTTTCACCCCGGCTCAAACGAGAGCCAGCAGCGTGAGCACCAGGGCCACCACTGCGGCCATGGAAATAATGTTTATTTGCAGGCTGCCGCTCTGCACCTGCCGCAGCACGCCGCCAAGAGCGCGCACGCCGCGGGCCGTGCCGTCAACCACCGTATCAATGCAGTGCCAGTCAAACCACGACCAGAAGCGCGCCGTGCGCATGAGCGGCACTATGCCCTGCCGGTTCCAGGCCTCGCCCACGGTATTGTCCACAGACTGCACGGGCTTGCGCGCAAACCAGTAAAACAGCCTGCCGCCCATGCGGTAAAACCAGTCCAGATCCAGGCTGATGGTGGGCTCCGGCGTAAGCTTTTTGAGCAGCAAAAAGAATCCCAAAGCCGTAAACAGCAGTATCTGCAAAGTTTCAGAAATATGCGCCGCGCTGTACGGGTGGTACTGCGCCGCCACTTCGGGGAAGGGAAGCATGTCATACAGATACGGCGTGTAGCAGCCGATGAAGATGCACAAAAACGCCGCCACCGCCATGGCCGCCTGCATGTTCAACGGCGGATCGCCCGCGCGCTCCCATGTTTCCTTGGAGCAATTGTTTTTGCCAAACCAGATGAAGTACGGAACCTTCAGGCCCGTGTGCAGGAATGTGCCCGCAGAGGCCAGGGTGAGCAGAAAGCCAGCCCAGTAGTTGTGCGCCTCAAATCCGGCGGCAACGATCATGGCCTTGGTCACAAAGCCGCTGAACAGCGGAAAGGCCGAAATGGAAAGCCCGCCCACCAGTGTGAACACAAAGGTCTTGGGCATCTTTTTGTACAGGCCGCCCAACTGGGTGAACTTGCTCACGCCCGTCATGTGCAGCACAGAGCCGCAGCCCATGAACAGCAGCCCCTTGTAGAGAATGTGGGCAAAGGCGTGGGCGCAGGCCCCGTTGATGGCCAGCGGCGTGCCGATGCCCACAGCGGCCACCATATACCCAACCTGACTGATGATGTGGTAGGCCAGCAGGCGGCGGGCATCGTTTTCAAGCACGGCGTACACAACGCCGTACAGGGCCATGCACACGCCAAGCGGCACCAGAATCTCCATGCCCGCAAAGCTGCGCGCCAGCACATACACGGCGGTTTTGGTGGTAAAGGCGCACATGAATACCGCGCCTGTCACCGTGGCTTCGCCGTAGGCATCGGGCAACCATGCATGCAGGGGCGGCACCGCCGCGTTGAGGATAAACCCGGCCATGATCAGGTAGGTGTAGAGCTGCGGATCAGCCACGCCGATGGGGCCGAAGGTCAGATCGCCCGTGGCCCGATAGCGCAGCACAAGCCCCGCCAGCAGCAGCAAGCCGCCCGCAGTGTGCACCAGCAGGTAACGGTAGCCAGATGCCAGCGACTCCTTGCGCCGCCTGAACCACACCAGAAACACGGAGGAGAAGGCCATCAGCTCCCAAAAAAGGAAGAGCGTCAGGTAATCCCCGCAAAAGATGACGCCCAGCGATCCCGCCACATAGGTCCAGGCGGCGGAGTGCTGCGCGGCTTCTTCCACATGCAGGCCGTAGACGGAGCCGATCACGCACATGAGGGTCATGATGTAGGCAAAGACCATGCTCAGGGCATCGACCTTGCCGAATATGAGCTGCCATTTCATGAAGGGCAGCACGCCGTACACGCCATTGTGCCCCTGCATGAGCAGCACGGCGCAAAAGGCCAGCACCGGCACAAGCACAATACATATCCGGCGCAGGGCCTTGGGCAGCAGCGGCAGAATTACCGCGCCCAGCAACAGAACTGCGGAGGGGTGAATCCATGGCTCAGTCATCGTAATAATCCTCGCGGGTCATAATGCCCAAATGGCCGAACCACTTGGAAACGATGATAATCACAACGCAGGCGACAAAGCCGAACGCGGCCCAGAATCCGGGGATGCGCTCCACAAAGGTGTGCACATGCTCTTTTGAAACAAACAGGGCGTCCCACACCACCAGAGCGGCCAGCACTACCAGGCACACGCGGATGGTGGCCTTGAGCCGGGCGCGGAAAAATTCGATGATGTTCACTATCATCCTGTCACCACCTTCACGAAGGACATGATGGCATCGGGGTAAATGCCGATGAACACGGAAACGCCAGCCGCAATGAGGATGGGTACCACCATGCTCAGCGGTGCTTCACGAATGCCCGTTTCTTCGCCTTCCGGCCTTTTGCCGAAAAATGCCTTGTAGGTCACAGGCGCAAAGTAGGCCACGTTCAAGAGCGTACTTGCCAGCAGCACCAGCAGTATGCCCATGGAATGCGCGGGCATTTCCATAGCGCCCACCAGCAGCTTCCACTTGGTCACAAAGCCTGCCACGGGCGGCGCGCCGATCATGGAAAGCGAGGCCACGGCAAAGGCCGCAAAAGTAAAAGGCATGGAGCGCCCAAGGCCGCTCATTTCAGAAATGCACTTTTTGTGCGTTGCCACATAGATCGCGCCCGCGCAGAAAAAGAGCGTTATCTTTGAGAATGCGTGGTTGGCGATATGCACTATGCCGCCCTGTATGCCGTCCACGGTCAGGAGCGCCACGCCAAGCACGATGTAGGAGAGCTGGCTCACGGTTGAATAGGCCAGCCGCGCCTTGAGGTTGTCCTTAGTCAGGGCAATGATGGAGGCCGCAAGAATGGTGAACGAAACAAAGTAGGCCGTGGGCACGCCGAGGTTCAGATTTTTCATCAGGTCGGTGCCAAACACAAAGAGCATGACGCGCGTAGTGCAGAACACGCCCACCTTGACCACCGCCACCGCATGCAGCAGGGCCGAAACAGGCGTGGGAGCAACCATTGCTCCCGGCAGCCAGTGGTGGAACGGCATGATGCCGTTCTTGGCGAATCCCAGAATGCAGCAGACGTACAGCACTGTTGCCAGCGCATCGCTGGCCCCGGCGGACAAAATGCCCGTGTGGCTGTTGTGGGCAAAGTCCAGATTGCCCGTGAGCACGTAAATGACAATCATGGCTGGCAGCACCAGCCCTTTGGCCGTGGTGGTCAGGTACACAATATACTTGCGCGCGCCGTCGTAGCCCTCGGCATCCTGATGGTGGGCCACAAGCGGATAGGTGCACACGCTCACCACCTCATAGAACAGGTAGAGCGTAAACAGGTTGTCGGCAAAGGCAACGCCCATGGCCCCAAAAAGCGTCAGGGCAAAGCAGGCGCTGAAGCGCGTTTGGGCATGCTCGTTCAAGCCGCGCATGTACCCTGCCGCGTAAAAAACGGTGATAATCCACAAAAACGAGCCAACCAGCGCAAATACCATGGAAAAAGCATCCGCCCGAAAGCTCACCGAAAGCCCCGGCAGGATGGGAAAAAGCGTAAGGTGCAGCGTGTGGCCATGCCCCATGGGCGCAGGGGCAACATCGCCGATCATGGAGGCGATGATGCAGAACATGACCACCGCCGTTACAAACGAAACTGTTTCGCGCACGTTGGGCCGACGCCCCGTCAGCATTATCAG
Organism: Pseudomonadota bacterium; assembly: GCA_023419375.1. GTDB lineage: Bacteria > Desulfobacterota > Desulfovibrionia > Desulfovibrionales > Desulfovibrionaceae > Desulfovibrio. The sequence goes on from JAEZYD010000048.1 coordinate 54,691, forward strand.
GCATGCGCCGATCAACGCTGTAAGTATGGCGGCCAGGGGTCTGACGGATTCAACAATATCCATATGCTGTTCCCCTTAACCTTTGAGGTCTGACGGAGCGTCCGTTTCAACAGATCTGTACAGCCGGTACACCGCAATGATGATGGAAAGCACAATGACCGCTTCCGCCGCTGCGATGGCCATGACAAACAGGGCCGCGATCTGCCCGGTTGCCGTGTCTGGCGCGCAGAATCGCCCAAAGGCCATAAAGTTGACCGAAGCCCCGCAGAGGATAAGCTCGGACGCAATGAGCATGCCTATGAACGTGCGGCGCATGGCCATGCCAAACAGCCCCAGGCCGAACAGTGCCGCGCCGATGACCAGATAAGTTTCAAGAGACTGACTCAAGCTGGCGTAGTGCATCACTTGTCCCTCCCGTGGCGGGCCAGTGCGAGCGCCCCCACCATGGCTACCACCAGAACCACGGAAATAAGTTCAAAGCTCATGGAATACGTGCTCAGCAAGGCCTGCCCGATGCGCTCGATGGTTCCCTCAATCTGGGCCGGAGGCGTCTCCGGCCAGGGAGCCACGATGGATTGCACCACAAGCGCCGCTGTAATGGCGCAACTGGCGGCAGCGCCCAGAAACAGACTCAGCTTGTTGCGGCGCGGGGCGCGGTTAGCGTCCGATGTTTCAGCCAGCATGATGGCGAATGTAATGGTGACGCACAGCGCGCCCACATACACAAGCATCTGCATAAAGGCCACAAAAGGGCTGGAAAGGTAGTAATAAAGCCCCGCCACGCCAGTGAAGCACAGGGCAAGCCCGGCGACGCGGCGTATGAGCGTGCGCGCCGAAACAGCCAACACCGCGCCGCAGAACGTCACCAGCACAAAGAACCAGAAAATGCCCTCGGCCAGCGTTTGCATAGTTTCATGACTGGACATCAGGGACGCTCCTTGAGCCGCCGTACAAGGTCAAAGTGGTACTCCGCCTCGTCAAACCCGGCCAGATTGTAGTCATGAGAAAACGTCAGCGCGTCTGTGGGGCACGATTCCACGCACATGCCGCACAGGCTGCACTTGGTAAAGTTCAGTTTGTAGCTCGTGAGGGTCTTCTTTTTGGCCCCGTCCAGCTTTTCGCCCGCAAGCTCTATGCAGCCCGAGGGGCAGGCCTTCTGGCACGAGCCGCACACAATGCATCTGTCCGTGCCGGTTTCCGGGTCATACACAAGGTCAATATGGCCCCTGTAGCGCGGCGGGATGGGCAGCACCTCGCGCGGGTAGGATGATGTAACCACCGGCTTGAAAAAATAGCGCAGCGTTATGCCCATGCCCACAAAGAGGCTCCACCCGCCTGAAAAGATATTTTTAAAATATGCGTTCATACTACAGCACCTTGAGCAACGCGCTGGTAATGATGAGGTTGACGAGCGCAATGGGGATAAGCACCTTCCACGAGAGGTTCAGCAGGCCGTAGAAGGTCGTGCGCGGAAAGGTCCAGCGTACCCAGATTACGGTAAAAATGACCCCGTAAAGCTTGATGGCAAACCAGTGCGCCCCCGGCCACAGCCCCAGCGGGCAATCCCACCCGCCGAGGAACAGCAGGGTCAGCAGGCTGGCCCCGACCACCACGTTGGCGTACTCGCCCATGAAGTACACGCCAAAACCCATGCCCGAATATTCCGTAAAAGCGCCTGCGATCAGCTCGCTTTCCGCCTCGGCCATGTCAAAGGGGGCGCGGTTTGTCTCCGCCAGCATGCAGATGAAAAATATGATGAACGAAACCGGCATGAGCGGGCTTGCAGAAAGGCGCAGCACGTTCCAGTGCCAGAATCCGCCCGATTGCGTACCCACAATTTCGCTGAGGTTGAGGGTGCCCATAACCATAACAAGGCTCACCACAACCAGCAGCATGGGTATTTCGTAGGCCACGTTCTGCGAAACCACGCGCGCGGCGGAAATAACCGCGTACTTGTTGCGCGAGCCCCACGCGCCAAGCAGGAGGCCCAACACGTTTACCGAGGCAAAGGCGTAGATGGCCAACAGCCCTAGATTGAGGTTACGCGCCACCAGCCCCTCGGTATAGGGAATGGTCACAAAGCTCATGAAGGCCGGGGTCATGACCAGCACAGGCCCAAGGCAGAACAGCACGCCGTCGGCATCCTTGGGAATGAACACCTGTTTGGTCATGAGCTTGAAGCCGTCCGCCAAGGGTTGCAACAGGCCATAGGGGCCAACTTCCTTGGGCCCTATGCGCCGCTGTATATGCCCTGCCACCTTGCGCTCAACCCACACCAGATAGGCCGCGTTAAGCGCCACAAAGACAAGGAATCCTACAAGATACCCCAGAAGACGCAGCATTTCGGAATAAAACGTCATGGCTGTATTCCTTAGAACAGTTTCACTTTGAAATGCTTGCTTAACGGCGAAGCATCTCTGCTGTCTTCGCCCGTAACTTCCTTCGTCATAACGGGCGAAACCAGTTCGCCTTGCAAGCATTTTGTGGCGCGGTTTTTTTCCAAAATCCGCGCAGAACAGCTAAACATTTTCAATGTTAATCTGCTCTAGCGGTCAATATCCGGAATCACCAGGTCAAGGCTGCCAAGCAGCGCCAGGGCATCGGGCAGCAGCATTCCCCTGCCCGCCTCGCCAAAAACAAGCAGGTTTGAAAAACAGGGGGTGCGCCACTTGAGCCGCCAGGGTGTGCCGCTGCCGTCGCTGACGGCGCGGATACCCAGAAGACCGCGCGCCGTTTCCACAGCGTGGTAATAGTCGCCCTTGGGCGGTTTGATGGTTTTGGGAACCTTGGCCGCCATGACCGGGCCTTTGGGCAGATAATCGAGGGCCTGCTCAAGAATGCGCAGACTCTGCTCGATCTCGTCCATGCGCACCTTGTAGCGGGCCATGGAATCACCCTCGGTGTACACGGGCACGTCAAAGGTAAAACGGTCATAAACGCCGTACGGCTCGTGCTTGCGCACGTCATAGGCAATGCCGGCACCGCGCGCCACAGGCCCGGTTGCGCCGTATTTGCGGCACATCTCGGCAGGCACAAAACCCACATCCACAAGACGCTGCTGGATAATGAGGTTTTTGGAAACCAGGGAATGGTACATGGGCAGGCGCTTGCGCATACGCGCGATAAAGGCCCGCGTGCCTCTTACAAAGTCATCGTCAACATCGTTGTACACGCCGCCAAAGCGGAAGTAGCAGTATGTGAGCCGCGACCCGGTAACGGATTCCAGCAGGTCCAGAATCTGCTCGCGGTCGTCAAATGCGTACAAAAGGGGTGAGAACCCGCCAAGATCAAGCACAAAAGCCCCAAACCAGAGCAGATGGCTTGAAACGCGGTTCAACTCGTTGGTGATAACACGGATGAACTCCGCGCGTTCCGGCACTTCAATGGAGGCGGCGCGCTCGACCAGGCAGGCATAACCGTGGTTGTAGGCCAGGGCATGCAGGTAATCCATGCGGCCCGTATTGGGCATAAACTGCGCCCAGGTGCGGTTTTCGGCCATTTTTTCGTGCATGCGGTGGATGTAGCCAAGCACAGGCTCGGCCTCCACAATGTACTCGCCGTCCATGACCATCTTGACGCGCAAAACGCCGTGCGTAGCCGGGTGCTGCGGGCCAAGGTTCAGAACAAACCGCTCGTCTGTGGGACTTTGGGCAAGATAGTTCATGCGCTGTAGTCCTTGAGCAAGGGGTGGTATTCCGCGTCTTCGGGCAACAACAGGGGGATGAGGTAGGGATGCCCGATAAAGACGATGCCAAAGAACTCGTGAATCTCGCGCTCGTGCCAGTGGGCTATGGGATAAATTTCGGCGATGGTGTGGATCTGCGGGTTGGAGCGCGGCGTGCGCACCCGCAGGCATACCCGGTGGCGGGCGGCATAGAGGTTGAAGTCGTACACCACTTCAAGCTCGTCTTCCTGCGGTATGGGATCCTGCGCAGGGGTTTCAGGTTGGGCGGCTTCGCTGGCATCCGGCGCGTCCCCTTCATTGGCAGCGGCGGCTTCGGCGGCCGTTTTGGCCTTGGCTTCGGCCTCCTTGCGCAGGGCCTCGCACTCGCCAAGCCAGTCTACCCCGGTCATGCCTTCAATAAAGTACCCCGCCCCATCCATGATGCCCACGGCGGCAAGCAGGGAGCTTTCCGGCAGCGCCACATCAAGATCATAGCCTACAGCGGCATGATCTGCGGCGCGGACTCTGGCTCCGGGCAGAGCCGCCAACTGTGCGCCAAGGGTTTCTGCATTCATGACGTATGCCCTCCTGCTTCCTTGCCCGCCTTGTCATCACTAGCTGTGCCAACGGACGCGCCACCATCACCCGCAGCATCCTCCGCCTGCATCCTGGCCGCCTGCGCCGCCGCAGGGCCGGGAAGCCCAGGGGGCGTCACCACGGGCCAGCGCCGGGTGCCAGTGAGTTTTTCTTCCAGCTTCAAAATGCCTTCAATCAGGGCTTCCGGCCTTGGCGGGCAACCGGGAATAAACACATCCACGGGGAAAAGCTTGCCCACGCCTTCCACCACGCCGTACTGGCCCTCGTACACAAAGGGCCCGCCGGAAATGGCGCAATTGCCCATGGCGATGACCCACTTTGGCTCGGGCATCTGGTCGTAGAGAATCTGTACAGCCGGAGCCATCTTCTTATTGATGGTGCCGGAAACGATCATCACATCGCTCTGCCGGGGCGACGGCCTGAACACCTCGGCCCCAAAGCGCGCCAGATCAAAACGGGATGCGCCGGTGGCCATCATTTCAATGGCGCAGCAGGCAAGGCCGAATGTCATGGGCCAGAGCGAATTGGCCCGGCACATGTCCAGCAGCGAATCCAGCCGCGAAAAGTGGACTACCGATCCGAATATATTTTCCGTTGCCACTGGAACACTCCCTTTTTCCACGCGTACAGAATGACAAGGGACAAAATGCCCACGAACAGAAAAACTTCCGCGAACGTCAGAAAATCACTGATGGGAGAAGCCTTGTTGTAGATAACCGCAACAGGGAAGAGAAAGAGAATATCAACCGCAAAGGCGAGGAACAGCAGCGAGTACATATAATATACCGCGCCGAATTTGATCCACGCATCACCAATGGGGTCAATGCCGCACTCAACAATCTGGCGGGTTTTGCCCACAGTGTTGCGCGTAAGGCGGGGGGCAAGAAAAAAAACAATTACAAATGGCCCCAGAGCAAAGCTCATACCGCCAAGGCAGAATGCCATTATGTAGACAATGTCAACAAGTTCGCTGCTAGACATAAATTTTTCCTTGTAATAGGAATAAAATTTACGAAAAGATATACTTGATCAATCCACAAACAATTAAAACAACAGTTGCTTGTGAATTTATAAATTAAGTTAAATACTACTCCCCCATAAACTTTGTGTCAATAATTGTTAAAAAAAATACATGCTTCTGTTCAAAAATGTACAATTAAAGGAATTTTTTATTCAATCATATTAGCGCATTAATCATTTGTTTGAAATTGCGTGCAATCACAAAAAGTGAAAAAAACAATTTTATTTTTACGACTGGTGATAAGCAGCTCAACTAGAGCCACTAAAAAGCTTAAAATCATTTACTATTTTATCTTCGTGTCATTTTATCAATAAAAATGGCACAAAAATTCATAAAAATTACCGCTGGGTGCCATAAAAAATATCCCAAGCATCAGCGCGGCTACATACAAAAACGGCGCATTGGGGTAAGCCCAATGCGCCGCAGTTCAGTTCGACTTCATCAAAAAAACCATCATAAGAACCTGTTCAAAACCTAAAGTCCCGCTGACCATTTTCAATGGCGGCAAGGTATCCCACAGCCTTGTTGCGCACCTTGTCGCTGGGAATTTTATTCAGTTCCTGCTCTATCATGGCAAGGCCCATCTGTCGGGTTTGCGGCGAGGCGTAGTCCTGCAAATATTCCTTGAGAGTCAGCAGGGCATTGGGATGACAGCAGTTCAAAATCTGCTGGCTCTTGCACAGGGCCATAAAGCGGTCGCCAGTGCGGCCCTCGCGGTAACAGGCCGTGCAAAAACTCGGCACGTGCCCCTGCTCCATGAGCCAGCGCACCACATCGTCCAGCGTGCGGCGGTCGCTCACATCAAACTGCGCGGAATTGTCTTCTTCCGGCTCCGGCTCATAATACCCGCCCACGCTGGTGCGTGAACCGCCGCTGATCTGCGAAATGCCCAGCGGCAGCACCTTTTCACGCACGGCCTTGCTCTCTCGGGTTGAAACAATCATGCCCGTGTATGGCACGGACACGCGGATACAGGCGCAGATGCGGGCAAAGGTATCATCGCTGATGCCGTTGTCGAACACGTCAGGGTTGATGTCGTCAGCGCGGCGAATGCGCGGTACGCTGATGGTGTGCGGGCCAACACCGTGCACGGCTTCGAGGTGTTCGGCGTGCATGAGCAGGGCCGCAAATTCATAGCGGTAGCCCTCAAGACCAAAAAGAACCCCCAGGCCCACATCGTCAATGCCGCCCTGCATGGCGCGGTCCATGGCCTCGGTATGCCAGGCGTAGTCGTGCTTGGGCCCTGCTGGGTGCAGCCTTTCGTAACTCTGCTTGTGGTAGGTTTCCTGAAACAGAATATAGGTTCCGATGCCCGCATCCTTGAGCATTGCGTATTCTTCCACCGTGGTTGCCGCGATGTTCACGTTCACCCGGCGGATGGCCCCGTTCTTATGCTTGATGCTGTAGATGGTCTTGATGCACTCAAGTATGTACTCAATGGGGTTCATGGTGGGGTGTTCGCCCGCCTCAAGCGCAAGGCGTTTGTGCCCCATGTCCTGCAAGGCAATGACCTCGCGGGCCACTTCTTCCTGTGTAAGCTTCTTGCGAGCGATATTTTTGTTCTGCGAGTGGTACGGGCAGTACACGCAACTGTTGATGCAGTGGTTTGAAAGGTACAGCGGCGCAAACATGACAATGCGGTTGCCGTAAAAGTCATGCTTGATCTGGTTGGCAAGCCTGTACACCTGCTCCACTTTCTCCGGCAGCTCGCAGGCAAGCAAAACCGAGGCCTCTCTGTGGGTCAGGCCTTTCTTAAGGGCGGCTTTGGCAATGATGGCGTCAATAAGCTCTGCATCGCGCGCGTGCTCGGCCGCGTAGCTCAGGGAGTCGAGCACTTCTGTATGGTCAATAAATTCATCTGCGCGCAACGACTGGGGATTATACATAAAAAAACCTCCGGCAAGACCCATATTCTCAGGCGGTGCGGGCGGGTGACCAGCCATATTGGCTTAGAGAACTCGACAGGCAGACGGTGAAAAAACATCCTAGAGGGCTGTTCTTTCGCAAGAAGAGAAAATACAGGCTGCAAACTTAACGTTTCTATGGGCGGTATGCTCCGCTACCGGCTATCTCACCGAAATCAAAAATTTTATGCTAAGCTGTCCACTGTGCATGTGCACGGACAAAGTGCGCTGTATGCGGGCTGCCTGATGGCCTGAATAAATGGCCAGGGACAGCCCAGCATTCAAACTGGCCGACACGGGGGGCAAACCGTGTCGGCCGTGGGTCTGGCCCGAGGGGTCTTGGGGTCCCTCAGGTGGAAAAGGCCGTGGCTTTATTCGTACGGATAGGCGGTACCCTCAAACTCCTTGTGGCGAGGGTTGGGGTATTCGCCTGAAGCCGTAAGAGCCTTGAGGCCTTTTGATTTATCAAACCACTTTGTGTGGAGGTTTTCTTCTGACTTGTGGCTCAGGGGTTTGCCGAGCCAGGAATCGTAGAGGGCCTTGACCTGGGCGTTATCCTGGCTTGCGCGCTTGGGAAAGGCCGAATCGGCGCTGTACACAGCGGCTGAACGGTCGCCCATGTAATCCTTGAAATCCTTGGCGGCGGCATAGGCCTTGTTGGCCATGCGCACACCCAGCAGCAAGCCGCCAGAGAGAATGCACGCTCCCTTCAAAAATCCGCGTCGAGTGGTGGCAATAATAGACATGGAGTGCTCCTCTAGGCTTTGGGCTGGGTGTTGGCAAGACGCTGCTTCAGGCTGGCAAAGAGGCTGGTGGCCTTGCGTTCCGCGCTTTGCAGCACATTGGGCATGATGGGCTGCCCGCCGCCGCACACGCACCCGCCGGGGCAGGCCATGAATTCGATAAAGTGATAGGGGGACTTGCCCGCCCGCACTTCCTCGCACACCTGGGCAAAACGCTTGGCCCCATGCACCACAGCCAGATGCAGTTCAATGCCATTGACGGTAACGGTGTATTCCTTCAGGCCCTTGAGGCCGCGCACCTGCTTGAAATCCCACGATTCAGGGCGCTTGCCGGTTACAGCCTGATAGGCGTAGCGCAAGGCCGCTTCCATAACGCCGCCAGACACGCCGAAAATGGTCGCGCCGCCGGTGGATTCGCCCATGAGGCTGTCGCGCTGGCCATCGGGCAGTTTGTTGAAATCTATGCCCGCCTGACGGATCATGTAGGCCAGCTCGCGCGTGGTCAGGGTGGCGTCGATGTCGCGCAGGTCGTTTTGCGCATATTCCTGGCGCAGGCCTTCGTACTTTTTGGCTACGCAGGGCATGATGGAAACGGTATACAGGCTCTTGGGGTCGTACTTGGCCTTTTCTGCGCCATAGGTTTTGGCAAGGCGGCCATTCATGGCCACAGGCGATTTACAGGATGAAAAATGCGGCAACAGGTCGGGATAGAAGGTTTCTGCATACTTTTGCCAGCCGGGACAGCAGGAGGTGAATTGAGGCAGATCGCGTTTTGCGCCGAGGCGCTCCACAAATTCCGAAGCTTCTTCCCAGATGGTCACGTCAGCGGCAAATTCCGTATCCCAGCAGTTGGAGAATCCAAGCTGCTTGAGGGCCGCCAGCATTTTGCCCGTGGTGACGCTGCCGGGTGCAAGGCCAAAGGCTTCGCCAAGAGCGTAACGCACAGAAGGCGCGGGCATGGCAATGCATTTGACGCTTTTATCCTGCAACTTCTTTTGCAGCTCCGGCACCCAGGTCTGCACCTCATAGATGGCCATTTCCGGGCAGTGGGTCAGGCACTGGGCGCAGTTGATACATGGTTCGGGGTGGGCAATCTTGTGCGGGAGGCCAGTTTCGCCATAAATGGCGCCGCTGGGGCAGTATTCCTGACAGGAATCGCAGCCAATGCATTTCTCGGGATCAATCTGCACAAAAAACATCTTGTCGCCGTCCGCGCCCTGGGGGGGCACATTGAGCTCGTACGCGATGTGTTCCATTTCAATGCGCGGCATTTACAGCCTCCTGGCGGGTAACAGGTTGATTCGTTCACAGCGGCGCGTTTGCGTCCGCCGGTGATTCTGCAAGTAAATTAGGGCCTAGGCCGATGCGTGAGGCATCCCGGAAGCTGCACAGGGCACAAGGCCTGAAACAACATCCTGCGCCTCTGGCTCCTGCCAGTGGGCAAGGGTATGGCTGCGCCCAGCCCCTTCAATGGCCTTGCGCGCGCCAAGCATGTCCACACGATTTTTATTGTCGTAAATGCAGTACTGACTGCCGTAAGCTTGCGGCGTAAACGAGGGCATGAGCACATTACCGCCCGCCAGCAGGCCGTTGCGTTGCCCGCCTTGCGCGTCCACCGTTGCCAGGGCCGTAGTGGCGGGAATGTTGGCCCAGGGCATGACAATGCGCATGACGGCCATCACACGCAGGGCAAGCTGCGCGCTGCCCGCAGGATACGCGCCAAGCGGCGTGTCGTGCTGCGGAATGAACGGCCCGGCCCCGCACATGGAAACCCCAAGCCTGCGGGCCAGAATAATGTCGTCTGCCAGTGTGTTCAGGCTCTGGCCGGGCAGGCCCACCATAAAACCGGAGCCGATTTCGTAGCCAAGCCGCTGTAAAACACGCAGGCAGGCAATGCGCTCTGCCAGCACATGCCCAGGGTGCAGGGCCTCGTAGAGCAATGGATCGGCGGTTTCGTGCTTGAGCAGAAAGCGTACTGCGCCGGCTTCTTTCCACAGGGCATATGCCGCGCGCGCGTGCTCGCCCACGCTCAGGGTCACGGGCACGTTGAGCCCGCCGCGCAGGCAGTCAATCACATCGGCCAACCACATGGGGTCAATGGCGTATTCACCCGATTGCAGCACAATTGTGTCTGCACCAAGGGCAACAGCGCGCGTGGCGGCTGCCATGACCTCCGCCTTGGCAAGAGTGTACCGCCGCAGATTGCCGTTCTCGCAGCGCAAACCGCAGTAGCGGCAGTTGCGCCTGCACGAGTTTGAAAATTCTATGAGGCCGCGAACATGCACGTGCGCGCCTTTTTCTTCTTCCAGCACACGGGCGGCTCGTTCGCACACCGCCTCAAAGGGCTGTGCAAACAGGAGATCAAGTATTTCTTCGCGACGCATGCTTTACCATCCAATCCTGTGCCATGAACCGCCACTGCCAGCCAAACCAGCACGTGTGCAGCCAGATATGTACAATGTTCTAAGAACATGTGTTACAAAATTTAAAAAAGTAACACCAAACAAGCAAAAAAAACCAAAAAAGATTCCACCCAGCCGTGTTCGCCCACGCAGACGTTGCCGCTGTGGGCATGACAGAACGGCATGTGTGCAGTGTTTTGAGCAGATTGCTCTCTAGTAACACTTTTGTCAATTACGTAACAACATTTTATTTAACAAAAAGAATCAAATTTGCATCGCCCACAATTTAACGTTTGTTAATTAAGATAGTTAGCTTGCTTTGCCCATAACTGGATTTCAGACGCGCTCCCCGCTCAGGCCTGTGAAGCGGCGTCAAAAGCCGCCAGGGCAGCGGGAAAAGGCTCAAGAACCCTGCGCAATACCCCCTGCACATGCGAGATAGCCAGCCCATAGTTTGTCATGGGAATCCCCTGCTCATGGGCGCGCCCCAGGCGCGCAAGCATGCTCTGCCGATTGAAGGTGCATGCTCCGCAGTGGATTATGAGCCTGTAGGGGCTGAGATCGTCGGGGAAATCCCGCCCCGCCAGATTATCCACGCGGATGTCGCCCCCGGCGTATTGTCTGAGCCAGCGCGGTATCTTGACCCGCCCGATGTCATCCGCCGAAGGATGATGCCCGCAGGCCTCGGACACCAGCACGGCATCGCCGGGCTGCAACTGGTCTATGGCAGCAGCGCCCCTGGCAAAAGCCGCCAGATCGCCCTTGAATCGTGCCATGAGAATGGAAAATGTGGTCAGCGGGATATCTGGCGGCGTGTCGGCCATAGCCTTGAGTACAATCTGCGAATCGCAGACCACGAGAGCGGGCTTTTTGTTCAGCCGGGCCAGCGCAGGTGCCAGTTCCCGCTCTTTCACCACCATGCAGGAGGCGTCGCTGTCGAGAATATCGCGTATGGCCTGCACCTGCGGCAGTATGAGCCGCCCTTTGGGCGCGCCAAGATCGATGGGAACCACCAGCACTGCCAGCTCGCCCGCTGGCAGCAGGTCGCCCAGCAGGTGCGGCTCTGCAAACCAGTGTTCCGGCGCAAGGGCTGCCAGAGCTTCACGCACCTGCCCCATGCCCTTGCCTGTCATGGCGGATACGCTCATCCAGCGGATGCCGTCCTTATCCAGCCCGCCAAGCTGCGCGGCTGAAGGGGCCGCCAGATCGCACTTACCAAAAACCACGCCAAAAGGAATTTTGCGCTCACGCAACTGGCCCACAAAAAAATCTTCATACTCGCCCCACTGCCCCGGCTCCACAGCCAGGAGGGCAACATCGGTGCGCTCAAGGGCCTTGAGCGTGCGCTCCTTGCGCAGTTCGCCCAGTGCGCCCACGTCATCAATGCCCGCAGTATCAATAAAAACCACCGGCCCAAGGGGCGCCAGTTCCAGCGTTTTTTCAACCGGGTCGGTGGTTGTGCCGGGCGTGTCGGAAACAATGGAAACCTGCTGCCCCGCCAGTGCGTTGAGCAGGGACGACTTGCCAACATTGCGCCGACCATAGATGCCTATGTGCAGGCGCAGACTTTTGGGTGTTTCATTCATGCCAGAAGCTCCGGTTGCGTAAGTTACCCGCCTGTTGCCCTACCTGTGCCCAAGGGACGTTGCGGCCTCTGCGCTGAGCAGGTTGTCCACATCCTCCGCCTTCAGCAGGTCCCGCTCCAGCACCACCGTGCGCACGCTCTGCCCTGTTTTGTGCGCCTGGGCGGCTATTTCGCCCGCAAGCGCATAGCCAAGCACCGGCACAAGCGCTGTAACCGTGGCAAATGACCTGCCAAGATGCCGGGCGCAGGCGGCTTCGTCAGCCTCAAGGCCCAGCACGCAATTTTCGGCCAGCATGGTATTGGCCTGCGCCAGCAGATGCATGCTGCCAAGCAGGCAATCCGCCAGCAGCGGCATAAATGCGTTGAGCTCCAGTTGCCCCAGAAATGCGGCCTGGGTCACGGCGCTGTCGTCGGCCATGACACGCAGGGCGGCCTGTGACGCGGCCTCGCAGATCACGGGATTGACCTTGCCCGGCATGATGCTTGACCCAGCCTGCCTTGCTGGCAGCTTAAGCTCGCCTATCCCCGCCGAGGGGCCGGATGAAAGCAAGCGCAAGTCAGCGCAAATTTTGAATAAATTTACTGCATGGGCTTTAAGAATGCCGGAAACTTCAACCAGTGGATCAACATTCTGCGTGGCGTCCATCAGATTTTCTGCCCGCGAAAGGCCAAGCCCCGTGACCTCGCGCAGCTTTTCGACCACAAGAAAAATGTATTTGCGGGGGGCAGTTATGCCCGTACCCACCGCCGTGCCGCCAAGGTTGAGCACGCGCAACCGCTCCGTGCACTTGAACACGCGCCAGCGGTCGCGCGAGAGGCACTCCGCCCAGGCGGAACACTCCATGCCCAGGGTCACGGGCACAGCATCCTGCAACTGGGTGCGCCCCACCTTGAGAATATGGCGAAAGGCTAGTTCTTTTTCCTGAAAGGCAGATTGCAGGACGGCAATGGCCTGCTCCAGATCCTTGAGCAGAAACAGGGCGGCAACTCGCACCGCAGTTGGGTACACATCGTTGGTGGACTGGTGAAGGTTCACATGCCGCAAGGGGTCTATGCGGGTGTATGCGCCAAGGCTGCCCCCAAGCAGTTCTTCGGCCCGGTTGGCGAGTACCTCGTTCATATTCATGTTGGTGGAGGTTCCCGCGCCGCCTTGCAGGGCATCCACCACAAAGGAGTCAGCCAGACCGCCTTCGGCAACCTCACGGCAGGCATCGGCAATGGCCTGCGCCTCAGGTTGAGGCAGATAGCCAAGCTCCCCGTTGGCGTGGCAGCAGGCCAGCTTGACGAGCGCCATTGCCCGCACAAGCTCCGGCCTGACGGCACGGCCCGAAAGTGGAAAATTTGCCAGCGCACGGGCCGTATGCACACCCCAGTACGCCGACAGTGGAACATCCACTGCTCCCAGCGCGTCCAATTCCTGCCTGTATGGCTGCGTATTTAGCTGCGCAAAACCCGGCTGCGCGCCGGGGCTGACAGAGCCTGCATCGCCGGAACTGCACATCAGTCACCCCTCCCTGCAACGGGCATTCCCCCGCCGCAGCTTCAAACAAAGCTTCCGCCCCGCTGGCTGCTACTTGACCGCCCGCAGGGCAAACATGGGCACAGGATTGTAGGTTTCATCGCGGTGGGCGTAGATGCGCGCGCTCAGGTCAGTGTCACACCAGCAGTCTGAAAAACCGGAGCTGCGCAGGGTCTGCACATCCCATACCGGGCGGGATTCGGAACTGAGCGGCAACTGGCGGCGAATGTTTTCGCATTCAAGCATCATGTCGTCGTTTATGCCCACATGCTGATCCGCCAGATCCACAAAAGAAACCGAGCCGTAGTCAGCGTCAAAATTCAGGAGCACACCGCCGGGCCGCAGCACGCGGTTCCACTCCCGGTACGCGGCGGCGGCATCCTGAAGCGTCCAGGTGAGGTTGCGCGAAATCACCGCGTCAAAACTTGCGGATTCAAACTCGAGGCAACAGGCGTCCATGCGCTGAAAGGCCACGTCGCATCCGGCCTGTTGTGCAAGGGCCGCGCCTTCGTCCAGCATGGCCTGGGTCATGTCCACGCCGCAGACGCGATGCCCCTGCTCTGCCAGCAGAATGGCGAAAAATCCGGCCCCTGTGCCCACATCAAGGATGCGCAATGGCCTTGCCTCTGGCAGGTGGGGCATGATTTCCGCAAGCCACAGGGATTTTTTCTCACAGGCAAGCTCATGACGCCGTATTTCGCCATAGCTTTCGGCCCGGCGCGACCAGTAGTTCTCGATGCGGCCCGTGAGCGTGGAGCCGTGGGCGGACATGGCATCCGGAGTGGCGCAGGCTGTATCTGCGGCGTAGCGGTTCATAACTGCTCCTTTATTTTTAACGTCTTGATGCGGCTTAGCCATTCCAGGCCGAGCGAAACAGAATGGCCGAACTCACCAGTTTTTGCGCGTAGGGGTGCGAAACGCCAGCCAGCCCTGTGCCCGCGGCCTGTTCCACAATGCGACCCTGATGCATAAAAAGAATGTCATCGCACAGATAGGTCACGGCCTGAAGGTCGTGCGCTATGAAAAAATAGGTCATATTGCCCTTGAGTTCGCGCAGCAGGTCAAGCACACGGGTCTGCACCGAAACGTCCAGCGAGCTTATGGCCTCGTCAAAAACCACAAAACGGGGATCCGTGGCGATGGCGCGGGCAATGCACACCCTCTGCAACTGGCCGCCGCTGACCTCGTGGGGCAAGCGCTCTGCAAGGTTTGCGGCAAGGCCCACGCGGTCCATGAGCGCGAGCACGGCCCTGTCCGACCCGGCACCTCTGCCGCAGGCCAGCAGAGGCTCGCGGATGATGCTGCGGATGGTGTAGGCCGGATTGACCGAGGTTGTGTAATCCTGAAAAACCACGCTCATGCGCCCAGGATTGCGCCGTCGCCACTGGGCCACCCCCAGCCCTTCAAGCAATACAGTGCCGCTGTCCGCGCGCTCCAGCCCGAGAACAAGGCGGCTCAGCGTACTCTTGCCGCTGCCGCTCTCGCCCACCAGCCCCACGGTCGCACCCTCGGGTATGTGAAAACTCACGTCGTGCAGCACAGGCTTTGGCTCGGGATTCCACAGGCCACCCTTGCCGTAGCTTTTGCAGATGTTCCTTACCTCAAGCATGGGCGCTCCAGCATGGCTTCAAAGCCCCGCGTCAGCGCAAGCCTCGTGCGGATAAGATACTGCGTATATTCGTGCTGCGGCGCGTTAAACACGGTTTCCGCAGGGCCGTATTCCACGCAGCGGCCATCCTTCATCACAAGCACGGCATCAGCCAGACGCTGCACCACGCCCAGATCGTGCGAAACAAAGATCATGGCGGTATTGCACTGTGCCCGCAGTTCCAGAAAACGTTGCACGACCTCAAACTGCGTTTCCGCATCCAGGGCCGTTGTTGGCTCGTCTGCAATGATGAGCTGCGGCTCAAGGGCCAATGCCAGGGCAATCATGCAGCGTTGCAGCATGCCGCCCGAAAGCTCGTGCGGGTAGCTGCGCAAAACTTCCTGCGGCGCGTCAAGGCGTACACGACCGAACATGGTTACAGCCAGCTCATCTGCCTGCCCGGCTGTGTAAGCCCCATGCGCAGCCAGGGTTTCCCGAAACTGCGCCCCCATGGTGTACAGGGGGTCAAAGGCTGTCATGGGCTGTTGCAAAACCATGGCAATCTTGCTGCCCCGGAGCTGACGCATCTGCTCCGCCGGGGCATGCACAAGATCAATCCCGTTAAAAACAGCCTTGCCCTCGCCCGCAAGCGTGGGCGGCAACAGGCCCATGATGCTGCGACAGGTCAAGGTTTTGCCGCTGCCGCTCTCGCCCACGATGCCAAGGCAGGCCCCGGCGGCAAGCGTAAAATTCACGCCGTGCACAAGCTCCTGCCCGTTTGCGCGCTGCACCACGCGCAGATCGCGCACATCGAGTACATGGGGCGCGGCACAGCATATATGCGCCTGCTTCTGGCAATCCGTAGTGAACGCGCTCACGGGTTCACCCCCTGCAAGGTGGTGTGGGCGGGGTCAATGGCGTCGCGCAGGCTGTCGCCCAAAAAGTTGAAGGCCGCCACAACCAGCAGGATTGTCAGCCCCGCTGGCAGCATTTGCTGCGGATACATGGACATGATGTCCTTGGCGTCGCTGAGCATGGCGCCCCACTCCGCCGTGGGCGGCTGCACGCCGAGGCCCAGAAAGGACAAAGCCGAAACCGACAGGATCACCGACCCGGTATCGAGCGTTGCCAGCACGATGATTTCGCCCAGCGCGCCGGGCAGCAGATGCCTGCGGAAGATGTGCCACATGCCGCAGCCCGCCACGCGGGCAAAGCGCACATAGTTGACGTCCGTATACTGCATGACCACAGAGCGAACCATGCGCGAATACCAGGGCCACTTGGCAATCACGCTGGCAATGACCACATTGCCAAGCCCCGGCCCAAGCATGCCCACAATGGCCAGAATGAGCACCTCGCTGGGAAAGGACATCATCACATCGCAAAAGCGCATGATGGTTTCATCAACCTTGCCGCGGCAAAAACCCGCCACAATGCCCAAGCCGCTGCCGATAAAAAGGGTTATGCCCATGGTGAGCAGCGAAAAGCCCAAGGTGGCGCGCCCGCCCCAGATGAGGCGCGAGAGCACGTCCCGCCCCAACTGGTCTGTGCCAAGGGGGTGCGTCAGCGACCATGCCGCAAATTTGTTTCTCACATCAATGGCCGTGGGATCCCACGGAGCCGCCTGGGGCGCGCACAGGGCAAGCGCCGCCACGGCAAGCAGAAAACACAGGCAGACCATGCCCACAGGGTCGTTGCGCAGCCGCCGCCATACCCTCATGCCTGCCCCCTTGCCCGCAGGCGGGGATCAATGGCCGCGCACAATATGTCCACCAGCAGGTTGCAGCCCACAAACATCACGGCCATCAGCAGCACATAGGCCTGAATGACGGGGAAATCGCGGTTAAAAATGGCGGTGACGCACAGCCAGCCGAGGCCGGGCCAGGCAAAGATGGTTTCTACCACAAAGGTTCCGGCCATGAGCTTTGGCAGCGACATGCCAAGCCCGGTGAGTGTGGATTGCAGCGAATTGCGAAAGATATGCCGCCAGATCATGCCGCGTGTGAGGCCCCTGGCCCGCGCATAGAGCACGGAATTCTTCTGCTTGTTCTGCACCATGCTGTTGCGCAAAAGCCGCGCATAGGTGGAAATATAGGTCAGCGAGAGCGTCACTGCGGGCAGAATGACCGAGCTTGTGCCCTGCATGCCGCTGGTTGGCAACCAGTTGAGCTTGACGGAAAAGAGCCACATGAGCAGCAGCCCGGCCCAGAAACCGGGCGTGGCCGTGCCCAGAAAGATGAAGCCCCGCAACAGGTAGTCCACGCTACGCCCCTCGTACATGGCGCACACAAAAGCCATGCCCACGCTGCACACCGCCATGAACAGTGTTGCCGTCAGCGCCAGCCACACGGTGGGGGGCAGCGCCCGGGCCAGTTCCTGCGCAACGGGCTTGTTGTCCACATAGCGCCTGCCCAGATCACCCTGCGCGACGGCGCACAACCAGTCCGCATAGCGGGTCAGGAAAGGCTTGTTGAGGCCAAGCTGCTCACGCGTGATCGCCACCACTTCATCCGTGGGCTCAATTTCGTTGACGCGGACTACCACCTCGGCCGGGTCGCTTGGGCTGAGCTGGATGATGACGAATGAAACAAAGGAAATCCCCAGCAAAAGCGGGATTGTCAGCAAAAGGCGGCGTAGAATGTATGCTTTCATATATGTGGAGCATGGGGCGCGGCCCTGCGACTGTGCAAAGCCACGCCCCTGAACTGTGCCCGCTGCCTAGCGGGCTGGTGTGTTCTCGAAATACATTTTTTCAAAAGGAATTTCGTACTGCGAAACGGCGAATCCAACGCCCTGCAATGCTTTGGAATGCACGGCCTTGGTGCGCGAGTACGAAATGGGAATATACACGCCCTCGTCATGCACATAGGTCAAAACTTCTCTGTACATGGCCTTGCGGGTGGCTTCATCCGGTTCAATCATGAGCTGGCTGATGGTTTTATCCAGCCATTCCTTGCGCTCCATGCCCACCTGGGCCTGATAGTCGCCGTGCGCGGGTTTGCGCCATGATGCAAGGTAGGACTGCGGGTCGTAGGGGGTTCCCCACGAAAGCGAGTATTGCAGTTCAAAATCGCCAGTACGCTGGCGGTCAAGAAAGGCCTGCTTTTCCTCGCCGATGATCTTCATTTCTATGCCGACCTTTTTCAGGTCGCTCTGCACATATTCGGCAAGGGTGCGCTCCTGCGCGTTCTGCGAATTGTAGTACAGGCGCACTATGGCCTTTTGCCCGTCCTTGGCGCGCAGGCCATCGGGGCCGAGCTTCCAGCCAGCTGCCTCAAGCATGGCTGCGGACTTGGCCGGATCATAGCCGCGCACGGGCAAACCAAGGTCGCAATAGGGCACCGTGGGCGAAATAAGCGTGTCGGCCACGCTTTCCGTGCCGTTCAACACGCCGTCCACAATGGCCTGCTTGTTGACCGCGTATTGCAGTGCCATGCGCACGGCGCGGTCCTTGGTCACGGGCTGGTGCGCATTGAGCAGGATGGCCCGCGAGGCAATGGGCTTGCTGATAAGGGTGGCGTACTTGCCTTCTTTTTGCAGCGCGTTAAAGGCGTCCATGTTCAGCATGTCGCCGTCTGCGCCAAAAACAAGGTCAATTTCACCCTTTTGCAGGGCAAGCATGATGGTCTGATGGTCAGGCATGACGCGCCAGCGCACGGCCTGCAGCCTGGGCTGAGCGCCCCAGTAGTTTTTGTTGGCCGTAAACAACGCATACTGCTTTTCCTTGTGTTCGGTCAGCACCCATGGGCCGGTGCCCACATAGCCGGAAACGCCGTCCTTGGTCTGGCCGTTGATAAAGCAGTTGGGCGAAATGATACGGAATGGCCGCACAAGCCCCAGTTCCACCAAGGTGGGATAGTACGGATGCGTGAGCACAAGGCGGTACGTGTACGTGTCCACTACTTCGTTGCGCTCAATCTTGTTAACCATTTCAAATCCATGCCGTTGCCTGTTGGCAACAATGGCGTCCATGTTCAGTTTGACGGCGGCAGCGTCAAAGGGTGCGCCGTCAGTGAAGGTCACGCCCTTGCGCAAATGAAATGTGTACACGCGGCCATCGGGTGAAATTTCCCAGCTTTCGGCAAGACAGGGCTTCACTCCCTCGGGGGTGTTCACCACCAGCGGTTCAAACACCATACTCTGGGCGGCCATTTCCCCGGAGTAGAGATGGGGATTGATGATGCGTATGTCCTTGGTGCTGGCGTAGACCAGCTCGGTACGCTGCGCCTGGGCAGTGGATTTTTCATCATTCTGGCAGGCGGATATGTTCAGGCAGCAGATCAGGGCCGCCAGTACAAAACCGATTTTTCGCATATCGCGCTCCATGCGGCGAGGCAGATTTAGGGGTTGACAATGGTAGCACTTTTTCTGCAAAGATAACATCGCCGTTGCAAGCAAATTCAGTAGCACGAATTATAAAAACGTGTCTATATGAAATCTTACGTCACTATCGGGGGAACGATGCGGAAAAAAGTTTTATCGCTTCTGGCTGCCGCAGCACTACTGCCTGGCCTTGCCGCCACGGCGCAGGCTGTGGACTTCAAGACCAAGGGCGTCTGGATAATGAATTTTGAATATGGCGGCGGCGGCAACTTTATGGAACGGGGCCGCTCCGTCAACGGCACGCAAGGCAACCGCACCACAGGTTGGGGCCGTTATAATGAAGACCAGTTCGAGTCCAAGTCGCGTGTGCGCCTTCAATTGGACGCAGTGGCATCAGAAGCGCTTTCGGGCACGGTATATTTTGAGATAGGCCGACAGTACTGGGGACAGGCCGGCAACAAGTCCGGCGCGGCCCTGGGTGCGGACGGCAGCAATGTCATCAAGATCAAGCACAGCTACCTTGACTGGACCATGCCGCAAACCGATGTAAAAGTTCGCATGGGCATTCAGCGCATCTTTTTGCCGGACTACGTTACCGAGGCCTCGCAGGCCTTTGACGCCGACACCGCAGGCATAACGGTTTCCGTGCCGGTAAACGAACATCTCTCGCTCACAGGATTCTGGGCGCGCGCCTACAACGACAACTGGGCCGGAACCGGAAATTCCCCGCAGAGCTATCTGGACAACTTTGATCTTTTCGGCCTTACCGCTCCCCTGCGCTTTGAAGGCGTCAACATCACGCCATGGGGCCTTGTGGGCGCGTTTGGCAGCAATACCTTTCGCAAAGACAATGATTTTTACGGCAAAAACAACGATGGCGCGGGCGCGCTGGGCGTAGCCCCTGCCACATATGCCCTCAGTAACGGCAAGGTCGGTCGGCAGATCGCCAATGCCTACTCCACCATTTTCTGGGCGGGCCTGACAGGCGAAGCCGTGGCCTGGAATCCCTTCCGGCTGGCCTGGAGCTTTAACTACGGGCAGTCGGACACTGGCGTTGAAACCCTGAACCGCAAGGGCTGGTACGGCTCCCTGCTGGCAGAATACAGCATGGATTGGGGTGTGCCCGGTATCTACGGCTGGTATACGAGCGGCGACGACGGCAACGTGAAAAACGGCTCCGAGCGTATGCCCACCATTGAGGCCAACAACGAGAGCACCAACGGGCTGGACAGCTTCGGCACGCTCGGCACCCTCACCCTTGGGCGCGATACCTTGCTTGGCTCCACCTTTGCGGGAACCTGGGGCGTGGGCGCGCGGGTCAAGGACGTGAGCTTTCTGGACAAACTCAAGCACACCTTCCACGCCAACCTGCTTGGCGGTACCAACAGCCCCACCATGGCCAAGTACATCAAGGGGCAGAAGGATGTGGACGGGAAAACCCTGTTCCGCCCCGATGTAACTCCCGGCAGCATGGGCGATTTCAACACGGCCAACTACTACGGCCTGTACCTGACCTCGCGCGACTACGCCGCGGAATTTGGCGTCACCTCCACCTACCAGATGTACGACAACTTCAAGATTGTGGTGGAAGCCAACTACATTGCCCTGTGGCTTGACCAGTCCAGGGATGTCTGGGGCGGGTACACCACCACAAGCGGTTCACGCATGGGCGGTGTCACCACACAGGACGCCTGGAACGTCAACATGAGCTTTATCTACAAATTCTAAACGCCACGCGCCTGGCATATACCCCTGAGTCCGGCAGGGAGGCTGATCCAGCAGCTTCCCGCCGGACTTTTCCGTTCATCCCGCCTCATTGCACCACATTCCGCACTCTTACCCAGATGCTTTTCGACTGTTTCTCAACGGCCTTAGCGCTCAAAATATGACTGCGCCGAGGCGGCGGGTAATCAAACGGCAACACGGGAACCTCCGGGACGGTACGGATCAGAAAGATATAAAATTTGACTGCAATTCTGGCCCAAATTGTGAGCACGATTTTCTAAATCATAGCACAAACAGCAGTAGTACAAAAAAAATAAATATGCCACTACCTCCCCGAGCGTCATTCCCCTCAATCCACACAGCTCGGGCTATTAGACATTCATTCTTTTTTATACATAAAAATAAGTATATTAAATGTATCAAAAATAATTTGCTAGCGATTAACACTATACATTGCTTATTATTGCTCTACTACCAACCATTATAAACCGACTGAACAACTGTGGAATAAACACATATAACCATATAAAATGTAATAATATAATCAAATTACATTAAAATATTTAATACAAACAGCAACTTGATTAATATTCTCTCAAAACCGTTATTGTCTTTTGCCTTAACTATGCTACTACAAACGTTAAATCCTTTGGCAAAATCTCAATACATTTATTACATACAATTATTAGCTTGCTATATAGATGCCATAGACCGCAAGCGCAGCACCATGAAATAGAACAGGAAACCGTTTTAAGGAGGAAGCCACCATGCTTGCCGATCTCAAGATTGCCAGAAAACTCAGTCTTCTGCTCGTACTGCCAATGGCGACCTTTCTCTTCATTGTTTCTGCCGAGAATATTCAGCGCTTAAAAGAAATAGACCACTTAAAATCCATTGAACGCTCGCTGGTTGTCAGCCTTTCTGCAGGTGAACTTATTCATGAGCTGCAAAAAGAGCGCGGCTATACGGCTGGCTTTCTGGGCAGCAAGGGGAAAAAGTTTTCTACAGAACTTACGGAACAGACAGACAAATCAAATTCTGCCTACAAAAACTTTACGGCTGTGCTTGCTGGAGCAGATACCCTGGAAAATTGATCCCTTTCCAGAGTATTTGCGGCGTCCACTCAAAACTTTACAGATCTTTCCACAACCAGAGCCGCCGCAAAGGAAGCCCGCATAGACGCGCTCCAGGCCATTGCGGCGTACAATACCAGTATTAATGAATTGATCGCTGCGATTTCAGAACTGAACGCGCGCGCCGACCTTGCCTTCACGTCCATCATTCAGCTTTTGCACGGCAAGGAGATTGCCGGGCAGGAGCGTGCTACGCTCAATGCCGCATTTTCTGCCGGAACCTTCAGCAAGCAGCTTTACCGCGACTGGCTCTACAGGGTCAGCTCGCAAAACACCTATCTGAGTTCATTTGGGGAACTGGGCGGCAAAGCAGCGCAAAACCTGCTGCAAGGCAAAATGAAATCCGTTGATGAAGAAGTGACGCGATTCCGCGATACGGCCTATGCCAACCTGGAAAAATCCAGCCTGGAGGCTGACCCGCAGCAATGGTTTACCGCTGCCACACGCCGCATCGACAAGCTGATGGAAGTGGAAAAAGCCTGGGGCGAACAACTGCTTGGAAACGCCCGCGATGAAGTGCGCTCAGCTCAAAAGGAACTCGTCATTGCTGTTTCTGGTGCGCTTCTGGTGGCTTTGTTCACCGTCCTGCTGGGCTGGAGAATCTGCATCACCATCGGCAGGCCGGTACGCAGCACACTGCGCTACGCCCAGGGCATCACGCAGGGAGATTTTGACTCGATTCTGACAGTCAAACAAAATGACGAGATCGGCGGCCTTGCCGATGTGTTGCGCGAAATGGTCGCCCGCCTGAAAGAACAAATTCAGGCGGCCCAAAAGCAGCATTCTATCGCCGAGGAGCGCGGAAAACTGGCGGAACAGTGCAGAATAACAGCTGAGCACGCGGAAAAAGAAGCAAATACAAGGGCCAGCGTTCTTGCAACAGCTGTGGACAAAATACACGGCGTTGTGGAATCGCTCAATATCGCGCTCAACAATCTTGAGGAACAGGTGCACATTTCTACGCAAGGCGCAACCAGCCAGTCCAACAGGCTTGATACCACAACAAGCGCCATGCAGGAAATGAGCACCACAGTCATTGAAGTTGCCAAAAATGCTGCGGATGCCGCCCAAACAGCAGAAAATTCTCATACCAAGGCAAGCGAAGGCTCCACCGTTGTTGAAAATGTCATTTCTGCAATCGGTCAGGTGCAAGATCAATCTAACAAAATGAAGGTCGATATGGGTCTGCTCGGTCAGCAGGCTGAAGGCATTGGGCAAGTGCTGGATGTCATCAGCGATATTGCCGACCAGACCAACCTTTTGGCGCTCAACGCTGCCATTGAGGCTGCGCGCGCAGGCGATGCCGGCCGGGGTTTTGCCGTGGTGGCGGACGAAGTGCGCAAACTGGCCGAAAAAACCATGACAGCCACCAAGGAGGTGGGGGAAGCCATCCATGCGGTTCAAGGCGGAACACGCAAACATATCTCGCATGTGGAGCAGTCCGCTGCAACCATTGAGCAGGTCACGGTTCTGGCCCGGCAGTCGGGCGAGGCATTGCAGGCGCTTGTGGAGCTGGCAAACGCCTCCACCATTCAGGCCCAGTCCATCGCCACCGCATCAGAAGAACAGTCCGCCTCCAGCGAAACCATCCACAGCAGCCTGGAAGATATCAACCAGCTTGCCCTCAACACCGCAAACGCCATGGATCAGGCAAACTCGGTTCTCAACGAGCTGCGTGCGCAGACTGACATTCTGGTCGGCGTTATGGCGGATTTAAAAAGTTCCGGCATCAAGAAAACTGTTTTGATGTAAGGAGGTCAACTAGGGTACATCTAAAATCTTGTACCCGCAACAATATACAGGCGCAAGGAGTACTGATATCTATTAACTGTGTCGAGTATTCTTCAACCACCCTGCAACCATGTTCTTCTCGAGGTACTTATGGCTCATCTCGAAACTACCGAACAAGCCTTGCGTAATCGTGGTGTCAGCCGTCGAGATTTCATGAAGTTCTGTGCGCTCACAGCCGTTGCCCTGGGCCTTGGCCCTGGAGCGGATCTGGCAATCGCACAGGCATTGTCAACCAAACCGCGCCTCCCGGTGCTCTGGATTAACGGTCTTTCCTGTTCCTGTTGCACTGAATCATTTTTGCGCACAGCCCACCCGCTGGCGACCGACATTGTGCTCTCGATGATCACAATGGATTATCAGGACACCATCATGGCCGCCGCTGGCGATCAGGCCAACGAAGCCTATGAAGAGGCCATCAAGAAGTACAAGGGCCAGTATATTCTTGCTGTTGAAGGCAACGTGCCGCTCAACGGTCAGGGCATGTACTGCATTGATGCCGGCAAACCCTTCTACGAAAAGCTCAAGGAGGGCGTGGAAAATGCCAAGGCTCTTGTGGCCTGGGGAACCTGCGCCTCGTGGGGCTGCGTGCAGGCGGCCCACCCCAACCCGACGGGCGCTACCCCGCTGCACAAGCTCTTTCCCAACAAGCCGCAGATCAAGGTTCCCGGCTGCCCGGCCATCCCTGAGGTCATGAGTTCAATCCTGACCTACATTATCACTTACGACCGCCTTCCCACCCTTGACTCGCAGGGCAGGCCGGAAATGTTTTACGGCAAGCGCGTGCACGACCACTGCTACCGCAGGGCCCATTTTGACGCGGGCGAATATGTGGAATCGTGGGACGATGCGGGCGCGCGCGCTGGTCTGTGCCTGTACAAGATGGGCTGCAAAGGCCCCACCACCTACAACGCCTGCCCTTCCACACGCTGGAACAACGGTGTCTCATTTCCCATTCAGTCCGGGCATGGCTGCATAGGCTGCTCGGAACAGAACTTCTGGGATCAGGGCTCGTTTTATGACCGCATCACCACCATTCCGCATCTCGGCACCAACGCAACGGCTGAAACCGTGGGCGTAGCCGCTGTGGCGGGCGTGGCTGCGGGTGTTGCCGTGCACGGCGTTGCCAGTATGGTGCGCCACGCAGGTAGCAAGAACACCAAGAAATCCTCCGACACCGACTCCAACAACTGAGGAAATACCCCATGGCATACGAATACACTACTTCTCAGGGTTATGCCGTTAAGGACTCGGGCCGCCGCGTGGTTGTAGACCCCGTTACCCGCATTGAAGGACACCTGCGTTGCGAGGTGAACCTTGACGACAGCAACGTCATTACCAATGCGGTTTCGTGCGGCACCATTTTCAGAGGTATTGAAATCATCCTCAAAGGCCGCGACCCGCGCGACGCCTGGGCCTTTGTTGAACGCATCTGCGGCGTCTGCACGGGTACGCATGCCCTTTCCTCCGTACACGCGGTGGAAGACGCACTCGGCATACAAATACCAGACAACGCCAATATCATCCGCAACATCATGCACCTGTGCCTCATGTACCATGACCATCTGGTGCATCTGTATCACCTTGCCGGGCTTGACTGGGTGGACGTTGTGTCTGCCGCCAAGGCCGACCCCAAGGCTACTTCGGAGCTTTCGCACAAGCTCACCCCGTGGCCCAATTCTTCGCCGGGCTACTTCAAATCCATCAAGGATCGCCTCACCCGCGTTATCGAATCCGGTCAGCTGGGTATTTTCACCAACGGCTACTGGGGGCACCCTGCCTACAAGCTGCCGCCCGAAGCCAACCTGCTGGTGGTGGCCCACTATCTGGAAGCCCTGGATTTCCAGAAAGACATGGTGCAGATACACACCATCTTTGGCGGCAAAAACCCGCACCCCAACTGGCTGGTGGGCGGCGTACCCTGCTCGCTGAACCTCGACGCGCACGGCGCTGCCGACGTTATCAATCAGGAACGTCTGGAACTGGTGCTGCAACTCATTGAGCGTTGCCGTGATTTTGCCCAACAGGTTGTCATACCTGACACCCTTGCGCTGGCCGCCTTCTATAAGGATTGGCTGAGCATAGGCGGCGGGCTCTCCAAGCTTTCCGTGCTTGCCTACGGCGCAATCCCCGACATTGCCAACGACTACTCGGACAAAAGCCTGCTGTTGCCCCGTGGGGCCATCATCAACGGCAACTTCAACGAAGTGCTGCCCGTTGACCTGCGCAATCCTGACGAAATTCAGGAAAGCGTGTCCCACTCCTGGTACAAGCCCTACCCTGGCGGCAAAACCGGTCTGCACCCCTTTGACGGCATGACCGAACCCAACTACGCCCCCGGCCCCAATATCAAGGGCACGCCCACCGACCTCAAGCAGGTGGACGAGCGCGACAGATATTCGTGGATCAAAACGCCGCTCTGGCGCGGGCACCAGATGGAAGTTGGGCCGCTGGCGCGCCTGCTGGTGGGCTATGCCAAGAAGGACACCGAGATCAAGGGCCTCATTGATGAATTCCTTGGTCAGGCCAAGGCTCCGGCCTCCGTGCTGCAATCGACCCTTGGCCGCATTGCAGCCCGCTCGCTGGAGCTGGCATGGTCTGCCGACAAGATGCGCTACTTCTACGACAAGCTCGTGGCCAACCTCAAAAATGGCAACCGCGCAACAGCCAACACCAAGCTGTGGAAGCCCGAAAGCTGGCCCACCGGCACACTGCGCGGCGTTGGCTTTACAGAAGCTCCGCGCGGCGCTCTGGGGCACTGGGTCACCATCAAGGACAGGAAGATCGAGAACTACCAGTGCGTTGTTCCCACCACCTGGAACGGTGCGCCCCGCAGCCCCGATGGACAGCTCAGCGCCTACGAGGCATCGCTCATGGGTACCAAGATGGCGGTTCCCAACCAGCCCCTTGAAATCCTGCGCACCCTGCACAGCTTTGACCCCTGTCTGGCCTGCTCCACGCATATCATCGGGCCGGACGGATCAGAGCTCATATCGGTGCGGACAGACAACTGCTTCTAGCGTTCGGGCAATCCGAGACGCGGAATACAAGCCTTCCGCCGGGAGAACGTCATGAGCGAACAACATCTTCTGCCGCAACTGCCAATGGGCAAAAGCGTATACGTTTATCAACTGCCCATTCGCATCTGGCATTGGGTTATGGTTGCCTGTGTCATTGTGCTTATTGTCACTGGCTACATTATCGGCAAACCCTGGCTTTCCGTCACTGGTGAGCCGTACGAAACCTTTTACATGGGCTACACCCGCATGGCTCACTTTATTGCGGGCTTTGTGCTGATTATTTCAACAGTGCTGCGCTACATATACGGCCTTGTGTGGGGCAACCGCTATTCGCGCGAGCTCATCATCATGCCCATATGGAGCAAGGAATGGCGGAACGACCTGTGGCAGGACATCCGCTGGTATCTGTTCCTGAACAAGGAATGCGCCGCGCATGTGGGGCATAACCCGCTGGCGCAGCTGGGCATGGGCACGGGCATGATCTTCATGCTTGTCATCATGCTCACGGGCCTTGGCATGTACGCGCAGGACAGCCACGTGCCGTTTATCCACTTCTTCACATTTGTGCAGGACTGGATAAACAACTGGTTTGGCGGCAACGGGCAGATGACCCGCAGCTTGCACCGGCTGGGCATGCTGCTGCTCATTACCTTTGTGACCGTGCACCTGTACATGGTCATACGCGAAGAAATCATGGGCAAGACCACCCTGGTTTCGTCCATGTTCAGCGGCTTCCGCGAACGGCGCAAGCAATAGCAAACTGATGTAACCTCAGCGTAATGTCTGGCGGTCCAACACCGGGCCGCCAGACAGATAATAAAACAAGCCCGCGTGGTTTGTGACGCCAAAGGCGGCAATACTGCCGCAAAGGTGCACGGAAATCTCATGGAACAGATCGTCATTCTTGGTCTTGGCAATATTCTGTACGGGGACGAAGGCTTTGGCGTACTTTTGGCGCAACGGCTTTACGCCCATTGGGATTTTCCTGAAAACGTGGAAGTTGTGGACGGCGGCACCCAGGGGCAAACCCTGCTGACCTATGTAGAACGGGCCGACAAACTGCTGGTGCTGGATGCGGTAGATTTTGGGCTGGAACCGGGCGAACTGGTGCTGCGTGACAACGTGCCGGCATACCTGACCGCCCAAAAGATCGGCCCGCACCAGAACAGTTTTTCGGAAGTGATGGGCCTTGCCGCCCTGCGCGGCACAGCCCCGGAGCACTGCGCCCTCATTGGCGTGCAACCGGCGGCCATGACGCTGGCAGCGCCCCTGTCCACTCCGGTCAGCGAAAGTTTTGAGGCAGCGCAAAGCATGGCGCTGGATGTACTGCGGCAATGGGGCATTGCCCCTCAGTTGCGGGCGCAGCCGCGCCACCTTTCCGCAGCAGTGCTCGACAGCCTTGTTCAGGGCTGCGTGTGAGGCACCCAGAAACAGCAAACGAGGTATGGCACAAGCGCGTAACAAACGCCTTGCCAGACGCCCCTGCAAGGGCCGTGCGCTGACAAGTTTGTAACAACCTGTACTTATCAAGCAGAAGACACGCGGGCGAAATTAACGCAAGCCCGCGTGTCTTTTATTTTTTACCTGCAAGGCGTATGGTCTGCGGCATCACAAATGCGGAGGACACATGGCTCAGATCAACATATACACGCAACAGATCACGGTTGGGCAGGATGATATCGACATGCAGCACCGCGTCAGCAACCTGCGCTATGTGGCCTGGATGCAGGATGTGGCGGTCGCGCATTCCGCCGTTTGCGGCTGGCCTATGGAGCGGTATGAAAGCATCGGGCAAGGCTGGGTGGTGCGCCAGCACACCATCACATACAAGCGCCCGGCCTTTCTGGGTGATGTGATTACAGCCGCCACATGGATAGCATCCTACGCTTCGCGCCGCAGCCTTCGCCGCTATGTTTTTTGGAACGCAAAGGAAAAAGCCCTGCTTGCCGAAGCGGAAACCCAGTGGGTCTTCATTGATATGACCAGCGGCAAACCTGTAAGTGTGCCTGACGAGCTACAGGAGTCTTTTCCCATAGTAGACGAAGATGCTCCGGGCGTATTCCGGCGCTTGTGCGTGTAGCCTTTCCTGAAGACAACCAAAAGGCCGTGGAGTTAAACCCCACGGCCTTTTGGTTGAGTCGTAATCAGCTTATTTAAAGAGTTCCTTTTCCTGCACCTTGCGGTCAATGCGGTCTTCAACCTCCACGCCCTTGGGCGCGGTAAAGGTGAAGTCCGATTCTTTCAGCGAGGTGTCGGGCTTGAACTGCGTAAAGCGCACGTCGTTGGAATTGCCGTAAAAGTCAATGATGCTGGCCCTGCGGATATAGCCCGTGGAAGGCTCAACCCACAAAAGGGCTTCAACCATCTGCGGGGCGGGTTCCTTGGGGTAAAGGTGCAGCTTGGCGAGGCCGTTTTCCTGCCCGGCTTCCTTGACGTCAAAATCCTTGGTCAGCGCGGCCTGCCCGGTGATGACCTGAATAATGGTGCGTGAATCGCGCACAAGCTCCAGGGGGTAGCGGTAGGCAATTTCTTCATCCGCAAGATAATCCCAAATTTCCTTGTGTGTTACCACAAGGGTTTCTTCGTGGGGTTTATCTGTCTGCCAGCGGATCAGCAGGGGCTTCTGGAACAACAGGTTGCCCTGCCTTTTCTCTACCGAGCCGCTTTCCTTGTGGGTCAGCGTTTGCTCAAACGTGGCGGAAAACGTGCGCAGCTTTTCATACCGCGCCTGGATGGTCGACGCTATATCCGCAGCCTGCGCGGCTGAAGCCACAAGAAGAACAAGCCCGGCTGCCAGGGCCAGTATGCCATTTATGCGCATAACACCTCCACGGCATAAGCCGTCAGTTGTGCTGTTTGATTTATTTGACCACAGCGCGCGGCTTGCTGCCGTCTGCCGGGCCGATGATGCCGTCGTGCTCAAGCTGTTCAACCAGACGCGCGGCGCGGTTGAAACCGATCTTGAAGCGGCGCTGCACCAGCGATATGGATGCCCGCCCCTGCTCGCTCACAAAGGCCTGTACCTCGCCGTACAGGGGATCCTGCGCGGCATCGCCGCCACCGCCGCTACCACCGCCGCTCACAGAGTCCAGCCCCCACTGGGCAAAGTCCACCTTGTAGGAGGGGCTGAGCTGCCGCTTCCAGTAGCCCACCACTGCCTGCACTTCTTCATCGCTGAGGAAGGGGCCGTGCAGACGCTGCAAGCGCCCGCCGCTGGGCTTGAAGAGCATATCGCCGCGGCCAAGCAGATGTTCCGCGCCCACCTGATCAAGAATGGTGCGCGAATCGTGCTTGGACGTAACCTGAAAGGATATGCGGCACGGAAAGTTCGCCTTGATGAGCCCTGTCACCACGTCCACGCTGGGGCGCTGGGTGGCAAGGATCATATGAATACCGGCGGCGCGGGCCAACTGCGCAAGGCGCACGATGCTGGTTTCCACCTCGCGGGCGGCGGTCATCATGAGGTCTGCCAGTTCGTCAATAACGACAACAAGATATGGCAGAGGCTCAAGGTCGGCAAAATCCGGCGGCAGATCATTTTTGCAGGCGGCCAGCTTCTGGTTAAACCCGGCCACGTTGCGCACGCCAAGGCGCGCCATTGCTTCGTAACGGCGATCCATTTCGTGCACGGCCCAGTCAAGGGCGTTCTTGGCCTCGTTCATCTCTGTGACCACAGGATGCACCAGATGCGGTTCATCCGCATACACGGCCATTTCAATACGCTTGGGGTCAACCAGCAACAACTGCATGTCTTTGGGCTGGGTGCGGTACAGCAGGCTGATAAGAATGCCGTTGAGGCAGACGCTCTTGCCCGCGCCCGTAGCGCCAGCCACAAGCAGATGCGGCATGCGCGTGAGGTCGGCCATTACGGGCTTGCCCGCTATGTCCTTGCCCAGAATCATGGTCAGAGGGCCACAACCCTTGCGGAAAGGCTCAGAAGCGGCAAGCTCCCTGAAATTGACGGTTTCACGGTTGTCATTGGGTATTTCAATACCCACAGTATCCGTACCGGGAATAGGAGCCTGAATGCGCACGGCAACGGCCTTGAGGGCCAAGGCCAGATCATCGCTGAGATTGGCGATGCGGCTCACGCGGATGCCGGGGGCCGGGCGCACCTCATACATGGTGACCACCGGCCCGGGCGTGACATGCACAAGCTCGCTCTGGATGTCAAAATCCTTGAGGCAGGCAATAAGAGCCTTGCCACGCGCCTCGCGGTCTTCCTTATTGTTGTTGCCCGGCACTTTGACAGGCGGGGCCAGCAGTTCAAGCCCCGGCAGCGGAATGGCTGCCTTACGGCCTGTCATGCCAGAAAGCAGCCCGGTCAGACCGCCCTGCTTTTTGGGGGCTTCGGCAACTGGGGCGGCAGCACTTGCAGCTTTGCCGCCAGTATTCGGGGCAGAAGCGGCAGGCGAGGCAGCATGCGCCGCGTCATCCTGAGCCAAATCATGGGCCGCATCATTTACAGGGTCATGGGCCGGGGCATTGCCCCCCTGCTCGTCAGCATAGGCTGCGCCAGCAGAAACAGCGGGCGAAATGGGCACGCCGTTGATGTCTACCGCCACGGCAAAGGGATCGTCAGCATCCACTTGCACTGCCGGGCGTTGCGCCGCTGGCTCATTGGCCTGCGATCGTGCCGCTTTGTTTTTTTGTTCTTCAAAAACATCGGGCAGCGAGTCGGCCGTGGGCTGAATGTTGCCAAGGCGGTCACGCCAGCGCCTCCAGAATTCCATGGACGGCAGGCGTAGATCAGTCAGCGACCAGCGGCGCTTGCCGTCTTCGCCTTCTGCGGGGCTTTCTGCAACAACAGGCCCGGTTGCGTTGCCTGCACGGGCGGCAAGCCGCGCCTGCGCCCAGTGCAGCACACGTGCAGCCACATTGAACCATGAGATATTGCCCGCAAGCTGCATGCCCACAAGCGCCACAAATATCCACACCAGGGCAGAACCGCCAGGGCTCAGATATCTGCTGGCGTTGAGGTGCAAGGCATTGCCCACCATGCCGCCGCCCCACATGTCGCCAAGGGTGATATCCGAGGCGGAGCCAATGACAAGCAGGCAGACGGTAAGCAAAAAGAAGCCAAGCCAACGCGACCAGTGCAGGCTGTACGAAGGAGAAACGTAGGCCGCCCCCAGCGCACCGAAAACCAGTGGGCAGAGATAGGCGGCCACGCCAAACACATCGTTAAGAAAACCTGCAGTGTACGCGCCGAAAAGGCCAGCCTTGTTCTTTACCTTGACAACACCGCTGACCACATGGTTAAGGCTGGGGTCGTTGGCGTCAAAACTGAGTAGGCTGAGCAAAAGCAACAGCGCCCAGAAGATAAGAAAAAGGCCAAGAAGCTCGCGGCTGAATTTATGGGCGTCCGTAGGGCTACCCTCCCGAACCGGTCATCATTCCCGGCCCAGGTATTCCTTGGTGCGCGTGTCAACCTTGATGCGATCGCCTTCGTTGACAAAAATGGGCACCTGAACCGAAATACCGGTTTCAAGCTTGGCAGCCTTGGTGACGTTGCTGACAGTGTCGCCCTTGGCGCCTGGCTCGGTTTCAACAACAGCAAGCACGAGGCTCAGCGGGATGTCGATATCAAGGGGGCTGCCCTTGTACAGCAGCACGCGGCATTCCTGACCGTCCTTGAGAAAGCCTTCCTTGCCATCAGTGGTGGTGATGTGCATCTGGAGCTGTTCGTAGGTGGTCATATCCATGAAGATAAGGTCATCGTCCTGACGATACAGAAACTGCATGTCGCGGGTTTCCAGATCGGGCTTGTTGACCTTTTCACCGGAACGGAAGGTTATATCCTGCATGCGGCCGGTAAGGATGTTGCGCAGCTTGGTACGAACCATAGCGCCACCCTTGCCGGGCTTGAAATGCTGAAAATCAACGATTTCGTAAGGGGTGCCTTCGACTTCGATCTTCAGACCCTTGCGAAAGTCTGTGGTAGAATACATTTGTCCTCCTAACATGTCGCCGCAAAATGGCGCAAACGGGCGTAAGGCCGATCATTTGCCAACTGCGGCAAGAGCGGCTACCTTATACGGAAGTTGGCTGAAAATGTCAGCCCTGAATTGAAAATATTTGCTGAAAGATGCTTGCTTGTCAAGACACAAAGTTAAAGTATCACATGAGGTTTATTATGAATCCCGTTCTTACCCTTGAAACTACAGCCTATACTCTTGAGCAGCTCATATCACTGCCCGAGGCGCAGATAGCCCTTGCGGGGCGCTCCAATGTGGGAAAATCATCGCTTATCAACGCGCTGGCTGGCCGCAAAAAACTGGCAAAAGTCAGCTCCACCCCCGGCAAAACCCGCTCGGTGAATTATTACCGCGTGACGCCTCACGACTTTTATCTCGTTGACCTGCCGGGCTACGGCTATGCCCGCGCAAGCCATACGGAACGAGAAAAATGGGCGCGCCTGCTTGAGCGGTATCTGGTGGAATGCGCAAGCCTCAAGGCCCTGGCCCTGCTGCTCGACAGCCGCCTTGAACCCCAGAAGCTCGACAAGAATCTGGCGTCCTTTGCGCGCACCAACGGCCTGAATATTGTGCCCGTGCTGACCAAGGCAGACAAATGCAGCCAGCGGGAGCGCGCCAACCGCCAGAATGAATGGCAAGAGCTGCTCGGCACGCGGCCCATCGTCACATCTTCCAGCAACCGTTACGGCATTGATAACCTCTGGCGCGCCCTTGTTGAAACAGCGGTTCCCCAGCGCATTGCCCCCGGCACGCTTGATGCCGCTGGCGCGGAAGCTGAGCAACAGAGCGGCGCTACTCCTGAGCAGGAGCCGCAGGAACAGGCTTAAAGCCAGAAATGATCGCAGCAGGAATCTCTGCCTGCTCTGCTTTCTTGCAAAGCCCGCTCACAGAGCGGAATCCCCAAAAAGCAACCTGATTACGGCGCTGAGCATAACAGTGCCGTAATCAGGAATCAGATCGGCAGAAAATTGCGCTATCTGGAGCTGCACAGCGGTTTTCAAAGCCACATGCAGGCAAATGCGCTGGGCTGTTACGCCGCAGGGGTATTTGACACAACTGCCGGCTCCATATGGATGCTCAAACGCCCCAGTTGGGGCACTGCGGCACGAATGCGCTTTTCAAGGCGCGTACAGACGTTGTGCGCCTCTTCCACAGACAGCCCCACACTCACATTGCAGTGAAATGAAATGCAGACCCCCTGCTCCGGCAGCACATAGGTAGAAAATTTGTGCGGCATGGCCGCCAGAGGCTCATTTTCCACCGCTGCCTTGATTTCACTCCAGGCCATCTCTGAAAAAGGTACAGAAACCGAAGCCCCCGGCTCAAGCGCGGCGCTTGGGGCCTTGGGTTCCATGTGGCTGACGATCTCAACACCCGGCAAAGTCTCCCGCAGTGTGTCCTCAAAAGCCTTGACCCGCGCATACGCCCGGTCAAAAGGCATCTGGCCCGGCAGTTCAACGTGCAGTTCGATATGGCAGGCGCTGTCAGCGCTCAAGATATGCACATCATGAACCGCAAGGCCATGCTCAGATGCGGCAATCTGCACCAGGGCAAAGGGATTGTTTTCATCAATGCGGCACGATTTGCGAGGCTCCACGTGCACGGTCACGTCCGCTCCGGGCAAAACGCCAGCAACGGCTTCCTCAGCCTCATGCGCGAGGCGATGTCCATCGCTGACCTTCAGCCCCGGCGCCACGCCCACAGTCAAATCCACAAAATTCTGCGGCCCGCTGGTGCGCACTCGCACCCGCGTGACCTCGGAAATGCCCGCTATTTTTCGCACGGCTACCACAATGGCTTCGCTCGCCTGTGATGAGCCGGAATCCATCAGCATATTCACGGCATCCGAGGCCATGTGCATGCTTGCCCGAAAAATAATCGCAGCCACAAGCAGGGCCGCCACCGTATCTGCCTGCGAAAGCACCCGGCTTATGGGGTCAGGCAGTTGCAGGGCCTGCGCAAGCCATACAGCCAGCACGCCAACAAGCACCACGGCAGAAGAAAGAATATCCGTGGAAAAATGCAGGGCATCAGCTTCCAGAGCCTGGCTGTTGAAGTTTTTGGCAACCCGCCGCAAAACGCGTACCCGGTTGATGTCAACAGCCATGGAAATCGCCATGACGCCAACACCCCAGAGCGAAGGTACAACAGGGCTTGAGCCTGAAGCGAGGCGCTGAACGCCCTCGTACACCACCCACACGCAGGTGACGAACAAAAGCACAGTCTGCGCAAGAGCCGAGAGATTTTCGGCCTTGCCATGACCGTAAGGATGCCGTGAATCTGCAGGCTTGGCTGAAATTCTCACCGCAGCAAGGGTAAGGGCAGCCGCCAGCAGATCAAGGCCGCTGTGCAAGGCTTCAGACAATATGCCAAGGCTGTTGGTATACAAACCGACAGCAAGCTTGATGCTGGTAAGCCCCAGTGCCGCGAGCAGCGACAACATGGCTGCGCGGCTTTTTTCGCTGGCGCCATTATCCATAACGTTCATAATACGTTTCCTACAGAAGGATTAAATATACGGAATTGCAGAGGTTGGAACGCGAAACGCGCCGATTGCAGGCGTAGTCAGAAAAGTGCATGGGGGTTATGTGACACAAACCGGCTGTTTTTTGCAAAACAGCCGGTTTGTGTAATCTGACAACTTTCAGGAATAACCGTTACGGATTGTTACAGCCAGGTAAACCACTGCTTCCAGCTGCCTTCACGCTTTTCTCGGACTTCCTGCGACTGCGCCTCACGATAGTTGTGATAGGCAGCAAGGCTCTTTTCCTTGGCATGCTCGGCAACTTCAGGCACATCCTTGAAGTTTTTCATAATGTATTCGTAACGGTGCCACGCCGGGCCATACTTTTTCATGTGCCAGAACACGTCGGCAATATACAATTCGTGTTCGGCCATAAGCTGACGGCACGTGCGCATGTGTTCTTCCGCGCTCTTGGAATAGGGCGAGTCGGGGAAGGTCTGACGCAAACGGTCAAAGTAGTCGTAAGCTTCCTTGAGTTCTGTGGTGGCCCTGTCGATGGAGCGGAACTGCTTCATGAGCGACATGCCAGTCTGGTACAGAACATAGGGGATAGCTTCGTGGCGAGGATGCAGCGACTCGAAATCCTTGTAGGTTTCGGCAGCAAGCTCATATTCCTCGTCGAGGAAGTAGGCATCCGCAAGCGACAGTTCCGCATCAACCGTATACGGGCTGAAGGGATACGTATCGCGAAGTTTGTTGTACAGCTCCACGGCGCGCACGTAGTTTTTCTCACTCATGGCGTCATTGGCGGCTTCAAAAACCTCCTGGGCGGTGTCTTCCGCCGGCGGCAGGTAGATCATATCAATGATGCCGCAACCGGAAACCGCAAACATGCTTATGACAAGCAAAATGGAGCGAAGCAGTTTTTTATGCATGGAGCTGTTCCAAAAATACAAACGCCGCCTGCGCGGCAGTTGCGCCGTCACCGGCGGCAGTGATTACCTGACGACAAAGTTTGGAGCGAATATCACCGGCTGCAAAAACGCCCGGAATGCTGGTACGCATTTCCGTATCGGTGATAATGAAACCTTGTGCGTCACGTACGACCTCTGCGGGCAAAAAGCCGGTGGAGGGTTCATATCCCACGTAGACGAAAAGCCCGTCTACGGGCAAATGACGTTCCTCTCCGGTCTTCAGTTCCTTAACCGTCAGACCTGTCAGCTCGTTTTCGCCGTGCAAACGGCTCACAACGCTGCTGCGCAGGATCTCGATCTTGTCGCCATAGGCGTCAAGCTTATCCTGATAAATCTTGTGCCCGCGGAATTCATCGCGGCGATGGATAAGATAGAGCTTTCCCACAATCTTTGCAAGATAAAGCGACTCTTCCAACGCCGAATTACCACCGCCTACAACCGCCACGGTCTGATTGCGAAAGAAATTGCCGTCGCAGATGGCGCAATAGGAAACGCCATGACCGCGCAGCCGATCTTCGCCCTCAAGCCCAAGCGGCTTGTGGTGCGCTCCGGAACAAACAATGACCGTCTTGCCGATATAATCCACGCCGCCGGCGCGAACAGCAAAACGACCAGCCGAACCGGTTACGGATTCAACAGATGCAGCTTTCCGGTCAACATCAAGACCGGACAGATGTGCTTCAAAAAGATCCGCCAGCTCATAGCCTTTGATGCCCTTGGGAAAACCGGGATAGTTTTCCATGGCCTCAGTCTGCAAAATCTGACCACCCGCTGCCAGTTGCTCGGGCATAAGCACCGAGCAACCAGAGCGGGCCAGATACATTGCTGCCGTAATGCCAGCGGGGCCGCTGCCTATGACTACGGCATCATATTCTTTCATGCCAGAGCCTTTGTATCAATAAGGTCTTTCAGGGCAGCCTTGGTGACAGCTCCGGTGATCTGCTCTACCGTTTCACCCTTTTTGAAAAGGACAAGAGTCGGGATAGCGCGGATGCCAAACTTGGTGGGCGTGGCCGGATTTTCGTCCACGTTCATTTTTACGACACGCACCTTGCCATCATACTCAGTGGCCAGTTCGTCAATGATGGGGCCAACAGCGCGGCAAGGACCGCACCAGGGAGCCCAAAAATCGAGCAGAACCGGAAGATCGGACTTGAGCACAACGCTTTCAAAGGTGGCGTCAGTGACCTGTTCAGCCATAACTATCTCCTTACGTTGCTTTGTATCGCTCCACGGCCACTATTGGCCTGTGACGCGAACAGAAGCGCATTTAAAGTGTATGCTTCTGTATTGACTAAGAGTAGATACCAATGTGCTCTCTGTCAAGACAATCTCTTGTTTTGCATGGTCTCTTGACACTTTCAGCACAAGCTGCACAACATGTCATCGGGTATGATTTTGCCACGGGGTATGGTTTCCATACGCAAATCATGACTGAAACCCCGTGCGCCCAAGAGCCATCCAGCATGGGCAATCATTGCGGCATTATCGGTACATAACAGGGGGCCGGGAATGTAAGCCTGGCCTCCCCTGCCTTGCATGAGCTGTTCAATTCGCTCACGCAGCAGTGAATTGCAGGCTACCCCACCCGCCATCAGCAGTGTTGCAACACCGGGGTTGCGGTCAAGCGCCCGAGTCATCTTGGCGCACAAGGTATCCACAACAGCCAGATTGAATGAAGCGCAATAATCCTTAAGCGCTTGCGGCGCATGGGCAATATCTGTCAGCGGACGAGGCCATTCCTGCCCCGCCAACTGATGCGCGGCAAGCCCTGTTGCGGCAGTCTTGAGGCCGCTGAAGCTGAAATCCAGATTGTCATTATCGAGATAAGGCCGGGGAAACATGGTTGGCGTGGCATGCCCTGCCCTGGCCAGAGCGTCCATAAGCTTGCCGCCAGGATAAGCCAGACCGAGAAATTTGCCAACCTTGTCAAAAGCTTCACCAGCAGCGTCATCAAGAGTGCGCCCAAGAAGGCGGCAATCCCATGGCGATTCAAGCCTGTAGATGTGCGTGTGCCCGCCCGACACCAGCAGACCAAGGGCCGGAAAATGCAATTCATGCTCCAGCCCTACTGCCAGAAGGTGCGCATGCAGGTGGTTGACGCCAAGAAAAGGCTTGCCAAGGCCAAGGGCCAGCCCTTTGGCAAAGGCAACACCCACCAGCAGACTGCCAAGCAGGCCTGGCCCGCGCGCCGCTGCCACAAGATCAATATCAGAATTGGCTTTGCCGCTGCGCCGCATCAGTTCGTCAAACAGCGCGCCCACAAAGCGGTAATGCTCGCGCGAGGCAAGTTCCGGCACCACGCCGCCAAACAGAGCATGCACATCGGCCTGGCTTGCAAGCACGGCATCCACAAGCCGCCCGTCTTCAACCAGCGCCAGTGCGGTTTCGTCGCAAGAACTCTCAATTCCCAAACACAACATGCTGTTCGCCATTTACGGTCAAAGGCCGATACAATAAGGCAGCCGCCGCAACTACGCGGGGCTGCCGCAAAAGCTATCTGCCCGCGTGACGGGCGTAGATTTTTTCCACAGCCTCAACATCCAGCGTTGAGCCGATGTACAGAGGCGTGCGCGCGTGGAGCTTGTCCGGCACCCTTTCAAGAATGCGTCCATGCCCGTCGCTCGCCTTGCCGCCAGCCTGCTCTGCAAGAAAAGCCAAGGGGTTGGCCTCGCACATCAGGCGCAGTTTGCCATTGGGCTTGTTGGCATCGGGCGGATACATGTAGATACCGCCGTTGATGAGCGTACGGTGAAAGTCGGCCACCAGCGCGCCCACATAGCGCGAAGAATAGGGCTTGCCGTCCGAAGTTTCGCAACCGTGAAACCAGTTGACGGCATCGCGGGCTGGCGCATCCCATTTCTTCCAGTTGCCTTCGTTGACCGAATAAATATGGCCCTGTTCGGGAATGCGCATGTCAGGGTGGGACAGCAAAAATTCACCCACGCCAGGATCAAGGGTAAAGCCGTGCACGCCCTGCCCTGTGCTGAGAACAAGCATGGTGGAAGGACCATACAGAATATACCCTGCCGCTACCTGCTTGATGCCGGGTTGCAGCACTTCATCCAGCGCAACCTCGTCGGTATGGCCCTCGGGCCTGCGCAAAATGGAAAATATGGTGCCGACATTGATGTTCACATCAATATTTGACGACCCATCCAGAGGATCAAAAATCAGAATATAGTCTCCGCGCGGGAATTCCTTGCTCACCCGGATAAGTTCTGCTTCTTCTTCCGACCCCATTGCGCAGAGAGCGCCGCAACGCTCCATGCGATAAAGCAGGATGCGGTTGGCGATGGAATCCATCTTCTGCACGTCTTCACCCTGAACGTTCACTTCGCCCGTGCCGCCGAGAATATCAAGCAGGCCAGCTTTGGCGATACGACGGGAAATGCTCTTTCCCGAAAGGATCAGGTCGTACAGAAGACCAGTAAACTGGCCCGTTGCCTGAGGGCTACGCTTCTGATGCAGCAGCAGGTGTTCCGTAACCGTGATGTCAGCCATTGGGGGCTCCTTACAACATCCAGAAAATTGAGAGGAACAATTGAGCCTTTACCCCTGAAATGGAAAATTCGCCAAGTAAGCAAAAAACCTTACGAATCTTCCGCCGCAATAAAATTGCATGACAAAACCGCTTGCCAGCATGCGGACTTTTTCAGGATGCACATCTTCCAAAATACTTGCGCCGCCTCGGGGCGGCGCAAGTTTAATCCAGAATGCGTCAGTTCCGTGGCCCGAAGGGGCTTGGCCGCCCACCCGGCAGTGCCGCTGGCTCTTCGCCAGCCGGAGCTGCGGAATCAGGCTTGGCGGCTGCCGGTGCTGCAGCTGGCGCGGCAGCCGGGGCATCAGTCTTGCCGCTGCCTGCGCTGCCAGTGTCGGCAGGCTTTGCAGCGTCATCGCCGTCCTTGGGGCCAAAGGGGCTGGGACGTCCGC
This sequence comes from Pseudomonadota bacterium, assembly GCA_023419375.1. Classification (GTDB taxonomy): domain Bacteria; phylum Desulfobacterota; class Desulfovibrionia; order Desulfovibrionales; family Desulfovibrionaceae; genus Desulfovibrio. Next base: position 95,052 of record JAEZYD010000048.1, read on the forward strand.
CGGGCAAGGTGGCGGCATCTTCATCAGGCGCTATGCCAAGGCCGACAGGCGGCTTTTCCTTGCCCTTGGGTGCAGCGGCGCGGGGTGTGCGGTCAACAGAGGCATTTTCACCTGCAAGCTGACGTTCCTGCACCTTGCGACGCTCGGCATTTTTACGCTTGAGCAGCATGCTGTCCTTGCTGCCGGGCTGAATGTCCGCCCCGCCAGCAGGTTTGGCAGAAGGCTGATCAGCGGTGGCTGTGGCCTGTTCAGGCGTAACGTCTACGTTCAGGCCTTCTTCAAAGCGGTTTTTGTTCTTGCGCTCTTCGTGAGGCGGCGGGGTAAGTTTGGGGCGATCCTTGGGGAAGAATGCGAGCCCCTGCTCCACACTGCCATTGCCCTGCGGGAAATTGCCCGACTCGGCCACGGCGAAAACCAGGGGCACATTACCCAGGAAGCGCACGTTATAGTAGAAGGTGCCGTTCACGTTGGTGCAGGTGCCGGAAGTGCTCTTTGCGGTCACTTCGTCCCAGTTCACGCCCGCAAGCGGGGTCGAGGCGAAATCATACTTTCCGGGCCACAGCAAAGCCTGCGGCGAAAGAATGACAACGTCCTGCGGCGTCTGGGAGTATTGCATGAGCGAACGCATGTCGAAGTTGGCAACAACAACACCGAGGAATTCCGTTCCGTCATAGATCGGCGAACCAAGCAGAACTTCAGGTCCAAAGGAGGAGTTCTGCACATCAGCGCGCAGGGCGCGCGTGCTCTGCTTTTTGTCTTCATAAAGCAGCGGAATGAAATCCAGCGGCTTCATGGGATTGGCAGGTTCCTGCCCAAGAATGGTGCCGTCGTACTTTACCCCGGCAAAACCACTGACCCAGGGGAAGGAGGTAAGGAAGGAAGCAAGCCACTCGCGCGTCGGCGGTTTGTCGGCATTGAGCATGGTCCGCTCAAGGCGGGTCAGCTCAACGTCAATACCCATCATGCTGTGCGTGAGGGAAAGCGCCTGGGGCGAAAGATTGCCCTTTTCTTCAAAATCCACGGTGGCCGGGGGGCTCACATAGGTGTTCCACAACGACTTTGTGGATTTCCAGACGTTCTTGGTGGGCTGGTATGAACTGCAACCCGTTACAAGAGATGCAGCAAGTGCCAGCAAAAAGAAATAACGCACATATGATTTCAACACAGTGTTCTCCCTCATTAACTGTGCGCCCTGGCTTCGACACGTTCTGCCAAAGCTTCAAGCATGCTTATCAGCTTGTCCTTGCCGCTGGCATGTTCTGCCGTTGCAGCGGGTTGGACAGTATCTACCGTCTGGGCGTTGCCCAGTCGCGCAGTCAACGTAGTAATGCGCTGACGCAAATCAGCGCTTTCTTCCGGATGTACCGCTGCGGCAGCAAGCTCATGGTAAATATCAAGCGCACCCTTGATGTCACCCTGTTCTGCCAGCACTTCGGCCATAGAGCGGGTACGCAGCGAAAAACGCTCCTCCCCTTCATCTGCATCTTCTACAACAACAGCTTCGGACTGGGTGACCGGGGCAGCATATGCGGCGTAGGCATCTGCACCGCGAGCCAGCATGGAAGGAATGCCTTCCGATTCTGCTGGCAGGGCCTCATCGTCCGCCATGGCAAGATCAGGATCAAAATCAATGGGATCGTGCGCGTCAACGTCATCAATATGAACATCAGCATCAAGCGGGGCATCTGCGTCATGCATGGCGGTTGCCAAGCCGGGAACAGTTGCCAGAACAGGAGCGGCAACGGTTTGCTCGGCCACTTCTGGCACGGGCGCTGCGGCCCCGGTTACTGCCGGATTTACAGCCGTTGAAGGCGCTGCAAATGCCGCCTCATGTGCGGATGGCTCAGCAGGGGTGGATGCCTCGGCACGCGCCTGCAAACTGGCGTGAGCGTCGGTAGCGGCTCCTGCTCCAGACAGGGAGGCCAGCCCCTGGTTGATGACTTCGTGCAATGATACGGGACCCTTTGAAAAATTGAGGGCCAGAAAACGCAGCACGGCGGCAGTATCAGGCGCATCGCCAGCAGCATTGATGCAGGCGGCCCATGCCTGCCAAAAGCCTGCATAGGTAGAAAACATTTTTGTCAGCCTGCCCACCTGCTTTTCGCAGGCTTCGAGCCGATTGGCGGTGTGCAGCAGCTCTATGAGAAAAAGCCTGGCTTCAAGAAATTCCTCGTGCCGGGCAAGCCCCTGCTCCAGAATTTCAACGGCTTCATCTGTGCGGCCAGCTTCGGAAAGCAGACGCGCCAGAGGAAAAAAGACCTTGGAATTGGGCTCAAGCTCCAGGACTTCTTTATACCATTCAATTTTTTCCGTCATGGTTTCTGCTCCCGCCCCGTTTTCGCCACCTCGCCAAAAAGATAGAGCACCTCATTATCGCGAATATAGTGGAGGCGCTGACGAATGACTTTTTCCATATACTGGCTGTCGGACTGTAAAAGGCGAATTTCACGGCTCAGAGAGAGGTTTTCCGCATCAAGGCTTGCAATCTGCTTTTCAAGCTCGGCGTACTGGTGCTTGAGCTCACGGTATTCAATAAGGCCAGTGGGTCCCCAGACCATGCGGGCAAAAAACACCACATTGACAAGGCCCAGCACAACCAGAATGAAGGTACGCCAAAACATTATTGCAGCAGCCGTTGAGGTTGAGAGCCGTTACCCGCAGAAAGACGCAATTCTGCCAAAAAAGTGGCCGTGGCTTTTTCAAGCCGCGTAACGTCTTCTTCCGCAAGGTTCATCTGGTCTACCTGATGCAGATAATCCTTGAGGGTGTTCAGTTCCTGATCAAAGTGACGGCCCCAGACCCCGGCGCGCATGTCGGGCTCCAGCTCCAGAATGGTCTGGATGCAGTTTTTCAGGCGGATCTGCAACGTACTCATGCGTTGTTCCCGTTAGCCTGCCTGTTTACGCGTGTTGCGGTAAAAATCATAGCAATAGTTGGCCCCTGAAACCACGGCCAGCACCAGCGCTATATAGAGAAGCACAAGGCCAAGCAACCGCAGATCCATGCCCCACAAAGGGTAATGCAGGGCAAGAGGCACAATGGCAAAAATCTGGAGCACGGTCTTGGCCTTGCCGAACTTGTCGGCGGCAAGCACGATGCCCTCGTCAATGGCAATGGCGCGCAGGCCCGTGACCACAAGCTCGCGGCATACAATAATGATAACCACCCATGCGGGCGCCCAGTCCAGCTTCACAAACATGATCAGCACCGAGCAGATCAGCACTTTATCGGCCAGCGGGTCCAAAAACTTGCCCATGCTGGTGACCATATTGGAGCGGCGGGCAATATAACCGTCTGCCCAGTCGGTCAGGGAGGCAAAAATAAAGGCCAGAGTAGCCAAAATGCAGGTCATCGGGCCTTCAAAATAGAGCAGCAAAACAACCAGAGGGGTCATTAAAATGCGTAACAGTGTAATTTTATTAGCAAGATTAAGCATTCTTCCTCTCAGGCGCTCCGTGCGAATTTTTTAAAGCGTTACCACAAAAGAACACGGGAGAAAAGGAGAAAAAAGCTCCCCCGGCGACCGTGCACCAGCCGCCAGGGAAGCCTGCATTCTATCGGGGCAAACCCGCAGGGGCGCAACTAGCTGCGCGAACCGGCAAGGGCTTCCAGGCTGCCGTCGGCGGCAGCGGCAATTGAATCTGCCAGGCTAAGAAAGGCTTCCTTGGCTGCGCTTTCCGCATCAAGGTACACCACAGGAATACCTTTGTCAGCCGCAACCACGGTTGTGGGATCCAGCGGCACAGCGCCGAGGAACTTGAGACCGTAGCGCTTGGCCAGCTCTTCGCCGCCGCCCTTCTTGAACAGGTCGATTTCCTGATGGCAGTGCGGGCACACGAGGCCGCTCATGTTTTCCACCACGCCAAGCACGTTGGAGTTGGTGTACTGCAAAAAGTTGATGGCCTTGCGCACGTCAGCCAGCGAAATCTCCTGCGGGGTGGTCACAACCACGCAGAGGGCATCGGGGATGGACTGCATGACGGTCATATGCTCATCGCCCGTTCCTGGAGGGGAGTCAATGAGCAGAAAATCAAGGTCGCCCCACTTCACGTCCGCAATAAACTGCCGGATAGCCGAAGTTTTTTTGGGCCCACGCCACAGGATGGCCTGATCCTTGTCTTGCAGGAACGTATCCATTGAAATGACGGAAAGATTCTCGTCATAGGCGGCAGGAATCATCAGCTGGGTGGCTTCGTCGATCTCAACCGTGCTGGTAAGGCCGAGCAGGTTGGGCACGCTCGGGCCGTGCATGTCCACATCAAGAATGCCGACCTTGAATCCGCGCCGCGCCAGCGCCGCTGCAGTGTTGACGGTCACGGAGCTTTTGCCCACGCCGCCCTTGCCGCTCATGACAAATATCTTGTGGCGTATATGGCCCAAGCGGTCAGCGATTACGCGGTCCTGCTTGGCCATAGGGTCATTGCACTCTCCATTGCCGCCATTGCTCTTTGCACTGGAGCAAGAGGACGCAGAAGAACAGGATGAACAGGATCCCATGACATCTCCTTCAATTGTAGCGGACGCTTACGACGGCCTATCTACCAGCCGTGATCGCCCACCAGATCTACAAAAACTACCGGCCCCAGGTCTTCGGAGCTAACGCGCCCCTGCTCTTTGCGCACGCGCACAAGGCGCTGCGTGCGGGGCTTTGACCCTACAGGGATAAGCATGATGCCGCCCTCGTCAAGCTGATCAACAAGGGGACGCGGCACTTCCGGCCCGCCGGCTGTAACGATGATACGGTCAAATGGCGCGGCTTCGGGCATGCCAAGCGTGCCGTCACGCCGCTGCATGTGGATACCCCTAAGTCCCAGTTGCCGCAAGAGGCCTGAAGTAATTTGATACAGCTCGCGCATGCGCTCAACGGTAAAGACCGTGCAGCCCATGGTGGCAAGCACTGCGGCCTGATAGCCGGAGCCGGTGCCGACCTCAAGTACGCGCATCCCCCGCTGCACTTCAAGCAGCTGGGTCATCAGTGCAACAATATAGGGCTGGGAAATGGTCTGCCCGTAGCCGATGGGCAAGGGCGTATCTTCGTAGGCCTGGGAGCGTAGCGCTTCCTGCACAAAAAGATGGCGCGGCACAGCAAACATGGCCCCCAGCACCGCCGGATCGCTGATTCCGCGCGCTTCAAGCTGCTCGCGCACCATCCTGCGCCGCAGACGTTTTGGGTCCACGGACGGAGAAGGCTCGCGGGGCGTGCCCCCAGCCGCAGAATATTTGCTGTACTGCATACTGCGGAAGTGAAAACAGATTTTTCCTGCCAAGTCAATGCGCCATCCGGGGGCTGGCACAGATATCAAGACAAGTTCCAGACTTTCCCTTGAAACTTGCCATTCTTTATGCAACCCTTCGGGAAGCGAGAATGAGGAGTCGGCAATGCGTAAAAGAAGTTTGTTTTCATCGGTACTAGGTATTATAGTTGTCGCCATTTTGGTTTTGGGCGGCTACACTTTTTTTAAAGATCTTGAAGGCCCCACTGTTGATATTACACCAAACACAGGCAGGGTTTCAGCCGCAAGCGTCCTCAAGGTCCGTATGAAGGATCCGTCAGGCATCCGCTCCATTACAGTTGGCGTGCGAAAGAACAACGTTCTCAACGTCATCTACAACAAGCACTTTGACCAGTATATTCCTGAACGCGAAGTGGATGTCCCCATGAAGGACGCCAACCTGCGTGAGGGTGCTTTTGAGCTTGAAATCCGCGCCACGGACGGGTCACTCGCCGGTTTTGGTCAGGGCAATACGCGCACCGTCCAGTTGCCCATGCGCTTTGATACGCAACCGCCGCGCATTTCCGTCAAAACTCTGCCCCCCAACGTGCGCAGGGGCGGCACCGCCGTGGTGCGTTATACTATTGATAAAGAAGTGAGCAATAGCGGCGTGTTGGTGGCGGGCTACTTTGTGCCCGGCTACATGCAAAAAGACGGCAGCTATATCTGCTTTTTCCCTTTCCCGTACACAATGACCGCCAGAGACTACAAGAACAGCGTTGAAATCACGGCCACTGACCTTGCGGGCAACGTCACCAAGAGCCACCTCACGGTCATGTCTTTTGAAAGAACGTTCAAGAGCGACAGCATCGAAGTGACGGACAACTTCCTGATGGCGGTTGAAAGCAAGCTGCGAGACCTGGCCCCCGATGCCACAAACCCGCTGGAGTGCTACCTGTACATCAACAATCAGGTGCGCGCCGCCAATGTGCAGACCCTGCGCGAAATTGGGCGGGACACTGCCGCGGCCATGCTGTGGAGCGGCGTTTTTGAGCGTTTGCCGCGCTCTGCCCCGCGCGCCGGATTTGGCGACCACCGTTTCTTCAACTATCAGGGCAAGCCTGTGGGCGAATCCTATCATCTGGGATTTGACCTTGCTTCGGTACGCAATGCCGAGGTGCCCGCCGCCAACAGCGGCCGCGTGGTCTTCTGCGGCAATCTTGGCATCTACGGCAACCTCATTGTCATTGACCACGGCCTGGGCCTCATGTCCATTTACTCCCACCTCAACGATCAGATGGTTAAAGTGAGCGATGTGGTGCAAAAAGGCCAGATCATTGGTCATACCGGCAGCACAGGCCTTGCCTTCGGCGATCACCTGCACTTTGGCATTCTGGTTGGCGGCGTGGAAGTGACCCCCCTTGAGTGGCTTGACCCCAAGTGGATCAAGGACAACGTCACCGGGCGCATTGATGCCTCCATGACGCAACAGTAGTTGTTGCAGCAAAGTATAGTTTAGCGTTTCAATATTCCTTTTTACTCCCGCTGATAAAATTACGGCCTGCGGATTTTGAACCGTTCCAAGAGTGGATGGTTTAAAATCAGCAGGCCGTAATTTTTTTTATACAAAGGGGCTTGAATTCTTTTCACGTTCAAGTGTAGCCTGAATTTATGAAAGAAAGTAAATAATTTCTGCTTCCGCTTTCATGAAGACATCAGGCCCAAATCACATAACCCTGTTTCATGTGAGGACTTGTTCGTGTCTCCACCACTATTTTATCTCGGCCTTGATATTGGATCCACCACAGTAAAACTGGCGCTGCTGAACGGCGACGGCTCTGTTGCCGAAACCCGCTACAGCCGCCACGGCACGGCAGTGCGCGCCACCATGGCAGCCCTGCTTGCCGAAGTCTCCCGGCTCTACCCCTCAGCTACCGTGCGCTGCGCCATGACAGGCTCCGGCGCTCTTGATCTCAGCAATCAGCTCTCCATCCCCTTTGTTCAGGAACTGCTGGCGACTGCCCGCGCCATTTCCTATGCTGCGCCGGATACTTCCGTGGCTGTGGAACTGGGCGGCGAAGACGCCAAGCTGCTCTATCTGGGGCAGGATGTGGAACTGCGCATGAACGAATCGTGCGCGGGCGGCACCGGAGCCTTCATCGACCAGATGGCCCGACTGCTCAGCACGGATGCGGGCGGCCTCAATGATCTGGCGGCACGGCATTCCACGCTCTACCCCATCGCCTCGCGCTGCGGCGTGTTCGCCAAAACGGATATTGTGCCCTTGCTCAACGGCGGCGTACCGCGTGAAGATATCGCGGCCTCCATCTTCCAGGCAGTGGTGGAGCAAACCATCGGCGGGCTGGCCTGCGGCAGGCCCATTACCGGCAAGGTCGCCTTTTTGGGCGGGCCTTTGCACTTTCTGCCCGAACTCAAAAATCTGTTCATCCAGAATCTTGATCTTGCGGAGGCGCACATTGCGCACCTGCCCCATGCCCAGTGCACTGCCGCCATTGGCGCGGCGCGTTGCGCCATGTCCCTTGAAGAGCACGAAACAAACGCCGAACCGCTTGATCTGGCCGATCTCGCCCGGCGCACCAGCAGCCTTTCGCACGCGCCAAAGGTTGCCGCAGAAAAAATTCTCCCTGCCATGTTTGCCGACAGCGCGGAATACGCGCGCTTCTGCCAGCGGCATGCAACGGCCAACGTGCTGCCTTCCGCAGATATCCGGCAGGCCCGTGGGCCGCTGTTCCTCGGGCTGGATCTCGGTTCAACCACGGTCAAGGCCGTGCTGGTAGACAACGAACAGCGTATTCTTGATTCCTGCTACGCTTCCAACGGCGGTAATCCGATACAGACCTTGCTGCCCCCGCTGGCAGACATGCTTGAGCGTATTCCTGACGGGGCATGGCTTGCCGCATCCGGGGCCACTGGCTACGGCGCGCACCTGGCGGAATCCGCCCTTGGCGTGGATACCGTGCTGGTGGAAACCCTGGCCCATTTCAAGGCGGCCACGCGCCTTGTGCCAGAAGTCAGCTATGTCATAGACATAGGCGGCCAGGACATGAAATGCCTCAAGGTGGATAACGGCGTTATCAGCGACGTGAGCCTCAACGAAGCCTGTTCCGCTGGCTGCGGGGCTTTTCTTGAGAGCTTTGCCAAAGGCCTTGGCCTGAGCATGCAGGAGTTTGTGGATATTTCCCTGTACGCCGCGCATCCGGCGGATCTTGGCTCGCGCTGCACGGTCTTTATGAATTCCCGTGTCACGCAGGCCCAGAAAGACGGCCTGCAGATTGCCGACATAGCGGCGGGGCTTTGCTATTCTGTTGTGCGCAATGCGCTGGACAAGGTGCTGCGCATCAAGAATGTGGCAGAACTGGGCGAACATGTGGTTGTGCAGGGCGGCTCCTTTCTCAACGACGCTCTGCTCTGCGCCATGGAGCGCACGTTGGGGCGGCATGTGCACCGCCCTGCGGCTTCCGGCCTCATGGGAGCTTACGGGGCAGCTCTGGAGTCACTGGAAAAAGCGGAATGCGTCAGCGTTCACTCTTCCATCACCGCCCCGCTTATCCGGGGTCTGGCCATGCGGACGCGCAGCTTCCGCTGCCGCGACTGCGGCAACAACTGCCTGCTCACAGAAACGCGTTTTTCGCACGGCTCACGCCACATCGCGGGCAACAGGTGCGACAGGTTCAGCGAGGCGCGCCGTGGTGCAACTGTCACGGCTCCCAACCTCGTGGCCTGGAAAAACCAGCGTCTGTTCCGCTACGAACCGCTGCCGCTGGAATCCGCGCCGCGCGGCAGGCTGGGCATCCCCAGAGTTCTGAACGTCTACGCGCACTATCCTTTCTGGTTCACCCTCTTTACCGCGCTGGGATTCCGGGTTGAAGTGTCGCCGCCGACCAGCCGGGCCCTGTTTGCGGCTGGCCTGTCGTCCGTGCCTTCCCAAAGTGTGTGTTACCCGGCCAAACTGGCGCACGGCCATGTGCTGGCCCTGCTTGAAAGCGGCATCAAGAGCATTTTCTTCCCCTGCATTCCGCGTGAGGCGCAGGAATTTGCCGAAATGTGCGATTCCTTCTCCTGCCCGGTGGCCTGCGGCTATCCGCAGGTGGTGCGCGAGAATCTGCCGGAACTCAAGGATGCCGGGGCAGTCATGCACGCGCCCTTTGTAAACCTCACGCATACGGCCTCGCTGGTGCGCAACCTTTGCCGCGAATTCAATCTGCCAAGGGGAGAAGTGCGCTCCGCAGTGCGGGCGGCGCGGCACGAGCAAGCGCACTACCTGCGTGAGCTGCGCGCCGAGGCGGAGCACATCTATACGGAAACCCTGCGTAACAAAGGCGTTCTGGTGGTTCTGGCTGGCCGCCCCTACCATGCGGACCCGCAGGTGCACCACGGCCTGCCCGACTTCATCGCCTCGCTGGGCGCTGCGGTCATCAGCGAGGACGCCATGCCCCGCAGCTGGACAGGCCACCGCATGTCCTTTCCCCTGCGGGCGCGCAATCAATGGACATATGCAGCCCGTCTCTACCGTGCGGGCTTGTGGGTTAGTGAGGCAGACCACGGCAATACGCGGGTGGAGCTCGTGCAACTGACCTCCTTTGGCTGCGGCATAGACGCCATCACCGCCGACCAGATGCGGGAACTCATGCGCGCCCACGGCAAGCTGTATACCCTCATCAAGATGGACGAAGGCAATGCACTGGCCTCTGCGCGCATTCGTATCCGCTCGCTGCTGGCGGTGAGCCGCACCAGAGCTGGAGACAGCACAGCAAGCGCAGTTTCCCACGCGCCGCCCGTGTTCAGCAAACGCGATGCGGCCACGCATACCATCCTTGTGCCGCAAATGGCCCCGCTGCACTTTCCGCTCATGACCCAGGCCATCGCGGGCAGCGGGCATACCATCCAGTTGCTGCCCACGGTGAGCGCAGAAGCCGTGAACCTTGGGCAGGCCTATGTAAACAATGATGCCTGCTATCCGGCCATCGTGGCTATTGGTCAACTATTGCAGGCCTTGCGCGATGGCGGGCTTGATCCACGCCGCACGGCCCTGCTGCTTTCGCAGACCTGCGGCCCCTGCCGAGCCAGCAATTATCCGGCCCTGCTGCGCAAGGCGCTTATGGAATATGGCTACGACCCTGTACCCGTGCTCACGCTCAATGCCTCGGGGTCAGAGAGCCAGCCCGGCCTGCGGCCAGACCGCGCCCTGCTCTGGCGTATGCTGCTCGGCATGCTTGTCGGCGACATGCTGCAAAGGGTTTCACTGTTTACAGGCACCTACGAATGCCACGCAGGGCAAACCGAAGACAGGGTGCAGCACTGGCTGCAAACCCTGATCCCGGTGGTGCGCAAGGGGGATGAAACCGCCCTGCGGCAACTGCTGCCCCGCCTTGTACAGGATTTTGCCTCCATCCGCACAGCGCTGGTCCCCAAGCCACGGGTGGCTGTTGTGGGCGAAATCCTGCTGACCTACCATGCAGACGCCAACAATCACATTGTCGAGCAGATCAGGCAGGAAGGCGGCGAACCGCTCTTGCCGGATTTTGCCAACTTCATGCTCTACTGCCTGCGCGATGCCGTGTACGACTGGCGTTATCAGGGCGGCAGCGCCTGGGCTGCTCTGGGCAATGCCCTTGTGATGCGCCGCATTGAAGGTGTGCGCCGCTACATGCGCGGCGCGCTCAACACCTCGCCCCTGAGCGCCCACGTCATGCCTGTGGCGCATATTGACGATCTGGCCCGGCTGGGCGAAAGCGTCATGTCCCTTGGCAACAGCGCTGGCGAGGGCTGGCTGCTGCCAGCAGAAATGCTGGAGTTTCTCGAACACGGCACAAACAACATACTCTGCCTGCAACCCTTTGGCTGCCTGCCGAACCACGTGGTGGGGCGCGGCGCGTTCAAGGCCGTACGCCGTCAGCGCTCCGAGGCCAACATCATGGCGCTGGATTACGACCCCGGCAGCAGCGAAGCCAATCAGCTCAACCGCATACGGCTTTTTATGGCTATCGCCAGAGAGAAGGAAAAGGAAAGGGAAGAAGCCGCCCGGCATGCCCGGCACACCTATGCGGGCACAATGGGAAGCGACAGAGCTTACTGGCAGCAATAACCCGCAAAAAACCGCCCGCTGGAATTATTCCGGCGGGCGGTTTTATAGTATCTGCACAAAATCACATCATGCCCAGCAAATTATCTGAAGCATGAGGGAACAAAATACCTGCTCCAGCTACGCTGAAAAAGGTTATTCCTCGCGGGGGGGCAGTTCCCTGCCGCCTTCTTCAAGGCGTTGCAGGAACTTGTCGCGGCACTCGTAGCTGCAGAAACGATGAACGGTTTCGCCGTCGCGCACGGAAATAGAGCCGTCAACGGCCACATACGCGCCGCATTCGGGGTCTTTTACCATCTCGCCAGCGGCAACCTTACGCTCCATTTCAGCAGCGCTTTCCTGCTTGCTTTCCTTCTGCTTCTTGTTCAGATCATTGGCAAAAAGGCGATACAGGGCGTAGCCCGCCAAAATCAGAATGAGCCACTTTACCATTTGTTATGCTCCTTAATCCCGTGGCACGGGTCGCGTAAGGCTGGAGTGCAGCCCTTTCAGGCATATTAAAGCCGTGGAAGACAGTATCACAGAGGGCGGCACCAGTCACTGAAAAATTCTGTCCCCTTCCACGCGGCATACTGTGCGCGCCAGCCAATCCCTCACGGGCAGACCGTCTACAACGATCAGAGGCGCAATATCAAGCAATGGCCGCATGACAAAAGCCCGAACTGTCATCCGTGGATGCGGCACAAGGCAATGGGGATCTGTACTCCGCTCCTGCCCGAAAAGCAGCAGGTCAACATCAATCACGCGCGGCCCAAAACGAAGTACCGGATCAGGGCTGCGCACCCGCCCAAGCCTGGCCTCTATGTCCAGCAGCGCGTCCACAAGGCTGCAAGGCCGCCAGCTCTCACCGGGAAAAAGCTCAACCACCTGATTGAGGAACCATGGCTGTTCCGTGTATTCCTGTGGCTCTGTCCGGTAGACAGGGGATACTGCGCCAATGCCCATTTCCGGCAGTGTTGCCAGGGCGTCCAGCGCTGCTGCAAGTTTTTCTGCCGCGTCATCGCAGTTTGAGCCGAGGCTCACATAGGCCCGCAGTGTTGTTTGTTCTGCCATCAGGTTTCCTTCAAATAGGTTCAGCCCGCATTTTAGCAAGGTTTGCAGCATATCTTTTTTCGCGGAAAGGATAAAGCCCACCGCATGCGACGCATCCGGGCGGTTTTGATTGCAAAAGGCTTGCTCCGTTGCGGTAAGGCGGCTAGCATGGACACATGGCACATCCACGCACCAAAGCCCCTGCCCTGGCAACGCTTTTACCCCTGTGGCGGGATTTTTTGCTGGCCCAGCGCGGCCTTTCGCCCAATACGGTTGAAGCCTACGGGCAGGATCTTGAGAGTTTTTTTCTGTACCGGCAGGAGCTGGCCCAGGGCGCGGCGGAAGAATCCCTGCCCGACCCCGATGAACAGGAAATTTTTCTGTACCTTGCCTGGCTACGCGCGCGGCAAAATACAGGGCGTACCCTTGCTCGGCGTCTTTCCGCCCTGCGGGCATTTTTTGCCTTTGCCGTTGATGAAGGCAGATTACGCAAAAATCCCGCTGAATTGCTGGAAAACCCCAAGTTGCCCCAGCACCTGCCCGAGGTGCTGACAAGGGATGAGGTGGAATCCCTGCTTGCCCAGCCAGACCTGCGCGACAAAAGCGGCAAACGCGACCGTTGCATGCTTGAGCTTCTGTACGCAGCAGGCCTGCGTGTTTCCGAGCTGTGCACCATGTGCGTGCCGGATCTTGACCTGCAACGCGGCCTTGTGCGCGTTTTTGGCAAGGGTTCCAAAGAAAGGCTGGTGCCCCTGCACGACCTGATGCAGCAAATGCTGGCAGACTATATCAGCGCATGCAGGCCCCTTTTTACGCCCACAGGCAACCAGCTTTTCGTCAACCGATCGGGCCGTGCCCTGACGCGCCAGTACGTATGGAAGATGGTTAAAAAATACGCGCTTGAGGCTGGTATCCGCCGCGCCATTTCGCCGCATACGTTCAGGCATTCCTTTGCCACGCACCTGCTGGAGGGCGGCGCAGACCTGCGCGCTGTGCAGATGCTGCTTGGCCATGCCGACATAAGCGCCACAGAAATTTACACCCATGTGCAGGCCGAGCGCCTGCGCGGCATACACCATCAATTCCACCCCCGGAGCCGCCAGTGATCCCTGCGCCGGAAACGACCCCACAGGCGGCATCCGCCCCAACCGCAACGGATCAGACTGCCCCCGTACAGGCGGCGTCCACTTCTGCGCCTTCTGCGGCGCAGCATACAGGCGGAACAACGCTCATCACCTGCCACGCCAATGCAGATTTTGACGCCTTTGCAGCCATGCTGGCGGCCCGATTTCTTTACACCCCGCACGTGCTGCTCTTTCCCGGCACGCAGGAGCGCGGCCTGCAAAAACTCATTGCCGGGCTGGATACGGCGGCGCTGGGCATTGTGGAAACTCCGGCCATCCAGTGGGAGTCCATAACCCGCCTTGTGGTTGTGGATACCCGTCAGCGTGGCCGCATAAGCCATGTGGCCCAATTGCTCGACCGTGATGACGTGATTGTGGAGCTGTGGGATCATCACCCGGATTCCACGGACGATATCACAAGCCCGCACACGTACATGGCGCATATCGGCTCTGTCACAAGCCTCATTGTGCAGGCCATTTCGGAGCGGGGCCTCAGCCTCGGCGCGGACGATGCCACCCTGCTGGGCCTTGGCATTTATGGCGATACTGGTTCCTTCACCTATTCTTCAACCACGCAGGCCGATTTTATGGCGGCTGCATGGCTGCTCGGCCAGGGCATGGATGTGAACCGCATCGACGCTCTGGCGGCCCACGAGCTCACGAGCCTGCACATTCAGGCCCTGAACAGCCTGCTGGAATCCACCCAGACATACAACATCAACAATGTTCAGGTAACACTTTCAGAAGCGGCCATGGAGCATTATCTGGGTGATTTTGCCTATCTGGCCCACCGCCTCATGGAGATGGAGAAATTCCCGGTGCTGTTTGCCATCGGGCTTATGGACGACCGCATTCAGGTGGTGGCACGCAGCCGCAACGAGGCCATCAACGTGGGCGACATCTGCGCGGCGCTTGGCGGCGGCGGGCATGCCTACGCGGCTTCGGCCTCCGTGCGCTCCATGACGGTGCATGAAGTACGCGATGTGATTCTGCGCCACCTCTACGCCCAGGCCTACCCCGATAAAACAGCGCGCGAGTACATGTCTTCGCCCGCCGTGGGCATTGAGTCCACCGCCACCATTCATGAGGCGGATGAACTCATGCTCCACTTCGGCCTCAAGGCCGTGCCGGTCTTCATGCCAGATACCCGCCAGTGCATCGGCCTGCTGGATGCCCTCACGGCCTCGCGGGCCAGCGCCCACGGCCTTGGCGCATCTTCGGTAGAAGACTACATGACCCGCAGAATCACCACCCTGACGCCAGATGCAACGCTCAAGGATCTGACCACCACCATCGTGGGGGGCCGCCAGCGCCTTGTGCCCATAGTGGAAGACGATAAGGTTATCGGCGTGGTCACGCGCACCGACCTTATCAATGTTTTTGCGCAGGAGCCGGGCCATATGCCCGAGCCGCGCACCACTGGCGGCAAGGAGCGCAACCTTGGCAAGCTCATACAAGACAGACTGCCCCTTGCCAGCCGCAACATGCTGCACCTTGCGGGCAGGTTGGGCAGGGAACTCGGCCTGCCGGTCTACGCCGTGGGCGGCTTTGTGCGCGATCTTCTGCTCCAGCGCCCCAACCAGGATATTGATCTGGTGGTGGAGGGCAACGGCATAGCCCTTGCGCGGGCGCTGGCAAAAGAGCTCAACGGACGGGTGCGCGAACACCAGAAATTCCTCACCTCTGTGGTCATTTACACCGATGCCGCAGGGGCAGAAGCCCGCATCGACGTAGCCACGGCGCGCCTTGAATACTATGAATACCCAGCGGCCCTGCCCACGGTTGAGCTTTCGTCCATCAAGATGGATCTGTTCCGCCGCGATTTTTCCATCAACGCTTTGGCTGTGCGGCTTGATTGCGAGCCGTTCGGCCAGCTGGTGGATTTTTTCGGCGGTCAGCGCGACATCAAGGAGCGCGTCATCAGGGTGCTGCATACCCTGAGTTTTGTGGAAGACCCCACCCGCTGCCTGCGGGCCGTACGCTTTGAACAGCGCTATAACTTCCACATCGGGGCGGGTACGGAAAAGCTCATCAAGAACGCCCTCAAGCTCAAGCTTATGGACAAGCTTTCGGGCTTTCGGCTGTTCCACGAATTCCAGCATATCTGCGATGAGGAAGACCCTTCGGCCTGCATTGCGCGTCTTGATCAGCTCGGCGTGCTCGAGGCGGTTTCTCCCCTGCTGTCGCTCAATCCCACGCGCAAAAACCTGCTGCTGCGGCTTCAGGAAACGCTCACGTGGTACAGGCTCTTGTATTTTGAAGAAGCGGCTCAACCCTGGCTGGCCTTCTTTCTGGCCCTCAACCACAACATGAGCTATGCCGATACGGCAAATCACTATCAGCGCATGGGCCTGCCCGAACCACGACGGGCCGACATTTTGCGCCAGCGCGAGCACATGCGCGTGGTGCGCGGCAAGCTGGAACCGTGGCAAAAAGACCATGAGGCAGGCAAGGAGAGCATCAGCGCCCTGTGCGCCCTGCTGCGGCCCCTTTCGCTCGAATGCCTGCTCTACCTCATGGCCGACACAAGCGATGCCGCCCTGCAAAAAAACCTTTCGCGCTACATTACCCAGTGGCGCAAAGAGAAAACGGATGTGAGCGGCGAAGACCTGCGCATCATGGGGCTGGAACCCGGCCCCGCCTTTGGGCGCATTCTGGACGCCGTGCTTGCTGCCAAGCTTGACGGCACCGCCGCAACGCCAGAGCAACAGATGGATCTGGCGCGCAGCCTCGTGTGCAGTATCGGCGCAAAATCCGGCAAGGGGAATGAAGAACAAACCAGTCGGAATTCTTCACTTGCCCAGCGTTTATAAGAGGTGTATAGAAACCAACTATGAAACAACTATGGGCTCCATGGCGCATTGAGTACATTCTTGGCCCCAAGCCAGACTCCTGCGTGTTCTGCCTCCCCGATCATACGGCGGATGACGAGCAGCGCCTGGTATTGCACAGAGGCCGTATGGCCTTTGTCATCATGAACAAGTTCCCGTATAACAACGGGCATATCATGGTGTGCCCATATCGGCACGTTATGCTGCTGGCTGACCTCAAGCCGGAAGAAACCCATGAAATCATGGATCTTTTACAGCTGTGCACTGTAATCTTAAAGCAGCACTTTAACTGTGAAGGCATCAATATCGGCCTGAACCAGGGGCAGGCAGCGGGCGCGGGCATTCGCGAACATCTGCATTTTCACCTGGTGCCGCGCTGGACGGGCGACTCTTCATTCATGGCAGTGTTTGACGAAGTGCGCACCATGCCCGAACACCTGAGCCGCACCTATGCGGCACTGAAACCGTATTTCACGAATGGCGCGGCCAATGGCAAGCAAGACCGCGCCGCTTCCACGCCCGGGCAGGAAGGTTGCGGCTCGTAAGGGCTGCATGACCTTGTGGCGGGGATTGTCTTTTTCGCAGGGGGCGACAAAGACCGGCTGGAGAGCGCGATGCTGTGCCCTCTTGGGCGATGCGGCATTCTCAAAAAGCCCGTGAAGTTTTTTTGAGATAGCTTTATTTAGCCTGAGGAGTATGTCTATGCGGTATATCAAAGTATTTTTGCTCGCCATTCTCTTTTTTCTCGCCCTTGTGTTCTTTTTTCAGAACCAGGGCGCGCTCTCCCAGAGCATGGTGCTCACGCTCAACCTGTTCTTTATTCCCGCCATGTCTTCCATCGCCCTGCCCTTCTATTTTCTGGTCATCGCGGCCTTCGCCTGTGGCGCCTTGATGACTCTGGGCTTTCTGGTGTGGGACAAGGTCAACCTGACCGCCCGCCTGATGAAGCAGAAATGGCAGATCAGCAGCCTTGAGCGCGAACTGGAAAAGACCAAGAAAAAGCTTGGCGCAGACACAGCCCGCGCGCAGTTCTTGAGCAAGAACGGCAAGGCCGACGCCCAGCCCGCGCCTGCGGCCCCCGTTGCCGCACCTGCTGCTGCCGCCGAAGAATCGCTGGTTCCGGATCCTGACAAGCAGCACTAGACGTTTCGCAATCCGCTTTGTGGCGCTGTTCGGCTGAGGGTCTGGGCAGCGCCATAATTTTTTTATGGCTGCGGTAAGCCGCAACTGTCACCGTCACCCCAAGAATTACTATGTCTGAAGCCCCCGTAAAACTGACCCCCATGTTTGAGCAGTACATGGGCATCAAGGCCGAACACCCCGATGCCCTGCTGTTTTACCGCATGGGCGACTTTTATGAACTGTTTCTTGAAGACGCCAAGGTCGCGGCCCGCGAGCTTCAGATTGCCCTCACCAGCCGCAGCAGGGATGCAGAAAACCCCATCCCCATGTGCGGCGTACCGTGGCATGCGGTGGAGGGCTACGTGGCCCAGCTCATCGACAAGGGCTACCACGTCGCCATCTGCGACCAGACAGAAGACCCAAAGGCCGCCAAGGGGCTGGTCAAAAGGGCCGTTACGCGCGTCATCACGCCCGGCACCGTGCTGGAAGACGCCAACCTCGCCAGCAAGAGCCATAATTTTTTGGGGGCGCTGTGCCCCTCCGCCTCGGGTGGGGCTGGCGGCCTGGCCTGGGCGGATATTTCCACGGGCCAGTGGTCTGGCGTTGAGTTCAAGCGCGAGGCCGAACTGTGGCAGTGGGCGCAAAAACTCGCCCCTCGCGAACTGCTGGTGCCGGAAGGGGTCGAGCCGCCCCAACGTTGCATTCTGGAAGGCATAAGGCTTGTGCGCATGCCGGTACCCCAGTTTGACCTCAAACGCGCCACAGAGCGCGTTGTGGCCGCTCAGGGCGTACGCGAGGCTGGCGCTCTTGGGCTCGAAGGCAAGCCGGAGCTCATGCGGGCCTGCGGCGCGCTGCTGGTCTATCTGAGCCAGACGCAGATGCGCAACCCGGATCACCTCATGCCCTTTGCCCCGCTTGATCTTGGCCGCCGTCTGCTCATTGACGATGTGACCGAGCGCAACCTTGAAATTTTCTGCCGCCTCAATGGCCGCAAGGGCAAGGGCACCCTGCGCCATGTGCTGGACGACACCATGACCCCCATGGGCGGCAGGCTGCTTGAAGACATGCTCCGCCACCCCTGGCGCGAGCTTGGGCCCATCACCCGCGTTCAGGACGCCGTGGCTTTTTTTCATGCGGACGATGCCCGCCGCGCCGTACTGCGCGAAGCCCTCAAAAATGTCTACGATCTGGAGCGCCTTTCCACGCGCATCAGCCTGAATCAGGGCGCGCCGCGCGATTTTATTGCCCTGCGCAACAGCCTTGCGGCCCTGCCGGACGTGTACGCCGCCCTGCAAGGGGTTGGCGAAACTTCTGCCGCAGCTTCTGCCAAAGCTTTTGGCGCGCCCGGTGCTGCGGACAACATGCCCAAGAGCGTTGCCGATGTGGTTAAGTCCTGGGACAACATGCAGGACTGCGCGGCCCTGCTGCAAAGCGCCCTGGTGGACAGCCCTCCTGCGGTCATAACCGAGGGCGGCCTGTTCAAAACCGGCTACAATGCGGAGCTTGACCGCCTGCTTGATCTGGCGGAACACGGCGAACAGAAGCTCCAGAACATGCTGGCCGAGGAACAGGAAAAAACAGGCATCAGCAAGCTCAAGCTGGGCTTTAACCGTGTGTTCGGCTATTATTATGAGCTTACGCGCGCGGCTCACAGCGGGCCTGCGCCCTTCCATTTTATTCGCCGCCAGAGCCTTGCCAATGCCGAGCGCTTCACCACGGTGGAGCTGAAAGAGCTTGAAGAAGAGCTTCTCTCTGCCGCAGACAAGCGCAAGACGCTGGAATACTCCCTGTTTCAGGATCTGCGCACCCACATGGCCGCCCAGCGCGAACGCATCATCCACGCGGCGGATATGGTGGCCCAGCTTGATTACTGGCAGAGCCTCGCGCAGGTGGGCCGCACCAACAACTGGTGCAGGCCGGAGCTTGACGCGGAGGCCAATCTGGACATCCGCGAGGGGCGGCACCCTGTGGTTGAAGCCATGCTTGGCCGCGCCAATTTTGTGCCCAACGACTTTCGCCTTGATGCCGGACGCCGCCTGTGCCTGCTCACAGGCCCCAACATGGCCGGTAAATCCACCGTGCTGCGGCAAGTTGCCATCATCAGCTTGCTGGCGCAGATGGGTTCCATGGTTCCTGCCAGCGCCGCCCGTCTTGGGCTGGTGGACCGCCTGTTTTCACGCGTGGGCGCATCAGACAACCTTGCGCAAGGCCAGAGCACCTTTATGGTGGAAATGATGGAAACGGCCCGCATTCTGCGCCAGGCCACCCGCCGCAGTCTTGTGATTCTGGACGAAATTGGCCGGGGCACCAGCACCTATGACGGCGTGGCCCTGGCCTGGGCCGTGGTGGAAGACCTTGCAAAGCGGGCTGGCGGTGACCTGCGCACCCTCTTTGCCACCCACTACCACGAGCTGACCGCCCTGGAAGGCCGCATAGCGGGCGTGTTCACCATGAATATCGCCATCCGCGAATACAACAACGACATTCTCTTTCTGCACAAGCTGGTTCCCGGCCCTTCAGACCGCAGCTACGGCGTGGAGGTGGCCCGCCTTGCGGGTGTGCCCGGCCCGGTGGTGCAGCGGGCCAGAGCCATCTTGCAGGGGCTTGAGCGCGGGCGCGACAGCGCCAGAAAAACCGTGGTTTCTGCGGTATCCCTGCCGGGCCTGAGCCTGCCTGAGCCAGCAAAAAAAGAGCCGGAGCTGCCGGAAATTGCCGCTGCGCCGCCGCGCTCGGAACACCCGCTTGTACTGCTGCTGCGCGAGCTGAATCCTGACGAGCTCAGCCCGCTGGACGCCCTGCGCATGCTCATGGAATGGAAAAAACTGTGGAGCGACAGCCCGGAATCTGTCCCGCAAACAGACGCCCTGCCGCCGGACGAGGATAGTCATGAGTGACGCCAATCCCTGGTCTGTCATCCAGCTTGTGGCGGAACGCCGCATTGAGGAAGCCCTGTCGCAGGGGGCCTTTGACAACCTGCCCGGCGCTGGCAAACCCCTTGAGATTGAAGACCTGAGCCATGTGCCGGAAGACATGCGCATGGCTTACAAGATATTGCGCAATGCTGGCTGCCTGCCGCCGGAGCTTGAGGAGCGCAAGGAACTGAACAGGCTTGTTGATCTGCTGGAGCACTGCGAGGACGAGCAGGAACGCGTGCGCCAGATGCAGAGGGTGCGCTTTATGGTCACGCGGGCCAAGATGCGCTTTCAGCGGCCCATGCAAATTGAGCAGGACGACCCCTATTACGACCGACTGCTGGACAGATTGTCCGCCAATCCGCGCAAGGCGGGCTGATACAGACAGTATTGTCAGACGCCAACCCCACAAAAAGCACAATGGCCGGGAATATCCCGGCCATTTTTTGCATCAAGTCTGCATATTCCCGTTCTGCCAGATGACGCCCCATGGGGTGAAACAGGACGAAAACAGCCCAATAACCATCCTAGTACAGGTCAGAATCCGCAGGTATTCTTTCCCAGTAAATGCGGCCCTTTTTGCGATATTTGCGCAGCAGCACGTAAACGCTGCCCGGCCCGCCATCGTGCGGCTGGGCTGTGCAGAAGGCCAGCACCACCCGCTTGAAGGGATCCTGCGTCAGCCAGCTTTGCAGCTTTTCGCGCAGAACGCCCATGCCGTCGGGCGAATTGCGGCCTCGGCCCGGCACCACCAGCACCGTGCGCAGGCCCTTGTACCAGCTACCCTTAAAAAAGCCGCGCAGGGCTTCAAATGCCTGCATCGCATTGAGGCCGTGCAGGTCAAGGTGGGCCTCCGGGCTGAGACCGCCAGCGCGGAGCTTGTTCAGAATCATCTGATCAAGGCCAACCACATGGCCCTCAAGGTATTCGTCAGAGAACGTCAGGGCGAATTCCAGCTTGCCGTCCATGAAATCCTGAAGGCTCAATTCACCATGCGGCGGTGGCGTTGCCGGGGCGGGAGCCGGAACAACATCGCGCCCGCCGCCAGTGAGGGGGCTTACCGTGCCCATGGCGGCAAGAAAGGCCGAGGCCTCGTCATCCTCATCATGCTGAACAGGGGTGGGGGCGCTGCCAGATGACACCTTGCCAGATGACACCTTGCCAGATGATGTCTGGCCCGGTATTTGGGCCGCTTCCTGAGCAGCGCCCTTGGGTTTGCCAGCATCCTGCCTTGCACCCTTGGCCGCATTTTTTTTGCCTTTGCCGCGTTCTTCGGCCAGGGCATCTGCCATGCTGGTCATGGTGCCGCGTTCTTCCAGTGAAAACCCCGGATTTGCAGCCTTGCGGCTTTTTTTGGCGGGTGTCACGCTGCTCACGGCGTTCAAAAACAGATCGCAGTCTTCATCCGAAATTTCAGCAGTCTGCGTAGCGCCAGCAGAAGCTATCACGCGCTTGCCCTTGTTCTGCCCATGATGCGCAGGCTTGCGCTCATTGCTGCCGCTTTTTTGCTTTTCGGGAAATTTTTTTGCGTTGAGCGTGCGGAACGGATTTGCCCCAAAGGCGTCTGCGTCAGACATAACGGCTCCACTCATGGGTTGTGCGAATAAAAAAAGCCGCAGCACAGGCCGCGGCTTTAACAGTAAAACAGGTGCTGCGCTTATTGGGCCGCAGGCGCCGGGGCCTTCTGCTCGGCAGGAGCAGCGGGCACCACAGGAGCCGGGGTCGCTTCCGCACCGGGCTTGACAGCCGGGGCGGCGGGCCTGGGAGCAGCAGGCTCTTCAATCTTCACGTCAAGAATCGTAGACTGACTGGAAGGACGCGAGCTGGTCACGAGGGTGTAGCTGAGCGACGTGATAACAAAAATCACGGCCATCAGGGCAGTCAGTTTGGCAAGAATGCCGCCTGCGCCGCCGCTGCCGAACACAGAGCTGTTGCCACCGCCAAAAATCACGCCCATGCCTTCCTTGCCCGCCTGAAGCAGCACAAGAATAACCAGCAACACGCACACAATGATATGCAGCGTAAGAATGAGAGTCTGCACGAATTCCTCCTCGCCGTCCGGCCACTGCCCGATGGCGCGCCCGAAGTGGGGTTAGGCCCCGATAATTTGTAAGAAGCTTTGCGCTTCTAAAGACGCTCCACCTACCAGAAGGCCATCCACGTTGTCAAGGGCCATAAGCCCTGCGGCATTGTTTGGCTTAACACTGCCGCCATACAGAATGGGCAGCTTGTCTGCGGTTTCACCCACAAGTTTTTTCAGCAAGGCCCGCGTGACGGCGTGGGCATCAAGCACTTCTTCCGGCCCGGCAACCTTGCCCGTGCCAATGGCCCACACTGGCTCGTAGCCAATGGCGAGCTTGCCCACAAGGGCAGCGCCGCGCAGGCTCTCGGGCATGGCCGAGAAAACGGCGGCAAGCTGGCGTTCAAGCACGGCGTTCAGCTTGCCGGCTTCGCGCTCGTCAAGGGTTTCGCCAATGCAGAACAGCACCTTGAGGCCGTGCTCAAGGGCAAAAATTGTTTTGCGGGCCACAAGGGCATCGTCCTCGCCCATGACGTGCCGCCGTTCAGAATGCCCGGTCAGCACCCAGCTTGCGCCAGCGTCAAGCAGCATGGCGGGCGAAGTTTCGCCCGTAAAGGCCCCTTCCTCAGCGGGATAGCAATTCTGCGCGCCCGCCGAAAGCGCCGCAACACCCTTGAAGGCGTCCGCCACGCAGCTTATGGACGTAAAGGGTGCAAAAACAACCACATCCTGCCCCGCAGGCATATGCCCAAGACTTTTGGCCAGATCGCTGGCGCTTTGGGCAGCCTGAGTGCGGGTTTTATACATCTTCCAGTTGGCGGCAAATATTTTTTGCATGGCGTCCTCAAGGATCAGATGGAACAAAGATAAATGAGCGCGTCTTCGCCAGTATCGGTATAATACTTTTTGCGCACGCCCTCTCGCTTGAAGCCGCAACTCTCATACAGACAAATAGCGGGCCTGTTGCCCACTCTGACTTCAAGCAAGATTTTGTTTATAGCCATTTTACGCGCAAGGCGCAAGACCACACCCAATATACGCCGCCCGTAGCCTCTGCGGCGTTCATCCGGCAAAACTGCAAGATTGAGTATTTCCAGTTCATCCAGCGTATGATACACTGATATGTAGCCAATCAGCGCCTCATGCCGAAATATTCCCAGTGCCGAAAAAGCCTTTTGTCCAAAGGCGGCAGCGCACTGCTCTTCTGACCAGGGCAGAGGAAAGCACTGGCGCTCAATCTCGTACATGGCGGCGGCATGCTGCGGCCCCAGCATCTGAAGGCGTTCGTCCCGCACTGTGGAAGCATTCATGAAAATCAGCCTTTATCCTTCATTAGGCAACACTCCTGACTTGCAGGAGGTTGTGGACCACAACAATATGCCGCTGTGCATCATGCGCGGCGAGGACATACTGCGGCAGAACCTGCGGCACCGGGCCGTGGGCCTGCTTGTACGCGACCGCCTTGGGCGCGCCCTGCTGACGTTCCGCCCTGGCCATGGCTGGGGATTTTCGTCCTTCGGGCGGCTGCCCGCCGGGCAATCCAGCGAGCATAAGGCGCAGGAGCTGTTTAACAGCGACTGGAACCACGATGGGCGCATACTGCCGCTCGGCGTTTCCCCGCCGGGGCCGGACAATTTTAACGCCTTTGTGGCACTGTATGAGGGCCGCATGCCCGCCTCGCTGGCTGTCGCCGCCGTGCGCGACCCTGATCAGCACATGCTGGTCGATTATGACGAACTGCGGGGCCTTGGCGTACACTTTGGCGAACTGCTTTCGCCCTTTTTGCGGCAGGCGGTGCAGTCTGGCCTTGTACGCCCGCGCTGACCCGCCCACACGCCCTCAATTTACCCGCGCGCAAGCCTGCCAGTCACCAAACCTTGCGAGCAGGGCGCAATCCCTTTGCCCTGCGTTCACTCAGTGCAACGCTTTAGGCCGTTCAGCGCGATTTTCTTATACGGTTGTGGGGCCAAGCAGATCAACAGCCTCCTGATGCACCAGCCCGTTGGAGGCCATGAGCACATCGCCAAAATGCAGGGCTTCGCCGCGCAAATTGGTCACCTTGCCGCCTGCTTCTGCCACCAGCAGCAGGCCAGCGGCAAAATCCCAGGGTTTCAGCCCTTCTTCATAAAACATGTCCAGCCTGCCGCAGGCCACATAGGCCATATCCACCGCCGCCGCGCCTATGCGGCGCAGGCCCTGGCTTTTGGGCAGCACAAGGGAGAGGCGCTCCAGTATTCTGTCGAGCCGCCCGCTAAAGTCATAGGGAAAGCCCGTGGCCACCAGCGCATCGCCCAAAGTTTCAGCCTTGCTCACGCTTATGGGCGCACCGTTGAGGTACGCACCCTGCCCGCGCTGCGCGCTGAAGCATTCGTTCATCATGGGAATGTTGACCACGCCAAATTCCACATGATCCTTGTTCCACAGTGCCACCGAGGTAGCCACCTGCGGGATGCGGTGCACAAAATTGGTTGTGCCGTCCACAGGGTCGATGATCCAGCACAGGCCATCCGGTTCCTTCTCGCTCTCGCTGCTTTCCTCGGCCATAAAGGCGGCGCCGGGCACAAGGTCTGCCAGTTTTTCCTTCAAAAAAGCTTCCACCGCCAGGTCTGTCTGCGTGACCAGATCAATACGGCCCTTGTGGCGCACGTTGCTGGGCTTTGCCCAGTGCTCGCGCACGATGTCGCCGCTCTGGCGCACAATTTCCAGACATCCCTGCAAAATATCCTGTGATGCAAACATGGGGCTTCCTTTACGCGTGCGGGTTCTGCAACGCAAAATGCCGCAGGGTGGTCACCCCGCAGCAGACAGTTTTCAGAAAATGGATTGTCGCGGCCTCAGCAAGCGGGGCTGACGCAGCTAGTTAATGAAGACAGAATGGTACAACTGGCGGTCAAGCATGGCTCTGGCCGTACCGCGCAGCACCGTGGTCAGAGGGTCTTTGTCCACAAAAACCTTGAGGCGCGTTTCTCTGGCGATAAACTGATCCAGCCCCTTGAGCAGTGAACCGCCGCCCGCCATAAGCATGCCGTTGCGGTAAATATCCGCAGCCAGTTCGGGCGGCGTTTTTTCCAGCGCGCGCATTACTGCGCCAAGGATTGCCAGCACAGGCTCGCGCAGGGCTTCGCGCACATGGCCTTCCGTCACCTTGACCACGCGGGGCGCGCCGCGCACCAGATCCTTGCCCGAAACTTCGAGCACCGGCGCATTGGGCATGGGCATGGCGGAACCAAGAATTTTCTTCACATTTTCCGCTGTATTGTCGCCGACTTCCATGCGAAAAACATCGCGCATGTAGCGTTGCACGGCCATATTCATGGCATCGCCCGCCACGCGCACAGACTGCGCATTGGCAATGCCCGCCATGGTGATTACAGCCACCTCGCTTGTGCCGCCGCCAATGTCGAGCACCAGATTGCCCAAAGGCTCATGGATGGGCAGGTCTGCGCCGATCGCCGCCGCCATTGGCTCCTCGACCATAGCCACATCGGCAGCCCCAGCCAAAATGGCCGAGTCGATGACCGCGCGTTTTTCCACCTGGGTGATGCCCGTTGGAATGCAGATGACCATGGAGGGCTTGACCAGCCGCAGTCCGGTGATGGCCTTGCGCACAAAGTAGGAGATCATTTCGCGCGTGATGTCGAAGTCGGCGATGACGCCGTCCTTCATGGGACGCACGGCCTTGATGCGCTGCGGCGTGCGGCCCAAATATTCCTTGGCGGAAGCGCCTACGGCGAGAACAGAATTCTTGTGCGTGTCTATGGCCACCACCGATGGTTCATTGATCACGATGCCGTCCGCCCTGGTGTAAAGCAGGGTGTTGGCAGTGCCAAGATCCATGGCAATGTCTTTGGACAAGAATCTGAAGAAACGCCGTAGAATCATGGTTAGTATTCTTTTGTTGGCGGAATGGGCGCGGTGTCGGGGTCATAGGCCTGGGGGCCGTCGTTGTGCACCCGCGCTCTGGGCAACATGGTTCTAAGCCGCATTTTGAGATACAGATTTTCCAGGAACAGGGCCAGATGATCCACAGACTGACGCACAAAACTGCGCAGGGATTCGTCTATCTGGCGAGGAGTGGTGTGCGCAAGGCAAAGCACGCCGCGTGTGCTTTTGTTGACCATAACAGGCATGCATATGGCAGCCTGAAAGTCGGGCATATCCGGCAGTTTGCCAAACAGCACCGCAGCAGGCGCGCCCTCGATGCCTTCGGCTATCACCGGCTGATCGTTGCGAAAAACCCAGCCTGTGATGCCGCTGCCCATGGGCAGGATAAGCGGTTCCTCGCCGGTCAGCAGCAGACGGGCCGATTCGCTCTCAACACAATATGTTTCGCCCGGTTCGTCCACCGAGGCAAAGGCGCAGTAGTCAAAACCCGTGGCTTCAACCATGATGCGCAGATAATTTTGCAAAAACTGGGGCCAGCGCTTGTAGCGAAAGCGCAGATCCTGAATGACGGACAATTCCGCAAAATAACGCGGAATATCCCCGGCAAGCTCCTGCCGCCCGGTGGAACCCTGCTGACGCGAGATAAGCTCTGCGAACATTTGCAGGATCTTGTGGTCTTTGTCGGAAAAAGAGTACTGTCGCTTGCTGTCAACGCAGAGCGCGCCGCCGGTGGGCACGGGGCAGCCCATAAAGGCCTTGATGTTGGCCTCTTCGCCGCCGGTGTAGTAGCCAAGGTTGCTCTGGCGCTGGTCAAAATTCGGCACAAGCAGAGGTTGCCGGTTACGGACAATCCAGCCGACAAGGCCCTTGCCGGGCAGCACCGATGCGTTGGACGCAATCCTTTCACCCAGGCTGAAGGCAGCTGCAAGGTGGTGCGCTTCGCCTTCTTCGTCAGGCAGAAAAAGGACGACGGAATAAGCGTCAAAAACGCTGCAAACGATGCTCAGAATATGCTTTTCAACAGAGTTGGCGGTCATGGGCACATGGGGTTGATGGTGATGCCGCCCACAGGCGTGACGGCTCTCGGGTAACGCATTTCTTGTAGCAAAGGGCCTGCGCCGCCGCAACTTCTTTTGCGCTGCTCGTGCTCATTGTTCCGATGCCGAGGCCTTGGCTGGCAGATCCTGCGGCCCCTGCATCAGGCTTGGCAGGCCCGGTTGATGCCGTTTTCGGGGAACCTGCATCATTCCCACTGGAAAATATTCTGAAAAGCAGGTAGTAAATAACAAATTTCTATAAGGGATGTGCGGATGATTAAATGGCAAGAGGTATTCAGCAAGGACGGTCTGCCCTGGCAGGACGCTACCCAGTTGTCCTCTTCGCTTGCCGTAAGCGACTTGTCGCAGCTCAAGAAAATGCTTGATGCCGTGCATATCCGCCTGTGCCTTGTCAAACCCTATCAGGAAAACAAGAACTACCCCCTTGTGGAAGCGCGCGAGCTCTTGCCCTCGTTTGACAACGACATGTTTGAATACAAAGAGCTGCCCGGCTTTGCCATGGTGGCCTTTGCCCGCCAGCTCGACTATTTTTCAGAAATTTTTCAGTTCGATCGCCTGCACCCGGTGATCACCGAAGGTGACGGCGCATGCTGCCCTCTGGAAAATCAGGTCATGGTGCAGAACCTGCAAACTCTGGCCTCGCGGCTGCCGCGCGTGCATCAGGATATTTTTCGCCAGCAGTTCCGCTCGTCAGATACGGTCGTGCTTGAAACCTACCCTGCCCTCATGCCCTACCTGCTCAGCATGGACAGGGCGCACGTGCTGGCCTGGGGAGCGGACAAGCAGTTTCATCTGGCCGGGATATTCGCTTCCTTTCCGTCGGATATCGACAGCGAACTGAAGCGCTTTGGCATCCGCATCGGCAAGTTCGTATACGGCGACAGCGATATTTACGAACGCAACCGCATGTTTGTGTACCAGTACCTCATGGAGCTTTACGGCTTCCCCATTGTTTCAGAGCGCCGCACCTCAAGCGCGCTTTTTGCCCGCAAACTGCACAAGATGGGCGAGCGCTTTGTGCTGCGCGTACTGGGGCAGACGGACAGAACCATCACCACCTACATGGCCAATGGCGAAAACACGCGCTACCCCCTGCTGGAAAAAGTGGCCCTTGTGGCTGTGGACGCCGATCAGGACGAAGCGCTGAGCGCCATTGACCGCGATGGATTTTTTCTGGACAAGCCGCGCCGGGTGGTCATTTTGCGCATCAAATACCGCCAGCACACCTTTGACGCCAGCAACGTGCGGCAGGACCGTGCGCTCTCCGTGGTGGCGCAGGAGGTGCTGCACCCCATCACGGGCGAAGCGCTCACCGGGCTCAATATCATCAAGGACACCTCCAACATGTTCCTGCGTCTCAACGACATTGTGCGCGGCGAATATACGGGGCGCATCATCTACAAGCGCACCGAGGTGGTGGAAAACACGGGCACGCACGAAAAGCGGCTCAAGTTCCTCTATAGCTGGCTGACCAAGCATCAGCGCCGCATGATCAGCTATAGCGATGAATTTTTCTCCAATGTTAGCAAGGTGTTGACCAACTACCTCTTTTCGCCGGACAATGACGAGGCCTTTGAAAACCTGCGCGAACTGTATCAGGAAGTCTGCACCCGGTTCAGCTACATTCAGCAGGCCCGGCGTGTGCGCATACTGGAAGACCTGTGCCAGCGCACCTTCAAGGGCGCGCGCATCACCTACCAGCAGATGTTCCGCGAGGCCCTGAACCTGCTCAACGAGCTGAAGTTTGAAATCGTCAGTTTCTTCCCCGGTCTGGTTGACGCCGTGATCGACTGTGTGGAAAGAATCCTGCGCGACAGTTATCTGCAACGCAAATACGTTGAACCGCCGGAAGACACCCTTACCCCGGCAGGTCAGGAAATTCGTAAAAATTACAGACGTCTTGTTTCATTGCAGGACGGGTTCAAGGCTGTGCGCAAGGCGCGCAGCGGCAAGGAAAACGTGGTGGCATGAGCGTACCGTTTTTTTATCTGGCCCCTGAACACTGGGGTGATGCACCTCTTCTTGAAGGGCAGGAAGCCCGGCATCTGGGGCAGGTTCTGCGCGCGGAATCCGGCACCGAAGTGGGCCTTCTGGATGGCCGGGGCCGCTCGGGCATATTTGTGGTCTGCAAGGTGGGCAAAAAAAACGTGCAGCTCCAGCGCGTTTCTGAAACTGTCACCCCTGCCCCGCATTCGCGGGCCATTGTGGCGCTGGCCTACAGCAAGGCCGTGAGGCGCGGCTTTTTTATGGAAAAGGCCGTAGAGCTTGGCGCGCACGGCGTGTGGCTGTGGCAGGGCGATCACAGCCAGGGCAAACTTTCTGCCGCCGCGGAAGAAGCCTGCCTCGGGCAGATGATTGCCGGGGCAAAGCAGAGCGGCAACCCCTGGCTGCCCGAAGTGCGCGCCCTCTCGGGCGGCGTGGATCAGCTTATCCATCTTTCGCACGCTGCCGACCACCGCATTCTGCCCTGGGAACTTCAGGACGGCGTGCATATGCTCACCCCTGAGATGGCGGGCCAGCCCGGCTTGACCGTCTATGTGATCGGCCCCGAAGGCGGCTTTTCGCAAAGGGAGCTGGCAGCACTGAAAGCCGCCCACTTTACCGCCGTGAGCCTTGGCGCGCGCGTATTGCGCTGTGAAACAGCCGCAACGCTCTGCCTTGGCCTGCACTGGTGGGGTTCGCAGCTTGGCGGCAAGCCAGATGCCGCCCAAGGGAGCGGAAAGTGACCGTAAGCAAGCCGCTGCCGGAGCGCATGCGGCCCGATGATCTGGCGCTTTTTCTGGGTCAGACCCATCTTGGCGACCGCCTGCGCTCAATTATGAAGTCCGGGCGTTTGCCCAGCCTGCTGTTTTTCGGCCCGCCGGGCTGCGGCAAATCAACCCTCGCCCTGCTGCTGGCCAAATCATCCGGCAAGCCCTATCTGCGCTTGAGCGCGCCCGAAGCTGGCTTGCAGCACCTGCGGCGCTCGCTCACAGGTGTGGAAATTCTTGTGCTGGACGAGCTGCACCGCTTTTCAAAGGCGCAGCAGGACTTTTTTTTGCCGCTGGTGGAATCGGGCGAACTGACTCTGCTGGCCACAACCACGGAAAATCCCTCGTTCAGCGTCACACGTCAGTTGCTTTCGCGCCTGCATGTGCTGCGGCTGCGGCCCCTGGGTCGCCCCGAGCTTATGGAGCTTGCCCGGCGCGGCGCAAAAGACCTGCACCTTGAAATGACCGATGAGGTGGCCGACCTGCTGGCCGGGGTTTCGCACGGCGATGCCCGCACCCTGCTGAATCTTGTGGAATATGTTGGCGCCCTGCCGGAAGACAGGCGCGATCTGGAGCATATCAAGGCGGCGCTGCCCGAGGTGCTCATCCGGCACGACAAGGACGGCGACAACCATTATGAGCTGGCCTCTGCGCTCATCAAGTCCATTCGCGGCAGTGATGTGGATGCGGCCCTGTACTATCTGGCCTGTCTGCTTGAAGGCGGCGAAGATCCGCGCTTTGTCTGCCGCCGCCTGATACTCTCCGCCTCCGAGGATGTGGGGCTGGCCGACCCGGACGCCCTGGGGCTGGCCGTGGCCTGCCAGCAAGCCGTGGAATTTGTGGGCATGCCGGAAGGTTTCATTCCGCTGGCGGAAACCGTCACCTATCTGGCCCTTGCCAAAAAGAGCAACACTTCCTACGCGGCCTATCTCAACGCCGCCCGCGAGGTCAAACTCAACGGAGCGCGCCCGGTGCCGCTGCACCTGCGCAATCCTTCTACCCAGTTGCACAAGGAATGGGGCTACGGCAAGGAATACAAGTACCCCCACAACTACCCGGAATCGTGGATTGAGCAATCATACCTGCCTACAGAACTGGAGGGCCGCAGGTTCTACCAGCCGCGCGACAATGGCGAAGAACCCCGCCTCAGCCAGTGGTGGCGCAAACTGCATAAAATCAAAAAAACGGATGAGTAGGCATGAACCCCTTTGTTGACGGCACTTTTGAAGCCAAGTTTCTCACGGGCGACACTTACAGCAGTCAGCCTGCCAGTGCGGGCTTTTTCAGCCGTATGCTGCCCTCGCTCAGCTTTTACAGCCGCCTGTTTCTCGGCCCGGTGCGCTGGCTGTGCTCCAGAGCTTCCAAGGGGCAGTGCGACGATGCCGCCTGGGTATATGCCAGCGCGTGGGTGGCAGACCTTGTGGAGCGCATGGGCTGCCCCATCCAGATTGAGGGCATGGACGCCATTGAAGCTGTGGACGGCCCCTGCCTGTTTGTGGCCAACCACATGAGCACGCTGGAAACATTCATGCTTCCCGCCATGATCCGGCCTCGCCGCCAGGTGACCTTTGTGGTCAAAAAAAGCCTCACCACCATGCCGCTTTTTGGCCCGGTAATGTGCTCGCGCGACCCCATCGTGGTTGGGCGCACCAATCCGCGCGAAGACCTCGCAGCCGTGCTGAACGGCGGGCTGGAACGCCTGAAAAAGGGCATTTCCATCATTGTATTTCCGCAGCACACCCGCTCGCGCGAGTTTAATCCGCAGCAGTTCAACTCCATTGGCGTCAAGCTGGCTAAAAAGGCCGGAGTGCCCATTGTGCCGCTGGCGCTCAAGACCGATGCCTGGGGACAGGGCAAAAAGATTAAAGAGCTGGGCCCGGTCAAACCCGGCCTGACCATACGCTACAACTTTGCAAGCCCCCTCTCCATTGCCGGGCAAGGCAAGGAAGAACAGGCGGCAATATGCCAGCATATTGAAAGCCACCTTGGCAAATGGCAGCAACTGGACGGTATCAACGAGTAGCCTGATTTTAGGTATATTTTGCGGATATGACGTTCACGGGCGGGGTAAACCCCGCCCGTGTTATTTTGAAGCGCTCAGTTTTTTTCTGGCATGGCACTCGGCGACAGGCCTGAACATTGCCCCGCTCAAAGCTTTCATACTGCTCTGGCTACTCCCTGCCCTCGCCCGCCGTTGCATTTCTGCGCACCAGATAACGCTCAAACTCCTTTACTGCCAGCGGCACGCTGAACAGATACCCCTGAAACAACGTGCAGCCCATGTTCAGCAGGGCCCTTTTCTGCTCGCGGTTTTCCACGCCCTCGGCCACGGTGGTTAAACCAAGGCTCTGCGAAAGCGCGATGATGATGCTGGCGATGGCGGCATCGTTGGGGTCAGTGAGCAGGTCGCGAATGAACGAGCGGTCAATCTTGAGCTGATCCAGCGGGAGCAGCTTGAGATACGTCATGGACGAATAGCCGGTGCCAAAGTCATCCAGCGAAAACCGGATACCCAGATTGCTCAGCTCGACCATGGACGCAATGATTTCCTGCATGTTCAGGGCCAGCTGGCTTTCGGTCAGTTCCAGCTTCAGCAGGCCGGGGTCAATGCCCGTTTGCCGCACAGCTGCCGTAACATCCCGTACAAAATCACTTTCGCGGAACTGGCGGGCGCTGACGTTGATGGCAATTGTCAGATTCGCAAACTCGGGTATCTCAGCCCAGCGCCCAAGCTGGCTGCACGCCTCCCGCACCACCCATGCGCCTATGCGGGCAATCATGCCGTTTTCTTCTGCAAGGGGAATAAACTCGGCGGGGGGCACAATACCGCGCTTGGGGTGCTGCCAGCGAATCAGCGCTTCAGCGCCAAACACGTTGTCATTCAGGTCAATCAGCGGCTGGTAATACAGCACAAACTGCTCAAGACGTATGGCTTCCTCAAGATCCCGTTCAAGCTCTATGCGCTCCATGACGGTTTGCTGCATGGCCGGATCAAAAAAGCGCACGGTATTTCTTCCGGCATCTTTAGCCTGATACATGGCAAGATCCGCCTGCTTGAGCAGTTCATCCGGAGTGATGCTCTGCTTGCCGAACAGGGCAACGCCAATGCTGGCTGTGCAGTGGCAGGTAATGCCCTCCACAACAATTGGCTCGCGTACGGCAGAGAGAATTTTGCGGCAGATAAGCGCCACGGCCTCCGCAGCCTCCTCGCTGCTGCCCGACAGACCATGCAGTAACAAAACAAACTCGTCGCCGCCAAAGCGCGCCACCGTGTCGTCTGCCGGAACAATGCCAAGCAGGCGTTGCCCAACCTGCCTGAGCAGATTGTCGCCGTGAGCATGACCAAGCGTGTCGTTGATTGTTTTGAATCGGTCGAGGTCAAAAAACAGCAGCGCGCTGAACTTGTCCGTGCGCATGCCCACCGCAACAGCCTGCCGGATGCGGTCAATAAGCAGAGGGCGGTTGGCAAGACCGGTCAGTTGATCATAGTAGGCCAGTTCATTGATGCGGGCTTCGTTGCGGCGGCGCTCTTCTTCCCAGGTAAAATTATCCAGCGCAAAACTGACGTTCAGGGCCATTTCCCCCAGGAGCTCGCGCACCTCTGCGTCAAAGGTTCCGGCATCATCGGCGTAGAGCGTCAAATTTCCAACAACTTCTCCACGTTGGCGCAAGGGGAGCGCCCCAACAGTAAGAAAGCCCGTTTTGCGCACAAGCTGCCACCAGGGCGCAAGCCTGGGGTCAGTTGTGGTGTCGTCTGACCAGACAGATTCGTTGTTTCGGATTGCACAGCCAGTTGGCCCGGACCCCTTGGGGTCAGACGCCCATACAGAGATGTCGAGCTTTTGCAGATCAACATTGCTCAGGCCAAACGACGCAACGGGCTGCACGTTGCCTGTCTGCTTTTCAACAAGGCCTATCCAGGCTCCCTTCATGCCGCCAGCTTCCACAGCAGCCCGGCAGACCTCAGCAAAGAGGTCGTTTCTGCCAGTACAGCGCACAATGGCCTGATTGCATCTGCTGAGAGCCGCGTACATTTGTGAAATACGGTTTGCCCGCGCCTGAGCAAATTTTCTTTCACTTATGTCAGTGCACAAAAATGCTATGATTCCAGCTTCTGAGCGGTAAGCAACAATATCCGCCCACAGGTTGTTGCCAGCAAGGTAAAATTCAAAATGAGACGGCTCGCCGGTTTCCGCAGTGACTATGAGCGGATTCACCCAGCGGGCTGTCTCGCTGGTTTTGGGGCTGATTCTTTCCAGCAGTGTTTTGCCGATAACGTCTTCCCGCTCCGTCTTGAACATATCGCAGTAGGCCTGGTTGATCTCAACCAGCCTGAAATCGCAAATTTTGCCGTCTGGCGCAAAAACCGGCTCGCACAGGGCCATGCCTGCCTGCATGTTGTCAAAAAGGCCTTTATAGCGCTTTTCGCCCAATTCAAGAGCCTTGAGCTGACGTGTGTAGCTCATGCCGCTCCAGAATGAGATAAATACGCAGACTATCCACAATAAACCCAGTGAATAGATGTCCTGCCGCCATTTGACGAGCACGGCCTCTTCATAGAGGCCAATAGAAAGATACAGAGGCCATTGGCGGAGCTTGCGATAAAACGCGAATCTCTTTTTATCGCCAAAATCTGCCCGCGTGTGCCGATAAAGGCCAGGAGGGGCATCGTGTTCAATATACTTTTGCAACAGGGGCGACGGCTTGGCATCAAGCCAGAAACGCCCGCGCGGGTACTGCGTGACAAGGCCCAGCTTTTTGTCCCACAGGGTGGCCACGGCGCTTGGGCCCACAATGACGGCTGAAGCCATGATGTCCGAAAACATATCAATGGAGACAGCGCAGGCCACAACGCCGCCAAACGAACCATCGGGCAACAAATAGCGCATGGAAAGCACAATGATGGGTCGCGTCCATAACTGGCTATAAAAAGGGGGGGAAATGACAAGCCCAGGGGAGGGGTTGTTGCGCAGC
This sequence comes from Pseudomonadota bacterium, assembly GCA_023419375.1. Lineage (GTDB taxonomy): Bacteria > Desulfobacterota > Desulfovibrionia > Desulfovibrionales > Desulfovibrionaceae > Desulfovibrio. The sequence continues at coordinate 130,076 of JAEZYD010000048.1, forward strand.
TGAACAAAGTGGTCGGCATTGGTGATGGACATCTCGCCGGAAAGTGCGCGGGGAGAAGCGTACACTACCTTCCCTTGCGTATTTGTCAGCAAAAAACCAAGGGTGTCCGGCAGGCGCTCATCAAGATTCTTGCCGTATGTTTCAAAGCGCTCCCACGAGACATCGCCGCGCAGTGCCTGCTGTTGCGCTTCATCAACCGCGCCCAGCAGGGCAAGATTGATTTTCTCAAAACGCCAGGAAAGAACATCGTCAATGGATCGGGAAACACTTTCAAGCGTGCTGGCGGCTGTGGCGAGTTCCTGCTGCCTGCTGCCCACAAGGGCAAAAATAATAATGGCCAGAACAAGCAAGTTGATTATGGCAATGACCCACAGCTGCTTGTGGGAATGCAGCCGGGATGATTTGCTTCGTTCAGATTCTGAACGAAGGTTTGGCTGGGAATCAGTCATATGAACCCCGCATCGGCAGAATGCGTCAACTCCCAAGAAACAGGACAGATGGCAGCACGTGAAGGCAATGGAGGCAATGGAGGCTATGGAGGCTATGCAGCGTTCAAACAAAAAGTGAACATCAAAAGGCTGTTACGGAAATATGAAAATTAAAAATCTATAGCAATAAATCTACTCCAAATTTTTGCTTCAAGCAAGTTCATGACCCGATATTATAAACAGGTATGACATAATTCGGCAGTTTAACACCTTAAATGCACAAGAAATCACCCCACAGAAACCCTGTTTTTCCCCATTCTTTTTGCATGGTAAAGCGCAGTGTCCGCCCGGTGGATCAGGCTGTCCTGAGTATCGTAGGGGCGCATTTCTGCAAGGCCGATGCTTACTGTACAGTGCAGGCCGTCTGCAAAACTGAATTCTTCAATCCGGCGGCGAAGCTTTTCGGCAATTTCCCCGGCCTCATTGGCATTGGTTTCGGGCAAAAGCACAAGAAACTCCTCCCCACCCCAACGCCCGGCAATATCCTGCGGGCGCAATACATCGACAGCCAGGGCGCTCAGGGCCTGCAACACACCGTCACCAGCAAGATGCCCAAAGGTATCGTTGACATGTTTGAAGTTGTCCACATCCAGCAACAGCACGGAAAGAGGAAATTCCCGCTGGTGCGAACGCAGTATGGCCTCGGCCATATCAGCAGAAAGTTTTTGCCGGTTGGCAAGGCCTGTGAGCTTGTCGGTATTTGAAATATGTAGCAGCACGGCATTCAGCCGCCGCAGCCGGTAGGTCCAGTAGCCCCAGAGCAAAGCAATGACAGCGCCAATGCCGCCGCCAAAAAGAAACCACATAGGGTTGATGGCTGACTGCACATTGATGGAAATGTGCTGATTGACCACCCTTCCCCGTTCCTGCGGGGTTATGGTCATCACGCCCTTGTCCAGAATATTGCGCAGGGTGACATCATTCTTGCTTACGCCAATGCGCAGGTGATTCATGTACATGGGCAATTGCCCGGCAATTTTCAGATTGAACAGCCCGTTTGTGCGTATGGTGTAGGCGGCCACCATCAGGGAACGCATGGTCATGGAGCTGCGGCGGCTTGAAACCATTTTCATGGCCTCATCCTCTGACCGCACAAGCTTGATCTCAAGATTGGGGTACCGCTCCCTGATCAAACCCTCCATTGCCGTGCCTTCGGGAAAGACAATGGATTCGTGCTCCAGCGCTGCCGGGTCAGAAATATAGTGATGCTCTTCGCGCGTTATAAACACGTTGGGGTCACTGAACAGGGGCGAGGTAAAGATAAGCCATTCACTGCGTTCAGGGGTCTGGTTGAGAAAACTCAACACCTTGCACTGTCCGCTTTTGGAAAAAGCCAGGCTTTCATTCCAGTCTGCCGTGCGCACCAGCTCAAACTCAAGGCCGGTTCTGTCTGCGACCAGCGCCAGAAGATCGGCTGCAATGCCCACATGTTTGCCCGATGCGTCTATCTGCTCATAAGGAACCCAATCGGGGTCAACGCACAGGGTAACTTTTTTATGCTCACGCAGGTAGGCCATCTCGGTGGGTGTGAGGGCCACATCACCAAGATGCGACACCGCGGTATCAAAAGCGCAGGCCATGCCGGGCAATGACAGCAAAAAAAGCCAGGCAAGCCCGCTGCACAACAGTTTGATGGTGCGGTTGGTTGCGGCAGCGCGTTGGATGGGCATCCATTCCCCCAGACTTGACTCTTGTCGCTTTGTGCAAAGGCAAAACCACCTGCAGCGCAGCCATAAAAACGTGCCAATCAAAGCAGTACTTGCGGCCGGTCCATCACGGCAAAGCCATCATTCCATAACCTGCATATGAATGATTTTCGCCAGTCCTGCAATGGTGGAAGAAGAATCCACTCCATTCTCCAAAATCCGAAAACCGCAGGCCGGGGCCGAGGAGTCTGTGACTACCGCATCATGCAAAAGGCCCGCCCCGACCTGAAACCGCAGATACTGCGTTTTTTTGAACCGGAACGGGCTTTTAACAAACAGCTGAAACAATGAAATCAGGCAACTCGCCCCTTGCGGGTCGCGCCAAGCTTGGCAGCTTTTTTGACATAGGGCGCATACTGCGCATCCATGCCCATGATGTGCTGCACAAGCCAGTCTTTAAGGAACGAAAGCAAATCCATGCTCAGGGTTATTGTTCCCTGCTTGAGGCCCTGCTCCACTTCATTGACCTTGGCCTCAAATTCCCTGTGAATCTGAAGATGGTCCTTGGTGGAGGGGTAATCAGTGTGGACAAAGTGCTTTTCTTCATCCCTGAAGTGTGTACTGGTGTAATCGCGGAGCTTGTGCAGAATGCCAAGCATCTCTTGCGCGCTGCTGTTATTGGTCATGGCGCTGTGCAGATCGTTAATATAGTCAACAAGCAGGCGATGCTGGCTGTCTATATCATTTATGCCAAGATCCATATTGCGCGTCCACTGCACAAACTTGCTTGAGGATGCACGATCATAGTCGCCGCTTGCCAGGGCGCCTACAATCATGTCCAGCTCTTCCATGCCGCCCTGAAATGTCAGCAGTGCGGCAGTAAATACCTTCATATTGCCAGAGGTCTGCTCTGCCACTACGCGGATTTCGTCCAGGGCTTTATTGGCGTCTTCAATATTTTCCGACTGCACGCCGGCCGTGGCGGCCACAGCCTGCAAATGCTGGGCTGTGCCGGACATGGTCTCCAGAATTTCGCGCATGCGCTCGCCAGCCACGGAGGCGGAACTTGCTCCTTCAAGGCTGAGACGCGCAGCGGCATCCACAGTTTCGGCATTGCGCTGGGCCTCATGCTGAATAGCCTTTACGGCGTCTTCAACTTCCCGCGTGGCGCCCATGGTTTTTTCTGCAAGCTTGCGCACCTCGTCTGCCACAACGGCAAAACCACGCCCGGCTTCGCCAGCGCGGGCCGCCTCGATGGCTGCGTTAAGGGCCAGCAGGTTGGTCTGGTCGGCAACTTCATTAATGACAGCCATCACCTTGCCGATATTGCTGGCTTTTTCTCCCAGGCCCGCCATAGCTTCCTTGAGCTGCACAATGGTATTTTTGAGCTGCTCAATGGAACTGACAGCGCCGTCAACCTGCTCCTTGCTGGCAGATGCGCTGCCGCTGGCTGTCTGCGCGTTTTCAGAAATCTCGCGCACACGCATGGATGATTCGTGCGCCCCCTGAGAGACCGTGTCCATTGCGCCGCCGGTTTCGTTCAGACGGTCGCGCTGCACGGCAACCCCCTGGTTCACTTCCGTAACCAGGGTTGCGAGGTTTTGGGCTTCGGCAGAGAGTTTGGCGCAGACAGTATGCGCCTTGCGCAACACGGCATCACCCTTTTCAAATTTCTCACTCAAGGCTGTATTTTCGGCCTGCGCCGCTTGCAGCTTTGCCTGAAGCGCCGCATTGTTGCCTTCAAGCCCGGCAGTGCGTTGCCGCTCGGCAGCCAGATTGGCTTCTGCCGAACGCAGCCGCCCAAGGCAATAGGCAAGTCGTTCTTGATTATCAGCGCCGCCTGATTCGCCAGCGCCGCTGGCGATTTCAACCATCTGCTCGCTCATTTTCCTGGCCTCGGCCCAGGCGCGCAACCACATGATTGCGTCAACCGCCACGCAGACAGCCACACCGCCCAAGGCAAGCCACAAGAATCCGTCAATTTTTCCAACAGCCGCCAAAATCGCCAGCAAGGCTAAAGCAAACGCATGGGAAATAAAAACCATAAACCCACCCTTATCGGAAAACGGATAATTGTGCCCGAAGCTGAAAAAACAGCCTCGCAGCAAACCAAGTTAAACGATCATATTATCGTTTATCGGACAATACAAGCAGCACCAATAGCGCAAAATTTAAAAAAAATGTTACATTTATGCGTCTGCCCCCAATTGGGACGGCAGCGCAAACGAGGTCAACGCAAGCGGATGTTATATTGACACCAGAGCCAATATTTATAATGATGCCGAGGTATTTTAATGAAAATTTTGATGCAGGTGTTCTACCGCAAACATAACTGCTTGTGGTTCCTGCACTCTCGGGAGCGATTTCACCTTGTAATCGCTCTTAAGGCTGTGCGAGCAAACGCCCGCTTGTGAGGCGCGAGCGCTTTTTACCCGCAGCGGTAAACGCCTGAACATGTGACGTAAAATTTTGCGAATACATTTTCGCATCATTAAATTGCTCAAGAACGCAGCGACGCCTCCCCCCCAAGGCACCGGTCAGCGATGGATCATGCACCGCTAAGCGCCGCATGGTTTGATGTATTTTTCTTTGTCGGTTGCCGCGTATCGTTCACAGAAGCGTGAAGCGGCGTGCGCTGAACCATGATAGCGCACCCGGCTCTCTTGTCTGCCAGCATCGGCGCGCCGATGAGCGCAGACACTGCACTCTGGCAGGAACTCAGGGAAACTGTTTGCCGTGGACGTGCTCTTGCACACCGGCACTCCATCAAAACCGATGCACCGTGGTTACTGAATGCGGGGCTTGGCTTTTATGGGTCTGGCAAACACCTTTTTCCGGGTAGTTTTCTTCGGCGGCGCTGCTATTTGGCAACGGGGCGCCGTCTTCCGCAAATGCCATTCCAGGAGGAAACCATGGCGCTGAAGAAATCCATTTTGTCCGCTCTTGCGGCTCTGCTACTGCTGACCTCTGTTCAGGGCGGTCAGGCGCAGGCAGAGGAACTCACCGGGACCTTGAAAAAAATCAAGGATACCGGCGTGATTGTTGTGGGTCACCGTGAATCTTCCGTGCCTTTTTCCTACTACGATCTTCAGCAGAACGTTATCGGCTACGCGCAGGACTATTCCAACAAGGTTGTGGAAGCCGTTAAAAAACAGCTGAACATGCCCAACCTCCAGGTGCGCTTTGTGCCCATCACCTCGCAGAACCGTATTCCCCTGCTGCAGAACGGCACCTTTGATTTTGAGTGTGGCTCGACCACCAACAACCTGGAACGTCAGCAGCAGGTTGACTTCTCCAACACCTTTTTTATCATCGGCACCCGCCTGCTGGTCAACAAAGACTCCGGCATCAAGGACTTTGACGGCCTGAAGGGCAAGAATGTTGCCGTGACCTCCGGCACCACGTCTGAAAAGCTGCTGAACAAGATGAATGACGAGAAGGGCCTCGCCATCAACATCATCAGCGTGAAAGACCACGGCGATGCGTTCCGCACTGTGGAATCCGGCCGCGCTGTGGCCTTCTTTATGGATGATGCCCTGCTTGCCGGCGAACGCGCCAAGGCCAAAAAGCCCGCTGACTGGATCATCGTGGGTACCCCGCAGAGCTTTGAAGCCTACGGCTGCATGGTGCGCAAGGGTGATGCCCAGTTCAAGAAGCTGCTCGACGATGTGATTGCTGCGGAACAGGGCAACGGCAACGCCGAAAAGTCCTTTAACCGCTGGTTCATGCAGCCCATTCCGCCCAAGAACATGAACATGAATTTTGAAATGTCTGATGAAATGAAGGCTCTCTTCAAGGCCCCCAACGACAAGGCCCTGAACTGATTTTAGGCATGCCCGGGAGCTTCAGGCGCAAGCGGGCGCTCCCGGGCATGCGTTTAAAGCCCGCTGCACCATGAGATACGTTTTTTACACAGGGATGGAACCAACGAATGCAGGCTAACTGGAACTGGGGCATTTTTTTTGAGCAGGCGCCGTTCGGAAACGTCACCTACTTTAGCTGGCTGGTGGACGGCTTTTTGACGACAGTGGCCCTGTCTGTCTGTGCCTGGATTCTGGCTTTTCTTCTGGGCTCTTTTTTCGGTATTCTCCGCACTCTGCCCAACAAGATTCTGAGCAACATTGGCGCAGCCTATGTGACCGTTTTTCGCAACATACCTCTTATCGTTCAGTTTTTCATATGGTACCTGGCAGCACCCGACCTGCTGCCCTACAAAGCAAGCGTATGGTTCAAGGCAGAACTGAACCCCAACATCCAATTTTTTGTCATTTCCACCTGCGCGCTGGGTTTCTTTACCGGGGCGCGCGTCTGTGAGCAGGTCAGGTCTGGCATTCAGGCCCTCTCGCGCGGGCAACGCTACGCAGCCCTGGCCCTTGGCCTTACGCTGCCGCAAACCTATCGTCACGTTCTGTTGCCCAATGCCTACCGCATTATCATTCCGCCTTTGACCTCCGAAATGCTCAACATGGTCAAAAACACCGCAGTTGCCTCAACTGTGGGGCTTATCGAACTGACCGCGCAGGCCAACCGCCTTCTGGAATTTTCCGGCTATGCGTATGAATCGTTCATTGCGGTTACGCTTGCCTACGCCTTCCTGAATTTTGTGGTCATGCGTTCCATGAAACTGCTGGAGAACAAAATGCGTTTGCCCTCCATGAGCACAGGAGGCAAAAATGTTTAGCATCGACTGGAGCATACTCCAGCAGAGCCTGCCCCTGCTTGCGCAGGGGGCAATGGTAACGCTCAAGATCACCATCACGGCCATTGCCTTTGGCATGGTGATAGGCACGTTGCTTGCTGTGGCGCGCATTTCAGTTTACGCGCCCATGCGCTGGCTCTCCGCCGCCTATGTAAACTGCTTCCGCTCCATCCCCCTTGTGATGGTGCTGTTGTGGTTCTACCTCATTGTGCCGCAGTTTTTGACTTCGTTCTTCAATCTTTCGCCGCAAACAGACATCCGGCTTGTTTCCGCCATAGTGGCCTTTACCGCCTTTGAGGCGGCCTACTATGCAGAAATCATCCGCGCGGGCATGCGCAGTGTTTCCAGCGGCCAGTATGCGGCATCCCTTGCCCTTGGCATGACCAAGTCGCAAACCATCACCTATGTCATCCTGCCGCAGGCATTCCGCGTTATGACGCCCCTGCTGCTGACCCAGGGCATGATTCTTTTTCAGGATACCGCTCTGGTGTACATAATCGGCCTTGCCGACTTTTTCCGCACCGCTTCCAACATTGGCAAAACTACAGGCTATGAAATTGATATGGTACTGATTGCAGGATCCGGCTACTTTGTGGTCTGCCTCTGTGTTTCAGCCACCGTAACCATGGTAAAAAAGAGACTCAATCAATGATTAATCCCACCGATGAAGCCATGATCATTCTGGAAAACGTATCCAAGTGGTACGGTGACTTCAATGTGCTGAGCCACTGTAGCACGCGCATACACAAGGGCGAGGTAGTTGTGGTATGCGGGCCTTCCGGTTCGGGAAAATCCACGCTGATCAAAACCGTGAACGGCCTTGAACCCGTGCAGTCTGGCAAGATTTTTGTAAACAACACAGAAGTGACCAGCAAAAAAACCAACCTGGCCCAGCTCCGCAGCCACGTTGGCATGGTTTTTCAGCATTTTGAGCTTTTCCCGCACCTGAACATCATCCATAACCTTGTTCTGGCTCAGGAAAAGGTGCTCAAGCGCAACCGCGAAGAATCCATGGAAAAGGCCCAGATGCTGCTTAAGCGGGTCGGCCTTGAACAGCAGACGGAAAAGTATCCTTCACAGCTCTCGGGCGGTCAGCAGCAGCGCGTTGCCATTGCCCGCGCCCTGTGCATGGATCCCGTGGCCATGCTTTTTGACGAGCCGACATCAGCACTTGACCCGGAAATGATCAATGAAGTGCTGGATGTCATGGTTGAGCTGGCCTACGAAGGCATGACCATGATGGTCGTTACCCACGAAATGGGCTTTGCCCGCAAGGTCGCCAACCGGGTTCTTTTTATGGAAACCGGCCAGATTCTTGAAGACTCCCCCAAGGACAAGTTTTTCGACAATCCGGCAACCCAGCGCGCCAAGGACTTTTTGGCCAACATCATTCCGCACTAATCGCCGCCTCAGGGCGTTGATAACAACATAACCCCGGCCTGCTCCCTTATACATGGGGAACAGGCCGGGGTTTCTGCATGGTGTGCGCGGCCCGCGACCTTAACGAATACATTTTCCTCAGTCGTATGCCTGCGCGCAGAAATTGCCTGCACTGCTACGCACGAGGTTGCCGGGCAGCAGCAAGGGCATCGGTCTGCACTCCAGCGCCTCTGAAGCAGGCAAAGTCGTTTGTGCGAATGCCTTGATATCCTGTCAAAAATTCCTCGTCCGGGAGGGAAAATTTTTCCCTCTAAAATTTTAATCTCACAACTACTTAAATTATAACAACTTTTTTTCTTGGCACATGGATTGCATCTTGGCGAGTACAGCTTAGTAACCACCAGGAGGTGTCCCATGTCTTTGGTCATTAACCATAATATGATGGCCGACAATACGGCCAGAAATTTAAATGCGCATTACTCGGCACTGGGAAAATCCATGCAGCGCTTGTCGTCTGGTCTTCGCGTCAACAGCGCCGCTGATGATGCCGCAGGTCTGGCAATTCGAGAACTGCAACGCGCCGACATAACCACCCTGCATCAGGGCGCGCGCAACGCGAACGACGCTATCTCCATGATCCAGACCGCCGACGGCGCGCTGGGCATCATCGACGAAAAGCTCACGCGCATGAAGGAACTGGCGGAACAGGCTGCCACCGGCACCTATGACTCCACGCAGCGCCTGATGATCGAATCCGAGTACCAGGCAATGGCTTCGGAAATTACCCGTATCGCCAATGCCACCGACTTCAACGGTATCCACCTGTTGAACGGTACGTTGTCCTCTGACTCGCACGATGGCAGTGGCATGACGTCTTCCGGCAAGCTCAAGGTTCACTTTGGCACCGGCAACGATTCTGCCGAAGACTATTACTATATCACCATCGGCTGCACCACTGCATCTGCTCTTGGCGTCGGCAACCAGGCCTACGACACGGCCAGCAACAAACTGCGCGCAGGCGGCACGGTTTCCACGCAGCAGGCCGCGCAGCAGTCGCTTGAGGCCATCACCCAGGCCATCGTGTCCAAGGATAAAATCCGCGCACATCTTGGCGCGGTGCAGAACCGCCTGGAAAACACGATTACCAACCTGAATACTCAGGCTGAAAATCTCCAGGCTGCTGAATCCCGTATTTCCGACGTGGACGTTGCGACAGAAATGACGTCCTTTGTCCGCAACCAGATTCTCACCCAGTCTGCGGTGGCCATGTTGTCGCAGGCCAACTCCTTGCCGCAGATGGCCATGAAGCTTATCGGCGGTTAGGCCATCATAAACTAGGCTGTGGTGGACCAAAGATGGGAGGCCCGGGGGCTGTGCCCC
>JAEZYD010000063.1 GCA_023419375.1 Pseudomonadota bacterium
CGATCCCGTCGTGGCGTCTCATCATCGGCCCGTCCATGGGTGGCATGCGCGCCATTGAATGGGCGGCCACCTACCCCGACAGGGTCCGCGCGATTGGCGCGATCGGCACCACCGCCGTCACCACCGCAGAGCAGATCGCGTGGGCAGCACCACAAATGGCGGCGATTGAGAACGACCCGGCGTTCAACGGCGGCGACTACTACGACGCCGTTGACGGCGAGGGCCCGCACCGCGGCCTCGGGATCGCGCGCATGATCGCCCACACCACATACCGCTCAGAGGCGGAGCTCGACGAGCGCTTCAGTAACGCCGCGCAAGACGGCGAGAACCCGCTCCTGCCCACCGGCCGATACGCGGTGCGGTCATACCTTGAGCATCACGGCGACAAGCTGGCGCGACGCTTTGACGCGAATACGTACTTGCGGATCGTTCACTCCATCAACACCCACGACGTGGGGCGCGGGCGCGGCGGGGCAGTGCAGGCGTTGTCGCGCTACGAGGGTGACGCTCTTATCGTCGCAGTCGATTCCGACCGGCTCTACCCAGTGGTCAACGCGGAGCGCCTCGCCGAGGCGTTGCCCCAAGCTGGCGGCGTTCACCTCATCAACTCACCCGTGGGTCACGACGGCATCCTCGTCGAATCCGGCGCGCTCAACAGTGCGGTGGCGGCGTTCTTGGAGCGTACCGAGGACGCCGTGCGGGCCTGAGGGCTATGGGAGCGCCACCGTGCTGCAGTCCAGGGGCATGGACGAGCGGCTGACGCCCGACAGCGTGGGAGTGACGTCCACTTCAAGTTCACGCTCGCCCAGTGAGGGCGCGAGCACGTCAACGCTCAGTGTGCTCGTGGCGCCGGGCTTTACTCGCACCCACAGGACCTGGACGGGGTGCCCCTCGTCCGTCTGCCCGGTAGGCGCCACAGACTCGCCGTTGACCTGGGCCCCCAGGAGCGTCGCACCTTCGGGGAGATAGACAAAGACGGCAAAGCGCTGTTCCGCTTTGTCGAGGCCGATTCTGCGATAGTCGCCCCCGGTGATGGATGGACTGAGGCTCGGCACCTGTGATGTTGGCACGGTGTTGGTGAGAGACATCGTGGCGCGGTAGACCTGGCGGTCGCCTGCAGCGCACGCGGCCGACGCTGTAGTGACCGAGGCGTTGAGGTAGTAGTCGAGTTTGGAGCCCACCTGGTCATTGAGGTAGAGCCCTACGACGTCGGTGTCATCCGTGCCCGCAGGCACACCGGAGGCGCCGAACGTGGTCGAGCTGAGCGCGGCGCGTTCATCCTGCTCATCGAGCCAGACGGTAAAGCTCCCGTTCGAGGCGGCGCTGCGCAGCGAGCGGACAAGCGTCAGAGGGTCAAACTCGCCAGAACTCAGGCGGCCGAATGTCTGCTCTACGGTCTCCGCATAGACGCGGTTCTGGGCAAGGTTGTCGGCGAGCAAGTCACCGGTGTTGTAACGCAGGTACACCTCGTTGAAGAGCAGCGGCACCACGTTCTCGGAGGAGACCTCGTCCCCGGTGGACAGTGTGACGGGCCCGGTCGCAGCCATCAGGCCGCTCAGAGCGGGGCCATCCATCGAGATCACCCCGTCCACCTTGTCGCCGTACTTGCTCTCCCACTCCGCCTGCACAATGCGCGCGGCCGTGTCACCACTCGGCCGCATCGTGGCATCAGCGATGAAGTAGCCGTCTGATCGCGAGTAAAGGTCCTCAAAGCCAGCCGGGAGTGGCACCACGGGCTCCTCGCGGAAGGGGAACTCCTCAAGGCCTGCAGGAACGGTGCGAACAAGCTGGATCTCGCCGTCGTCCACCGATATCTCGGAAAACGAAAGCGCCGTGCCGCCCAACGACCTCAACTCAGCGTTGTTCTGAAACATCACCACATATCGCCTGGCGCCGCCATCGCCCAGGATGGCGGGCATATATGCGGCGACGGGGGCGGCCTCGTCCAGCCGCTCGGTTGCCTCATCGAAGGCCTCAGTGAGGCGCCCCTTAGCGTCTTGCAGCGGTGCCACCGTTCCGGTGGTGCTCACGCGATCCAGGCGGTCGCTCAGGCGGGCCATCTCCGCCGCAAATGGCGGTACCTCCTCGGCTGCGCGCCGGAAGGGCTCAAGTGGCACGTGACCGCCTTGAGGAGCGAGGCCCTCCCGTGTGAACATCGGCGCAAGTGCGACACTCGGTGCCGCGGCGTCAAGCGCGTCGTCCACTACCTCGGTCATGCCCCGAAGCGCGCGCAAGTTAGGGCCAAATCGCGGCAGATGCTCGGCGGCCCGCCACGCGGGCCCTGAGGCGTAGGTTCTCGCACGTTGCGTGTGCTCCCTCACCTGCTCAAACGTCTCGGTGAGCGCTCCGTAGTCCCCGTCCTCCAGTTGCTGCTGCGCCACGTCAACCAAGCCCTGCGCCTGCTCCAGTTCGCCCTTAGCGAGCCAACCGCGCAAACCGACAGACGCAAGGGCAAGCACCGCGAGGATGAGCACCGTAATGAGGAGCTTGGACCAGGCAATTCGCACACGGGCACGCCGGGTCGGTTCCAAACCATTCGTCGTTTCGCAGGTGAGGATCGAGTCCCATGCGTTGTCTCTTGACATGCCGCCCCTTCACCGGTCGTGATCCCTGAGCTCACCGCTCCCGTGCCGATTGGACGAGGGGTTGCTGGCACGTATTCCGAGATGTCTCTGAGACCTTCCCGCTCGAAGCTGAGTCGAACGACCTCCCAGGCTAACGCCCCAGTGTGCCTGACCGCGGTCACCAAGCCGGGTGACGCTCGCGACGGCTGTGGCCAAGTGTCACCGCCAGCGTAAAGGGCAACACTGCCGCGACGACACGGGCGCTAGGTGTCGATACCAGGCAAGGTTGTCATTGAAATCTTGCGTATCACCTCAGCGTGCCTCGCGGCGTCATCCGCTGTGAGGGCCAGGGATCGCAAACCAACGAGGCGATCTGCGATACGCATCCGGCTCGCCACGGAAAAACTCCACTGTTTGAAAATCGATTCAACGAGCCTGACCGTCGTCCCCGCAGCACCCAACTGCGACCATCCATGCTTGTTCAGCACCGCGCGTGTGCCCGCCATGCTGGCGGCGTACTTGCGCGCCGACACAGTACCCGCCTCGCGAAGGTAGAGAAGCGGCTCGGAGCAAATCTCGACATGCGCCGAGTCTCGGGTCCGCACCCACAGTTCCTGGTCCTGACATCGCCTCAATTTGTCATCGTACGGATTCTGTAGATACCAGTCCTTTCGGCCTAACAGCGTCGGGTGAATGTAGGGAGAGTTCCGGAAATACCTTGATCGAGAGGGTGACCGCTCCGACACTCGCACTCCTCGCGGCACGGATCGCACGTCGATGGACACGGCGTCCGAGAATACGAGATCCGCCCCCGAGGCGCGCAGAAGTGAGACCTCGGTCTCCAAACGATGCGGCGCCATGATGTCGTCGGCATCCATGCGTGCCAGCAACGGAGCGGATGCCAACTGAGAAATCTGGTTCAGTCGACTGGCAAGGCCGCGATTCTCACCGTCGACGACAAGCCGAACACGCGGATCCTCGATACGAGAAAGGAGCTCGACCGAGCCATCGGTGGAACCATCATCGACGAGGATGAGTTCCCAATCATCTATGGTCTGAGCGAACACAGACTGAACGGATGCGAGCACGGTCTTTGCGCTATTGAAGAACGGCAGCCCCACGGTGATCTGAGCGGTCATCGGTCCTCTCCCCGGTCACTCCACATACGCCCCAGCCGCTCAAGAGTTGTTTGAAGAGAGTATTCCGAGCTTCGCATCGCTTGCAGAGCGGCCTCCCGGTCTTCACGGCTTCGCACGCGCGCCGATGCCTCTAGTGCTGCCTGTGCCCATTCGTTGGCGCCGGCGGCGACATCGCATCGCGTGACAAGCGACGGCACCACAACTCCGCTCGCACTAAGGTGAGCCGACATAAGTACGGGACATCCACTCGCTTGTGCCTCGAGGAGCACAATTGATACGCCCTCGTACAACGACGGAAGGACCACGAGATCTACTTCTGCGAGGACCGACAGGATGTCTGAGCGCGTGCCGAGGAAACGCACGCGATGGCGCAGGTTCGCTGCGTCAACCTTGCGCTCGATCGCGGGACGGAGCGGTCCGTCGCCGATTAGCAACAGCCGAAAGTCGGGCCCGGCGCTGTCCCATACTCGTGCGACGTCGACGAGAAGTTCGTGATTCTTCACCTCAACGAAGCGGCCGACGTGGCATATCAGCCGCGTATCACTTGGTACGCCTAGTTCCTCACGGAGGTTGGCGCGAGCGACGGGCAGTTGCGAGAGGTCGATTCCCGTCGGTAGGACCTGGTACTTCCCTGAAGGACTGGGCGCGCGGCGAAAGAGCGACTCACATGCCTCCGGACTCGAGGCGAGCCCTCGCGTAGCGAAGATCCGCGCAAGCGCCGACGATGCCCGAAGGTAGACGCGCCTGATCAACCCCGACTGACGTTGAACCGAGCGACTGTCCGAGTGACTGTGGGCGATACGAACCGGCGTCCGGGCCCACCATCCCGCGGCAAGCGCGATTCCAGAGAAGTGCCCCACATGCGCATGAACCGCGTCAAATCGAGGTAGCGATCGCAATACTCGCCGGAGTGTCAAGACGTAAGAAACTGCGTTGCCTCTCAACGGAACCACCACTACTCGATGGCCGAGTTGCCGGATCTCCTGGTCGTAAGCGGACTCTTCGAAGGAGTGCTTGACGAACGTGAACTCAGTCAACGTAGGGTCGGTCACTCGCGCCAAATTCATCAGCCAGGTCTCGACGCCAGCGCGGTTCATCGCGCCAACGATGTGCATTACCCGCAACACTTATCGCTCCCCCGCATCACTCTCGCCTCAACGCCATAGCGACCAGGGTTCCACACCCCACCGCCTGCGCGAGCCCCATCACGCCCGTCACGAAAGCGGCACCCTCAAGCCCGTATGCAGGAATGAGTTGCCAGGCACCAATCGCTCCGAGCATGAGGACAACGGCGAACACGGGAAGCTGCTGCTTGAAGCGACGAACGGCAGTCGCGGCCACTGCCAAAATACTCGCGGGGAAGGCGAATACTGCTGCGATCGCCAGAAAGGCGAGGATGCTCGCCCTATCGGCAAACTCAGGCCCGTACACCCAGCGCAAGAGCGGCGCGCCCCACAGGACACTCGCAATTGTTCCGACAACAGCGGACCCTGCTGCCAGGAGGATGAGTGTCCTCAACAGGCGAAGGAATGCGGCCCGTTGCCCGCTCGCGAACAGCTTCGCTAGTCGAGGGCTCGCGGCTTGTCCAACCGCCGACATGAAGTTCGTACCGACCAGGACGATGTAGGAAATGCCCCCGAAGATGCCGAGCTCGTACTCTCCCAACGTCCACTGCACTGCGTAACGCGGTACGTTGGCCGCTAACCCCGCGAGGACCATCACTGCGCCAAGCGGAGCTGCGATCCTGATCAACGACCACACGGCGCGTGGTTGGCCGCCCGGGTCTTCACGATCCGTTCGCCTCGCTCGGAGCGACACCGGAATCGCCCACGCGGCCAGAGTCAAGGCTGAGGCGCATGCGTATCCCATGGTCGCCAGCGGAAGGCTGTTTGTCACAGCGAGGACTACCCCAAAGAGGGCAACCGATGCGCTGCCGTTGATGAACTGGCCGACAGCAATGACGCGCATATTCTCGCGCCGCTGATGATACCCAAAGAGAACATCCGAGCCGGAGTCAAACGCCTTCGCGAGGATGAAGGCGCTCAAGACAGCAAGCGGCTGGCCGCTCATCCCCCACGCCGCAGCCGCCAGCGGGGTGAGAACGAGCATCCCAAGCGTGGGCCACAAGCGACCGCGCACATAGTCCCCAAACCGGTACTCGTAGCGAGCATCGGTCGCGAGGACTGCCCTTAACTGCAGTTGTGACAGGGCCAGTACGGGCGCGGTGACGGCTGCGGCGAGTGTGAAGTGCCCGAGTGCCGTCGCGCCCGCAAGCTTCGCGGTGATCGAGATAATCAGCCACTGCGACAGAGCAAAGACGAGGTTACCGCTCGCGGTCCATCCAACGGACCTCGATATCGCCGGAACCCTTTCGTCCACGCTCACGTCGGTGGGACTCCGTGGTAACCGCGGTACCAGGTTACGAAGCGTTCCAACCCCTGCTCGAGTGTCCACTCGGGTGCGAATCCAGTGAGCTCACGGAGGTTCACTACGTCAGCGTATGTCTCCGGAACGTCCCCCGGCTGAGCCTCCACCAACTTGAGGATCGCAGACCGGCCCAGAAGTTCCTCGAGAATGTTGACGAAACGGAGCAACGGGACAGGCCTGTTATTGCCGATGTTGAGAATACGATATGGCGCACCGGTCGAACTGGTGCTCCCCAGAGGCGGCAGGGGGATCACGGCCTCCAGCGCGCGAACCACGTCGTCGATATAGGTGAAATCTCGCTTCTGGTTCCCATGATTGAAGAGACGAATTTCGCGGCCTTCAGCAATGGCACTTGTGAAAGAATAGTAGGCCATATCGGGACGACCCCAAGCACCGTAGACGGTGAAGAAGCGTACGCCTGTGCTTGGGATGCCGAAGAGGTGCGAGTAGGAGTGAGCCATGAGCTCGTTCGACTTCTTCGTCGCCGCGTACAGGCTCACAGGGGCATCCACTTTGTCGCGCTCGGAGAACGGGACATGGTCCTGATTCCCATACACCGAACTCGAAGAAGCATAGATGAAGTGCTTCACTGGGTGGTGCCGTAGTGACTCCAGCACATGAAAGAACCCCACCAAGTTAGCTGAGACATACTCCTGGGGCGCGTGGAGCGAGTGTCGAACGCCAGCCTGGGCGGCCAAGTGCACGAAGTAGTCTGGCGCGAACTCCTTCACGTGGTGCTCTAGAACGCCAGGAACGGCGATGTCTGCCTCGACCATTATGAGATTTCCAGCCGACGGGAGCCCCTGAATGCGTGCGAGCCGGTCTCGCTTCAAGCCCGTGTCGTAATAACTGTTGACACTGTCGATGCCCAGGACCTCGTGTCCCTGTTCGATAAGGCGTGTCGCAAGATGACTCCCTATGAAACCCGCCACTCCCGTGACTACAAACCTCAACAGGCCCTCCTCTCAAGACTCACGGCGCTCAACTCCGACTCCACTATGCTCCCAGCAAGCGATCGCTAGTGATCGAGTCGTGAGCCCCGCGGCCCCATCCTTGAATATCGATGAGCCACCAGCGTCGCGACGACGATTACGGCACCGCCCGCAACCGTAGAGAATGTCGCAGCTTCGACGATGAATTGAGTAGGCGACTGCCGAGGAATCATCACTATCTCACGGATCAGTAGCAGCGCGGGCAACCTTAGCCACCAGCGAGCGTGCAGGCCACGCGTCAACAGTAGGACCACCAGTCCGATCACAACCGATCCTACGAAGACACCAGCATAGGAGAAGTCCGCCCAAAGCTCCGCCACGTAGGAGGAGCCGAGACCATAACCGCGGAAGTAGTCGTCTCGAAGCACAAGGTAGGAGATAGCGTGAGAGAAATACCCGCTGTTTGTGGCCCTCTCTGCAGTCTGGCCCGCAAAATCTCCCGACCCAAGTCCGAAGACTCCTGGAACGTGCCGGGTCAGAAAGTCGACAAGAGGCCCAAGGCTGAAGAGCCGTCCCTGGTCCACTTGATCCTGGTAGACGTATCCGTACCCAACCACGTCTGCACTCACTCCCTGGGCATAGAGGGGGTCCAGGATCGTGACAAGGGGGCCGGAGCCCTGAGGTCCATAGGTAGTGCGGAGGCGTGCAACGACTCCGGAGCCTATGAGCCCGACCGGCGCGAGCACGATCGCCGTGATCTTCATCTTCGTAGTAATCAGAGAACTTGAACCCTGCTCACGAAAATGGCGGAAACCCACGTAGACGAGAACCACCGTGACGCTGAGGACAAACTCCGTTCTCTGGCCGGTTCCTAACGACAGCACGCCAGAAGCCAAATATGCCGCGATAGGTAAGAGGGTCTTCCTCATCGCCGGGTTCGTCGCGAGGTATGACAAGAACGCTACCGTGAGTGACCCTGCAACTAGCCGAAGAGGCTCCGGGAAGGCGGTATGGAAATCCGCGTAATAGCTCAGGTATCCGTTGCGCGCGACAAATGCCGCGGCCTCAATTGAGCCCGCGAGGTGGAAAGGTAACACGCACCAAAACATGAGAAGACTGATTCGTCGCGCATAGATAACGCGCCCTCCATCATGGTCCAATTTGACACGGATAGTGCCGTATCGCGATTGGGCCCAACCAAACAATGGCGCGCTCAAATACAGGCCGGCGAGGGCCACCGAGAGCGCGGTGAATACGTGGACATCTACTGCAGGATCAGTAAACGGCATCCCGAATCGCTCGAACGATCCTCGCGGGTAGTCGAATACGCGACTCGTGAGGCTGCGCGACAATAGGAAAGTTCCGAAGGCGAGCAAGACTGCGAGCAGAACATATGATTCGCGAATCGTACGCACACTACGAACTACGCATGCGGCATATAGCAGCCATGTCGCGCAGGCAAGCATGGCAGCGTCGCCCAACCACCATCCGGCCACGAGGAAAGCACCGCCGACCGCAAGAACCCACCAGGTGATCCGAGTGCCGCGTAGCTCATTTAGGACAGCACCGATCACGCGGTTCGAGCGCATGTAGTCGAAACGACGAGTGAATTCTGTGCGCAGTCTCTCGAGACGCTCCGCCACAGATCGAAGCCCGGAAGTCATCGCGGCCTGATCACCTCGCGAAGCAGGGTATCCACAGCTGTCCAAAGCCTATCGCGGCCATAGCGCGCCAAAGCCCGTTCCCTCGCGGCTCTTCCCATCGCGTTCCTCGCGTCGTCATCCAGTAGCAATCGGATCACCGCCGAGGTAAGCGCTACCACGTCGCGCACAGGGACCACGACGCCGGTCATGCCGTCCTCCACGGCTTCCGCGCCACCCGTGCAGTCTGAAACCACGCTCGGCACACCGGCCGCAGCGGCTTCGATCACCACCAAAGGCAAACCTTCGCGATAACTCGGGAGCACGATTAGGTCCGTTTCGGCCCACAGGTTCTCGAGATCATCGATGTGCCCCACAAGGTGCGTATTTGGCAGGTCTGCGAGCGCGTGTCGCAACGTTTCACCCTCGCTGTCCGCAGGATCCGGTCGACCCGCGACAACCAGTCGTGCTCCCGCACACGCATCGACAACCCGCGGCCACGCTGCGATGAGTTCCGCAATGCCTTTGTCCCTGGTGATGCGCCCCGCAAAGGTCACCACAAGTTCGTCCTCGCCAATGCCGAGATCGGATCGGTAATGAGGGGTTCCCGGATCAGCGCTCACCCCATTCGCTGAGCCGTCCGCGAGGACCTGGATTTTTCCGGGCGTCACGAGTTTGAGTTTCTCCGCGAGATCACGCAAGCCGTAGCCGTCGGCCACAACCGTTCCAGCGAGGCGGCATGTCACAGCCTCAGCCACCCAGAGGAAGCGTCGCTGGAACCCCGAAGCGCCTTCAAGGCGCAACCCATGAAGCACGTAGATCGCAGGCACTCTTTGGAGCCGGCACGCAATTATCCCAAGCAAACTCGCCTTAGGCGACCCCCAAACTGCGACGTCGGGCGCGACGCGTCGCAGCGTGCGCCATATCGAATACCAGCCTCTCATGTCGTCCCACAACGACGGAGCACGCTCGAGGGGAATCGGCACATACCGCATACCCTCTTCGTCGGCGAATTCCTTGACGGCTCCCTCGGCCGAGCAGGCGAGCACCACGTCCCACCCCCGCTCGACGAGGAACGGTGCCTGGCCCACCATGAAGCCCCGCGCAGACAATCCTGATGTCATGCCGTACAGGACCACCGGCCGTTCCCGGCGCGCATTCATCAAAATGCGTCCTGTCCTCTTAGGGCAACCCATAGGGTCCGTGCCAGGACCTTCAGGTCGAAGCTCAGAGATGCATTGTCAACATAGTAGAGATCTGCTCTGACCTTCTGGCCATGATTGTGCAGTGACCGTCCAGTGACTTGAGCCCAGCCGGTGATTCCCGGCTTCACCGAGAGTCTCCTCGCCTGCTCTGGCGAGTAACGCTCGACGATCGGCATGATTTCAGGACGCGGACCAACCAGCGACATGTCTCCGCGGAGCACGTTGAGGAGCTGGGGCAACTCGTCGAGACTACTTCGACGGAGAAAACGTCCGACGGGCGTCACATGGCTTATACCGGAATCTGGGGTCTTGAACACAAAGTCGTCTGGCACCCCCGCTACCCATGAGGAAATGTCCATTGCATGGGCTTTCGAGCCGGAGCTCGCCATCGTACGGAATTTGATGACTCGGAAGGGATGGCCATCCTTCCCCGCACGGTCCTGGCGGAAGAACACTGACCCCGAATCGTGGGCCTTAATTGCAATGGCGATGACGAGAATGACCGGCGAGACGACAACGAGGGCCACTGCACTCACCCCGACGTCTGCAACACGCTTAAGCACGCGGTAGAGAGCGTCGGACATCCGCGAGCCTTTCCCGTTCAGCAGTGGTCAATTCAGCCTCGGGGACAATACCACCCAGTCCGTTTGCGACGCCTACCGCCATAGATGGTCTCTTGAGGTTGTCCACAATCACGGCCCCGCGTGCGCCGACCGCCCCCCCTGAGACGACCGGAACACCTACAAACTCGGAACTACCAAATGCATCCTCAAAGAAGCCCGGCGCCGGATCGACTAGTTGACTCTCAGTCGCTCGTGTATCAAGCCGCAGTACCGTACCGCCTCGAGCCAGGGCGCCCGCAATGAATGTCTCGTCCAGATTGTCGACACCTGTATCGATGACGTGGGCTTCTGGCGCAAGGCGCTCGAGCCAGTCTTGCCCCACAACGCGGCGTGCTGTAACCGCAGTGACCATACAAGCGACTCGCGCATCACGTTTCCACTCGCGAACCGGAACCTCATGAAAACGCGGAAGGATGGCGTTGATCGCCTCGACGTTGCGCGCAACTGCCGCCGCCGAGCGTCCCGCGACCAGAACCTCCGCGTTGCGCTCTGCGAGCAACAGCGCGCTCTTGAAACCTAGGTTGCCGGTGCCGTACACGCCGCAAACCACAGATGACAGATCGGCCCCGAACACGTGCGTCACGAGAACATCCAACGAGCGGATCGTGACGTCGTTAGGCTTCACATGGACGAGGGTCGCGTTGCGCACGATGCCCGAGGCGATCGCGAATAGGTTGGCTTCTTGCTTCCTTTCGACGTCGACGTAGATTGTTCTTCCGAGCTTGTCCAGACGCTCAAAGACAACTTTGAGATGGTCGGCGCGATCAACAAGCACAGCGGCGATAGAGCCGCGAGAGTCTCGTCGATCGGGCAACCGTCGCGGTGCGCCGCCATGCGGCCGGGCGCTACAACTGACCACCACCCGGTCGCAAGAGGCGGGGGGCAGCCATCCCTGCTCGTCCTGGTCGCTCATGGGATTCTGAGTCCGGGGCCAGAGCGACGATTTGCGCGAGCAGCGGCAAGGAACGGGACTCTGCGGGAGCGCCCTCCGGGACTGGTTATACCCCCTGGGCGCAACGTCACCGCCACCGGTCCCTTCCGCAATGGGGACATGCGGCGATGGTCGAGACGGTTCGCTCTTCTCACGTCGTTCAATCGCGCTTGCGTGCGGGCTCGGACGGCCAGGCACTCGAGAGCCTAAACATGATGGCACGAGCGTCGTCATGCGAAGTGGTCACAATGCCCTCCACTTCTTGAGTCGCCAACCTAGGCACCACCACGCGGTTGATCAGCGAGTTCGACGAAGGGCGGCGCCCCTCGTCATCTGAGAACAAGTCTTCGCTAAGTTTCTCACCTGGCCGTAGGCCGGTATAGCGAATCTCAATGTTTCGCCTGCCAGAGATGCGGATAAGGCTCTTTGCGAGTTCCGCAATCTTGACCGGTTCCCCCATGTCGAGGACCATGACCTCTCCGTCACTACCGACTGCTCCTGCTTCAAGAACAAGTTGGCAAGCCTCCGGGATGAGCATGAAGTACCGCTCCACGTCCGGGTGCGTGATGGTGATGGGCCCGCCCCGCTCAATCTGGGCGGTAAAGGTGTGAAGTACGGAACCGCGAGAACCGAGCACGTTGCCAAACCGCACGGAGACGTACCGGCCCGGCTGAGTCAGGGCAAAATCGGCCGTTAGTCGCTCTGCGATGCGCTTGCTGTATCCAAGGACGCAGGTAGCGTCCGCAGCCTTGTCGGTGGAGACGTTGACGAAGGTGCCTACGCCGTTCTCGGCTGCAGCAGTCAACACGTTGAGGGTGCCGAGCACGTTCGACTTCCATGCCTCCAGCGGAAAGGTCTCTAGCAGAGGCAGATGCTTGAGCGCCGCGGCGTGGAACACGACGTCAGGCGAGGCCTTCGTGAATACTTCGCGCATGGCCCCAAGGTCACGAATGTCGCCGAGGAGGACCTCTTCGCCTTGGAGAAGTCCTTGACCCGTGAGACTCATCTGCGTCGCAAGGAGTCCGGACTCGTCGCGATCCAGCATGTAAAGCCGTGCCGGACTGAAACGAGCAATCTGGCGACAGAGTTCGGAGCCAATCGAGCCGCCCGCGCCCGTTACCAGCACCGTCTTCCCGGTGATCTGCTCGGAGAGCGCCGCCGTGTCGAGCGAGACGGGGCGTCTGCCCAACAGGTCCTCCACATTGACGCTGTGCAAGTCGCCCGATGTAGCGTGGTTGCCAATGAGCTCGCCCAAAGGGGGCAGTACCAGAACGTCCAGGCCGACAGCGCGATCGGTCAAGTCCCTTATGAGCGCCGAGTTCGCTTGCGGCAGGGCGATGACCAATGCAGTCGCACCCACCTCTTCCGCCACCCGGGCGATGTCGTCGCGATTGCCCCGCACGCGGATGCCGTCGATGTGCATGCGCCGCTTGGTGGGGTCATCATCCAGGAGCGCGAGGGGCGTGAAACCGCTATGTGGATCCCGCATCATGCTTCGCAGAAGGCGCCTGCCGGCCTCACCCGCCCCAAACACAATGACGCGGCGCTCCTGCGGCCTCGCCACGGCACGGCGGTTGCGTAAGTCGCGCACCAGGAAGCGCCAGGCGAACATCGCCGCGAGCGCCACCACTCCGGCAATGAACGGCACGGTCCGTGGGATGACGAAGCCGTGGAACACCCACGCCCACCCGGTGAGCAGCACTACGGTGAGCACTACGGCGCGACCCAGGTCCACGACCTCGTCAAAAGAACCGAGCTGATGCCCGATCCGGTAAGGACCAATCAAAGAACCGATGGTGACGTGAACGAGCGCCGCTACGACGGCCACCACCACCGTTGCCTCGACGAGCACCACGTCGGCATCAAAGTTGTACCGGAGCCACATGGCGACGGCGACCGAGGCCAGCCAGGCGCCCGCGTCGAGAGTGGGCCGTACCCAGCGGCGTAGACGTTGATAGCGCGTGACCGCCCCGAAAGCGTCACTCCCCCTCGTCACCACGTCGCCCCTCCCATTGCCGTCAATGCATCCCCGAAAGTACCACCGCGACGAGGCCCTCGGCCGTAGCCAAGGACCCGGGCGGGGCGGCTGCCGCTATGCGACCGGCCGGTCTTCCAACTTGGGTACGTCATCCGGATGTGCCTCGATGTACTCGGCTACCTCGTCATTGCGCCACGCTTCCATGAGCGAGTCAAGCTTGGGCTGATCGAGCACCACAATTGACTGCTTGCCATCGGGTGACCGGCCCGTGCCAACAAAGGGAGCGGTCATAAACCTGACCGAGCCCGGTCGCATGTCGCGTGACTCGACAGCGAGACCCGCAAGGTAGTCGAAGTCGATACCCGAATCGACCGCGGAGTAATCGAGCACGATATTGATCA
>JAEZYD010000034.1 GCA_023419375.1 Pseudomonadota bacterium
CCGGTATCCCGGTCGCCCGCCAAATGCCGAGTACCAACGCCGAACATTATGGAACAATTTCTCCAACAGCTTTTGAACGGCCTGGCCGTGGGCGGCATCTATGCGCTTGTGGCGCTGGGCTACACCATGGTGTACGGCGTGCTCAAGCTCATCAACTTTGCCCACGGCGACCTGTTTACCATTGGCGCCTATCTGGGGCTTACCCTGCTTGTCAGCTGCAATATGGCAGGCGCGCTCAATCCGTTTTTGGCGGTAGCCGCCGTTTTTGTCATGGTGGCCCTGCTGGTGGCGATTATTGGCTTTTTGCTTGAGCGTACTGCATACCGCCCCCTGCGCAATGCCAACCGCCTCTCCGCCGTGGTTTCCGCCCTTGGCGCTTCCATATTTTTCCAGAATGCGGTCATGCTGATCTACGGGGCGCGCTTCTACGTGTACCCCGACTATCTGCGCCCCGATTTTACGGTGAGGATGCTCGGCCTTGAAGTGCCCGGCGTGCGCCTGCTGGTTATCGCGGCCAGCGTTGTGCTAATGCTCGGCCTCTGGGCCTTTATCCAGCGCACCCGCACAGGCGCGGCCATTCGCGCCGTGGCCATTGATCCCGGCGCTGCCCAGCTTATGGGCATCAACGTTGACCGCATCATCTCGCTGGTCTTTCTTATCGGCCCCGGCCTTGGCGGCGCGGCGGGCCTGATGGTGGGCATCTACTACGGGCAGATCGACTTTACCATGGGCTGGTCTTACGGCCTCAAGGCTTTTACCGCCGCCATCCTGGGCGGCATCGGCAACATCCCCGGCGCAATGCTGGGCGGGCTTTTGCTCGGCGTTATCGAAGCCCTGGCCGCGGGCTACATAGCCATTGCCTGGAAGGACGCCATCGCCTTTCTGGTGCTTATTCTCATTCTGATTATCCGACCCACCGGCATTCTGGGCGAGCGCACGGCGGACAAACTATGAAAAAACTTCCGTGCAACTTCGCCGTGTATGCGGCTGCGGGCCTTTTTTTGTGCGCACTGCCGCTCTTTTGCAACGCCTACTGGCTTGACGTGTGCGTGAGCATTGGCCTTTACGCTCTGCTGGCCCTTTCGCTCAACGTCATTCTGGGGCAGGCGGGCATCTTCCATATGGGGCACGCCGCCTTTTTTGCCGTGGGCGCATACACCACCGCCATTCTCAACACGCTTTGCCACTGGCCTGTGCTCTGGATCATGCCCATTTCCGGCGCAGCGGCGGCCATATTCGCCCTCATTGTGGCCCGCCCCATTATCCACCTGCGCGGGGACTATCTGCTGATCGTCACCATCGGCATTGTGGAAATTGTGCGCATTGCGCTTATCAACGATGTTTTCGGGCTCACGGGCGGCGCCAACGGTATTTTCGGCATCAGTCGCCCCATGTTTTTTGGCTTCAAGATCGTCAAGAGCATGCAGTTCTATTTTCTGGTCTGGGGCATGGTCGGCGTGAGTCTGCTGCTGTTCTACGGCCTGTGGCATTCCCGCTTTGGCCGCGCGCTGAACTTCATCAAGGAAGACGACGTGGCCGCAGAAGGCTGCGGGGTCAACGTCACCCACTACAAGCTGGCGGCCTTTGTTCTGGGCGCGTTCTGGGCGGGCATGGCAGGCACGCTCTACGCCGCCAAAATGACAACCATCGCGCCGGAATCGTTCAACTTCATGGAATCCGTGATCATCTTTGCGGTGGTCATTCTTTCCGGCGGCAGCCAGCTTGGCGTGCTTATCAGCGCCTTTCTCTTCATCGGCCTGCCCGAAGTGCTGCGCGAATTTTCCAATGCGCGCATGCTCATTTTCGGCCTTGCCATGATGGTCATGATGGTCTGGCGGCCTCAGGGCCTGCTGCCCCCGAGGCAGCGGCGCTACAAGGTTGTCGTGCCGCCAGCAGCCAGTGACGGGAGGCCCGCATGACCCTGCTGCGCCTTGAAGAAATGAGCAAGATGTTCGGCGGCCTGATTGCCCTGAACGACCTGACCTTTGACGTGGACGCTGGCAGCATTGTGGGCCTTATCGGCCCCAACGGCGCTGGCAAGACCACCGTGTTCAACTGCATAACCGGCAACTATACGCCGGAATCGGGCCGCATCTTTTTTGACGGCAAGTCCATTGCAGGGCTGCGCCCACACAAGGTGGTGGAACTGGGCATCGCCCGCACGTTCCAGACCATCCGCCTCTTCGGCCGCCTTTCTGTGCTGGAAAACGTGCTTGCCGGGCGGCACTGCCGCATGAAATCCGGCCTGATATCGTGCATGCTGCACACTCCGGGCCAGCGTAAGGAAGAAAGAGCGGCCGTTGCCCGCTGCATGGAAGAGCTGGAATTTGTGGGCCTTGCCGACCGATACACCGAGGCCGCTGGCGGCCTTTCGTACGGCAACCAGCGTTTGCTTGAGGTAGCCCGCGCCCTGGCCTCCGACCCGCGCCTCGTGATTCTGGACGAACCCGCAGGCGGCATGAACGATCAGGAGACCGCCGCTCTGGTGCATACCATCCGGGCCATCCGCGACAGGGGCATTACCGTGCTGCTCATTGAGCACGACATGCGCCTGGTGATGAAAATTTGCGAAAAACTGGTGGTGCTGGAACACGGCACCATGATTGCCCAGGGCAAGCCTGAAGACGTGCGGCAGGATCCCGCCGTCATCGAGGCCTATCTGGGCGCAGACGACGAGAAGTGGTAAGCCATGTCCCTGTTGCAATTGTCTAATGTGCGCGTGCGCTACGGCAGTGTTGAAGTGCTGCACGGCATCGACCTGAAGGTGGACGAAGGCGAAATCGTCACCATTCTCGGGGCCAACGGTGCGGGCAAAAGCACCACCTTGCTGTCTATCAGCGGGCTGGTGCGCCCCTTTGAAGGCGAAATTCTCTTTGAAGGGCAAAACCTGCTGCGCCTGCCGAGCCACAAGGTCGTGGGCCTTGGCATTGCCCAGTCGCCTGAAGGGCGGCGCGTTTTTGGCATCATGAGCGTGCTGGAAAATCTGCGCCTCGGGGCATTCTGCATTGAAGACAAGGCCCGCCGCGAGCGCACGCTGGAATGGATTTTTGATCTTTTTCCGCGTTTGCACGAGCGCAAGGATCAGCTCGCGGGCACGCTTTCCGGCGGCGAGCAGCAAATGCTCGCCATAGGCCGCGCCCTCATGGCCGAGCCGCGGCTTCTGTTGCTGGATGAACCCTCGCTGGGCCTTGCCCCGCTGCTGGTGCGCTCCATCTTTGAAACCGTGCGGGCCATCAACAAGAAAGGCGTGACAGTGCTGCTGGTGGAACAAAACGCCCGTGCGGCGCTCAAGCTGGCCACGCGCGGCTATGTGCTTGAAGTGGGCAGCGTGGTCATGGAAGACCGGGCCGAAAACCTCCTTGCCAACGCCAGCGTGCGCGAGGCATATCTGGGCGGCTAGGCTTGGCGGAGCGGTCATTTTTCACAACCAGCCGCAATAGCACGAGGTTTCCGCGCCGCAAACCGGCTGAAAAATTTTCCACTTCTTTTACTTGACAGAAAATTGCTTTCAACTATATTTTTCCATTCCAACGCGGCGGCCATTCCGCCGTTATTTTAGCAATACGGCGCTGCTGCGCATGGAGGTTTTGCTATGACCCCTCTGGAAAAAGCCACCAAAACCGCTGAAGGCGTGGTGGTCAACGGTTTTGTTCTTTCCCCGGTGGTTGAACAGTGTTCTGGCTGCGACCGCGTGCGCGAATTTGAAGGCGAAGAGTTCTGCTCCAGCTACCCTGTCCCTGCCAAAAAGTGGACCGCTGGCCGTTGCAACTTTGCCACGCACGTGAAGGCTTCTGTTGCCGCTGCCGCCAAGGTCAACCCTTTGAAGGCGTCCAAGCGCGCCGCCAAGGGTGGCCGCTAGGCCAACCAGGCTTACATCGGTTCCGACATGCCGCTGGCGGTCAGTTTGCGATCTTATCGCTACAGGCCGATTCAACAACGGTCATGCCGGGGCTGAAGACTTTTTCAAGGGGCTGCGCGAGCAGCCTCTTGCGCGTTGTAACGCCATACGGGAAACCCCATGTTCAAGACACTCGACACCTTGTTGCGCGGGCTGGCCGGGCGAGAAGACCGCGTTGCGGAGCTTCAGGCCGTGCTTACGGCATGCCAGGCTCTTGGCCCGGACAACGGCGGCCAGGGCGAAATGGAAAAGGTGCGCTGCATCACCAACTGGCTCAAGGCCTGCGGCGTAACCGCCCTTTCACGCGTTGACGCGCCGGACCCGCGCGTTACCGATGGTCAGCGTCCCAACCTTGTGGCCCGCATCCCCGGCAAAAGCAGCCGCACCCTCTGGCTTTTCGGGCATACGGACGTAGTGCCTCCGGGCGACCTCACAGCGTGGACCAGCAATCCCTGGCAGGTGCGCCGCGAGGGCGATTTTCTGTACGGACGCGGCGTGGAAGACAACCAGCAGGCCATCGTCAGCATGCTGCTGCTGGCGGAAGAAGTGCTTTCCCAGGGCATTACCCCCGAGCTTTCGCTGGGTCTTGTTTTCATGGCTGACGAAGAAACCGGCAGCCTCTACGGCCTGGAGCATCTGCTCAATACGGCCCCGCACTTTTTTAATCCCGATGATCTCTACATCGTGCCGGACGCTGGTTCATCCAAGGGCGATGTGATCGAGATTGCCGAGAAAAGCCAGCTCTGGCTCAAGGTGCAGACCACCGGCATCCAGTGCCACGGCTCCACGCCGCAAAAGGGCCGCAACGCCTTTCTGGCGGGGGCGGACATGGCCCTCTCGTGCCACAATGCCCTGCGCTCCGCCTTTGCCGACGCCAATCCCCTGTTTGACCCGCCCTATTCCACCTTTGTGCCGGGCAAGCACGAGGCCAATGTGCCGAACATCAACACCGTTCCCGGCAATGATGTTTTTTACATTGACTGCCGCCTCCTGCCCCATGTGGATATGGACAGCGTGCTTGCAAAAATGCGCGAAGTGGCCGCCGAAGTGGCGGAAAAGCACACCGTGCAGATACAGGTGAGCGTGGTGCAGCGGCAGGACGCCACGGCCATACCGCAAACCGGCACCGTGGTTACAGCGCTCAAGGCCGCCATCGCCCGCATTTACGGCGTTCAGGCACAGGCCGTGGGCATAGGCGGGGCAACCGTTGCTGCATTTTTGCGGCAAAAGGGCCTGCCCGCCGCCGTTTGGGGCTGCCTTGAAAATACCTGCCACCAGCCGGACGAACGCTCCTCCATCACCGCTACCATCAAGGATTCGCAGGTGTTTGCCCACATCCTCATGAACGCAGCCCATGTCTGATTCCATATTTGACTGCATTGTCGCGGGCGGCGGCCACGCTGGCAGCGAAGCCGCCGTGGCCCTGGCCCGCATGGGGCACAACGTGCTGCTCATCAGCGGCAACCTCGACCGGCTGGGCTACCTCTCGTGCAATCCCGCCATCGGCGGCCTGGCCAAGGGCCACATGGTGCGCGAAATTGACGCTCTTGGCGGCATGATGGGCCTGTGGGCCGACGCTGCGGGCATACAGTTTCGCGTGCTGAACATGAGCAAGGGGCCTGCGGTGCGGGCCACGCGCGCCCAGATCGACCGCGAGGCCTATCAGCGCGTGCTCAAAAAAACGCTCTACAACACGCCCGGCCTGCGCATCTGGCAGGATTCCGTGGTGGACGTGACCACCGATGACGGGCGCGTCACTGGCGTGCGCACAGCCCAAGGGCTGACCTTTGCAGCGCGCCATGTGCTGCTGACCACGGGCACCTTTCTGGACGGGCGCATCCACATGGGCCTCACCAATCTGCCCGGCGGCAGATTGGGCGATGCTCCGGCGCTGGGCCTTTCAGACAGCCTGCGCAGCCTCGGCCTGACCCTCGGCCGCCTGAAAACAGGCACCACACCGCGCATCCTCAAATCATCCATCGACTATTCACAGCTCGAGGAACAGCCGGGCGACACGCCGCCTCCGGGTTTCAGCTTTCACGGCCCCGGCCCGGCTCTGGAACAGGTTTCGTGCCATGTGACGTGGACAAACGAACGCGCGCACGAAATCATCCGCAACGGTTTTGACCGTTCGCCCATGTTCACGGGCGTCATCAAGGGCACCGGCGCGCGCTACTGCCCTTCCATTGAAGACAAGGTGGCCCGTTTTCCGCACCGTGAACGGCACCAGATTTTTCTGGAGCCGGAGGGACTTAACAGCGCGGAGGTGTACGCCAACGGCATTCCCACCAGTCTGCCCCTTGATGTGCAGCTCGACATGGTCCACGCCCTCAAAGGGCTGGAAAACGCCGTGGTGCTGCGCCCCGGTTACGCCATTGAATACGACTACGCCAACCCCATCCAGCTGCGCCCCACCCTTGAAACCAAGGCCGTGCCGGGATTGTGGCTTGCGGGGCAGATCAACGGAACGTCCGGCTACGAAGAAGCCGCGGCGCAGGGCCTGTGGGCCGCGTTGAACATCTCGTGCGCCATGCGTGGCCTTGCTCCCTTTGCGCCGGGGCGCGATCAGGCCTATATGGCTGTGCTTGTTGATGATCTTGTAACGCTCGGCACTCAGGAACCCTACCGCATGTTCACCTCCCGCGCGGAGCACAGGCTACTGCTGCGCGAAGACAATGCCGATGCGCGGCTGACCCGGATTGGCCGTGAACTTGGGCTTGTAAGCGACGAACAGTGGCGCGCGTTTTGCATAAAACAGGAAGCCGCCGAACGTTTCAGGGAATATCTGGGCAAAAAACGCATACCCGGCCACAAGCTGCCCGAGAATGCGCCCGAGGCCCGGTTGCCTGTGGGCAAAACTCTGGCAGAAGCCCTGAAACGCCCGGATGTTGATCTGGACTCGCTTGAAGCCATGCTGACCGCGACCCAACACGAAGCGCTGGCCGAGACAGGGGCTGATCTGGCCGCTGCCAGAGCTGCCGCCGGAACCGGGGCTTGTGAGAGCGTGCAGACAGAAATCAAGTACGAGGGCTATCTGGCACGGCAGCGCGAGCTTATTGCCCGCTCGGCCAGGCTTGAGGCAACGGCCTTGCCCCCGCAACTCGATTATGCCAAAGTAGCCGGGTTATCCCATGAAGTGGTAGAAAAACTGAACAGGGTGCGACCTTGCAGCCTTGGGCAGGCCGGACGAATATCCGGCGTAACCCCTGCGGCGGTTGCATGCCTGGAGGTTCACCTCCACAAACTAGGATTGCTGCGCCCTGAAAAATCCCCTAATGGCGCTGCTGCATCCCCGCAGTAAGGGATGACGCCACACAACTGTTGACACCGGTGAATCTATGACGGGCACCCAACTTCTTATTGTTGTCGGCATTCTGCTTGCGGCGCTTTGCGCCACGCTCGTCTCGGTCAAAGGCCGGTTGCAGAGCATGCGCCACGCGGCAAAGCGTGCGGAGATCATCCGTCGCATGCTTGAAA
The DNA here is from genome assembly GCA_023419375.1 of Pseudomonadota bacterium. Taxonomy (GTDB): domain Bacteria; phylum Desulfobacterota; class Desulfovibrionia; order Desulfovibrionales; family Desulfovibrionaceae; genus Desulfovibrio. The sequence goes on from JAEZYD010000034.1 coordinate 7,376, forward strand.
CAGCGCAGGAACAGAACGAAATATTCGACCTTAATGTTGAGGAACTCCACAACAGCAAGGGCATGGCCGGCACCCTGGCCAGGATTTTTTCCACCCAGCTTGAGATGGAAGTTCTTTCCTATGTATCGCGTGAGCTTGAAGGCACCCCGGTGGAAGTATTCTTTCGCGCCACCCTGCCCGAAGGCCCTTCCTTTTTTAAATTCCAGACCCAGATTGTTCAGGTAAAGGGCGCGTACGACAAATCGCGCCTTCTCCTTGCCATGCCCAAGGATATAGACGCCGGGCAAAAGCGCCATTTCATCCGCGTTAAACCGCCCAAGGATCTGGTGCGCGTTATCGGCGTGTGGGAGATGGACCCCGCCAAACCCATGCCCCGCAACACGGCTGAAATTGGCAGACCCCTGCTGCATTATAAATCCGGCATGGAAAACGAGCTTGTGCAGGTGGCCGACATTTCCGCCACGGGCATGGCCCTGCGCTTTCCCACGGAATCGCTGGAAGACAAGCCAGTTGACCTTGACAAAGGTTCCCAGTTACTTTGTCTCATCATCTATCAGATGAGCAAGGAAGACCGCGTGGTCACATTCTGGTGCACCTGTGACGTGCTCAATATTCGCATGCAGAAAGATCCCACCCCGCTCTGGTTCTGGGAACAGAATTCAGCAACTGGGCGGTTCTGGAACAGGGCAAGGCCGATATCAACTGGTTCCACAGCACCCCCAAGAGCGGTGTTTCGCCCATTACCCAGTGGGTGATGCAAATGGATATCCAGCAGCGCAAGCTGACTGGCTAGATCAAACTATCTTTGAATAACGTGCTGCCTGGGTCGGATTTTGAAATCATCCGCTCAAGGCAGGAAAATTCTGCCGTGGCGGTTGCACCGCAGGCAAACGCGCGCGGCGCGTAGTGAGTACGCCAACCTAGGAGGTTATTTTGGACGGCGGCACGGAAGGTCACAGTACCATCTGGTCGCGCCTGAGCAGACTGTTCGGGCACGACGATCAGGAATCTCTCGAAAAAGCCATTCTGGAAGCACGAGCCGACGGCGAGGTGGAACCCTACGAGGAATCCATGCTCCTTGGCATCCTGCGCTTCAACGATCTTCAGGTGCAGGACACCATGATCCCCCGCACCGATATAGACTGCGTTCCCGATGACATGCCGCTTCAAGAAGTGGCGCGTATCATCGTGCGTTCCGGTCATTCGCGCATTCCCGTATACAAGGACACCCGCGACAATATCGTGGGCATTCTCCACGCCAAGGATGTTCTCAGCAGCCTGCTGGATCAGGGGGATCACGCCCCTGCCGTTTCGCGGGTCATGCGCGAGCCTTTCTTTGTGCCCGAGACCAAGTCCATCCGCACCCTGCTGCAGGAATTTCGCGCCCGCAAGCAGCACATTGCCATTGCGCTTGACGAATACGGCGGCACATCCGGCCTTATCACCATCGAGGACGTGCTGGAAGAAATCGTGGGCGATATTGAAGACGAACACGATGCGCCCCGTCAGGAAGACATCCGCCCCCTCGGCGAAAATGTTTATGAGCTCACAGGGCGCGCCCTGCTGGAAGACCTTGAAGATCTGGGCGTTGATCTGGATTCGGATGAGGTGGACACCATCGGCGGCTACCTGAGCATGGAGGCGGGGCACGTCCCCGGCCCCGGCGAGCGCTTTACCCTGCGCGGCTGGGCCTTTACCGTGCTTGAAGCTGACAGGAAGCTCATTATCCGCCTGCGCATGGAACCTGCTGACCACGCCGCGCCCGCTCCGGCCACGGAAGAGGAAGAAGCGGCAAAAGCATGAAGCTGTTCCGTCCTGAAGCGCCAGGGGCCACGCAGCGCGGCTGGGTTTTGTGCCTTGCTGTCGCACTAGGCCTGTGGCTGGGTTTTCCCAACGATCTTATCAGCTTTCCTCCACTGGTGCTCCTGTGGCCTGTGGCGCTGGCATTGCTTGGCCGGGAGGCCGCAAGCCGCGCCATTGCCTTGCGCATGGGCTGGATTGGCACCATTGCTGGCGGCATGGCCGCGCTCTACTGGCTCACCCTGCCCGTGCACAACGTGGGCGGCCTGCCCTGGCTGCTGGCCGTTCCCTGCGCGCTGTTCATCGTGACCTGCATTGGCAGTGCTGGCGGCCTGTTTGCCCTCGCGGCCCACATGTTCCGCCACAGGCCCGCCTGGGTGCAGGCCGTACTGCTCGGCCTCTTGTGGTATCTGCTTGAGGCGGTCTATGCCCTTGCTCTGGGCTTTCCCTGGCTGGACATGGCCGGGGCTTTGTCCCCCTGGCCCATACTGGTGCAGGCAGCGGACATGGTCGGCGGTTACGCCCTTACAGGCCTGTGGAGCATGGCGGCTCTGTTGTGCTGCCTTGCCTTTGCCTGCGGGCCAAGGCGCTTCTGCCCTGACCGCGCAAGCCTGGTTCCCGGCCTTGTGCTTACGGTTGCCCTGCTGGGCTACGGAGGCTGGCGACTTTACGCCAACCCGATGGTCACTGACCCCACCGGGCCGGACAGCGTGGATGTGCTCTATGTGGAAGGCAACGTTGACCAGAACCAGAAGTGGGTTCCCGCCTTTCAGCGGCAAACCGTGGATCTGTATCTGGGCCTGACGTATCAGGGCCTTGCGCAAAAACCCGATGCGCGCCCCCTCATCGTGTGGCCGGAAACAGCCATGCCTTTCTTTTTTGAGGTCAATGCTCTGCATGCCCCGCGCATTCGCGATCTGGCGGCCCGCAGCGGCAGCCCGCTGCTGTTTGGCGCGCCGGGCCTTGAGCGCCATCCCGGCAAAAAAGATCCCGATGTTTTCAACCGGGCCTTTTTGCTGAACCCCAAAGGCGATACTGCCGGATATTACGACAAGGAGCATCTCGTACCCTTTGGCGAATATCTGCCGGAATGGCTCAACTGGGGATTTCTGGAGGCATTGCTGCAAGGTGTTGGCGTGTACCAGACTGGCACGGCTGTCGCCCCGCTGCGGCAGGACAATCTTGCTCTGGGAATGCTCATCTGCTATGAGGGAATATTCCCGTGGCTTGCCCAGAACCGCGTGGCGGATGGGGCAAATATTCTTGTAGATATCAGCAATGACGGCTGGTTTGGCAACACTCCGGCGGCACGGCAGCATCTCTACCTCACTGCCCTGCGGGCCGTGGAGCAAAACCGCTGGATATTGCGCGGCACCAATACGGGCATTTCCGTTGTGGTGGATCCGCGCGCCCGGCTGACCATGCACGGAGGCCAGTTCAAGGCCCAGGCCGTCTGGGGCAAGGCAGCGCTTGTAACCGAGCCAAGCCTGTTCCATAGTCTTTCGCCCTGGCTTATGCCTGGGGCTGCCCTGGTATTGCTGGCCCTGCTGCTGCTCGGCCCCGGCGGCAGGTTTGCAAAAGATCGCGACAAAACCGCCACCTGTTCCTGATTTTTTCGGCCCTGACGCTGTCAGCGCTGCGCGCCGGGGGAGGTATGATCCTCCCGATTGCGCCCGTTTACGCCGCAGGGCATTCACCTTAACCCCCATAGTATCCACAATGTTGCAACTCAGTGATCTGCGCGCCGCATGCCAGCCCCTTTCCCAACGTTTCGCCACCCTCTGGGGGCGTCTTTGACGTTGCCGCCAGCCAGAAGCGCCTGCAGGACATCGAACACGAAATTTCCCGCCCCGGCGCATGGGACAATCCCGAAGCGCTAACTCCTGTTTTGCAGGAAAAGCGGCGTCTTGAAGAAGAAATCGAGCGTCTCAGCCGCCTCAAGACCTGCCATGACGACATGAACGAATGGCTGGCCCTGGCCACAGAAAGCGAAGACCCCGAAGCTCTGGAATCCCTTGACCAGCAGAACCGCGACCTTGCCGCCCTGCTGGACGAGACCGAGCTTGTCATGCTGCTTTCCGGCGAGGAGGACAATCAGGACGCCATCCTTGAAATCCACCCCGGCGCTGGCGGCACAGAGTCGCAGGACTGGGCCGAAATGCTGCTGCGCATGTACACCCGCTGGGCCGCACGCCACAAGTACACCGTGGAAGAGCTGGACTACCTGCCGGGCGACGAGGCGGGCGTTAAAAGCGTTACCCTGCGCATTGCCGGGCCGCATGCCTTTGGCTTTCTCAAGAGCGAGCGCGGCATCCACCGCCTTATCCGCATTTCGCCTTTCGATTCATCGGGCCGCCGCCACACCTCCTTTGCATCTGTGGACGTGATCCCCGACGTGGGCAACGATATTGAGCTGGACATCAAGGAATCCGACATCCGCGTGGACATTTTCCGCTCCAGCGGCCCCGGCGGGCAGAGCGTCAACACCACAAGCTCAGCCGTGCGCGTGACCCACATTCCCACAGGCGTTACTGCCCAGTGCCAGAACGAAAAATCGCAGCACCACAACAAGGATACGGCCATGCGCGTATTGCGCGCCCGCCTGTACAACATCGAGCTGCAAAAGCGCGATGCTGAACGGCAGGCGGAATACGCCGGCAAGGACGCCATCGCCTTTGGCAGCCAGATCCGCACGTACACCCTGCAGCCCTACAGGCTGGTCAAGGATCACCGCACCGGCTCCGAAGCCGGAGATGTGGAAGGCGTTTTGAACGGTCAGATCGACCAGTTCCAACACGATTACCTGCTGCACCGACATGAGCAACAACGCTGATTTTGACGCACTTGCCAACGAGCTGCTTGCCTTGCGGCAGGCAGACGGCGCAGCTTCGCGCAACAGCGGCGAATCTGTGCTGGTGGCCCGGCTGTTGCCGGGTTTCAACGTCAACAGGTGGCAGGAATTTTTGCGCCGCTACCCCACCGGGCGCTGGTGCGCCCTGCCCGCTGGCCCCGGCCTTTTGCCGGAGCTGGGCGGCGGCCCCAGCAATGCCCCCGGCCACCTTGCCCACCTGCTCATGGCCGAAATGTTTACGGTGCAGATAAACCGCGAACTGTTGCGCCTTTCCCGCACGGGGGGCGATCTGGCCGTGATTGAAGCTGCTATTTTGGACAAGGCGCATCTGGACGAGGCCTCGGTGCTGGCGCTGGAAACGCTGCTTGTGGACTGCCTGCGGCAGTGCCGCGAGGAATGCGATACCCTTGGCTGTACCGGCCTTGGGCGCTTTGCCCTGCTCCTGCCCGGCGTTAGCGTGCTGCGCGCACGCCTGATGGCCGAGCAGATACAAAAAATCTTTGCTGTCCGCGCAGCGGAAATTCCCATTGCCAGCAAGGGCAGGCATGCGGCACCGGCCAATTGCGCCTTGGGCATAGCCTGCGCCGATCAGGGGGGCAGACCTACCCCCGAGGCCCTGCTGGGCAAGGCCGCGCAGGCCACGGACGAGGCTCTGGCCCAGAAACACGGCCACATTTGCATAGCGGGTGGCGCGGCCCTTGACGCCAGAACCACCCTTGTACATTCCAGCGAAAAACGATTTCTCTTCTTTGGGGGAAACTGATGGCGAATACGACATTGAGCGTTGCCCTGCTGAGCGGCAAAGGCGGGGTGGGCAAAACAAACATGTCGCTCAATATAGCCTGCGCCCTGCACCAGCAGGGGTTTAAAACCCTGTTGATGGACTGCGACCTGGGCCTTGCGAATCTGGACGTGCTGCTGGGCATTACGCCGGAAGGCAACCTCCAGACGGCCCTGTTGGGCGAAGCCGATGTTTCGGACGTGCTCTGCCAGATTGATGGCGAGGACTTTGCCGTGTTGCCCGCCGCGTCTGGCGTGCCGGAACTGACCGAGCTGCAACCCGATGCGCGCGACCTGCTGCTCTCCCGGCTGGAACCTGTGCTGCACAAATATGATTTTGTTTTCATGGATATCGGCGCGGGTATTTCCGGCACGGTGCAGACCTTTGCCGCCATGGCTTCGGTTCGCATCGTTGTGATCACGCCCGAGCCCACGTCACTGACAGACAGCTACGCCCTCATCAAGGTGCTCAACAGCCGTTACGGCCTGCGCGACTTCATGGTGCTGGTCAATCAGGCAACCTCCCAGGCCGAGGCAAAATCTTCATTCGACAAACTTTCCGGCGCGTGCAAACATTTTCTGCACATAGAGCCTGTTTTGCTGGGGCATGTGCGCTCCGACAAAAAATTGCCAGAGGCGGTCTGCCTGCAAAAGCCCCTGATGATGCACTCTCCGGGCAGCCCCGCTGCGCTGGATTTGCAGAATATGGCCTCGCGCCTGCAACGCATCAGGCTGGGAATGCTTGACTGGCTTGGCTCGCGCAACATTTTGCAGCCGATTCCGGTTCAGGACTAGATTTTTGGTCAAACTGTTTACCTTGTCTGAGAAAAGGTATAGGGTTGAATTACTAATAAATGTCCGATGTTGTCGCCCTTTCGGGCAAACTTGTAACGCGGTCACGGAGGCATGATGAACAAGAGCGAGCTTATCAAGGCACTGGCCGACGAAACCAACATCCCTCTGGACGACGCGTCGTTGGTGGTCAACACCTTCTTTGACGCAATGAAAAAATCTCTGCTTTCCGGAGAACGTATTGAAATACGCGGCTTCGGCAGCTTCAAAATCAAGGAGTACGAAGGCTACGCCGGCCGTAATCCTAAAACCGGCGAAAGCGTCGTTGTTGAATCGAAACGCCTGCCCTTTTTCCGAGCTGGCAAGGAATTGAAAGAATTTATCAATCAGTAAGGCCGTAACGCGCTGCCGAACCTGAGGCCCGTGCGGGGCCGCCTGCCTGCGAGGTTCAAACCTTCGCGCGGGCTTTTGTTCGCTTTTTGCAGCGCGCTGACACACAGGAGTCTGTAATGCAATTTTCAGGTGCATTGACCGCGCTTGTAACCCCGTTCAAGAACAACGCTCTGGACGAAGAAGCATACCGCGCATTTATTGAACACCAGATCAGCGAAGGCATTCACGGTCTGGTTCCCTGCGGCACCACGGGCGAATCCGCCACCCTGACCCATGAGGAACACGAAAGGGTCATTGAAATATGCATAGACCAGGTCAAGGGGCGTGTTCCGGTTCTGGCTGGTGCTGGCTCCAACAATACCATTGAAGCCATCCGCCTGACCAAGTTTGCGCAAAAGGCCGGAGCCGACGGCGCGCTGCTCATCACCCCCTATTACAACAAGCCCACCCAGGAAGGCCTGTACCAGCACTTCAAGGCCATTGCCCAGGCTGTGGACATGCCCCTGGTGCCTTACAACGTGCCGGGTCGCACGGGTTGCAATCTGCTGCCCGCCACTCTGGCCCGCATGGCGCACGACTTCCCCAACATTGTGGGCGTCAAGGAAGCCACCGGCGACCTGATTCAGGGCAGCCGCGTGCTTGAAAGCTGCCCCGAGAACTTCAGCGTTCTCTCCGGCGACGACTTTACCGCTCTGCCCCTCATGGCGCTTGGCGGCAGGGGTGTCATCTCCGTTACCTCAAATCTCGTGCCGGGGCGCGTTGCCGCCATGTGCAATGCCTTCGACAAGGGCGACCTCAAGGAAGCGGCGCGCATCCATCATGCGCTCTTTCCCCTGCACGATGCCATGTTCTTTGAGAGCAATCCCATCCCGGCCAAAACAGCCCTTGCCCTCATGGGCCGCATGGAAGCGGAAATCCGCCTGCCCCTCTGCCCCATGGCCGAAGGCACCAAGCAAAAGCTCATTGAAGTGCTGCGCCAGCAGAACCTCATCTAGCCTTGCTGCAGCAGATATGACTAAGCCCCCGAACCTCGCAGGTTCGGGGGCTTTTGCGTTCAGCCTGCAATCAATCTGATATCAGGCGCGGTCTTCAGGGGCAGCCGCACCGTCTGCCGCGTCATCAACCGCATCATCTGCGTCCGCGTGCAGCGCGGAAGCTGATGATGTGCCGGAGGACGCGGAGTCAGCAATACCTGCTGACTGGGCAGCGCCAACATGGCGAGCCATTTCGCCTCGTTCCTCACTCTTGTGCTTCACGCTTTCGCCCTGGCTGATAAAGTAGACCTGCTCCGCAATGTTGATGGAGCGCCGCCACACGCGCGTGAGCGAGCGGGTCACAAGTATGATGTGCATGGCCTGATAGGGATCCAGCGAGGAATCAGGATCAGAAAGGCTTTCCATAATCTGCTGGATGATGCGCACTTCGCTTTGCACGGCTTCTTCATCGCCGCGCAGCATATGCAGGGCGTCTTGCGCATTGTTTTCGCGGAACACGCGCACGGCGCGGTCAAAAGCCTCGCTGGCCTTGTAGTACATCTCGCGCACATGGGGGATCACCCCAAAGCCCGGCTTGTCCTGCATCAAAATAGCCTGCTCGGCCATGCTTACGGCCTCGTCGCCAATGCGCTCAAGGTCAACCACCATGCGCAGGGCGCTGACCACAAAACGCAGATCTCCGGCAACGGGCTGCGTGCGGGCAAGCAGTTGCAGGGCCATCTCGTCAATTTCATTTTCCAGAGCGTCAATGGCGGCATCGTTTTCAATGACCGATGCCGCGCGGCCCGGATCACCAGCCGCCATGGCCTTGCCGGCGTCTTCCAGGGCGATGCCCACGCTGGCGCACATGACCAGCAGCCGTGTGCGCAGTGATACGAGCAGTTGTTGCAAATAATTGGCCTGTTGCTGCATGATCGTTCTCCCGGAACAATTACGCTTGAATGTGAACTGCCCTGCGCTCCCTGCGGCGCGCTGGCAGCGCCTGAACATGGCGTCCTGACGGCTGCGAGAGCAGGCGGTTAGCCAAAACGGCCTGTAATATAGTCTTCCGTCTGCTTTTTGGCCGGTCTGGTGAACATGACATCCGTGGCGTTGTGTTCAATGAGCCTGCCCATGTAAAAAAATGCCGTGTAGTCAGAAACGCGGGCCGCCTGTTGCATGTTGTGCGTCACAATGATGATGGAAAGCGATTCGCGCAGTTCGCGGATGCTTTCTTCAATCTTTTGCGTGGCGATGGGGTCAAGGGCGCTGGCGGGTTCGTCCATGAGCAACACTTCCGGCTCCACAGCCAGGGCGCGGGCAATGCACAAACGCTGCTGCTGCCCGCCGGAAAGCCCCAGCGCCGGACTTTGCAGGCGGTCTTTGACTTCTTCAAAAATGGCTGCCCTGCGCAGGGAAAGTTCCACTTTTTCGGCAATCAGGCTTTCGTCCCGCAGGCCATTGACGCGCAGGCCGTAGGCCACATTTTCGTAAATGGTTTTAGGGAAAGGATTGGGCTTCTGAAAAACCATGCCCACACGGCAGCGCAGCGAAACAACATCCGTATCGGGGCGGTTCACGTCCTGACCATCCAGAATAATTTCGCCTTCAACGCGCGCGCCGGGAACAAGGTCGTTCATGCGGTTCAGACAGCGCAAAAAGGTTGATTTGCCGCAGCCCGAAGGGCCAATCAGGGCCGTGACCCTGCGCGGCTCAAAATTCAGGCTTACTTCGTGCAGGGCCTTGTTTTGCCCGTAGTATACACTGACGTTGCGTGCCAGCAGATGCTCGTTCATGAAAGTGCCGCTCCGTAAACGGAAGATAGGGTGAAAACAAGGGCCGTGCTGCCGTCCTGCGCCGGGCTTTCCGCCCGGATGCGGCCACCGTGCCGTTCAACAATGTGTTTGCAGATGGCCAGCCCGAGACCGGTAGTGGCCTGGCCCCTGTGCCGCTCCACCTGATAAAAGCGTTCAAAAATGCGCTCCAGATCGGCCTTGGGAATACCGGGGCCGTCATCCACCACGCGAAAGACCACATCCGGACCGCTCACGCGCGCGCTGATGCGCACATCGCCGCCTTCCGGCGCGTAACGGCCCGCGTTTTCAATAAGGTTTCTGAAAACCTGCGCCAGATGCGGCTGGCTTGCCATCACGCGGCAGTCTTCGGGGATATCCACAACCACAGAACACTTGCGGCGCTCAAGCACTTCGCGGCACATGCCCGTGGCCTGGGATACGGCATCGCGGGGATCCGTGGGGCTGAGTTCCAGGCTGCCTGTCTTGCCTTCCAGCCGGGCAAGGGTGAGCAGATCGTCCACCATGCGGCTGAGGCAAACCCCGTGTTTCAGAATGATTTCGCCAAAACGGCGGCATTCGGGCGAGGCGTCCAGACTGATAAGGGTTTCGGCATAGCCCTGAATGGCTGTCAGCGGGGTACGCAGCTCGTGCGACACGTTGGCCACAAAATCGCGGCGCACGCGCTCCAGCCGCATAAGCTCTGTAATATCGTGGAATACCGCCACAGCGCCCACACCGGTCTGACCCAGATGCTCAAGGCCGCAGGGGCGGGAAATGCATACCGACATGACTTGCCCTGACGAAAGCTCAAGTTGCAGATACCGCTGCTCGCGATTGAGCGTTGGCTCTTCGCCAGCGGCAGCGCCCTCGTGTTCCGCAGCGGGGGCCACGCTGTTTTGTGCTGCGCCTGCCTGGGCTGCCCCAGAGCTGGTCGCAGAGCCGGACGCTGAACCTGGCACCGGGCAGGTGGCCATGGCCGCGTCCACAGCAGCCTGCAGCTGCGGGGATGGAATAACTTCCACCACCTGCGCGCCCAAGGCCGATGCCGCGGCAGGAAATTCGCGAGCCAATGCCCGGTTGCAGCGGCGGATGCGCCCGTGCGGGCCAAGTACCAGTACGCCGTCGCTCATGGTTTCCAGTATGCTTTCAAGCTGGGCTGTCTGCTCCGCAGCCGTGCGCACATGGTCTTCAATATTCTCGGCCATGCGGTTTACTGCTTCAGCCAGCGGGGCAAATTCCCTGCCGGGAATGCGCCGCAAACGCCGCTGAAAATTCCCCAGCGAAATGGCTTCCACCACAGAAACCATCTGCGAAAGCGAATTGCGCAACGCGCCGGAGAGCAACCCCGCCAGAATCAACGAAAGCAGCAGCGTCACAATGCCGATTCTGGTAAATACGGCCACGCGGCTTTCAATTTCCTGTTGCAGATTGTTCAGCGGCAGGGCAATGCGCAGCAGGCGCGCGTCATTCACGCGCACCGAGGCATAGGCCATATCCGTACCCAGCGTTCCGCTTGAACGCACGGAATACCCCTGCCCTCCCTGCATGGCGGCACGTACCTCCGGCCTGTCCGCATGGTTGTCGAGCTTTGAAACCGGCTGCGCGCCCGGCGCGGTGTCGGCCAGCACGTTGCCGCTGTTATCGAGCAGCGAAAGCCGTTCCTGCGGCATTTGCAGTATGGCCGCCAGTTCGCGCAGGCCTTCAGGGCTTGCCTCTGTCTTGTCAAGAATAGCGGCAGACAGCGTAGTTTCGCGCAACAGCCTTTCGCGGGCCGCGTCAACCTGGCTCTGCTCAAAGGAAGCCCTGCCGTAATAAACGGCGATTCCCGAAGCAATGAGCGCTGCGGCAAGCACGCTGCAAAAAATTCGTGTTCTGAAAGAAAGCATGGTTTTTCTCGCTCGTAACATGCTGTCGTGGGCAATTACATTTTGAGGATGTGCAACCTCAAAACGATCAAACGATAACGCTGTCGGCCGTCAGCCAAGCGCACCGTCCTGCTCCCGCCGCTGCGCCATTATTCCTTGATGCGGTAGCCAACGCCGCGCACAGTCTCCAGCATGGGAGCCGCCTCGCCCAGCTTGGCGCGCAGCCTGCGCACATGGGTATCCACTGTGCGGGCATAGCCTTCAAAGGAATAGCCCCAAACGTTGTTGAGAAGCTGCTCCCGGGTACGGACGGATCCGGCATGCCGCAGCAGGTCTTCAAGCAGTCGGAATTCCGTAGCCGTGAGGCTCAACAGCTCGCCTTCCACTTCGGCGGAATGCGCCTCGGTGCGCAAGCGTATGCCGTGGCGCTCAAGCACGGGACTTTCAACCTTGCGCCCGCCGCGCCGCAACACGGCCTTGACGCGCAGCATCAGCTCGCGGACGCTGAAAGGTTTGACCACATAATCATCGGCACCAAGGCTCAACCCCACCACACGATCCACTTCTTCTCCACGTGCGGTGAGCATGAGCACCGGAATGTGGGAGGTTTCGGCCTGCGCCCCAAGGCGGCGGCACACCTCAAATCCATCCACGCCCGGCAGCATCACATCAAGAAGCACCAGGTCGGGAGTATGCTGCCGGGCAAGGGCCAGGCCCTGCGTACCATCGGCAGCCTCATGCACGGTGAATCCCTCGCGCTCAAGATTGAAACGCAAAAGTTCACGAATATCGGCTTCGTCTTCAACTATCAGTATTTGCTGGCTCATATGTTTCACCTCTATGACGCAAACAGAGTACAGCGGCTTTGTGCGCCAAACTGATGGAGGGCATGTTACAATTGCGTGACGAAAAATAATTCAAACAATCTGCAATATTTCAGCATGTTAATTGCGCACATTGCAGCTTCACGCAGTCTTCTGCGTTTCGTCATATTTCTGTAACAGAGGCGGGCAAAAAGAGAAACGTACCGGGAAGCGCCCCGGCACCAACACTAGAAACGAAGGAGAAAATCCATGTCTATCGGAAAACTGCTCGCCACTGCCCTCACGGTTCTGAGCCTCAGCGCTCCGGCCATGGCTGCCCAACAGGTCGTCATCAACGGTTCCACCACTGTGCTTCCTGTGGTTCAGAAAGCTGGCGAAGCCTTCATGGCCTCCCACCCCGATGTGGAACTGAGCATTTCCGGCGGCGGTTCCGGCAACGGCATCAAGGCTCTCATTGAAAAGCAGTGCGACATCGCCATGAGCTCGCGCGACATCAAGGAAAAGGAAGTTGAAGCCGCCAAGAAAAACGGCGTGACCCCCAACCGCGTTGTTGTTGCCATTGACGCCATCGTGCCTGTGGTCAACCCCGCCAACCCGGTTGCCGCCCTTACCACTGCCCAGCTGCGCGACATCTATGCCGGCAAGATCACCAACTGGAAGGAACTTGGCGGCCAGGACAGCAAGATCGTTGTCATCTCCCGCGATACTTCCTCCGGTACCTTTGAATGCTGGCAGGAACTTATCATGAAGGAAGAGCGCGTTAACCCCGCTGCTCTCATGCAGGCTTCCAACGGCGCGGTGGTGCAGGCCGTTTCCAAGAACAAGAACGCCATCGGCTATGTCGGCCTGGGCTATCTCGACAAGTCCACCAAGGGCCTCAAGGTCAATGATGTGACCGCCAGCGCCCAGACCGCCCTTTCCAAGCAGTGGCCCATCGCCCGCGAACTTTTTGTCTTCACCAACGGCGCGCCTGCTGGCGGCGCCAAGGCTTTTGTGGATTATCTGCTGGATCCCGGCAAGGGCCAGAAGAACGTGCTTGAAGTGGGTTATGTGCCCCTGGGCAAGTAGGTAGATACTACCCGCGTTACACCCACAGCATCGGCGGAGCGGGACGGCATGAGCCTCCCGCACCCGCCGGGGAGAAAGCGCAATGCGCTCCAGAGACATCAAGGAAAAAGCGGTGCGCGTCACCCTTACCACCATGGCAGGCAGCTCGCTGCTGGCTCTGGCTGGTATTGTCATTTTTCTCTTCATGGAAGGTCTGCCGCTGTTCAGCGAATACCCCTTCCTCAATTTTCTGTTCGGCAACCTTTGGTATCCCACTGAGGAACCGGGATTGTTCGGCATATTTCCCCTGCTGGTGGCATCGCTGGCCGTGACGGTACTTTCATCCCTGCTGGCGGTGCCCATGGGCGTACTGACGGCGGTTTACCTGACGGAAATCGCCCACCCCAACGTGCGCCGCATCATCAAGCCCTTTGTGGAGCTGCTGGCGGCATTGCCCTCGGTTGTGCTGGGATTTTTGGGCATGGTGGTGCTCGCGCCCTTCCTGCAGGATTTTCTGGACGCAGCCACAGGTCTGAACCTGCTCAATGCCTCCCTGGTGCTGGCGCTCATGAGCGTGCCGACCATCTGCTCCGTGTCTGAAGACGCCCTGTTCGGCGTGCCGCGCGACCTGCGCGAGGCATCGCTGGCACTGGGCGCGACCCGCTGGCAAACCACCGTGCGCGTGGTTATTCCTGCCGCTCTTTCGGGCATAGGCACGGCGGTGATGCTTGGCATGTCGCGCGCCATCGGTGAAACCATGGTGGTGCTGATGGTTGCGGGCGGGGCGGGCATCATCCCCACCTCGCTGCTTGACCCGGTGCGCCCCATGCCCGCCAGCATTGCCGCGGAAATGGCGGAAGCCGCCTTCCGCAGCGAGCACTACCACGCGCTTTTTGCCATTGGCATTGTGCTCTTTTTCCTGACGCTGGCCTTCAATCTGGCCGCCGGATACATAGCCGAGAAGCACCGTCAGGTGGGAACCTCCAGCCTGTAGCCGCAGAGTTGCCAGGTTGCGCAGTATGACGCCAGATCAGAACGAGGAAAAATCCATGTCAGCCACCAGTCGCCTTACCCCAGTTTCATCCTCCGGACCGAGCATCAAGCTCACACCGCGCCCACTGGAAGCAGACCTTGAACACCATGATGCCGAAGAACCGCCGCGCGAAGACGGTGTGCGCCTGAAATTTGCCAGCGGCAAGGGCCGCGGGCAGTACCAGACCTTGATGTTCTGGCTGCTGCGCGCGATTGCCGCCTGTAACGTGCTGGCACTGCTGGCCGTATGCGCCTTTTTGCTGCAAAACGGTTTGCCTGCTCTAAGCTGGTCGTTCCTGACAGAAGCTCCCCGGCAGATGATGACCAAGGGAGGTATCTTCCCCTGCATCATTGGCACGGCAATTCTTTCACTGGGTTCGCTCTTGCTGGCTTTTCCCCTGGGCGTGGCCTCCGCCGTGTACCTCAATGAATACGCCAAGCGTAATGCCTTTGCCCGCTTTGTGCGGCTGGGGGTCAACAACCTCGCGGGCGTGCCCTCAGTTGTCTTTGGCCTGTTCGGGCTTTCGTTTTTTGTTACCTTCTGCGGATTTGGCGTCAGCATTCTTTCTGGAGTGCTCACTCTTGCGGTCCTGACCCTGCCGGTCATTATCGGCACGGCCGAAGAAGCCTTGCGCAACGTGCCGGACACGTACCGCGAGGCCTCGCTGGCTCTGGGCGCAACCAAATCGCAGACCATCGCCCGTGTGATTTTGCCTAGCGCCCTGCCCGGCATGCTCACGGGGGCCATCCTTGGCGTGGCGCGCGCCGCAGGCGAAACCGCCGCCATCATGTTTACGGCTTCTGTATTCTATATGCCCAAGGGGCCGGATTCCATATTCAGCCCGGTCATGGCGCTTCCCTACCATATGTATGTTCTTGCCACGGCTGGTACGGAAATCGACAAGACCCGCCCCCTCCAATACGGCACAGGCCTTGTGCTGCTCCTGCTGGTGCTGGGCATGAACCTGCTTGCCATCATCCTGCGCGACAGGTTGCAGAAGCGCCACTAATTCTCATACCCTCCCGCCTCCAGACTCCAATACCCTCTCCTTCCCTCCTCTCTGTCAGAGCCCGCGAAAGCGGGCTCTGCTCGTGTCGGCCTTGCCATCAGGGCTGAAAAAAAGTGGACGGGCGCTGCATGGTTCATATCTGGCGCACGGTATTCGTCTATCCGCTGTCATAAAGGCACGTAGTCTTGCACCTCTGCCTGCAATGCTCCACAGCCCTAACTGCTGCCGACAGTTTTACGCGGTTCAAGGCCAGAATCATCGCTCAAAAGGCATCCTCACAGACGCAAAAAGGGAGGCCCGAGGGCCTCCCTTTGAATGCGTATCAAGCCGTCCGCAGACGGTTGCGCTTGGATTAGAAGCTGTACGCGAAGACCACTTTGGCCTGGTACATGTCCTGCTTGCTGAACGAGCTGGGGGTCTGAGCCTTCTTCCAGGTGCTGTTGTCCATGCAGTTGACCATGTAGTCCAGTTCCAGGTTCACTTCCAGGTTCTGGTAGATCTTGTAGGAGTTCACGAGGTTGAATTCCACAAGGCCGTCGTTGGTGGTCAGGTAAGGCACGGTGTTGGCGCCAAGACCATCGGACCAGGAGTAGGCGGTCTTCATGTACTTCACCATGCTGGTGCTGTTGGTGCCGCCCCAGTAGGCCACGCGGAAGGTGTGCTTCAGGTCTTCCAGGAAGCTCATGTCCTTCAGCTGAGTGCCGATGCCCCAGGTACCGGCGTAATCAACGCCGTAGTCCTGACGCAGCCAGCCCATGTTGCCGTCACCCATGTAGGAGGTGAAGTTGCCGGTGGGCACCAGGGAAGGCATGCGCTCGGAACCGTTCTTCACGCTGCTGTCGTCGCCGGAAGCGTACCAGCCGAACAGACCGGGGGTGGCCCAATCCAGCTTGTATTCAACAAGGGCCTTGGCCAGCCAGCCCTGACGCTGGGAGCTGCCGCGCACCCATTCGTTGCTCTGGCCTTTCTTGACATCATAACGGCCCATGCCTTCAACATAGCCATAGTTGATGTCCAGCTCGATGTTCAGCGGATCAAAAGCGGTCACAGCCAGGGGCAGACCAGCCCAGAACATGGAACCGTAAGACTTGCTGGTGCCGCCGAGGCGCACAAAATCGTTACCGGTGATGGACGAACCCATAGGGGCGGGCATCAGGGTCATGGGCGGGTTACCGTCATTGTTGTTGGCAACCTGATTGTATTCGTTCTTGTCGGCATCATAGTTGGTCAGGGTGTTCTTGCCCATCATGCCGTACATGATCCAGGGGGTAACGTTCACACCGTCAAAGGTCAGGGGAGCCGTCACGCCGAACAGATCCATGTTGTCAAGATAGTTCACGTGGTTGGTGCCGTGGTAACGGGCATCCTTGCCAGAGAAGTTATCATTGAAGGGGCGCGCCCAGAAAGCGGTCATGCCGACGTTTTCGTTGAACTTGTAAGAACCGACAACAGCGGCCACGTCGGTATCAAGAATAGCGGAGCCACCGGCAACGGTGTTGGGCAGGGCAAGACCCTGAATACCCATGCGCACCTTGGCATCGGTCTGGGGGATGGCCCAGTCGATGTAGGCGTTCTTCACTTTAACCTGATTGTTGCCGTCAGCGCCGAGCGAAGCGCCGCCGCTGCTCTGGCCCCAGCTCTGGGTGCCAATTTCAAAGTACACGGTGCCGGACAGGGCTTCAGAAGCCACGGCGTCCAACTGCAAGCGCACGCGCTGCTGGGCAACAAAGCCATCGCCGTTGTCGGCCTTGACCTTGTTGCTATTTTCACGGGTCTTGCTGGTCAGGCTGTTGTCGCCAGCGCTGAAGCCCATGAGCCACTGGCCCTTGGCCTTGAAATCAATGGCGCTGGCACCGGTGGCCGCGCCGAACACCAGGCCGGCGGCCAGGATAAGCGTACAGATGCGTTTCATAAATCCCTTCCTCTCTAGTTTTTCCCACAGGGTTGACACAGGCCTGCTCCAACACAGGCTGGGAAAACATATCTAGAATCATGGATGATGGCAACCGTTTTCGTCAAAAAATTTTTACCAGACTGTCACAATGGCAGAAATATGACGCTCAAATGACATGCAGGCAATACCAAGATCATCATCTTGCCGACCTAAAACCACGGGGGTTGCTACGCAGAAAGCCATTGCCCTGCATTCTTCCCCAAAGCTGTCTGCATGGGCTTGCCCCAAGAACGCGTTCAATTTTTTTGCAGGGCAAGACGCCTTCTGATATTAAAGGAGGCCGGTTCGCACGCAAAAGCCCGCCCCTGTCCACAGCCAGCATTGCTGCGGCTTTGTGAACAGGGGCGGGCCATGGGCTCACCCAAAAATCAGAACTTGCCTGTAATTCGACTTACAGAAAATCAGGATCAGCGGCAGCCTTGCCCTCTGCCAGCATAATGCGCACATAATGCAGGCTGTGCTCGTCAACCGGGATGATGGGAAAGGACTGCGAACAGCCGGGGCAACGCACCATGCGCGGCTCCGTAGGGCTCGCTTGCGGCACGTGCTTGCCACAGTTGGGGCACTGATAAAAAAACAGAATTTCCATTCCGTCAGGCGCAACAGGCTGGACGGGTCGCTTGCGCTCAGCCACGGCTGGCCTCCCCTTCATTTTGAGGCGCGGCCAGATTGCGCCCGGTCATCAGTTCAGAAGGCTGCATCCCCCAAAGGCCAAGAATGGTGGTGGCCACATCGGCCAGCCTGCCGTCCGCCAGAGCGCGCACCTTCCCATCCGGCTCCAGCAGGATGCAGGGAACAGGGTTGGTGGTATGGGCCGTGTGAGGCTGGCCTTCGGGCGTGAGCATTTTTTCGCAGTTGCCGTGGTCGGCAATGACAATCATGCGGCCCTTGCGGGCCTCCACAGCGGCGACCATGCGGCCCAGGCAGACGTCAACCACTTCGCAGGCGTTGACCGCAGCCTGAAGAATGCCCGTATGGCCCACCATGTCGCCATTGGCGAGATTGCAGACCACAAGATCGTACACGCCGGAATTCCAGGCTTCCACAAACTTGTCCGTCACTTCAACGGCGCTCATGGAGGGCTTTTGATCGTAGGTTTTCACCTCGCGTGGGGACGGCACAAGGATGCGATCCTCACCAGCAAAAGGCTCTTCAAGCCCGCCGTTGAAAAAGTAGGTGACGTGCGCGTATTTTTCCGTTTCCGCAAGGCGCAGCTGTTTCAGCCCCTGCCGGGAAACAACTTCACCAAGCCCCATGCTCACGGCCTCCTTGGGAAAGGCCACGGGGATATTGAAGCTTGATTCATAGGCAGTCATGGATGCAACCCCTGCCAGAACCGGAACACGGCCGCGGTCAAAGCCGTCAAACTCAGGCTGAATAAAGGCCTGGGTAAACTGGCGCATGCGGTCTGCGCGAAAGTTGAACAGGAACAGGCCGTCGCCATCGGCCATGCCCGCATCATCGCCCGCAGCAAAACACAGGGGCTTGATGAATTCGTCTGTGACGCCAGCCGCGTAAGAGGCTTCAATGGCCGCAACGGGCGCGAGCGTTGTTGCAGGGGTACCGTGAACGATAACCTCCCACGCTTCCGCAAGGCGCTCCCAGTGCTTGTCGCGATCCATGGCAAAAAAACGGCCCACCATGCTGGCTATGCGCGTCTTGGGTTGCCCTTCAATGCTCTTTTGCAGCGCGCGCATAAAATCCACGCCGCTGTGCGGGTCGCGGTCGCGCCCGTCCATAAGGCAGTGGATGCGCACGGGCACCCCTGCCTTGTGGGCCATGCCGCACAGGGCTTCAAGATGATGAATGTGGCTGTGCACACCGCCATCAGAAAGCAGCCCCGCCAGATGCAGCTTGCCGCCGCTCTTGCGAATTGATTCAAGCAGCCCGTTGAGTACCGGATTGGCGGCAAAACTGCCGTCTTCCAGCGCCACATCGATGCGGGTCATGTCCTGATACACCACGCGGCCTGCGCCGATGTTCAGATGCCCCACCTCGGAATTGCCCATATAGCCGCGCGGCAGCCCCACATCGCGCCCGGAGGCCGCGAGTTGGGAATGCGGGCAGCGCGCAAGGAGCGCATCCATATTGGGTGTAGCTGCAATATAGGGCGCGTTGCCGGGCCCCGGCTCGGCAATCCCCCAGCCGTCAAGAATCAGCAAGAGCGTGGGCGTCATGATTATTCCCCGCTTCGGGCTTCGGCCAGAGATGCGGCCTTGCCCCACAGGGCTTCAAGGCCGTAAAGCTCGCGCACCGGCTCCAGAAAGACGTTGACGACAATATCGTTCATGTCCACCAGAATCCATTGACCGGCGGTGTAGCCTTCCATGCGCAGATATTCAAAATTGCGCTGGCGGCAAAGTTCGCCCACGCCATCGGCGAGGCTCTGCGCGTGGCGCACCGAACCGGCGCTGGCAATGACCAGAGCCTCGGCAAAACCGCCCTGCCCGGCCATATCTATGCTGACTACGCGCGCGGCCTTGTGCTCTTCAAGCCACGTGACCACGTCCGCCAGTTTTTCTTCCAGGGGGACATCCGAATAACGCTTGGGGGCAGCGCCCCCTGCAGGTGAAGAAGGAGTGTTGTTTTCCATACCCTGCACATAACGTAAAGACGGGGCAAGAGCAATGGCGCAGCAAGCCGCCAACGCGCTGAAACGGGCGCAAAATCGCGCCTATCCGTATTGACCGCGCCAGCGCATTGCGGCATACCCAAACGAAGCTTTTCAGGGATCAGCGTCGCGCTTTTGCGCCGCCAAACGCCAGCCGCAGAAGGAGAGGGCCGTGCTTTTCAACATCAAACAGGAAACTCTGCCACGCGAAGAAATGGAGGCGCTGCAACTGCGTCGCCTGCGTGATTTGTGCAACCGCGTCTACGCCAACGTGCCCTTTTATCGCAAACGCTTTGACGAGGCGGGCATCACCCCTACCGACATCAAGTCGCTGGCGGATCTCAAGCTGCTGCCCTTTACGGAAAAGCAGGATCTGCGCAACCACTATCCTTACGGCCTTTTTGCGGTTCCCAAGGATCACATCGTGCGTCTGCACGCCTCCAGCGGCACAACGGGCAAATCTGTTGTGGTGGGCTATACCCAGCGCGACCTTGAAACCTGGGCGGAACTGATGGCCCGCAGCCTGGCAGCCGCAGGCGTGGTGCGTTCGGACGTGGTGCATGTGGCCTATGGCTATGGCCTCTTTACCGGCGGGCTGGGCGCGCACTATGGCGCGGAGCGCCTTGGCGCCACCGTTGTACCCGCTTCTGGCGGCGCAACCCGGCGTCAGGCCGGGCTGCTGCGCGATTTTGGCGCAACAGTGCTGTGCGCCACGCCTTCCTACGGCCTGCACCTGTGGGAAGCCTCCATGGAAGTGGGCGTTAATTTTCGCGATCTGCCCCTGCGCGTGGGCGTTTTCGGCGCCGAGCCGTGGTCTGAAGCCATGCGCCGCGACATTGAAGACAAAATGGACATCAGCGCCATGAACATTTACGGCCTGTCCGAAATCATGGGGCCGGGCGTGGCTATGGAATGCGAAGAAGCCAAGTGCGGCATGCATTTGTGGGAAGACCACATTCTGCCCGAAATCATTGATCCCGTTACGGGCGACCAGCTCCCCCCCGGCGAAGTGGGCGAACTGGTGCTGACCACGCTGACCAAGGAAGGCATCCCCATGTTGCGCTACCGCACGCGCGACCTCACCAGCCTTGATTACACCCCCTGCCGTTGCGGCCGCACCCACGTGCGCATTTCGCGCCTCCAGGGCCGCAGCGACGACATGCTCATCATCCGCGGCGTCAATGTGTTCCCGCAGCAGATTGAGGGCATCCTGATGGAGAGCGAGGGGCTTTCCCCCAACTATCAGATCATCGTGGATCGCGTGCACAACCTCGACACCCTTGAAGTGCGCGTTGAAATGAACGAAAACCTCTTTGCCGATGAGATTCGCAAGCTGCAAATGCTCGAAGGCCGCCTGCAAAAGACCATCAAGGAATACCTGGGCGTCTCCGCCAAGGTGCGCCTGATGGAACCCCGCTCCATTGAGCGCTCCGAGGGCAAGGCCAAGCGCATTGTGGACAACCGCAAGGATTAGGCTACCGATCAGGCGAGAAATATTGGCTGCATGCGAGCTGTAAAACAGCATGTGCGGCACACTTGGGGGCCATCGGCACTGCCGGTGGCCCCTGACAGCAAAGATTGCCCGAAGACACGGCTGCCCATAGTTCAACAATTTTACTTGTTATTTCAGCAAATTAACAAATTTGTCAAAAAAGCGGCGAAAAAAGTCCAGCAATGCTTGACACCTCAGCCTAGTCCGCGTAGAACGTTTTCTCGCTGAGCGGGAGTAACTCAGTGGTAGAGTGCAACCTTGCCAAGGTTGAAGTCGCGGGTTCAAATCCCGTCTCCCGCTCCACTTTTTTTGCTGGCGGCATAGCCAAGTGGTAAGGCAGAGGTCTGCAAAACCTCCATCTCCAGTTCAAATCTGGATGCCGCCTCCAACAGCATCCTTTACGCTTCGCCGTTTCGCATACCATGCGGGAGTAACTCAGTGGTAGAGTGCAACCTTGCCAAGGTTGAAGTCGCGGGTTCAAATCCCGTCTCCCGCTCCACTTTTGCGGGAATAACTCAACGGTAGAGTGTCAGCTTCCCAAGCTGAAGGTTGCGGGTTCAAATCCCGTTTCCCGCTCCAAAAAGGAACTTACAGCCTTTACGAAGAAATTCGTAAAGGCTTTTTGTTTATCCCCCCCCCAAGAACGACACCCCATGTCCAGGCCCCTCAGGCGAGGCTGTTCGCCATAAGAAGGCTCTACACCAAAGACGGGGGCAAGCCCTCTTGATGGGCAAATTTTCCGACAGGTTTCTGATCAATTCCCCAGCCATTTCAGCAGCACAAAACGCGCACCCGGAGGCGGTAATTTTCGAAGTTAC
>JAEZYD010000040.1 GCA_023419375.1 Pseudomonadota bacterium
AGAAAAGGGAACTCATGTTTCCATGAATTCCCTTTAAATCTCTGGTCGGGATGAAAGGATTTGAACCTTCGACCCCTTGAACCCCATTCAAGTGCGCTCCCAGGCTGCGCTACATCCCGACGCGAAAAGAGTAACTACGCGGAACAGCCCTGTCTGTCAACAATTTTGCAAGATTATTTTGCATTTTTTAAGACTAATCCCACAAGCGGCGGAAGATATAGGGTGATATCCCCCTCATGCCGACCCGGCAGGGGAGCAGTAAAATGCTCTGTTGGCGGGCTTTTTACCGCCAGATTGCCATGCCCGGCAAAGCGCATTTCGTCAGACGAAAGCAGCTCCGCATACTTGCCGGGGCTTACGGCAAAGCGCAGGCCTTTTTGCGCCTCAAGCTCGTGAAAGTTGAAGGCAAAGAGCAGTTGCCCGCGCTCAAAGGCCAGCAGGCGCTTTTCCTCATGTATAAAGCGGAACATGGGCGGCTGGGCAAAGTCCTCAAGGTGGCTTTGCACAAGGGCGAGCATCTGCCTGTCCCATGCGGCCAGGGAGTGATATTTCAGCCCCGGGTCGTCCGCCAGCCGCCATTGACGGTGCGCGTGCTTTTCCGCATCCAGCCATTCGGGATGCCCGAATTCGCAGCCCATAAAGTTCAGATAGCCCGCATCCGCCGTTGCCAGCGTTATAAGCCGCATGAGCCGATAAAAAGCCAGCCCGCGCGATATGTTCCAGCTCTCGGCATTGTTGCCCATGTGGCGGTACATTTCTTCGCCCAGCAACCGCCAGATCATGGCATCGCTGCCGTTGATGTGCTGGTCGTGGCATTCCACATAGCTGATGGTGCGGTCGTAGGGCCGATGGTTGGTCATTTCATACCAAAGACTGCCCATGTCGCGCGGCTCTTCAATGCACTTGGCCCAGTAATCGGGAATGCCCATGGCAAAACGGTAATCAAAGCCAAGGCCGCCTTGCTCCGGCGGGCAGGTCAGCCCCGGCATGCCGGAAAATTCTTCGGCAATGGTCACTGCCGTTGGGGCAAGCTCATGCGTGAGGGCATTGGCAAGGTTGAGATACAGCTCCCCGTTCACATCGGCGCGGGGCTGGCCGTTTTTGCCGTAAAAGCAGCGCCCCACATGAGAAAAATCATCGTCCTCGCCAAAATCCGCATAAAGCATGTTGCCCACGGCATCAAAGCGGAAGCCGTCCACACGGAATTCTTCCAGCCAGTAACGGCAGTTGGAGAGCAGAAAACGCCGGGTTGCCTCCTGACTGAAATCAAAGGATGGCGTTCCCCACTGATTTTGCTGCTCGGTAAAAAAGTATCTGCTGCCATCGTACTGCGCCAGCCCTTGCTCCGTGTTGGCGCTGGCGTGGCCGTGGGGCACATCAAGTATCACCGCAAGCCCCAGGCCGTGCGCGGTGTCCACAAGCTCCTTGAAGCCGTCCGGGGTGCCGTAGCGCGAGGACGGCGCAAAATAGCTGCTCACCTGATAGCCGAATGATTTATACAGCGGATGCTCCAGTATGCCCATGAGCTGCACCGCCGTGTAGCCATCGGCCTTGATGCGGGGCAGGATGTCGCGGCAAAAATCCGCATAGCTGCCCACGCTGTCGCCCTTATGCGCCTGCGCGGATTGCGCCATGCCCACATGGGCCTCGTAAATACGGGGAAAGGCCTGCCGCGCTGGGCGGCGATGCTTGAAGCGGTAGGGTTCATCCGGCAGCCACAGGCGGGCGCACCATTGCTCCGGCACTGCCGCGTTCTGCTCCACCCAGTTGGCAAAGGCTGGCACGCGCTTGAGGGCTTTGCCGGGGTGCTGCGCGTCCTGCGCATGCGCGGGAACCAGCCGCAACTCCACGTAAGTGCCGTGCTCCAGGGCATCGCCGGGCAGTTCCAGTTCAAAAAAGCCGTCTGTACGGCGCTCAAAGCGGTATTTGGCGTGGCGCTGAAAGTTCAGTTTATCTGTAGTGAGCCACAGGCTTTCGGCATTGGGCATGTATTCGCGCCAGCGCCAGATGTTGCCTGCGGGCGTTGACAGGCGGTGCGCGCCAAAGGTGAGGTGCTGACCAGCATAGGCGCGCAACGAACCATAGAGGGTGCGTATGCGCTCAATTTCAGCCGTGTAGGCCTGGGTGCGGTATTGCAGGAAGGGACGGTACTGCTCCAGGGCAGGGTCATCCAACGGACTGCCGGGAGAAGCGGAAGGCATGGCGGATCTCCTGTTTACGGTTGCCCGAAAGCGGCGGGCGCAGGCTCGTCATGCAGTGCCCGTCCGACCCGAGAGCCGGACGGGCACAAGGGCCATTGCTGGCCCTGAAGCGTCAGTTATTTGCAGCAGGCGCGCCAATCCTTGGCCGAAAGTTCGGCAAGGCATTCCACCAGAGCCTGAGTGCCCTTGCTGCCCTGGCCCTTGGCCTGCATGATGCGGTAAAGCTGGTCAGCCAGGGTGATGCCGGGCAGCACAAGCTTCATGCGGCGGCATTCGTCAAGGCAGAGGCCCAGATCCTTGATGAAGTGGTCGATGAAGAAGCCGGGGGCAAAGTCGCCCTTGAGCATGCGGCGGCCAAGGGTGTTCATGGCAAAGCTGCCGCCGGAACCGGCAACCACGAGTTCCATCCACTTGGCAACGTCAAGGCCTGCTTCCTGCGCAAAGAGGAAGGATTCGCAGGTGCTGATCATCACGCCAGCAATGGCGGCCTGATTGGCAAGCTTGCCCTTCTGGCCAAAGCCAGCGCCGCCGCAGTGCAGAATGTTGGTGCCCATCTTGTTGAAGCAGGGCAGTACGCGCTCGTAAGCCGCGTTGTCGCCGCCCACAAAGATGGAGAGCTTGGCATCGCGCGCGCCCACGTCACCGCCGGTAACAGGGGCATCCAGCGATTCGCAGCCCTGCTTTTTGGCGGCAGCGGCAATGCGCTCGGCCAGCACGGGGCTGGAGGTGCTCATGTCGCACACAATGCCGCCAGCGGCCAGGCCGCGCAGCACGCCGTTTTCGCCCAGCGTCACTTCTTCCACATCGCTGGGATAGCCCACAATGGTAAAGACCACGTCAGAGGCTTCGGCCACGGCGCGGGGGGTGTCGGCCCACTTGGCGCCCTTGGCGAGCAGGGGTTCGGTTTTGGCCTTGGTGCGGTTATATACGGTCAGCGGCCAGCCGGCTGCCTGAAGGTGCCCAGCCATCGAAAGGCCCATAACACCCGTGCCAATCCAGCCAATACGCATTTTGTCAGCCATTGATTCTCTCCTTTTGTCTACTGAAAACGGCGTTCAAGGATTGCTTTCTGCATGGCCTCGCGCGAAACGGTTTTGTTTTTGCGCACCGCGTCCACGTGGAGCCGATACAGTTCAAGGTTTCGATGCATGTTCTCATTGAAGGGGTCATTACCGCTGAAATCCTTTGCAAGGGATGCATCTGCGGCAGCAAGAACTTCGGGAGCAAGCAACGCGCTTTCTTCTACCTTGCTGCGGTAGAAGGTGAGGGACTTTTCAATGCTCGTATCGAGCATCACAAGGCCCCGGTTGGCAGTATCCAATATCTGCTTGAGCTTTTCAAGGGCCGCGCCCTTGGCGGAAGCTTTTTCACGTTCCATACTTTCAATTTGCGTTTTCAAACTGTTACGTCTGCTGGAATAATTTCTTATGGTTTCGATCATGTATACGCCGGTACGCAGCAGGGATTGCGCCTCAAGCTGCTTCTGGCGTTCCAGCATGATATTGTTTTCCTTGATGGTATTGCGCAGATCCTGAAGATTCTTACGGGATGTCTCATCCGGCGCGGCAGCCAGCAGGCGGTCGAGTTCATCAAGGGGATTACGGGCGGTCTGGCCGTCCTGCGCCAGCGGGGCCAGTTTTTCACCAGCCTTGTTCCATTCGGCGGTCAGTTCCTGAGGACGCCCGCCGCCGGGGGTGTTGATACCCGATATTACGGGCCGAAAACCCAGATCGCGGGCGTGTGCGGGGCCGTCTGTGAGAAAGAAGGGCATTTCTTCCCTGCGGCCCGGCAGAATCTCCGCATCGCCGGAGAGGAAGGAACCGCCCTTGCGCACAAAGCCCCCAGCAGAGCCGTGCAAACGGCCAGCCATGGAAAAGCGAAAGGCATCCAGCACCATTTCCGCCGCATTGCCGGCGGTGTCATAAATGCCAAGAGGGTTGGGCTTGCGCGAGCCTATGTTGGCCATGCCCTCGGCCCGCGCGCCCTGTTCCGGCCTGTAAACGGCGTAGTCGGCCTTGCTCTCCCCGGTGGGCAGAGCAAAAAAATCCTCCTGCAACAGCAGCTGGCTGCCAGCGGTCTGCCCGCCGCGCGCGGCGTATTCCCATTCCGTTTCTGTGGGCAGGCGCACAAAGCCCACGTTGCGCTGGTCGCCAGCAAAGCGCGGCAGCGAATCGGGGGCGTTCTGCAAAAGCCAGGTGGTGTAACGGCGGGTAAAGTCCACGGCATCGTACCAGCTCATATCCGTAGCAGGGCGGGCCGCTTCCGCGCCAGGATTTGCCGTATCCGGGCAGGCATTGTCCATCACGGCATGCCATTGCAGATTGCTGACTTCGTACTTTGCCACAAGGTAAAAGTAGTTCTGCCCCTGCGGTGCCTGTTTGCGCCAGGCGGCGGGCAGGTCTTCAAGCGTAAAAGCGCCGGAAAGCGCGGTGTTGTAGCGCCGATCGTAGAAAGCCCTGTCCTGATGGGCGCTGTCGTCCACACCGGGGCGCATGGGCATATCCCACAGCAGGCCCTTGGCAGGCACTGCCACCAGCTTGAAAACCATGCTCAGGCCGCAGGGCATGGGCAGGATGATGTCATTATCCGCCGGTTTGGGATTATAGGCGTCAGCCGTGCTCACATCGGCCTTGCGGGCCAGGGCCGCCAGAGCGGATTGCGAGGCGCAGGGAGCAAGGAGCAGGGCGCAGCACACGGCGGCGGCAAAACCCCATTGCAGGGGCGCGAGATTGCGGATGCGCAGATCAGATTTCACGGATAACCTCCGAGGGTTCAACGCGGGCAGCCCGCAAGGCAGGGGCAAGGGCGGCCAGCAGGGCAAGCCCGGAAACTGCGGCAAAGGCCAGCGCAAAATGCTCTGGCAGCAGAAGGCATACCTGCTCCATGCCGGTAACGCTGGCGCTGAAAAGTTTGTTGATGGCAAAGGCCGCCACCCCATACACGCCGGAAGCCAGCGCCGTGCCCGCAAGGGCCGTCAGCAGGGACTGTGCCAGCGGAAAGAGCATGAGCTTGCCCGTGGTGAAGCCATGAAGCCGCAGCAGACCGAGGATGCGCTCCTTGCGTTTGATGCCAGCCAGAACGCTGCTGGCGGTGGACGCCAGAAAGCCAATGGCCGTTGCCGCGCAGATGAGGGCAAATATCAGGTTGAGAGCGCGGGCAAGCGCCGTGACTTGCTCGATTTCTTCCGCATGGGTGTACACATCAAGCTTTTGGGCGGCAAAGGCCTCCCGCAGTTGCATCACATGGTCAAGACTGCGGGCGTACAGGCGGAAGCCGGGGTAGACACGCTCGCCCTGAGGGCGTGGCTCGCCTGTCCAGCCGTTCTGCGCGCCCAGTTCGGGCACGGCACGGCCATCGCGGTAGTCTTCCGTGGCTTCCATGAGGGGCAGGGGCACGTAGGCCACATCCTTCTGCTGGGCCGCCAGAGGCAGCACTGCCGCCACGCGCAGGGCCACGCGGGCAGTCTGCACCTTGCCCTGAAAGCGCCGTTCAACCTTTCCATTAAGGGTGTCGCCCTGCTTGAGGTGCAGCTTTTCCGCTGCGGAGGAAGACAGGGTTACGCCGATGGCGTCTGTTTCTGGCGATTGCGGCATGCTCGGCACCGCAGCGCCAAAGCGCAGCAACAGGGGATCGCCCTCGGCTGTTGGCTCCAGCGAGGCCACAAGCACAGAGCGCGCATCGCCATTGCCAGCGCTCAGATCCATGGTGGCGGCAATGGAGCGCGTGCGCGGCAGCACGAAGGCCACATCCGGGTGGGCTGCCAGTTTGGCAAGATATTCTGGCGTGTATCTGCCGCTTATGACGGGTGAAATCTCAAGATTGCGGGGATCGTTGCGCAGGCGCTCGGTGAGGGTTTGCACCACGCCGAATTTTACGCCGTAGAGCACCAGCAGGGGAGTGAGCACTGCTGCCAGCCCAAGCACGGCGCAGGCCGAGAGCAGAAATTCGTGCCAGTAGTCCTTGCAGGCCAGCCGCAGCATGGTTGTCCAGGTATTTGCCGCCATGATCAGGCCGCCCTCCCTGTCCAGTTAAGGATGGATGCGCTGCCGCCCTTGTCCTGCTCCACACGTACCGGCGCGAGCACAAATCCGGCCTGACGCGCCTGCTCGAGGTTGTGCGTGACCATGACCACCGTGATCGCCAACTGGCGCGCCAGCTCCGCAAAAAGCCGCAGCACGTTGGCTGCATGGCCGGGATCAAGCGCGGCTGTAGGTTCGTCTGCCAGCACGACCGATGGCCCGTGCGCCAGCGCCGAGGCTATGGCGACCCGCTGGCGTTCACCCACGGAGAGCGTTGCCGGGTAGTGCCCCAGCAAATGCCCTATGCCCAGCCGATCAACCACAGTTGTGATGGCCTCCTGACGCTGGGCAAGGGTGCCGAGGCTCTTGCAGCGAAGCACAATATTTTCCCGCGCGCTCAAAAAGGGCAGCAGGCCGCCTGTTTGCAGCACATAGCCAAGATGGTGCAGGCGCAGCAGGGCCAGGGCATCGGTGCCGCCACTGCGCCACGCGGCCAGAATATCCGTGGAGGCTCCGGCCTGCGGGCTGAATGAAAAACTGGCGGCGGCACTGGCAGGATGGGGCAGGTCGCCTTGCCCTGCTTCGACGGGCTTGTGCGGCAGGGCAAAGTCCTCGGGCGTCATATCCGGGCTGAGGGCGCAGGCCAGCATATCCAGCGCGGTGCTTTTGCCGCAACCGCTGGGGCCAACCAGAGCCAGCAGACTGCCACGAGGCACGTCAAGCTGCTCTATGCGCAGGCGAAAGCCTTCGTCACCGGGCCGGGTTTTGCCAATATTGCGCAGGCTGAAAACCATGTCGGACATTAAAACTCCCAGCATTACGGCGGGCCGCAGGCTTTTGCTGTTGCCCATTTCCTGACCCGTTGCCGCGCCCGTTAGGGCCAAGACCATTAAAATTTCTGTTCCCTGCCAGGGAAGGGAGCCTTTTTATGAGGGGAGTGTACGCTTCTGGTACTCAACCTGAATAAAAGGGCTTACCTGACGCAGGCAGGGAACAAAAAAGCCATAGCGAACAGCCTGTTAGGGCAGCATGCTCAGCGGCACACGGTAAACCCAGTCGCCGGGATTGGCCTGGCCGAAGCTTTCCCAGTTGGCGCGGTCGCGGTCATATTCCTCATACCGGGCAAGCCGGGATTTGAGGCGGTTGATAAAGGCCGTCTGCTCGCCCACGCTCATGCGGTACCAGTCTTCCTCGCGCAGAAGCATGACGTCGCTCTTGTAGGGCAGGCCGTCCAGAAATTCGGAAAGCACGCCAAGCTCTGCCAGATTCTTGCCCTGCGTGGGCATGTTGGGATCGCGGGCCATGCGGGTGGAGGCAGAAAGCACACCCTGGAAAAAGTCGCGCGCGTCAGTCTTTTTTGTGCGCTCGGCATTGTCGATGATGGCCTTGAGCTGGGCGCTCAGGTCGTTAAGCTGGTTCTTGGTCAGCAGCACGGCCACGTCAACGCAAGGGGTCTGCCTGCTCTTGGCAAGCTGGTTCAGATCCATGTCTGCAATCCAGGAATTTACCACGGAGGGCGCGGCATTTTCACGCGCCTTGCCAAGGTATTCAAGCTGCATGGCATAGCCGAGGGTCGCTGCCAGATTGGCGGCCTGATCCTCCGCCGAGGCAGTCTGCGGCTTCTCATCCTTGGGCTTGGTCATGATCTTGCCTTCGGCGGTGTTCTTGACCATATCGAGCATGCCGGTGGCCAGAGTCTTGGTGATGGCGGCAAACTGCTCCGCGCCCTTGGCGGGCGTGGGCGCAGATACAACCAGATAGTTGGAGCGGTTGCCCGAAAGCTTGCTCAGCGCGCGGTAGCTCTGCTCCGCATAGGCGTGGTTGGCGTTGCCGCCGGGGCTTTTGAGGTGCAGTGCGGTAATCCAGATGCCCTTTTGGCGGGCAAAGTCGTTGACTTCGCTCGGGCCCATGGCCACAGAGGCGAACTTGTCACCGCTCTTGAGCGGGCCCGCATCAGTGATCAGCAGGATAAGGCGCGAGGAGTAGTCGCCCCAGTTCAGGCCTTCCACGGCCTTGTACACGCCAGCCAGCGAATCCTCGTTGAAGTCGTGGCTGGAAACCTTGGCTTCCTGCACCTTTGAAAGCTTTTCCTCAAGGCTTTTGCGGTCTTTTGCCGTGGCAAAATCGCTCACAACCTCGGTGGTGTATTCCAGACCGGGTGTAGCCTTGGTGCTGCTGCGAAAGGCCACAACGGCAAAGCCCACGTTGTCTGTCATGTGATCTTTTTCAATCTTGTCGTATATCTGCCGAACCACGTTCAGGCTCTGGTCGATATAGGGCTTCATGGAAATGGTGGTGTCGATGACAAGGGCAATGCCGGTCTTGGGCGGGCCGTTCTTGCCGTCCTTGTTCTTGCCGTTGCCGGGGTCGATGGAGGCCACCCGCAGAAACTTGACGCCATCAAAGGGGTCTTTCATGTCCAGTATGGGCATGAGATAAAAGCGCTTTTCAGACACTGCGCCCTGCGCGTCCGCAGGTTCGCTGGCAAGGATGGGCATGGTTTCCGGCGCGGGCTGGTTGCTCTGGCGCAGGCTTGCGGCCTGGGCTTCAAGGGCATCGAGCCTCTTTTCCATGTCTGGCGCGGCGCACAGTTCGTTCAGGCCGGTTTCCGTCTTGAAAAACAGCACCGGATCGCGTCCGGTGCGGGGCGTGAACAGCAGGGTGAGCGACTGGTTCCAGTCCGTAGCCTTGGCGGCTTCCATCCAGCCCTCGGGCTGCGCGGTGGAAGCGCCAACCTGAATGTAGGCATCCTTGCGGTCATAGACGTACATCACCGTAAAGGGCACCACGCTTTTGCGCACCACGGCGCCATCGGCCTTTGGCTCGGCCAGCAGGGCTGCGCCGGGATGGCTGACCACCCGCTGGAACAGCGTTTTTTTGCCCTGCTGCAACAGGGGCGCGGCAGAAGCGGTGGAAACAGTGCCAGTAAGGCAGACGCCAAGACCCAGCACCAGCAGGGCTACAAGGCAGCAACGGCGAAACATGGGCATGCAATGCATAGTGAACTCCTCGCGGAATGCAGCAATTCTAGGTCAGCTTGGGGGCCGCGTTCATTGCCAGTTTTGCAGCAGGGAGCGCGCCTCGGCATCGCCCTTGGCCTCAAGGGCGCGGGCGTGTTCTTTCAGCGTGTCCAGTGCCGCCTTGGCCTGGGGCTGGCCCTTTTGCAGGGCCTGGTCGTACCAGCGCTTGGCCTGCGTGAGGTCGGCGGGGATGCTGCCGCGCGGCAGGGTGCTGGCCGGGTCGTAAAACTGGCCCACAAGGAACATGGCTTCGCCGTCGCCTTTCTGCGCCGCGTCTTCCAGCAGCAAGAATGCGGCGTCACTTTCTTCCGGCTTGGCGTCGGCCTTGCGCAAGGGTTTTGCCATGGCAAGGCTCACGTCGGGCAATGCCTGCCCGCGCAATTGCTCACGCGCCGAGGCCAGCGGGGAAAGCGGCTGCTTGGCGGCATCCGCACCTTGCTGCCCGGCATCTGCGGGCTTGGGCTGGGCCTGATCCGGGTTTTGGGGCTTGTCCGCATTCTGCGTCTGCTCAGGGGGCGTGGGCAGGGGGGCTTTTTCCGGCTCGCGCAGCAGGAACCACCACGCGGCCACGCCAGCGGCAATGGCTGCAAGCACCAGCAGGAGCATAAGCCCGGCCTTTCCACCGGATTTGCCTTCCTCCTTGCTTGCCATTTCAAGCGGAGCTTCCTGCTGCTGGGGCGCTTGAGGCTCCTCAAAAGCCAGAGGCGGCTCCGGCGATTCCAGCACTGGCTCCGGCTCGGGAGCGGGCTCTGGAGCTGGAGCCGGCGGGGGAGTCAGCGGAGCGCCAGCGCCCATGCCATGCCCGCCAGCGATATTGGAGTAAACAAGCGATGTTACGGCAAGGGCGCAACTGCCCACGCCGCGCAGGCTGATACGGTAGGCATCAAGGTTGTCCACCTCGTCCACCACCGCAGGGCCAACGGCCAGCCGCAGGCTGCCGCCGTCATTGTCCCAGGCATCGGGGGTGAGCAGGGTTTCGCTCTCCTGCCAGCCGCGGGGGCCAAGGCATTTGCCGTCAGATGCCCGCAGCAGGGTAAAGCCGGGTTCGCTCACATTGCCTGCGTCAAAAATCTCGATGATTCCGTTGCCGGGGCCGCGCCCGGTATCGGCTGAAATGCTGGCGCGCATGGGTTATCCTTTGAAGGCCTGCAAAAGTTCGCGCAGGCGGTTGTTCTGTTCGGGGTTGACGCTCTGCTGGCCGTCAAAATCCACATTGGCCATGACGCTGTAGGCCATGGCGCGCAGCCAGTCCGTATACCACAGGCGGTCATAGGGCGATTCTTCCTCGCCGATGCGGGGTTCCCCTTTGATTTCCTGCGGCGGGTTAAACAGGGGCACGCTTTTGCCGCCAAAAACAACTGTGCGCCGCGTCTGATCCTTGAAGCGGGGGTCAAAGCCCCACCAGTCCACAAAGGCATTGATGGCGTCCGCAGCAAGGCTCACCTGCTTCCACATGAGGCGCTCGCGGGCCATGTTGCTGAATGCCGATGAGCGGCGCAGCTCAGCCTCCAGATTTTCGCGCAGCTTGCAGCGCGCTGCGGCCTGCACAAGCTCGTGGCAGAACTGGTCAAGTTCCTTGGCTGGCAGGCCAAGCTGGCCCCTGACTTCCACATCGTTGCAGAGGTCGCGCAGCCGCCCTGTCCAGTGATCCATGACCATTCCGGCAAAGACCTGGGCGCTGTCCTTTGCTTCCGCATCAACGGCGTCTGCCGCTGGCGCGGTCACAGGGGCGTCCTCTCCAAAGATGTCGCCCAGAATGTCGTTGGCCGACACGCGCGCGCCCACAACCTGCGCAGGCGCAGCGGCCTGACCTTCATCCGGGCTTTGGCGGGCGTTGAGGCAGATTTCGTAGAGGTCAAAATCACGCACCTGAAGGCGGCGCAAAAATTCGCCAAAGAGCTGCTTTTCCGCAACCTTGGCAATCTGCGAAACCAGCAGGCGCGAGAGCTGCTCCTTTTGCCTGCGCAGTTCTTCCCTGTCGTCCGTGCGATAGAAGGGCGCAAGCCCGGTGCGCAGGCGCTCGCATTTTTCGGCAAGACTGCCGCTGATCTGCTGCCGCTTGAGTTCGGGGTTGCACAGGGGCCGCAGGCTCTGGCGCAGCAGGCCAACGCCGCCGTCGTTGAGCGTCATGGCCGCCTGCCAGGCCCGTTCCGGGTCCGCCACATGCTTCTGCACCAGGGGAGAATGCATGAAAGACTGGCGCACTTCTTCCACAAAGGCCTGCTGTTCCTGCCGGATGCCGGTTTCGCGCCTGTCGGCGTAATCGAAAATGGCCTCGCACAAAAAGTTGGGATTGCGCAGCAAAAAGACATTGTTGAAGGGGTGCGTGCCGTCCCAGTTTTGCGGCCAGTCGTGCACCTGACCGAAAAAGTTCACCAGCGAGGATTCCAGCCGGGTTGTCCAGCGGGTCTCTACAGAGGGCGATCCGGCCTTTTTTTCAAACTCCATGTCCATCTTGGTGAGCACAAAAAAGAGCGCTGGCGCTTTGCTGGCGCGCATTTCCGGCGTTTCGCCGTGGGTGGAGCATATCCATTCATACACGGCCTGCGGCAGATCCTGCACCTCCTGGGTGCTGGGTCCGATGCAGAGCAGCATGCTGGTGAGTTCTTTTTCCTCGCGGTAGCGCTCAAAAAGATAGGCCACCTTGCCGCGCAAAAAGAGTTCCTTGAGCATGTCCTTGCGGCTGTCCAGCGCGGCGCGCAGATCGCTGAACTTGTAGCGCGCGCGGTAGCCGGGAAAGTCAAGCAGGTCGGTGTGGTCAAAGAAATCATCCGGCTTTTCACGCATATAGATGGTGATTTCAGCCGTGAGGGCCGTCACCAGCGCGCGCGGCAGATCAGCCTTGCGGCCCTCCGCGCCCACAAGGGTCAGCATGTCCGTAGGCGGCTCGTTGAGGCCCTGCAAGCGCGCCACGTCAATAATGCTGTTGCTGCGGGGTATGAGCGCATCAATGGCGCAGCATGCCTCGGCAGCGTTGCCAAGCTGGCGCAGGGCCGCGCCTAGCTGCACATACACCGCCTGAAATTCCGGCACGCTGTCCCATATCAGGCCCACAAGGCGGGCGCGGTCTTCCAGCTCCAGACGGGGGGCCAGTTCCATGGCCCGCACCCAGTAGCCGTTCTGGAGCATCTGCACCCTGGGGCGCGAAATGAAGTTTTTGTTCACATAATCGCGCAGCTCTTCCACATCGTCCACGCTCATGCCGCCGGGTACGGGCGCAGATTGGGCGCGCCCCTGCAGGCTCTCCAGCTCCTTGGCGAGGGCCTCGGCATTGGGGGCGTCCTTGTGGTCGCAGTCCGCATAGTAGGTATTGGCGAGCACCCGGGCCACGTCAGTTTCTGAAAGCAGACGCAGACGGATGGGGTAGGCCTCGGTAACGCCCTCGGGCGGCGTGGTGGTAAAGCGCGTGACCAGCCCCGTGGATTCTTTGCCGCCCTCTGGGTTGATATCCTTGATGAAATTGAATGTCTGACCGCAAAAATCGGCCAGAAGCACCTTGTCCGCATCGCTGGCAAGGGCCGAGATAAGGTAGGACTTGCCCGACTGGCTGGGGCCAAACACTCCCACGCACATCTTGCGGCGGGCAGCCTGCTCGCACTTGCCGAAAAAGCGGGCCGCATGGCGCAGATCCTTTTGCAGGGCCGCGCGCTCGTTGCCCACAAGCTCGGCATTGTCCTGAAGCCATGCCCCTGCGGAACGCGAAGTTTCCGCCAGTTCGCGGCAGTGCCGCGCTAAATCCATATCCTGCTGCTGCATAACCATCCTCAATTATCCGGCGTCGGTGACAATGCCCGTATCCAGCCAGTAGCCTTCGTCCAGTTTCAGGGTTTGCAGGCGGATTTCAAGATCGCGGCGGTCAACGCTGCGCTCCTGGCAATCCACGATGGAATCAATGCGGAACTCGCCCTCGCTGCGGCGATCCTTGTCCGTCTCGCTGCGGATATCTTCCTCATCCAGAGCGTCGGCAACGCTCAGGCTGACCTCAACCCGGTAGGGCAGACGGCCCGAAGCGCGGGAACGGGCTTCCTCCGTGGCAAAGGTCAGCAGATGGTAGCGGGTGGTGGGCCAGCGCTCGGCATCCAGCTGCCTGTAGCCGATGGAAAGCGGCCCGCTGAAGGCCACGGCCCGGGTTTTGTCCGTGCCGTCCTTGCTGTCCACATCCACGGTAAACCATACCTTGGGCCGCTTGAGCTGGCTGTTTATGTCCATCTCGCCGATATAGCGGGCGGTGGATGTAAGCTTGAGCGCGCCGGAATCAAAGGAGAAACCTTCCAGATGCCCATCGGCCAGCGCACAGAGGATGGCCCCCACCACAACCGTGGTCTTGGGGTCGGTGATGCGGCCCTGCGCGTCGGCAAAAGGATACCACGAGCCAGCGTGATAGCGCCGCATGGGAATGATCCTGTCTGGCGGCACGGGCAGCTTGGCAAGCACCGTGGCGATAACGCCGTTCCACGAACTGGGCCGCCCGGTGAGCAGCAGCACGTCGCAATCGTACATGTGCACCACTTCGCACAAGGCGGAAAGCGTTGAGCCCAGCGTGCTGCGGATGGTTTCTTCCACAGCGGCCTGATTGACGCTGATGGGCACATCAAGAATGTTAAAGTTCTGGATGAAGGATGCGGAGCGCCGCACCATTTCCTTTACATCCCGGAGGGTTGCAGCCTGGGGACGTGGCGCGAGCGCTGAAGGGCTGAAGCGGGGCGAATCCGCTGCGGGCTTTGCTGCAGATGGTGCCGTGTCCGACGCCGTTTCTGCCGCAGCATCAGACGTTTCGCCACTGCCCACCGGGTCAGGCTCAAAAAAGTCGCCCAGCGTACAGTTAAAGACACTGCCGCGCAGATCGGGATTTTCGCAGGTTGCCAGCAGCCCCAAGGCAACGGGCACGGCAATCTGCCGCACCAGCCGCACACGGGTATTGCGGTCTTCCTGCGACATGCCGATGGAATCGCGGCCAAAAAGCTGCCCAAGCAGCGAACGCGGCTCTGCAAGACCTTCGCGCGCCAGCGCCTGACCAATGGCCGGGATCACATGGTTGGCCACCACCTCGCGCAGTACTTCATCGCCCGCGATATTAAAGCCGTCCCGGAATTCCGTATGCGGCTTGATGCGCGCGGTGTCGCCCTCGCCGCTGGCAAGCTCGAAGGTGGTGATGGAAAGGTCGGTTGTGCCGCCGCCAATATCAATGGAAGCCATGCGGATGCACGGATGATTGCCGCAGGCCTCGCGCGGTTTGCCCATGAGGCGGAACAGATGGTGCGCGTCGCCGTGCTGTTTGACGGCAAGCTCGTTGTAGAGCAGCACAAGCTGCGAACAACTGGCTTCGTCCCAGTCGCAGCGCACCTGCGGGCTTTGGCGGTAATCGCCCGTGATGCTGCGGGTTTGCAGACGAGGCGCGTACCACTGGCTCCAGCCAAGGGCGTCCCACACCACGCGCACGGCCCACGTGACCCAACGGCGGAAAATACGTTTTTCCGCAACAGGCATGGCCGTAGGCACCGTAAAAATGAGCCTTCTGAGCCTGCGGGGCAGGTTGGGCAGTTCTCGGCGGGCGCGTGTGGCAGGCGAATTGATGGTTACAAGAGCCTGGGTCAGGATTTCGCCCAACATAAAGAGCATGAGCGACGAGCGCGTAAACAGCGATTCAAAAATCGGCTCCGGCTGCTGCTTTTGCAGGGCGGGGCTTTTTTTGAACATGGGGTCGTCAAAGCACGAAAGCGGCGTGCCCTGCGGGTTCAACTGGCGCGGAAACAGCCCCCGGCTGACCATGGGCTCTGACTTGCCGCCAGAGTTGTACCGCCAGCTCTGCTGCCAGGGGCGCTCGTCCCACAGGTAGCGCTTGGGACTGGACATGCCTGTCGTGCCCTCGGCGCATACGGCCTGCGTGGCAAGGCGGGCGGCTTCCGGCCCGATGCGCACGGCAGAAGGCCAGGCAAAGGCCGGAGTCTGGCGGCCAGAACGGCGCGAAAGCGCATCGTTGCCAAAGGCCGCGTCCACAAATTCCACACGCGTTTCAAAGGGGTCGGAATAGATGTGTTCCGGCTGGCTCAGGTCGCGCAGTTCAAGCAGGTAGCTGTCGTTGAGGTTGGTAATGCGCTGGGGCAGGGTTTCCACCAGGATGCCCGTGGTGCGCGAATTGCCGATATCCAGCACCA
Organism: Pseudomonadota bacterium; assembly: GCA_023419375.1. Classification (GTDB taxonomy): domain Bacteria; phylum Desulfobacterota; class Desulfovibrionia; order Desulfovibrionales; family Desulfovibrionaceae; genus Desulfovibrio. The sequence continues at coordinate 15,396 of JAEZYD010000040.1, forward strand.
GATCAACATCCACTGGGGTGTCGCGGTCGGGATTGATGACCTGAGCCGCCAGATCGTTGAGCGCAAGGCGCACCACGTCAAGCCATGTGAGGTAGGAGGCCAGATGCTCCAGCACGTAGGGATAGCCATCGTGCCATGCGCCGCGCCCCCGGTGCTGCGACTGCTTCCACGTATCGTAGAGGCCGTGGAGCCATTCATCCACCCAGGCCGCGTTGAGAAACCACGAATTGTCGCGCACAAGATGGGCCAGCATGAAATGCCCGTGGGCCGTCACATCCTGAGGCGAAAGCGCATGATACTGCTCGCCCTGAGCGGGGCGGTCTTCCACCTTGGTGTCAAACATGAGCACCACGCGGAGCTGACTGCTATTCCTGTCGGAACGCATGATTCGCGCCCGCGCCCAGTTGGAAGGGCCGCATTCAAAGCGCTTGCCTCCGTCCGGCCAGGGCTGGTCGAGCGTGCGCAAAAAGGGAATGGGCAGCCAGTGGCCTTCCCAGGCATCCAGCGCGCGGCGGGCCTCAATGCTGTAGTCCTCATCGCAGGGCAGGCCGCTTAACTGGTCGATAAAGCCGTTTTCCGTTTCTGTCAGGCAGCGCAGATAGTGGGTGTAGCGCGTCTGCTCGTCGGATTCTTTCTTTTTTTCTTCGCGAAAATACCGCCGCAGTCTTTTGACGGCCTCTTCGGGCATGGAGAAATCAAGAAACTGCGGGCAGCCGCCGGGAATAATGCTGACCGGCGAAAGGTAACGGGGTATGACATCCATCATTATTTCCTTTTGAAACGGGCATCCCACTTGAGATTGGCCCCGCCAAGCTCTTTGCCCTTGCACTGGGTGGTGTTTTCCTGTCCGGTACATTCAACCTTTTGCGGAACATAGGTGCCGCCACGCGGGCAACGGGCCTGACTGGAATCAAACTGCAACTGGTTGCCCTGAAAGCGCGCCGAGGCCGAACCACTGCACACCTGACCATTGCGCTCGCGCACAAGGCGGCGGCCCTTGCCGCTCTTGTCAAAGCAGTATTCTGCAATGATCGGCTCGTTGGAGGGGTGCGAATACAGGCCGGTTTCGCTTGTCCAGCAGCCCTCAAGGAAGCTCAGGTCGTTCTTTTTGGCCGCGTCTTCAGGAATGGCAAGATTGTCATTTTTCTTGGGCGCAGGCTTGGGCGGCTCCTGCGGTTTGGGTTCTTCCTTGGGCAGGGGCTTGGGTTCCTGTTTGGGTTCAGGCTTCGGCTTGGGCTTGGGAGCTTCCGCCACCTTGGGCGGCTCCACAGGCGTTTCGCCAAGGAAGGGTTCCACCACTTCCGGGTCGGGCTTGGGTTCTTCCTTCTTTTCCTCAACCTTGGGGGGCGTTGGCGTTACCGGCGGTGCAACAGGCTTGCACAGGGCCGCACGCTCCTGCAACTGACGCCACAGGAGGGCCAGCTGATCTTCATTGGCGGCGGCTTTCTGTTTTTCGGCCTCCAGAGCGCTGCGGTCAACGGGCATGCAGCCCGAAGGCAGGGGAGAAGGCAAAAGCCCCAGCGCTGCGCCCAAAAGCCAGAGCAGAAGCAGCAAGAGCAGGAGCGGCAGCAGCCACGGCAGGCACCCGCTGCGCGGGGGAACAGCCACGGGAACAGCGGCTACAGGCGCGGGCGGCGGGGGAGGCGGCAGCACACCGCCAAGCCGGGTGAGGTCCTGCGGTTGCGCGCCAACGCTGCCGGGGGCAAAGCCCCAGTTAATGAGCACAGGGCGGCCATCCACAGACCAGATGTCTTCGTCAGCCGGGTGTTGCAGGGCAAGCCGCAGCAGCTGGCCCGAAAGGGCCTGCCGGGCCTGCGCGTCTGCCGTGAGGTTGCTGGACAATCCGGCAATATCAGAGGCCAGCGTGCCCGCACGGGCGCGCAGAGCCTGCGCATCCTGCTCCGAAAGTTCCGCAAGCGGAACCGCCGGGCCGTTGCCTTCGGCATACCAGTCAACGCTGTTGCCCTCGGCATTATGCTGCGGTTCGGCAAGCAGGGCGGCATGATCCGGCCCGAGCTTTTGCAGCAGGATGGATTTCAACTGTTCATAGCAGTCGGTGGCAAAGATGCCCTGGCTGGCAAGCGCGCGCATCTGACCGCGCAAACTGACCGCAATGCGGGTACTCATGGCTTGCCTCCGGCGGATTCACTGCTCTGGGCCATGGTGACGGGAACGCCCGCCGAACGCAGAAACGCTGCCAGGCTCGTGCTGACAATGGCCAGGCTGGATTGTCTGTAGGAGGCATCGTCCAGTTTGATAAAGGTGTTGATGCCCACAACATCGCCCTTGTCGTTGACAAGCGGCCCGCCGCTGTTGCCCTGCGAAACTGTGGCCGTGTGCACAATAAGCGGCGGCTTGCGCTCAAGAATAACGCTCACAACGCCCTCGGTGTACACCACTTCGGGAGCGGCGGCTTCGTCGCCCTTGAGCAGGGCCGCAAATTTTGGATCGTCAGTGGTGACGGCGCCGGGGAAGCCCCAGGCGCTCACGCGTTCGGTGCGGCTGACGCCCGGCGCAAGCTTGAGCGGCACAACGCCAGAAGCGCCGTTAACGCCAAGCACGGCAAAATCCTGCCCATTATCATGAGTTACCTGACGCACCGTTGCCTCATAAGGTCTGCCTAGGGCTTTGTTTACAATGACAGCCTGCGCGGCGTTACCCACCACATGGGCATTGGTGACCACGTAGCCAGGGGCCACAAAAAAGCCGGAACCCATGGAAAGGCCCTCTTCCCGCATGGCAAGCACAAGCACTGTGCCCTGTTCCATCAGCTCGGAAACATTTTTGGGCGTCTGCTGCTGCATGGGCGTGGGCGGCACCTGCGTTTTGGCGTCCGCCGTGGGCGGCAGGGTGGCTGCATCCGCTCTTGCAGAATTGGGATTCGCAGCGCCAGAGCCTGAACCCAAAGGAGGCCACATGACTCCCGCAGGCGGGGTGATGAGGCCAAGCCCCTGCTTTACTTCGCAAGGCTCCTTGGCAAGCAGGGCGCGCAATTGCTGCATGAATGTTTCAAGCGCCGTATTGTGCTCGCGCCACTGTTCTGTCTGCGCGGCAACAGCAGCCTTGGAAGCCTCGGCCTGCTGCCATTCTTTCCAGAACAGCCATGCGGCCAGCAGCAAAAGCCCCAGAAACAGCAGCACGCCCCAGAAAAGAGGGCGGCGATACCAGGGCAGGGCAACCACGGCAGCGGGAACGGCCCCTTCGGCAGGAGCGGCGCTTGGCGGTGTTTCAGGCGGTACGGGGTGTTGGCTTTCGTTCATCTATGGCTCCGCGCGGTATATGCGGCGCAGTAAAAAGCCGCGCAACCGCCATAAAGATAGCGGCTGCGCGGCAGCAAAGTTATCCCAGCAGGTTATTGACGGTTTCTTCGTAGCTGGACATGCGCGCGTTCACATCGCGGCGCGTGGTTTCAAGATCTTCGCGCGAAGATTTCCATTCCGAGGCCTGCGCGGCAACGTTGTTCTGCTCCGGCGTGCGCGAAGCGCTGGCCGCAGGAGTGCTCTTGGGCTGCGCGGCTGCGCCCTTTTTGAACTTGGTAGCGCCAGAACTGGAAGACGAAGCCGCAGGAGTGCTCTTGGGCTGCGCCGAAGTGTAAGGTTCGGCCAGAGCCTGTTGGTATTCGCCGTCCTTCTTGGCCATGGTGGTGGCTGTGTCATTCAGGATAAACGAAGTTTCTTCAAGGCCGCTGCGGATTTCATTATACCTGTCCTGAAATTCCATGCGGGTGATCTGCCCGGCCTTGAACTGCCCGGCGGCAAGCTTGAACTGTTCGTCATAGCACTTGGCAGCAACCTTGGCGGCTGCGGTGGAGCGGTTCATGCTGGCAGCCTCGCTGCCAAGCTGCTGGCTGTACTGGTGCAGATAGGCGGCGTCGCGATCCTGCGATTTGGACTTGCCGTAGATGTTGCCCGCCACAGCGCCCGCTGCGCCGCCGGCAACAGCACCTGCAACAGCGCCGCTGGCCTTGCCCGTGGCAAGACCGCCAATAAGCGCGCCAAGCAGAGCGCCGCCAACAGCGCCAGCGGCAGTGCTTTTACCCGTGCTGTTTTCGTCCTGCCGCAACTGGTTAACAGGCTGATAGCACTGCGGATAATAATTGACCTTGGTTTTCTGGTCGCCATATTTGCTGGTGCAGCCCGAGATCAACAATCCTGCAGCAAGAAAAAGGCACAAGGGTATGCTGGCAAGCCTTTGCATAAAAACCGTCTCCTCAATAAGGGTTGAGTCCACGAGCGCCACGGCATGTCTGCCCAGAGCTCCCGGCAATCCGCGCAGAATACTGGAGCGGATAGAACTGTTCACTCGCGATAATGTACCCTGAACGTTTTGAATTTACTTCAAAGCGCTGCGGCTCGGCAAGCCTTATTGCCCTGCCGGAGCATTAAGCATGCACAAGATTGTCACGCAAACGCGGATCCGGGCGCGGAGCGTTTATGTTTCCCATTGCTGCGCACACCAGCCGGGCAACAAAAGATGCAAAAAAGCCGCCGATCTTTACGACCGACGGCTCAATTATGTGGTGCAAAAAGCTCTATGCCTTGATGGAGCGGGAAATGAACTCAAGAACATCTTCGTACAGCGTAGGCATCGCATAAGGGGTCAGCACTCGGGTACGGTTGGAACCGACCATAAGGGAAATAATCACCTGGGCGGTGCTTTTGCTGTCGACCTTAACAATGCTGCCGTCTTCCACGCCCTTGGCGATAACACGCTCAAGCTCGTTGTGTACCTGCGAAAACATGGAATCCATAATATCGCGGTCGGTCTTGGTTTTCATGTCGCTGTAAGGTGAACAACGCACAAGCACCAGCCAGTTGGAATCCTTGTCGATTGAAAAATCAAGGTATGCCCTGCAAAAACGCATGACGCCATCGTAACCACAGGTGGCTTCGGCGGTGGCTGCGCGCAGCCTTACGAGAAAGCGTTCCAGAACATCAAGCCCAGAGGCAAGAAACAGTTTTTCCTTGTTGCCATAGTGGTGGGTCAGCAACCCGAGGGCAACACCAGCTTTGTCGGATATTTTTTTGAATGTGGTTTCCACATACCCGCATTCGCCAAAAAGTTCTTTGGCGGCCTGAAGCAACGCTTCTTTCTTGTTTTTGTTCATCACGGCTTTTGCTGGGTTAGAGTGAGGCATAAGGTTTTTCCTTGCGTTGACCCCATTACACATAAAACCCGTAAAGTCAAGGTATGCGTGAGGTTATTGCTTGTTCTCGTGAGCTGGCCGACGATAAACTGTTTGCCTGCTCAACACGGATTTATGTAAAAAACCGCGCCACACTGTGCCGTCACGGCAAGCTTGCGCCGCCTTTTGGCAAGTATTTCAATGTGAAAATACTTCAGGGGATATTATGCCACCGCCACGGGCAGCCCGGTATTATCCCTCTTTGGACTTTCTGGTACGACGAAAGGCATTCTGCGCGTAATCGCCCAGACGCTCCAGCCTGCGGTCAACCATGTCGTACAGGCTGTTTTTCGTAAATCCACCCTGTTTCAGTCTGCGACCGATTGAAAGACCAGTCAAGAGGGCAAGGGCCTCTTCTATGCGCCGCACAGGATAAATGGCGAACTGGCCTTTTTCTACAGCCTCAATAACATTGGGCGCGAGCATGAGGTGATCCACGTTGTCAAAGGGCATGATAACCCCTTGCGTGCCCGTGAGCCCCTGGCTGGCGCAAACATTATAAAAACCCTCAATCTTGCGGGTAACGCCGCCCACGGCCATGATCTGCCCCGTCTGGCTCACAGCCCCGGTAAAGGCCAGGTCAAGACGCACCGGCACGTCGGCAAGGGCCGAGAGCAGGGCGGCAAGTTCCGCGCCAGAGGCGCTGTCGCCCTCGATACCAGCGTAGCTCTGCTCAAAATAGAGCGAGCCGGAGAGCACCAGGGGTTTTTTGCGCGCAAAAAGATCCGTGAGGTAGCTCTTCAGGATCATCATGGCCTTGGTGTGGATGGGGCCACCGAGTTCCGCCTCGCGTTCAAGGTCGATGATGCCCTCATGCCCCACGCCCACAGTACATGAGATGCGGTGCGGCAGACCAAATTCAAAGTCGCCGTGCCACGTGACGGAAAGACCGTTAACCTGACCAATGGCCTGACCCGAGGTCTGCACCTTGATCATGTTGCGGTCGTATTCTTCCATATAGATTTCTTCCACCAGGTTGGCCCGGTAGATGCGCGCCGCGTGGGCTTCTTCCAGCACAGGCGCGGTGACCACATCCTGCTTGCGCATGCGGGCCAGGGCCGAAGCCTCGATCATAAGCTCGCGCAGTTCGGGGAAGCGCAGCGAAAGGCGGCGCTGGTCTTCGCAGATGTGCGACCCGAGATCGATGAGCCACGCCAGAGCCGTGCGGTCAAAACAGGGAAGCTCCGTTTCCTTGATGATGGTGGCAATGTGCCCGAGGTAGGCGCGCACATTGGCGGCATTGCGCTCTGTGGTATCGGCCATGTGGGCCTTGATGCGGAAGAGCTTGGAGAACCTGTCGTCATTGACAAGCAGACCCTCGTACAGTTCTTCATCGCCGATCAGCACCACCTTGAGGTTCAGGGGCAGCGGCTCGGGATTGATGCCCTTGGTGCGGATGGGCGTATCCGGGCCTTCGCCGGAATCTTCAATGCGAACCATGTTGGAGCGCAGTGCGCGCAACAGGCCTTCCCAGGCATTGGGATGCTGCAGAAGATCCTCAATGTGCAGCACCAGAAAACCACCGTTGGCCTTGTGGATGCTGCCCGCGCGGATAAGGGTGAAATCCGTGACCAGCGCGCCCATTTCAGATTCGCGCTCCACACAGCCGAGCAGATTCACGGCGGTGGGGTGGTCTTCCACTATGATGGGAGCGCCATCAAGCTCGCTGTTGTCCACCAGCAGGTTGACTTCGTAACGGTAGAGCACAGCCTCCACCGGCGCTCCGTGCGGGTCGCCCAGGGGGCCGCCGTCCCTTTGCAGAAAGGCATCGGTATTTTTAAGGATGTCTTCGCGCAGGGCCGTAAAGTAGGCATCCAGCCCCTTGACCGGGCAGGCCTTGAGCATGCGCTGTTCAATGGGGTTGAAGAAGGTGGTCAGCACCTGGGTCATGGCTTCGCGTTCCAGGCCGCGCTCATCGTCCTGAAAGCTTTCTTCCGCCTTGTTCAGCTGCCGCATGTAGCCCGACATGGCCTGCACGAGGTTGTCGCCACGGCTTTTGAGGCTGAGTCGCAGGGTTGTGTCCAGCCTGTCGAACTCTTCCTCGCTCAGGCGCTTGCCTTCCACCAGCGGATACAGGGTCAGACCGCCGCTTTCGTCCATATCAAGGTTGAATCCCTTGTCTACGGCAACGGAATTCATCTTGCGCAGCAGGCCCATGCGGGCATTCTGGAAGTTGTCCACAATCTTGGCGCGGCGCTTCACGTAGGTGCTGGCCTCAAAACGGCGGGGCAGCTCCTCGCGGATATGCTCGATCAGTTCCTTAAGGTGCTGCTTTAACTTTTTGCCCATGCCTGTGGGCAGGGCAAAAAGGCAGGGCCGGTCAGGATCGGCAAAATTATGCACGTATACCAGATCGGCAGGCGTCTGGGCTTTTTTGGCCTGAGGGCCAAGGTAGCTCAGCAGCATGTGGCTGCGGCCAAGATCGGCCTCGCCAGACAGGTAGACGTTGTAACCCTGATTCTTGATTTGCAGGGCAAGGTCCAGCGCCTGCATGGCGCGGGGCTGGAATGGATTCTGGCGTCCGTTGCGCGGCAGCGGAATATCCTTGCTCGTTTCCCAGGGAATACGGGCAGGATCTAAGGTGGCGTGCAGGCGTGACGCGGGCAGGGGAGCGATAGTTGGCATAGGAAATCGTTATTGTTGGTAAAGTTTTTCCAGAATGGCGCGGCCGCCTCTGGCAAGAAGTGTTTCTGCAAGCTCAAGCCCCACCTGACGGGCCTTGGAGGTGTGGCCCCGCTGCGCTTCGCGCAGAATCAGGCTGCCATCAACCTCTGCCACCAGGCCTTCGAGTACGAAGGTCTCGTCATTTTCAAGGCGGGCATGCCCGGCAATGGGCACCTGACACCCGCCCTCAAGCCCGGCAAGAAAGCCCCGTTCGGCTTCTACGCACACACGGGTGGGGGTGTCTTCGATCTCTGCAAGCAGGGCAAACAGATCGTAATCGTCTTCACGGCATTCAATGCCGATGGCGCCCTGGCCCACGGCGGGCAGAAATGTCTGCGGATCAAGGGCGTGCATGTAGGGCGCGCTCAAGCCAAGGCGGTTCATGCCTGCGGATGCAAGAATAATGGCATCGTACACGCCTTCGCGCAGTTTGCGCAGGCGCGTGTCCACATTGCCGCGCAGGCTTTCAATGCGCAGATCGGGGCGCAGGGCCAGCAACTGGGCCTGACGCCGCAGGCTGCTTGTGCCAACGCATGCGCCCTGGGGCAGGGCCGCAAGATCGGCGTATTTGCACGAAAGCATGCAGTCTGTAGGCGCTTCGCGCTTGGGAATGCAGCCCAGTATGAGCCCGTCGGGCAACTCCATGGGCACGTCCTTGATGCTGTGCACGGCAAGGTCGGCCCGGTTATCAAGCAGGGCTTCTTCAATTTCTTTTACAAAAAGGCCCTTGCCGCCCACCTGGGCCAGGGGAACATCCTGAATGATGTCGCCCTTTGTCTTGATGATGACAAGGTCAACGGCCAGTTCCGGATCAAGCGACAGCAAACGGCTTTTGACGTGTTCTGCCTGCCAGAGGGCCAACTGACTGCCACGGGTAGCGATAACTAAGGATTTACGCATGTCTGCCGCCTAATGTCCGCAACTTGCGCAGTTGCCGCCAGAACATCCGGCGCAGCCGCCGCCACCGCCGGTTGAAGCCGCGTAATCGCCGCCTTCGGCACCGTTTCTGCGCCGGGCGCAGCAGGACATGAGCTTCTGGGTATCATTGGAGCCGCAATACGGGCAAGTGGGCGGGGTTTCGTCAAACACCAGTTCTTCAAAATCCCGACCGCATTTCTGGCAAGAATACTCGTAGATGGGCATGGTCAAACCTCGGTTGTGTGTCGCCCTTGCAAATAGGGGGTCAGTGCGACAGCATTTTCAAAAAGATAATAATCCGTCAGTCGGCAAAATAGGTGCCCGGCTGCAAGGTGCAGTTCCTGAACAAGCGCGGGTTCAGCCTGCGGCGCTTCAAGAACCATGTCGCTGTATCGGGCCATTTCGCCGCCGTGCCCGCACAGGCACACGGCAAACAGCCCGCCGCGGCGTGCCGCCTCAAGGGCGGCGATGATATTGGCGCTGCTGCCGGTGGAAAAAATTGCCACCAGCATGTCGCCTGGCCGCCCCAGAGCTTCAATCTGGCGCGAAAATACCTGGCTGAAATCAAGGTCGCTGCCAATGGCCGTAAGGGAAGTCGCGTCGGCAGACAGCGCCAGAGCGGGCAGGGCGGGCCTGTCCATAAAAAACCTGTTCACAAATTCGGCTGCCATGTGCTGGGCCAGTGCAGCGCTGCCGCCATTGCCGCAGAGCAGTATTTTGCCGCCGCCCGCAAGGCACGCGGCTGCACGCAGGGCCGCCTGACGAAGAAAATCTGCCTGCGAGCGAAAAAAATCCTCGCGCAGGCGCGCGCCTTCGCTGGCGTGCTGTTCAATAATATCAAGGGCTGTATCGTGCATGGCGCTCACAATTGCCGAAACGGTGACATGGAAGCCTTCTTATTTAAGGCAAAGCCCTGCAACTGACAAGCGCCCACAGGCTTGCGGTAACAGACTTGATAACGTAACTTGCGCAGGTATGCAAAACGCAACAAGCCGACACATACTTCTGGTTTACAAGGCCCGGCACGAAAAGGCTGCGGCTCTTGCCCAAGAAGCCGCCCAGTGGCTGCGCCAAAAAGGGCATGAAGTTGCGGGTGTGATCTGCGCGGGCACGGACACCCCGGCCTACGCAACGACTCCCCTTGACTTTGTGGTTGTTTTTGGCGGCGACGGCACCATGCTGGGCGTGGCCCGCCGCCTTGTGGGGCGCAACGTGCCTGTGCTGGGCATCAATTTTGGCCGGATCGGTTTTTTAACCGATGCCCAGCCGGAGCAATGGCGCGAAAAACTCGAAGAATCCCTCACCGGCATGGAGCCAGTGCGCTCCTGTATGGCCTTGCAGTGGACGCTCACCCGCAAGGGCGAGCAGATTGCCAGCGGCTGCGCGGTCAACGATGTTGTTCTGAGCCGGGGGTCTTTGTCGCGGCTTGTTCTGTTTGATGTCTATATTGCCGGTGAGCGCCTTGGCTCATTGCGCGGCGATGGAATGATCATTGCCACGCCCGTGGGCAGCTCCGGCTACAGTGTTTCGGCTGGCGGCTCGCTGCTGCATCCTTCTATGGAAGCCGTGGCCGTCACGCCCATCTGTCCTTTCCTCAATACAATTTCGCCCATGGTGTTCCCCGGCGATACCGAGTGCCGATTCCAGATTTTACAGGGCTCCACAGATTGCTACCTTACTGTCGATGGGCAGGAAGGGCAACATCTGGAGCTGGGCGATACCGTGACCGTCAACGGTTTGCCCGATGCCGTGCATTTTCTCGGCAAAGGAACAACTTTCTTTGAGCGTTTGCGTTCGCGCGGCTTTGCCCTGCAAGGCACTGAATGCATCAGGTGCGGGGAAAACGCATGAGCAACGCGATTTCTGTTAATTCGGTTCGGGAGTTTCATTTTGGGGAGAGTGTCCGCTTTGACGCATGGCTGTACAGCATGCTCATGGACAACAACATTGCCTACGGCATGAACCCCGACATTGTGGCCAGCCAGGAACAGATGGCCTTTATGGTCAGCCTAGCGCGAGATCAGGTGTATTTGCCCTGTTCCGACAACACGTTCAAGCTGTTGTGCCAGCAGGCCGCTCCCGAAGAACTTCGCCGCCAGTATAACCGCTCCTGGCGCATCATCATGCGCCTCGTGCGCTCTTTCACGCCCGAAGGTCAGAAACGCAGGCGCATTTTGCAGTTCTGCCGGTTCCGCTTCAAGCAGTATGTTGCCCAGCATACCCTGATACCTTCGCGGCTGGTCAAGCGCATGACTGATCTTGTGCTCGCCCAGGGCAACCAGCTGGACGACCCCTGGCGGCAATTGCGCAGTATTTCCACCAAACGCCAGCTTGAAATGCTGGATGAAGCCCCGGTGCGCGACAATCTTGCCGCAGTGCCTGCGGATGCCGTGGCGGCCAATTCCATTGCTTCTGTCAGGCGTATGCTCAACTACGTGGAACTGTCGCGCTTGCTGTGCCTTTCGGCTATGTCCCGCCCCTGGGTGGAGACGCCGCCGGACGCGGAAACAGTGCGTCAGGCCATGGATAGCGCGCGCGAAACCTGCGCCCACTTGCGGCACTATTTTGAGGCCAGCGCGGTCAGATCCGGCACGGTGCTCTTTTTGTGCGACGCAGACGGCGGCGTTGTGTTTGATCTGGCTGTTGCCAACAGCCTCATCCGCATGGGGCATAAGGTCATTTTTGCGGTCAAGTCAGGCTTTTTCTTTTATTCGCCCACGCTGGAAGACATGGAGATTGACCCCTCCATCCGGCAGATGATCGGCGGCGGCACAGTGCAGCACGAGCCGCGCATGAGCAAGAACGAACTGTTGCGCCACCTGCGCGAATACCGCCTCATGGTTATTGGCGATGGAACGCGGGAGAGGCTCAACCTGTACAGGGTTTCGGTGACGTTCTCCCGCGCGTGGAAGGAAGCCGACCTTATTCTGGGCAAGGGCTGGCGCGTGGCCGATGTGCTCATGGGCAGCAGCCACCAGTACACCCGGGATGTGGTCTGCTACTGGCAGGATGATCAGGGCTTTCATATCAAGCTGCGCCAGCATGCTGAGAGCGCCCATAAATTCAGCGAGAGCGACATTGCCGCCCAGTCGGCAAACATCATCGCAGGCATGCGCGAGGCCCGCATGCAGGGCCGCACGGTCATGTTTTACAGCTGCGTGATCGGCAGCATCCCCGGCGAGACTGGTACCGCTATCGAGATCGTGCGCGCCTTTGTAGACAATCTGCGTAAAAAAATGGATAATATCCTGATAATTAATCCTGCCGAGCATTTTATTGAAGGCATGGACGGCGACGACCTCATGTATATGTGGGAGCAGGTGCAGCGCAGCGGCTTTATTGATGTATGGCGGTTTCAGACAGTTGAAGACATTGAGGAAAGCTTTGCCCTGCTTGGCCGCAAGGTGCCGCCGCAGTGGTCGGGCAAGGATTCCACCTTTTCCACCGGCTGCACCAAGGAAATGCGTATCGCGCTGGACGTGCAGGCCAAAAACCGGGAAATGCAGATCATCGGCCCCGACCCGCAGCGGTTTTTCCGCAGGGGAGAGTACGGTGTGGGCAAATATTTCGATGCCAGCATCCCCCATTGATGCTTTTGCGTCAAAAGGGCGGCGCAAACCGCCGGATGCAAGGTTTAGCGGGCGCTTATGCGCAAAGCGGCGCTTTTGCCGCGCAACTACGGGGTGAACCCCGTTGAGGGAGTAATCTGATCTATGGCCGCCTATGAAGCCGTGATTGGCCTTGAAGTGCATGTGCAACTTGCCACGGCCTCCAAACTGTTCTGTTCCTGCCCCACGACCTTTGGGCAGCCCGCCAACGCCAACGTGTGCGAAGTATGCTCCGGCATGCCCGGCGCTTTGCCCGTGCCCAACCGTCAGGCTGTTCACTTTGCCGCTCTGGTCGGCCTTGTCACCAACTGCGCCATCAATACACGTTCCATTTTTGCCCGCAAAAACTATTTTTATCCTGATCTGCCCTCCGGGTATCAGATTTCGCAGTTCGAGCTGCCCATTTGCGAACACGGGCATCTTGAAGTGGACGTGGACGGGCGGCGCAAGCGCGTGGGCATTACGCGCATCCACATGGAAAACGATGCTGGCAAGAACATTCACGCCCAGGGCGAAAACCTGAGCTATGTGGATCTCAACCGCGCGGGCACGCCGCTGGTTGAAATAGTTTCCGAGCCGGATATGCGCTCCGCCGCCGAGGCTGTGGCCTATCTCAAGGCCCTGTACAACATTGTGACCTACCTTGGCGTGTGCGACGGCAACATGGAAGAGGGCAGCTTCAGGTGCGACGCCAACGTCTCGTTGCGCCCCGTGGGAACCGAACCCTTCGGCACCCGCACCGAGCTGAAAAACCTCAACTCCTTCCGCAATGTGCAGCGCGCCATTGAGTACGAAATTGCCCGCCAGCAGGATGTGCTGGACGACGGCGACAAGGTCGTGCAGGAAACCCGCCTGTACGATGCCGTCAAGAACACCACGGCCTCCATGCGCAGCAAGGAAGAAGCGCACGATTACCGCTACTTCCCCGACCCGGACATTCTGCCCGTGGATATTACGGAAGAAGAAATGACCCGCTGGCGCGCCGAAATGCCGGAGCTGCCACAGGTTCGCGTGGCCCGTTTTGTGGCTATGGCGGGACTGCCCGAAGCCGAGGCGGAAGTGCTTGTGCAGAGCAAGGGGCTGGCCGACTTTTTTGAAGCTGCGGCCGCCAAGGCCGACCCCAAGAAGGTTGCCAACTTTGTGCTCGGGCCCCTGCTGCGCGAATGCAACGCCCGTGGGCTTTCCGCCGCTGACCCCTCCGCCTGGGCCATGAAGCCCGAGGCCCTGGCCGAACTGGTGCGGCTGGTTGACGGCGGCACCATCAGCGCCAAGATCGCCAACGATATTTTTGGCGACATCTTTGAGCAGGGCGTCATGCCTGAAGCCTACGTGAAGGAAAAAGGCCTCGTGCAGATTTCCGACACTTCGGCGCTTGAAGCCGCCGTGGATGAAGTCATTGCGGCCAATCCCGCTGAGGTGGAGGCCTATCGCGGCGGCAAAACCAAGCTGATCAGCTTCTTTGTGGGGCAGATCATGCGCGCCACCAAGGGCAAGGCCAATCCTGCCCTGGTGAACGAACTGCTCGCCAAAAAGCTGTAAGCTCCCATCAGTAAATAAACGCCCAAACGGGGATTTCGGTCATGCCGGAATCCCCGCTTTTATACTGTTCAAGGCAGGATGCATTCTGAATTTAAAAAACCAAGGGGCCTCGCGGCCCCTTAAAGTGCTGAGAGCATCAGCACAGCATATGCGTAAAAGCTATACGCTCATGTTCAGGCCCGAAAGCATGGAAAGGCTGCCGCTGGCATAGCTGCCGAAGGAATTGGTGGCATTGCCCGAGCCGGACCACCATGCGGCCATGGATTCCACCTCAATGCGCTTGCGCAGGTCAGAGGGCGAAACCTGCAATGACTTGCGCGCATCATCAAGGCCGGAAAGGGCCTGAATCTGGCCGAATTTTTTGACCAGGGCAGGGTTGTTGTCAAAGAACTTCTGCACGGCTGCCTTGGTGGCGGCATCGCTGCTTTCAACCGCTATGGTGCCATCCGCCTTGGTTTGCAGGGTAAATTTTGCATCGCTGCTTACAGCAAGGCTGCTCATGCCGCTGTTCAGCGTCTGGCCGAGCTTGGAATTGTCCAGCACGGCCTGAATGGCGGCCTTGTTGGCACTGTCCGTGCTGCTGGCTGCGGTCAGCTTGCCGCTGCTGTCAACAGTCATGGCCACAGAAGTGCTGGAACTGACGCCTGCGGCGGTAAGGGCCGTGCGCAGATCCTTGCCAATCGTCGTATTGCTCTTAAGCCAGGTCTGCACATTGGCCTGATCCGTGGCATTGGCGCTGGTAGCCGTGAGGGAGCCATCCGCAGCCAAAGTGAAAGTGACACTTGAAGGATCTGTGACCCCAAGCTTGGACAGGCCATCCTTGACGGCGGTGTTGAATTCAGTATTCAACTGCTCGCGATACTTGGTAATCTGGCTGAAAGTAACGCGACTGCCGCTTTCAAGGCCCATGGCGTCCATGGCGTACTTTGTCAGATCAACCATGCTGGAAAGCTGGCTGGATATGCTGTTGCCGCTGAGCATCTGGCTCAACGAACTTGAAGAACTTTTGGTACCCGAAGAAGATGAGCTGCCGGAGGTAGAGGTACTCAGCTTCTGGTTCTGCCACTGGTACAGCCCGCTGGTATAGTTGTTTACGCCCGATACGTTGCTCATGATCGCTCCTCGGCAGTTTTTGCCCGTTTGGGGGGCTTGGGGGTGCCGTATTGCTCATTTATGCATATTTCAGGCCAGCAATATTTTTACGGGGTGGGATCCGGCGTGGTCGGCACTCCCATTAAAAATATACAGGTTCCGAATCCAGTAATGGACAGGCCAACTGAAATAGGCTAGAGAGCGGCTATGGCAGTACATTCCTCCATGCTTGAGACCGTCGAATTCGACGATCCCGCCTTAGCCAATCAGCTATTTGGCCCTCACAATGCGCATCTTGAGCTGTTGGCCGCAGCCAGCGGGGCCTCCATAGGCAGCCGTGGCGCCAGCATTCTTATTGAAAGCCCAGACATGAACACGCGGCAGGTGCTGTGCAATGTTTTTGTGCAGTTGTACGAGCTGCTGCGCGGCGGATTGTCGCTGAGCCAGCAGGATATCGCCCGCAGTTACGAGATGCTGCGCGCGGATCCCGGCCTGAATCTGGAAAAAATTTTCAAGGACGCCGTTTTCGTCAACACCCCGCGCAAAACGGTCACTGCCCGCAATGTTGCCCAGCGCACCTACCTTGACCTGCTGCGGCGCAATGAGCTTGTTTTTGCAGTTGGCCCTGCGGGTACGGGCAAAACCTATCTCGCTGTCGCCATGGCGCTGTCCATGTTTCAGCAGCACAGGGTCAAGCGCATTGTGCTGACGCGCCCTGCGGTGGAAGCGGGGGAGCGCCTTGGCTTTTTGCCAGGCGACCTGGCCGACAAGGTCAATCCCTATCTGCGCCCGCTCTATGACGCCCTGCACGACATGATGCCCCAGCCCAAGGTGGCGTCCATGCTTGAGGTGGGCTCCATTGAAGTTGCGCCCCTGGCCTTCATGCGCGGGCGCACCCTTAACGATGCCTTTATTATTCTTGACGAAGCGCAGAACACCACGCAGGAACAGATGAAGATGTTCCTTACCCGCATGGGCTTTGGCTCACGCATGGTTGTGACGGGCGACACCACCCAGATCGACCTGCCCTTGCAGCCCGGCGGCCAGCGCCCACGCTCGGGCCTTATCCACGCGCTGAATATCCTTGCCAAAGTTCCAACCATCGCAGTGCATCACTTCACCAAGGCCGACGTAGTGCGGCATCCATTGGTGGGAGCAATCGTAAACGCCTATGATAATGCAGAAAAAAGCGGCACGTCCAGCTAGCATCCTCGCACTCTTTCGCATGTTGCGGGCCCGCCACCATTGTGGTCTGGGGCTTTCTGTGCTTGTGCTCACCCTGCTTTTCATCAGCCTGCTTGCAGGGGCCAACTTTGAGGCTGTACCCCGCGTGTACGTTGCCGGGCAGGTGGCGGATTCTGACGTCATTGCCGACCGCGACATCCTTGTTGAAGACGTGCAGGCCACCAAGGCCCGGCGCAAACAGGTGCAGCTTCTGCAGCCGCCTGTCTACGATCTGAGTCTTGAGCCCTTTACGGCCTTTCAGAACCGTATTGTGGAGATCATGCGCAGCCTGAACAATGGCATTGATTACCATGTTGGGGTCGAAGGCCCGCTGCACAGGCTGGTGGATGAACTGACGCCCACCGTTGCTGACGAAATTTTGCCGGAACTCGCCCAGCCCGAGGCGCAGACGTATCTGCTCAAGGTGCTGCTGCCCCAGATCCGCGACCATATGGCAGAAGGTCTTGTGGGCGACATACGCTCGGCCAGGGTTGACCGCTCTGGCGTTATTGTGCGCAATCTGGATACAAATACAGAAATACTGCGCCCGGATGTTGTCAATCTGCCCGACGTGCAATCGTATCTGGCGGAAATTTCTGCCCAGATACGGCAGGTTTCCACGCTGAACCCGCAGTCGCGGCGCGCCATCAACATTCTGCTTTCCGCAACCATGCCTTCCTCGCTGACGCTGAACCGGGAATCTACCCAAAAGCGCAGCTCTGCCGTCATGTCCATGGTTGAGCCCGTGTATTATCAGATACAGAAGGGCGAGATCGTGTTGCGCAAGGGCGAGAGGGTCAGCCGCGAGCAGCAGATCAAGCTGCAAACGCTTTATAAATCCGCTTCCGACCCCATGCACTGGGATATAGCCGCTGGCGCCTTTTTGTGCTCGCTGGTGCTTTCCATCGGCTTTTTTGTTGCCCCCAGCGGCAAGCCCGGCACCCCCCTGCGCTGCAAGGACATGCTGCTCATTTCCTTGCTTCTGCTGCTTTTCAGCGCCGGGGCAAAGGCTGTGTACGTGCTTGGCATGCGCATCGACAGTCATTCGTTCATCAATACGCTGGCCGTGGGCTACCCTGTGGCAGGGGCAGTGGGGCTGGTCGCCATGGTTTTTGCGGCCCGGCGCTACTGCACCATGGCCCTGTTGATCTCGTTCTTTACCATGCTCATGTTTCAGGCGCAGTTTTCGCTGTTCCTGCTCCATTTTCTCGGCGGCATGCTGGCCACATGGCTTGTGACCAACGCCCAGAGCCGTCAGGACGTGGTGTGGAGCATTGTGCCCCTGACCATCGGCCAGTCCATCATCTGGTTTGGCGCAACCCTGCTGGCCCAAAGCGCCCCGGGCGTCATGCCCACGCAATTGCTGGCCGTGTTTATCAACAGCGTGCTCTCGCTCATTCTGCTCTTTGCCGTGAGCCCCGTGCTTGAAATCAGCTTTGGCTACAGTACGCGCTTCCGCCTCATGGAACTTATGAGCCTTGAGCAACCCCTCATGCAGGAGCTTATGGTAACTGTGCCCGGCACCTACCATCACTCCCTTGTGGTCGCCAACATGGTTGAAGCCGGGGCCAAGGCCATCGGCGCCAACAGCCTGCTATGCAAGGTGGCGGCCCTGTATCATGACGTGGGCAAGCTCTCGTATCCCGAATATTTCATCGAAAACCAGTTTGGCGGGCCCAACAAGCACGACAAACTGGCCCCGTCCATGAGTGCGCTCATTTTGCTTTCGCATGTCAAAAAAGGCTCGGAACTGGCCGAGCGGTACAAGCTCGGGCAGGATATTGCCGACATTATCAGTCAGCACCACGGCACAAGGCTCATACGCTTTTTCTACCAGAAGGCCCTGAACCAGGGCGAAAAGCCGCGTGAATCCGATTTCAGCTATGTGGGGCCGCGTCCGCAGACCAAGGAAGCCGCCATCCTCATGCTGGCCGACTCCGTTGAGGCCTCCAGCCGCACGCTCAACGATCCGACGCCCGCGCGCATCAAGTCGCATATTGACACCATCATCAAGGGCATCTTCTCTGAAGGGCAGCTGGATGAATCGGAGCTGACCTTCAAGGATCTGCACTTCCTGAGCGAAAACTTCCAGCGTATTCTGACTGGTATTTTCCATCAGCGCATTGCCTATCCTGACGCCAGAATCAATGATGCCACCCGATCTGAGGGCAAGCCCAACGGCAAAAACAACGCTGCCCCCGCTACACATGGCGCAACGGCCCTTACCCCCACGGGGCAGGGCAAACAGTGCGGCGACAAGCCTTGCAACGGAGACAAACCCGCTGCGGCGCATACGCCAGAAGTGAAAGCCCTGACGAGCCAGCCGGAGAGCGCAAAACAGGCTGGCATACCCGCCATCCCGGACGAAAAGGGGCAGGCTTAGGAATCATGAGCGCAGTCAGGGACAGGCAGCAACAGGCAACCGTGCGCATTTTTTGCCGCTATCCGGCCACGGCCTGGGTTCTGCCTCTTGACCGCAGACAGCTTCGCGCGGCTCTTGCGGCCATGCTTGCCGCCGCAGAGCAGGCCCATGTGCCCGTTGCGCCCCCGGCTGTAGAACTGCATCTGGTCGATGATGCCGCCATGAGCGTAGCCAACAGGCGCTGCATGGACTGTCAGGGCCCTACCAACGTGCTTTCCTTCCCCGGTGGCTGCGACAGCCCCGGCACTCTTCTGTTTTCATTGGATACGCTGCGCAGGGAATGCCTGCTGTACGGGCAGGAGCCCGGCGAGCATGCGTTGCGCCTGCTGGCGCACGGAATGGCCCATTTGTGCGGGCTTGACCACAGCGCGCAGATGGATGCGGTGAGCGACTATTTTATGATAGTTGCCGCCGAAGCAGTGCCCTGACAGCCCAAAACTCCCGCCCTGATGACGGATTCGGCTAGGCCGCCCACTTTCTGTTCAGTGCCGCCAGGGCCATGCATTGCATTTCACGCAGCTTGCGGGCTGATTCTTCGCCCCGGTTGTGCCATTCTTCGGGCAGACGCACGGCGTTTATAGCCTTCAGGCTCGGGTAGGCCAAACTGCTGATAGGTGAATTGCTGTCCGCATCCGCCAGCTTCCAGAAAGGGCGCGAAAGCCCGAGCTGGTTAACCCGCCACAGCAGATCGCGGCGCGTACCGGTGCGCAGGGTGGCAAACATGCCCGCCTTCATGTGTTCTTCCGCAGCAAGCGCCCCGGCCCTGGCATAGACTGCCGGCAGCCGCAGCCTTTTGGCAAGGGTCAGCGCAAGCGGTACGCCGCGCGCCTCATGCCCATAATGATGGGGCAGCAGGGCAGGGTCAGTGCCGATTTTTCCGAGGTCATGGCACAAGGCCATCCATACGGCCATGGCATCGCCCGCGAGTTCGTCCATCAGTCGCAGGCTGTGGCCCAACACGCTGTTGGTATGCCACTTTACGGGGCCTGCCGGAATGTAGCGTGCGCGCTCGTGTTCTTCAAACCAGGGAGACAGGCAATCCCCTTGCGCCAGAACGCGAAAAAAACGCGCCGGACGCGGCAAGGCGAGCGCCTTGAGCATTTCTTTGGCCACACGCTCCGCAGGAATGGCCGCCAGCAAAGCCTTGGGCGTGGCGCGCATCTGCTCAAAAGCCTCGCGGGCTATGCGCCAGTCAGGCCAGCGGGCGGCAAAGCGCGCCAGACGAAAAATTCTGGTGGGATCATCCGCAAAGGCCGTAGGCGAAGCCGGACGCATCATTCTGTTGCGCAGGTCGTCGACCGCCTTGGGATGCATGTACAGCCGACCCGCGCTGTCGAGCGCAAGGGCATTGATGGTGAGATCCCGCGCTGCAAGATCAGACGCCAGGGTGCCGCCCCGGAGGGGCATGCATTCGCGTCCGCGCCACAGGCAGACATTGACGCTTTTACCCACGCAGGCCGCTTCGGGATGCGCAGCCAAAAAGTCGTCCATGCTTCCTGAAAAGGAAAAATCCAGCTCCGTGGGCATACGCCCAAGCAGAAGGTCGCGCACTGCGCCGCCGACGAGGTAGAGTTCCATGCCCCCAATATGTCACAGCCAACCGTTTGAGGGAAGCTCCCCCACTGGTGCTGACAAAAATTTTATTCCGCGTATCTGGCGCCTTGGCGAGGTCGGCTCCTGCCTTGATACCGCTGCAAACCTCGCTGCGCGTGGCTGGCTTGAGCCGTGGGACAGTGTTCAGGTTGTCAGCCAGACAACGGGGCGCGGGCAGTTGCGGCGTCAGTGGCATTCGCCCGCGGGCAATGTGTATGCGGCCCTGCGCCTGCCGCTTGTGCCCCCGTTTGACGGCACGGCGGCGGCCCCGGCAATGGGCGCCCTGCTGGCTGAAGCACTGGCAATGGACGGTTGGCAGGTGCGCCTGAAATGGCCCAATGACCTTGTGCTGTGCGCATCCGAAGCCGACCCCCGAAAGCTGGCGGGCATACTGCTGGAGGAGCGGGGCGGGGTGCTGCTGGCCGGTATTGGCATCAATGTGCGCTGGTCGCCCCCGGCGGAACAGATGCGGGCGGACGCCGCTCTGGAGGCAACCAACCTCGCCGCCCACTATAAAACCTCCACTTTTGCGCCTCCAATGGCCGAAGCCTTGTGGCAAACCCTTGTAAAGCGCATGTTTTCAGCTTATATTGACTGCCACTCTTTTCCCGAGGGGTGGAGAGCCCGTGCGGAGTCTCTTTTGCTCTGGCGCGGCGAGAACGTGGAGCTGCGTGACGATGATCGCATCGTACGCGGCTGGCTGGCGGGCCTAGGAACGTCAGGCGGCCTGTGTCTTAACATCAACGGACGGCTTGAGGAATTCATTTGCGGTAGTCTCCGGCTGAGCCCTGCGCGGGAATGACGCGGGATTATGGTCATTCCGGCATGGTTGGGCTTGGGGGCATCGCCGCCCAATGCGAAGCACGTAAGCGTGTTTTCGCCGTCTAACGCCGGTGCGTGGGCAGAAATGCGCCGGTAGAAAAGGGCTGAAAGGCATGGCCAACAAGACATTCTCGGAAGTTCAGGATTTTTTGAAGGGCAAGGTAATACTGGTTGCTAACCGGGGTATTCCGGCCCGTCGCATTTGTCGTTCCATCCGCGAACGTTTTGACGCGGTAGCGGCAATGACTGCGACTGATGTGGACAAAACGGCCCCTGCGGCCTCAACGGCGCAGGAACTGATGCTGCTCGGGACAGACCCCCGCGCGTATCTGGATATTGACCGCATTATCGACAAAGCCAAACAACGTGGCGTAGTCGGCATTCACCCCGGCTGGGGATTTGCTTCCGAGGACACGCGCTTTCCGCAGCGCTGCAAAGAGGCGGGCATCACCTTTATCGGCGCGACAGCCGAGGCCATGAACCTGTTGGGCAACAAGGTTCAGGCTCGAGAAGTGGCTCGCAAATTGGGCATTCCTGTTGTGCCCGGCTCTGAAGGAGCCGTGGATATTCCTACCGCCCGCCAGCTTATCAACGAGATCGGGCTGCCCATCATGCTCAAGGCAGAAGGGGGCGGCGGCGGACGTGGTATTTTTGCCATCCATAACGAGGCTGACCTGGAAGACGCCTTTTTCAAGGCTTCCACCATGGCTCAGGCTTCGTTTGGCAATCCGCGCTTGTTTGTGGAAAAGTTCCTTGCCGATGTGCGCCACATTGAGATTCAGGTCATTGCCGACATGTACGGCAACGTGTTCGCCTTTGACGAACGCGATTGCACCGTGCAGCGCAACCACCAGAAACTCATTGAAATCACGCCTTCGCCCTGGCCGGGCATGACCAAGAACCTGCGCGACAGGCTCAAGGATTATTCCCGCCGCCTGGTGCGCGCCGTGGGCTACCATTCGCTTGCCACGGTTGAATTCCTCGTTACGCCTGACGGTACGCCGTACCTTATTGAAGTTAACACCCGTTTGCAGGTTGAGCACGGCATCACCGAATGCCGCTACGGCATTGACCTTGTGGAAGAGCAGATCGCCGTGGCCTTTGGCGCGGAACTGCGCTACCGCGAAGAAAGCCAGCGTCCTTCGTACTGGGCCATGCAGGTGCGCATCAACTGCGAAAACCCGCAGGACAACTTCGCCCCCAATTCCGGCCTCATCTCGCGCTACGTGTCGCCCGGCGGCCCCGGCGTGCGCCTTGATTCCAATATCAGCGCAGGCTACGAGTTCCCCGCCAACTACGACTCCGCGGGCGCGCTGCTCATTTCTTACGCCACTGACTGGGAAAAGGTGCTCGGCATCACGGAACGCGCCCTGAGCGAATATGTGATCGGTGGCATCAAGACCACCATTCCTTTCTTCCGTCAGGTCATCAAGCATCCCCTGTTCAAGCAGGGCAACATCAATACCAACTTCATCGCCACGCATCCCGAGCTCATGGTCTACACCGACCTTGCGCCCGAAGGCGAGCGTCTTGCCAAGCTGGTGGCCGAAATTTCGGCCAAGGGATTCAACCCCTACGTGCAGCTTGGCGAATACCGTTCAAGCTCCACGCCCTGTCTTGGACCCTTTGAACCTGTGCTGCCGCCCATAAGCACGGCTGCGCGCCGTCAGCCTTCGCCCTATCCGCAGGGCGACCGCATGGCCACGCTGGACTACATCCGTGATTCCGGGCTGGTGCATTTTACCGACACCACAACCCGCGATCTCACGCAGTCCAACTCCGGCAACCGCCTGCGCCTTGCCGAAGACAGGCTCATGGGCCCCTACCTTGACAATGCGGGCTTTTTCTCGCTCGAAAACGGCGGCGGGGCGCACTTTCATGTGGCCATGCTGGCCAACATGACCTACCCCTTCACCGAAGCCAAGGAATGGAACCGCTTTGCGCCCAAAACCCTCAAGCAGCTGCTGGTGCGTTCCACCAACGTGCTCGGGTATACGCCGCAGCCGCGCAACCTCATGCTCAAAACGGGCGAAATGATTTGCGACCACTATCAGGTCGTGCGTTGCTTCGACTTTTTGAACCATGTGGAAAACATGCGCCCCATTGCCGAAGTGGTCATGAACCGCAAGGACGTAATCTTCCAGCCCGCCATTTCCATGTCGTGGGCCAAGGGTTTTGACGTCAAGCACTACCTGGGCGTTACCGAAGCCATGCTGCGCATGGTGGGCGACATCATGGGCGCAAGCCCCAAGGAAGCCTCCCGCAACATCATTCTGGGCCTCAAGGACATGGCCGGCGTTTGCCCGCCGCGCTTTATGGACGAGCTGGTCAAAGCCCTGCGCAATGCCTGGCCCGAACTTGTGCTGCACTACCACAGGCACTATACCGATGGCCTGTTTGTGCCCTCGTGCGGTGCCGCGGCCAAGGCCGGCGCGCACATCATCGACGTGGGCCTCGGATCTTCGGTGCGTTCGTATGGTCAGGGCGATGTGCTCGCCACCATGGCCTATATTGAAGACGAACTGGGCCTCAAGTGCAACCTTGATAAAAACGCCATCCGCGACGCCAACTTCGTCTGCAAGCAGATCATGCCCTATTACGACCGCTACTGCGCGCCGTACTTCCAGGGCATCGACTATGACGTAACGCGCCACGGCATGCCCGGCGGGGCCACTTCCTCCTCGCAGGAAGGCGCCATGAAGCAGGGCTACATTCACCTGCTGCCCTACATGCTCAAGTTCCTCGAAGGCACCCGCCAGATCGTGCGCTATCACGATGTTACGCCCGGCTCGCAGATCACCTGGAACACGGCGTTTCTGGCCGTTACAGGCGCGTGGAAGCGGGGCGGCGAAGACGAAGTGCGCTACCTGCTTGAAGTGTTGGGTCAGGTCACCCGCACCCCCGAAAAAGAGCTTACGGACGAGATGCGCCGCGCGCGCCTGAATATCTATCAGGACTGCAACGACGCCTTCCGCAACCTGCTCCAGGGCAAGTTCGGCAAACTGCCGCTCGGCTTCCCGGCTGACTGGGTCTATCAGAGCGCCTTTGGCTCCGACTGGAAGAGCGCCATGGCGGCCCGCACCGAGGCTTCGCCCCTTGATTCGCTGGCAGAAGTGAACCTTGCAGCCGAAGAAAAGGCCTGCGCCGAAATCCTGAAGCGCAAGCCCAACGATGAAGAGTTCGTGCTGTACCTTAACCATCCGGCGGACGCGCTCAAGACCATCCAGTTCAAGTCCAAGTTCGGCGACCCGAACAATCTGCCTTTGCATGTATGGTTCGAGGGTCTGAAAGTCGGCCAGGATCTGTACTTTAACGACAGCAGCGGCAAGCCCCACCACCTCTTGCTGCTCAGCATCTCCACCCCCAACGATGCGGGCATCTCCATATGCCGGTACGTGCTCGACTCCGAATTCATGAGCTGCGAAGTTCAGGTTCGGCAGCCTTCGGGCAACGGCGCAAAGAGCACGCTCATGGCCGACACGGCCAACAAGTATCACGTGGCCGCGCCGAGCAACGGCGATTTGTGGGTCATGTATGTGCATCCCGGTGATGTGGTCAAAGCGGGCGAAGAGCTCTTTAACGTTTCCATCATGAAGCAGGAAAAGGCCGTTCTGGCCCCCATTGACGGCATGGTGAAGCGTGTGCTCAAAACCGCCGACTTCAAAGAAAACAAGCAAATGGTTTCGGTCAGAGAAGGTGAGCTTATTGTGGAACTGGGGCCTGTGCCGCGCATATGCGGCAATGAGGCCTGCGGCCAGCCCATTCCTATGGATAACATCGCATTCTGCCCCTATTGCGGTGTGCGCGTAAGTTAATTACTACGCTCACTACTGGAATTTGTGGACAGTTCCTTAATGGCGATATACAATTTCCAAGGTTGTTAAGCTTCTGTTTCCCAAACCGGAGGAAGACATGGCTAAGATTCCCGCCGCCAAACCTGCGCAGAACAAACCCAAGGGCGCCGCGCCCGAGGCAGTTCAGAAAAAACTGGTGCTTGATGGCGCCGAAATTGTGCAGATTGGTCCCGAAGCGGAGTTGCTTGTTGGTGGTAAGAACTACAACACTGCCCTGATCAGCCAGATCCAGGGCATTCAGGCGCCCCATTTTCGCGCCATCTCATCCATTGCCTTTCATCATCTGCTTGATGAAACAAAGGTTAATGGGCGTGTGGTACGCAGCGTGGTGGACCGTGAATACGGGCGCATTGACTGGAACGATCCCGAAATCAACCAGGATCCGGACTTCTTGCAGAAGTTCGTGCGTCAGCTCGGCAAGCAGATTCATCAGGCCGCGCTGGCGGAAGGCGAGCAGACCAATACCAAGCTGCGCACCTTTATCAATAATATAGTCGAAGGTTTTGCCACCTCCCCCGAGGGCATCGACCAGTTGCGCAAGCGCTCGGTCATGGTGCAGGCGGCCATTTTGTCTGTTGAAGTGCCGCACGACGTTGCGGAAGCCGTGCGCGGCGCATACCGCGACATCTGCCGCGAAAACGAAGACGACATGACCCCCGTGGCCGTGCGTTCTTCTGCTGCGGGCGAAGACTCGCGCAAAAAGGCCTTTGCCGGTCTGCAGGATACCTACCTGAACATGGTTGGCGAAGACAAAGTAGTGGAAGCATACCATTGGGACTGCTCCTCCGCCTACAATCTGCGCTCCATGACCTACCGCCGCGAGGCGATCCTTGACGCTCTGGCCAAGGCCGAAGAAACCGGCGACGAGAGCATTGCTGAAAACGCCAAGCTTGAGTGGGCCATTGAGCACACCTCGCTTTCTGTCTGCATGATGCAGATGATCAATCCCGTGATTTCCGGTACGGCCTTTTCTGCCGATACCGCCACGGGCTGCCGCGGCACAGACCGCCGCGAACTGGTCAGCATCGACGCCAGCTACGGCCTCGGCGAGGCTGTGGTGGGCGGCAAGGTGACGCCTGACAAGCTTTATGTCTTCCAGCGCGACGATGGCGGCGAAGTTGTGATCCGCCAGATGGGCTGCAAGGACATGAAGATCGTCTATGACGAACGTGGCGGCACCCGCGAAGTGGAAGTGTCCGAGCTTGAAGCTCTGCGCTGGGCGCTTTCGCTCAGCCAGGCCGAACGCGTTGCCCAGGGCGTGCGCGCCGTCAGCAAGGCTTACGGCGGCATCATCATGGACACGGAATTCTGCATTGACGCCAACGACAAGCTCTGGTTCGTCCAGGCGCGGCCCGAAACCCGCTGGAACGATGACCTTGAGCTGCATCCCCATACCATCTTCATGCGCCGCCGCGAGGTGGACGCCAAAGCCGCAGCCGCAGCCGAAGTGCTGGTGGAAGGCAACGGCGCTTCCCGCGGTGCGGGTCAGGGCACGGTGCGCTTTTTGCGCTCCGCCCTTGAACTGAACAAGATCGCCAAGGGCGATGTGCTTGCCGCCGAACGCACCGACCCGGACATGGTGCCGGGCATGCGTGTGGCCTCGGCCATCATGGCCGATGTGGGCGGCGACACGAGCCACGCGGCCATTACCTCGCGCGAGCTTGGCATTGCCGCTGTTATCGGCATTCAGCGCCTCGACATACTGCGTGCGCTCGACGGCGCGGAAGTGACCGTTGACGGCACACGCGGCAAGGTTTACCGCGGCCTTTTGCCCCTGCACCTTGTGGGCGGCGAAATGGATCTCTCCAAGCTGCCCCTTACCAAGACCAAGGTCGGCCTTGTGCTGGCCGACGTGGGTCAGGCGCTGTTCCTCTCCCGTCTGCGCAACTTCCCCCAGTTTGAAGTGGGCCTGCTGCGCGCGGAATTCATGCTTGGCAACATCAGCATCCATCCGCAGGCACTGGAAGCCTTTGACAACGGCGAGCTTGAAAATGTGGTGCACAGCAAGCTGAAAGAGCTTGAAAACCGCCTTTCCAAGGTGCTGCGCGAGCAGATGGGCGCTGGCCTCATTGTGTTCAACTTCAACCTGCGCGAATACGTGGGCGAAGTGACCGGCCTTGCGGCAGAGGTTGAAGCATTTGCCGAAGCGAGCAAGAGCCTGAATGCGGAAGAAGTGCTGATGCAGCACCGCAAGATGCGCGAACTGGATCACAAGGTTGACCAGCACATGGAAATGGCCTCGCGCCGTATTGAAGTGCTCAAGACCTCCAATGATCTGGCCGACCATGTGCGCATCATCATGGGTTACGATGACGCTCTGGCCCTGCTGAACCCGGCTGACCCCGAATCCGCCAAGCGCGTTGCCGAAATTGAAGCCACGGTTGAAGAACATGTGCGCCGCATCAAGGATCTGCCCGCAGTTTCCAAGTTGATGGACAACATCAACCATCTGCGTGAAGAAGTGAGCCTGCGTTCCGGCCTGAAAAAGGAAATGGACGACCTGCGCAACCTGACGGACAAAATTCGCGGCATCATCAAGGCCCGCGGTTTCCGTACCGGCAAGGAGCACTACGTTCAGACCCTGGCCCAGAACCTGGCCCTCTTTGCCATGGCCTTCTATGGCAAGCCCATCACGTACCGCACAACCGACTTCAAGAGCAACGAATACCGCAATCTGCTTGGCGGCAGCCTCTTTGAACATAACGAAGACAACCCCATGCTTGGCTATCGCGGCGTTTCGCGCAACATCCATGACTGGGAAATTGAAGCCTTCAAGCTGGCCCGCGGCGTATACGGCGGCTCCAACCTGCGCATGATGCTGCCCTTTGTGCGCACTCTGGAAGAAGCCCGCTCCATGCGCAGCTATCTTGAGCAGGTTCACAAGCTCAAGAGCGGTCAGGACGGCTTGAAGATCATCCTCATGTCCGAACTGCCTTCCAACGCCATTCTGGCCAAGCAGTTCATCACCGAGTTCGACGGTTTCTCCATCGGCTCCAACGACATGACCCAGATGGTGCTGGCGACAGACCGCGACAACTCGCGTTTGTCCCACATCTACGACGAGGAAGATCCGGCGGTTGTCTGGGCCATCCTTGTCAGCATCTTCACCGGCCAGAAGTACGCCAAGAAGGTGGGCTTCTGCGGTCAGGGCGTGTCCAACAGCATCATCCTGCGCGGCCTGGTTGCCATCGCGGGCATCACTTCAGCCTCTGTGGTGCCCGATACCTACTACCAGACCGTGTTCGACATCGCCTCTGTGGAAGGGGAAAACCATTCTGCCGCCGACCTCGGCAAATGGCTTGCCGCACAGCACCACAAGCGCCTTGCCGACCTGATGGAAAAGACCGGCTACGGTCACATCCTCAAGAAGTACAAGGAACCGCAGGATATTCAGGAATGGTACGAGGGCGAGTTGCAGCGTCGGCACGAACAGTTCCGCGATCACCTCGACACGCCCAAGGAAGCCTTCTACCGCGCCGAGCTGCAGAGCTTCCGTTCCACCTTCCACAAGCCTGTGATCTACGCCACATGGAACTGGGACGAAACGGTTGAGGATGCCCTGCATCACTCCGGCTTCCAGAACTTTGAGGAGCAGGCCAAGGCTCTGGAATACTCCCGCACGGTCAACGACTAGCGCAAGCTGGTTACTGCACGCTGATATACCAAGGCCCGGATCTCAGGATTCGGGCCTTTTCGTATACAACATTCTAGCTGCGAAAAACCTTTTCTGTCTGTAAGAGGCTCGTATGCGCATGTGGATGTTGCCCCCTGAAGGCATGTGTCGCAAACATTTGCTGGGCGAACATGTGGAACTGCATATGCTCCTTGGCAGCATGCGGCGTGGCAAGAGTATAGAGGGCTTTCTTTCCGGCGGATTGGTTGACCCGCAGCTTGTCTTTGCCCGGCATGAGGAACTTGTGGCAGAGATGCTCCGTCGCGGATTCAAACACGCATCGCCCATTGAGGCGAGTGAATGCGCCTCTCTGGCTGTCCGTTATCCAGGCAGCACCTCCATAAACATTGCTGCCAATGCTGCTGAATTGCAGCGCAGGTGCCCAGACTGCGCCCGCTTGATGCAAGCGGAGAGCGCCACTGCGCAATCAGACACTAATTAAACTGATGCCCATGCGGCAAATAATACGCGCTGCATCAGTACACTGTTTTGCGGTTGCGCACGAAAAAGCCGGGCCTGGAAATCCAGACCCGGCTTTGCATGTTCAGGCAGGGTAGAGCTTAGCTCTTGATGCTGAAATTGAGCTTGCTCTGCATGTTCTGCACGCTCTTGCTCAAAGTGCTCATGGCGTCGTCAAATTCTTTTTGCAGACTGTCCATGAGTTCATGCACCGAAATAATCTTGTTCACGCGGGCCACATTGGCGCCGCAAAAGGCAAAGCCGCGTTCAAGATTGCCCTTCATGGCGTTGATGAGCGCCTGGGCGATGCAATAGGGCGTTTTTTCCTGTTCGCAGGTGTGTACGCAGTGGAACACGCACTTGAAAGGCTTTTTCTTGCCCTCGCGGGAGGCCGTGATAAATTCATTGCCAAGTGCGCGGCCAGGCATGCCCACCGGGCTTTTGATAATGGTGATGTCTTCATCACGCGCAGAAAGGTAGCTCTGCTTGAAGCGGTCATCGGCATCGCATTCGTGGGTGGCCACAAAGCGGGTGCCCATCTGCACGCCGGAAGCGCCAAGCTCGAGGAACTTCATGATGTCCGCGCCGGAGTACACCCCGCCAGCGGCAATAACAGGCACGGCGCGCCCGCACTTGTCTTCCATGGCCTTGGCGGCATCCACCACCTGGGGCACCAAAACTTCAAGCGAGTGACCGGGGTCCTGCAACTCTTCAGCCTTGAATCCGAGGTGGCCGCCAGCCTTGGGGCCTTCAACCACAAAGGCGTCAGGCGTGTACCCAAAGCGCGAGGCCCACTTTTTGGCGATTACCGTGGCCGCCCGGGCCGAGGAAACAATGGGAACCAGCTTGGTTTTGAATTCTTCCTTCTTTTCCTCGCACACCTGCAACAGGTGATGCGGCATGTCGAGGGGAAGGCCAGCGCCGGAAAAGATGATGTCCACCTTGTTTTCAACAGCGGTGCGCACCATCTGGCTGAATGTGGTAAGCGCCACCATCAGGTTGACGCCGATGATGCCGTTGCTGAGTTCACGGGCTTTCAGTATTTCATTGCGCAGGGCGCGCAGATTAGCAGTAAGGGGATCCTTGGCCACATCGGGTTCTTTCATGCCGATCATGGCCCCGGCGATGACGCCGATACCACCCTGATTGGCAACAGCCGACGCAAGCCCGGAAAGCGAAATGCCCACGCCCATGCCACCCTGAACTACAGGGATTTTAGCCGTGAGATCACCAATCTTGAGTGCGGGAAAAGACATTGCAAGACCTCCGTCCTGTCCGTAAGCAGTGTGTCATTTTGCATCGTTTCGATTTCAAACGACATACCTATGTTTGCCGGGAAGCATAGCTGGTAATTTCACAAGACGCAACAATCATCTTTAATATATGTATTCCGGGCCGTTATTCCGCACACAGTGACGCATAGGGGCACCAGTCGCAATGGCGGTCTGGACGCGCCGTAAAGGACGGCGCATGGCGCATGTGCAGCAATACAAGAGAAAGCGCCGAATGGCAGTACCCAATGGCCTCCGCCAGGTCTTCATCCACCAATCTGCCAAAAAGGGGATACTCCCTGCCGGCATCGCGCAATTCAACCAGCGCGGCGTCGCCAACCGGGCCAAGGCCGCTGCCCGCAGCCATGCTCACATAGCAGGGCAGTTGCAGGCTGGGCAGCCGGGGCCGCAGCTCTTCAAAGAGGGTATCCATATCTTCAAGCATCTGGGCGTCCGGCTCATATTCGCCGCCCTTCTGCGTTTGGCGCAAAGCCTCAAAAAGGCTCTCAACACGCCTGAAATAAAGGATGTCGCCCCACAAGCTCCCGTCATGTAATTTAAGGCTGCCTGTCTTGTAGTCAAGGATGTGCAGCAGGTCATCGCGCCGGTCAATGCGATCCATTATGCCCCTGAAGGAATATTCACCGCCAGCCAGCGACAGCGTGGCCTTGAGTTCTTCCTCCAGCGCCACAATGATTGTGCTGTCGGGCTGATTGTCCAGAAAGCGCTTCAAACGCACAGGGGCGGCTTCTTCCAGCATGAGGCAGCTGTCCGGCGGCAACAGACGGCGCAGGTCGGCCTTTTCAAGCTCCTCATGAAAACGCGCAAGCATGGTCTCGCGGCTTATGTCGCCCCGGCGCACCTCTTTATTGAGATACGGTTCATACAGCGCGTGCAGCGTGTCGTGAATGCAGGTGCCCACGGCTGCGGGGTCGTCACCTTCATTGACTTCCTTCGGTGGCTGCAATCCACAGAGGTACTGCCAGGCAAAGCGCAGGGGGCATTGCTGGTAAACATCCAGCCGGGTAGGGGAAAGCGGTTTTTGGAGCAGGGCCAGCATGGCCTCGTGCAAGGCCTCAGTGCGGGGCAGGCTTTTGGGCGCGGCAGGGGCGCTGCGCACCACGCAACGGGCCATGCCCAACGGCCCCTGACCGGGCACAAGCAGCTCGCCACGGCGCTGTTCTTCTTCCCACAACAGTTGCTCCACAAAGCGGCTGCGGCTTTTTTTGCCGTCAAAGAGCGCCGAGCGGCTGATGCCCTCCTGCCAGAAAAACCGTACCTCCTTCGCCCCGGCGCAGAGCCGGTACAGCGTGTGGGCGGTGGCGCGCTCGCGCCTGCGGGCATCCGGCAGGCCAAGTACCTGCCGCAGCGAATCGGGCAACAGGGGATCCTGCGCAGGGTTGCCTGGCAGTTTGTCGTCCGTGGCATCCACAATAAGTACCCTGTCAAAGTGCAGCAGGCGCGTTTCAAGCATGCCCAGCACCTGCAAGCCCGTGAGCGGCTCCGCCTCAAAAGGTACGCGCTCCTGTTGCAACACCTCGCGCACTATG
The DNA here is from genome assembly GCA_023419375.1 of Pseudomonadota bacterium. GTDB lineage: Bacteria > Desulfobacterota > Desulfovibrionia > Desulfovibrionales > Desulfovibrionaceae > Desulfovibrio. The sequence goes on from JAEZYD010000040.1 coordinate 47,270, forward strand.
CCGTGCAACACGCTGGTGGGAAAGGGCGTCTGCGCAAGGCAGTTTTGCCGCAACACAGGGGCCGCATGGCGGGCAAGACGGTACATGGCCTCCGCATCCAGCGGGAAATGCCGCCACATATCGCCGCCGTTGCGCAGCAGAAAATCACAGATGTTTTGCAGGCACAGGGCCATGCCCTCGGTGGTTTCGACCTGCCCCGGCTGGCGCACCAGCGCATTGAGCGTGGCTTCAAAAAGCTCAAAAAGCGCAGGATGCATGCCCGGGGCGCACTCCCGCGCAACCTCGTCCATATCCACAAACCGCGCCCCGCCGCGAATCATGCCCTCAATGCGCCGCAAGACCTCGCGCAGATAAAGGGGCGTTGCGCCGCCGTCATCCACGCGCAGCAGATTCAGATAGGGGTGCCGCAGGCACTGGAGCAGGTTGCGCCAGTAGTAGCGGCCATCCTCCGTTCTGTTTTCCTGCAATTGCAGCAGAGCCTCAAGCAGGCGGTTAAGGGGCGAGCGCTCCAGTGGATAGCCCATGGAAACGTTGACGTCCTTGTTGGGCAGATGGTGCAGCACGGGCATGAGCAGGGCGCTGTCTGTGAGTACAACCGCCGTGGAAAGCGCGTCTGGAGCGGCTAAATCATTGCTGCCGCCGTTGCTGCTGCCCGGTGCCGTCAGTTCTTCATGCAATGCTTTAAGCTGTGAATGGCAGTCATACCCGGCAAAAAACGATATGCGCGGCTTGTGCGCGGCCTCGGCGTCCGTGGGCTCCACGGCAAGGCGCACCGTGCCCTTCCAGCGGCGCAGCCACGCAGCCTGCGCATCGCATGCCCAGTGCGGTGCGACGCCCAGAGCCAGCGCCGGGTCTGCATGCAGGCATATCTGCCCGCCCGCCTGCCACAGCCTGTGCAGCAGGGCTTCCTCACTGCCGATGAGCAGCGAGAATCCGGCCATCACAACGGGGCGGTCATCTGCGGGCGTAAAAAAGCGGGGCAGGGCAAGGCCGTCTTCGCTGACGGTAAAGGCGTCCAATCCCGGTGTCGTCCAGCGGCGTGCCTCCAGCGCGGCAACATAGGTCTTGCCGATGCGCCCCAGAGCGCCCAGCAGGGCAGCCGCAGGGCCGGAGACTTCCTGCTCCACATGGCTGAGATCCACAGCAGCCACGCGCTGGCCCAGCATTTCTTCCAGCAGGTTTGAGAGCCGCAAGCCCCAGGGCAGAAAGTGCGCCATGTCCATGCGGGCAAAACGTGCGGCAAGGCCCTCGTCATCCTGCGCGAGGCCCATAACGCACTCATGCAGCAGGGCGACCCTGTCCAGCACGTTGGCCGTGTGCAGAGGATCCGCGCTGGTTTGCGAGCGCCAGGCCGAGATAACATCCGCCAGGGTCATGACCTTGGGCAGCAAACCCTGATAGCCTTCTTCCGCATAGAGCTTGGTGAGGTAACGCCAGGGCCGGTTGTGGGGCACGATCAGCAGGGTTGCGCCCGCCCGCCCCTTGCCGGTGCTGGTCAGAAAGGCTTTGAGGTCAGGCAGAAAGGGCCGCTGCCAGGGAAAAACAAGAATCGGCGATACGCTCATGCCTGAGCCTCCGTGGCGGGCAAAAGATCGCTGCAACGCTCGGCAAGAGCCGAAACGCCGTGCGCTTCCACAAGCTGAAACCGCCGTAAATCAAGGTACACCAGCAGGCCGCGCGCACTGCCGGGGGCGCAGTCGTTCCCGGCTTCAAGGCAGGCAAGGTAGGTCTGTAGCTGCGCCACATGATCGGCTTCCGGCTGGCCGCTTTTATAATCAAGCACCAGCGGCCCCCACGGTTCATGCACCAGCAAATCCATGCGCAGCAAGCGCCCCTCGGCGTCCATGAGCGAATGCTCGGGCCAGCCCGTTTGCAGCCAGCGGGCAGCCTGCGGTTGTGCGGCAAACCATTGCAGCGCCGCAGCGGCATTTTCCCGCAATGCGGCCTCGTCCGGCACTGGCAGCGAAAAATGCCCAAGGCCGAAGTTCAGCGCCGCCTGCGCGTCCGCCTGCGGATTGCCTGTTATGTGCAGATGCTCAAGGCACAGATGCAGAAAGCTGCCCCTGTCCTCCGCGCGAAAGCTGAATCCTGCCAATGGATTACGAAAAATCTTGAGGCGCGGCAACCATTGCATGGGCCGCCATGCGGGGTCGGCAAAACCAGCGGAATCCGCAGCATCCGGGGCCATTGCGTCGTGCTGAGCGGCATCCGCAGAAGCAGCGGCTTCCTCGCCTTCGGGGCTATCCGCTGCCTCTGGCTTGTTGCCCCAGGGGGCCGAGGCAGAAGCCTTCGCGGCGGTTGCAACCGGGGCCTCATCATGCACTGCTGGCTCCTCGCCCACCGTGTAGGGGGCTGTGAATCCGGCTTCTTCCATGAGCATGTCCAGCACATCGCTGGTAGAGCCGCGCCCGCCCACGGTGCTGGTGCGCAGCACATAAAGCGCATCGCGCGCACGGGTAAAGGCCACGTAGAGCAGATGGACGTTTTCCCGGCACTGGCGGGCAAGCTCCTGATGATAGGGCGCACCCAGATGCTTTCTGTTGCCCACGGCAAGGCGCAGGCCTTCGCGCTCGATCATCACGGTTTCATTGCCCATACGGGCGCGCAGGTCTGTCCATGGCACAATGACCACCGGGGCTTCCAGGCCCTTGGATTTGTGGATGGTCATGACGCGCACGGCATCCATATTTTCGGGCATGGGCACCTTTTCTTCGCCGCTCTTGGCGCGCCAGTGCTCCAGAAATGTGGGCAGGGTGGCAAGGCCCTTTTCTTCCGCGCTGTGCAGCACTTCCATGAAGCGGCGCAAAAAGGTCTCCGCCTCGGGGTAACGCCGCTCCACATCCAGCCGGGCAAACCATTCGAGCGTCATGTCATAGGGCGTCATGAGGCCGGACTGACTGTGGAACGGAGCAAGCAGCCGCTGCCAGATTTCGGGCCAGCGCCTTTTGAACCGCTGGAACAGCGCCCCGCCCCCGGATGCCGCGCACCAGCCCGCAATGTCCTCGTGCGCAAGAGCCGCAGCTTCGGGATGCTCCCTGAATATGCTGCCGCACACAAGGCTCATAAAGGCGATGTCGTCCTCAGGATTATCAAGAAAGGAGAGCAGGGCAACGGCCTGCACCACCTGCGGATGCGCGGCAAGCCGCAGGCTGTTTTCTGTAATCACGGGGATATTTTCGCGGATCAGCCTGTCTGCCACAAGGGTGGCCTTGCCGTTGCTGCGCACAAGGATGAGCACATCGGCCCAGGGATGGTGCGGCTCGATATCTTCACGCAGCAGGGTGCAGAGGCGCTCAAGCACGTCTTCGCCCAGAGCCTCGGCATCCACGGAAAGGATGGTTTCCACGCGCACAAGGCCGCCCTCGCGGGCGTTCTCCGGGCATTGCTGCTCAGTGCCCGCAAAGGCGCTCACAAGGCCCTGAGCGGCCTGCCCGCAAATTTCCGGCGGGGTGCCCGATGGCAAAAGTGCGGCCATGACCTTTGCGGCCATGTCCGGCTGCGCAAGCGGGCCGAAGATGCCGTTGTTGTGCTGCACGATTTCGCGGCGGCTGCGCCAGTTGTAGGGCAGATTGTCTCGCTGGCCGTCAGGCGCGAGGGCTGTGAGGCCCGCATCGCCAAACACGCCGTCAAAAAGCTCCGGCTCGCCCCCACGCCAGCCATAAATGGACTGCTTGACGTCGCCTACCCAGGTGAGGGAACCGCCGCGAGAGAGGGCTTCTTCCACAAGGGGGCGCAGGGCGTACCACTGCTCATTGCTGGTGTCCTGAAACTCATCCACCAGAAAATGCGTGAGGCGCGAGCCCATGCGGCACAGGGCCTCGGGCACGCCGTTGTCGCTTTCAAGCACCTGCCGCGCCATGTGCGGAATCAGCAGGCCCGGCAGGCTGCCTTCCTGCCGCTGGTTTTGCACAAAGGCCTGCACAAGGGTGCGCGCCAGCAAGAGCACGGGGGCAAGCCCCACAGCCTGACGCAGCAGGGGAGCGGTATCCACCAGAACCCCGGCAGCGCGGGCAAAGGCCTCGTAGGCTTTTTGCACCTCGTCGCTGACCACAGGCTTTTTCAAAAACAGGTCAGAAGCGCTGGCCTTGCTCAGATATGCCGATGTCTTGCACTGCCCGGCGGCAATGGCCTCCACAGCCGCGAGTGCGTTTTTGCTGAAACTAAGCCCGCTTGAAGCCGCAACAGCCAGAAAAATATTGGCATGGGTTACGGCCATGCTTTCCACTTCGCTCAGCCGCTTGTGCAGGGTTTCCGTGGGCGAAATATCCTCAAAGCGCCCGAGCAGCACGTCATCCAGCAGGCCGCGCAACTGGTTGAGCAGCTTTTCGCCCGCAAGAAAGCCCGTGCTGTTCTCCCGCCAGGCCATGGCGCGATAGACCTCGCGCAGCAGGGAGCGCATGGTTTCATCGCCCTGCCATGCGCGTTCAAGCAATACATCAAGGTAGGGGGTGAGCACTTCTTCCGTGGCAAATACGGGCTGAAAATCCGGATGCAGATCAAGTTCCAGCGCTGCCGCGCGCACAATGAGGTGCAGCAGGCTGTCGATGGTGCGGATGTTCAGCGCGCCCAAATCGCGCATGATCACATCCACCCAGCGGGAGGCCTGCTCGGGCGATAGCGCAAGCCCGCCCATGGGCTGCCCGAGGGCCGCGCTCTTGAGCTGCCGGATAACGCGGTCGCGCATTTCAGTAGCCGCGGCGTTGGTAAAGGTAATGGCGAGGATGTCGCCCCAGCCGCAGCGGCCCCCCGGCAAAAGCGCGCAGGCCGAGGAAGCGGACGCGCTCGCGGGCGGCCCGCTCTGCACCAGCCTTTGCAGAAAACAATGCGTCAATTCATAGGTCTTGCCGGAACCGGCAGAGGCCTTGACCTGTCTGAGGTGCTTCATGCTGCCGTTTACGCCGGGGGCAGCATGCCGTGCAGCATGCCCTGACCGGTGGATTCAAGCACAGCCCGCCACAGGTCAGAATAGATGTTCAGCTTGCGGCGCTTGCGGGTCACAAGCTCCAGCGGCAGATGGACGTACCGGTCCTGAATCTTGCCCACCACCATGTCTGTGCGTCCGGCCATGGCGGCGTGCACCGCGTACTGGCCCAAAAATCCGCAATAGACCTTGTCGTTGGCATTGGCCGGGATGGAGCGGATGATGTAGCTCGGGTCAATGTATTTCAGCGAATGCTCAATGCCGCGCGCGCCCAGATAGGAGCTGATATTCTTGCGCAGCAGGTCAGACACGTCGCCAAGTACGGGATTGCCCGACACATCCTTGGTGGCGTGACTTTCCATAAGATGCTGACCAGCGCCCTCGGCCGCCACAATCACGGCATGCCCGCGCGAGCGCAGGCGTTCTTCCAGTGCGGGCAACAGCCCGCCCTCGCCCTCAAGGGCAAAGGGAGCCTCGGGAATAAGCACAAAGTTCACTTCTTTGAGGGCCAGGGCAGCTCGCGCAGCGATAAAGCCGGATTCACGCCCCATCAGCTTGACCAGACCAATGCCGTTGGGCACGCCGCAGGCCTCGGTATGGGCGCATTCAATGGCCTCCGTGGCCTTGAAGGCGGCAGTTTCAAAACCGAACGACTGAGGGATGAAATTGATGTCGTTATCAATGGTCTTGGGGATGCCGATGACGGATATCTTGAGCCCGCGCGCCTGCACCTCGCTGCTGATGGCAAGGGCGGCCTTCATGGTGCCGTCACCGCCAATGACAAAGAGGGCGTTGACGTTGCTGCGCTCAAGGGTATCCACAATTTCCTCGGCGGACTGCGGCCCGCGTGAGGAGCCGAGCATGGTGCCGCCAAAACGGTGAATATCCGCCACGCTTGAAGGCGTAAGCTCAAAGGGAACATGCCCGTACTTGGGAATAAAACCCTCAAGCCCGTAGGCGATGCCCAGAATGGAAGGCACGTTGTAGGCGTGGAAGGCCTCCATCACAATGGCGCGGATGACATCGTTGATGCCGGGGCACAACCCGCCGCAGGTCACGATGGCGCACTTGGCGCGGGTGGTGTCAAAATAAAGTTTTTTGCGCGGGCCAGCGGCCTCAAGGCAAACGCTGAAGGGCGCGTTCACTTCTTCCGACAGTTCTTCATCCACAACAATCTGCACGGTCTTGTTGTCTGCCCAGGTACGGTAGGGCAGCACAGAATCAAGCTTGCAGGGGCCAAGCGTGCGGATTTCCGTTTCGAGCGAACATTCTTGCATGGTGCAGCCTCGGCTGTTTTGAGCTATTTGCTTAGACCAAGTTCCGCCGCTTTGGCGCGCATGGCTTCAATGGACAGAGCCAGAAAAGCATCAAGCTCAAGCCCGGCCTCGGCGCACTGGCGGATATTGTCGCGGCACACGCTGGCCGCAAAGGCTTTATCCTTCATCTTTTTCTTTATGCTTTTAACTTCCATGCCTTCCATGCCCGTGGGGCGCATGAGCGCAGCGGCAGAGATAAGCCCGGTGACGGTTTCGCCGCAGCGCAGGGCGTAATCAAAGCGCGAGGCAGGGCCAGTCGCGCCGTTCATTTCCGCATTATGGGCGCGAATGGCCGTAAGGGCCTCATCCGGCAACTGACCAGCCAGCATCTCTGCGGTATCGAGGCCATGCCGGGCGGCGTTTTCCGCCGTGGCGGGGTAGTCAAGGTCGTGCAAAAGGCCCGTGAGGCCCCAAAGGTCTTCATTTTCGCCAAAATGTTGGGCGAGGGCGCGCATTATGGCCTCGGAGGCCAGCGCATGCTGCAACAGGGAAGGCGGTGTTTTTTGATCGGCCAGCAGGGTGAGGGCCGATTGACGTTCTATCATGGCAAGTACTCCCTTATGTTTAAAAATGTAAATCAGGCAACCCGGCTTTGCAAGCCGCGCGAGGTGAACGGCCGATGCGCAGCCGTGGCCCGAGCCGCAGCCCAGTTGACAGCACGGCATTAATGACGGAAAAGAACCTTTTCGGAATACATATTCCACTACCTTTGCCGAAGCGACAATTTATGCCCATATACGGTCTCCGTTTCAGAACGCTTGGACAAACAAGCTACTATACCGGCCCCTCCGGCTTCAAACGGGGGGATCATGTACTTATTGAGGCAGAGCAGGGCCAGACCCTCGCCGAAATAGTTTCCGGCCCCGCAGAGCATTTGCCCGGACAGATGGAGCAGGAACTGCCCTCCATTCTGCGCCATGCCGGTTCAGAAGACATCCACCGTGGCGAAGCCAACGAGCAGATGGCGCGTGAAGCGCAGCAATTCTGCCGCCAGTGCATCCGCGACCGCAACCTTGATATGAAGCTTGTGGATGTGGAGGTCTTTTTTGACCGCAGCAAGCTCATCTTTTACTTCACCGCGCCTTCGCGCATTGACTTTCGCGATCTGGTCAAAGACCTTGTGCGCGAATACCGCGCGCGTATCGAGCTGCGCCAGATAGGCGTGCGCCACGAAACGCAGATGGTGGGCGCTGTGGGCAACTGCGGCATGGTCTGCTGCTGCCGCAGGTATCTGCGCAAATTCGCGCCCGTGACCATCCGCATGGCCAAAGAGCAGAATCTCTTTCTGAATCCTGCCAAAATTTCGGGCATTTGCGGCCGTTTGCTCTGCTGCCTTTCTTACGAGCAGGACAACTACGACCATTTCCACCGCATGTGCCCGCGCCTCGGCAAGAAATACCAGACGGACAAAGGCCCTATGAAGGTTCTGCGGGCCAATATGTTCCGCAATTCCCTTTCTGTGCTGACGGAAAACAATGAAGAAGTCGAACTGAGCCTGGACGACTGGCAGGCGCTTTCGCCTCACAGGCCGGAGGCCCCCCAGGGCGTGCAGCCAAAGCAGCCGCCCAAGGGCCCCATGAACGACAACAGCCTGCTTGTGGTTTCCGCCACGCCGGATACTCTTGACTCTCTTGATTTTATGGATGAATTCCGTCAGGACGAGCGCGATACCCAGGCCGAGGAATCCGCCCCCGCCGAATCCGGCGAGCGCGCCCCCGGTGGGGAGGCTCAGGCCGAACCGGGCAAGAATCGCCGCAAACGCCGCCGCAACAAGTCGCAGCGGCCCGACCACGACTAGCAATTAAGCTTACGGAGCCTTGAGTGAACAGCTTTTTCATCACAACGCCCATCTATTACGTCAATGCCAAGCCCCATCTGGGGCATGCCTATACCACTGTGGTTGCCGACGCCATGGCCCGCTACCACAAGCTGATTGGCGAGGACACCATGTTCCTCACCGGTACGGACGAACACGGCGACAAGATTGTTCAGGCGGCTGAAAAGCAAGGCCAGACTCCCAAGGAGTTTGTGGACGACATCAGCGGCCGCTTCCGCGCCCTGTGGCCCAAGCTTGACATTGCCAACGACCGCTTTGTGCGCACGACCGATCCCGAGCACATCAGCGCCGTACAGGCCTTTTTGCAAAAGGTCTATGACGCGGGCGACATCTACTTTGGCGAGTTTGGCGGGCATTACTGCTACGGCTGCGAGCGGTTCTATACCGAAAAAGAGCTGGAAAACGGCCTCTGCCCCCAGCACCTGACCAAGCCGGAGTTTATCAGCGAGAAGAACTACTTCTTCCGCATGTCCAAGTATCTGCCCTGGCTCAAGGAACACATCGAGGCCAATCCTTCGTTTATCCGGCCCGAGCGCTACCGCAGCGAAGTGCTGGCCATGCTCGAATCCGGCGCGCTGGAAGATCTGTGCATCTCGCGCCCCAAATCGCGCCTGACCTGGGGCATTGAGCTGCCCTTTGACAAGGATTACGTCTGCTACGTGTGGTTTGACGCGCTGCTCAACTACATCAGCGCGCTGAACTGGCCCGAAGGCGAAGATTTTAAAAAATTCTGGCCCGGCGAACACCTGGTTGCCAAGGATATTCTCAAGCCCCACGCCGTATTCTGGCCCACCATGCTCAAATCTGCGGGCCTGCCGCAGTATGAGCATCTGAATGTGCACGGCTACTGGCTTGTGCGCGACACCAAAATGTCAAAATCGCTTGGCAATGTTGTGGAGCCGAGCGATATGGCTCAGCGCTTCGGGCCGGATGCCTTCCGCTATTTTCTGCTGCGCGAAATGCACTTTGGTTCTGACGCCAGCTTTAGCGAAGACGCCCTCGTGGGCCGCATCAACGCCGACCTTGCCAATGACCTCGGCAACCTGTTCAGCCGCGTGCTTTCCATGACGGCCAAGTATTTCGGCAGCCGCGTTCCCATGCCCAAGGCCTTGCAGGAAGACGACAAGGCCATTGCCGACCTGTGCGCCAACTCCATGCGCAACTTTGTGCAGCTTTTTGGCAACGTGCAGTTTGCCCAGGGGCTTGAATCCCTGTGGGAACTTGTGCGCGCCCTGAACAAATACGTGGACACCCAGGCCCCCTGGACGCTCTACAAGCAGGGCAACATGGAGCGCCTCGCAACTGTCATGTACGTCATGCTGGCGGCCATGCGCAAAACCGCGCTCTGCCTCTGGCCCGTCATGCCTGTGGCCTCCGGCAAAATGCTTGCCCAGCTTGGTCAGCCCGTGCAGGAAGGCCAGCCCCCGGTTGCCAATGTGGAAGACGAAATTGCCCATTTTGAAGGCCTTGAACCCGGCATTCAGGTGGCGGAAGGCTCCAACCTGTTCCCGCGCATTGAAGTGAAAAAGGAAGGCGCGGACAGCAAGGAACCCAAGGCCCCCAAAAAGGACAAGCAGGCAGAAAAAGCGCAGGAAAAAGCCGCGCCCAAGCAGGCCGTGGCCGAGCAGGGCGGGGCAGAAGCCCCCGCTGCCAAGCCCAATGTGGAATTTGACCAGTTCAAGGCTCTGGATATGCGCGTAGGCACAGTGAAGGTGGCGGAAAAGCACCCCAATGCCGACCGCATTCTGCGGCTTGAAATTGACTTTGGCGAAGGCGAGCTGCGTCAGATTCTCTCTGGCCTGGCAGAGCACTACGCGCCGGAAGATGTGGTGGGCAAGCGCGTGTGCGCAGTGCTGAACCTTGCCCCGCGCAAGATACGCGGTCTGGTTTCGCACGGCATGGTGCTTACGGCCGGAACCGACAGCGCGCTCGGTCTGCTTGCTGTAGACCGCGATGTGCCTGACGGCAGCGAAATAGCATAATTCAGGTGTGGTGAGCGGCGTCGCACCCCTTGCTCAAATTGGGCGCGACGTCTGCAACCACCATCAGTAAACTGAATACAGAACGATGGACGGAATGCTCTAGTGGGCCTTGGCCTCTTCTTCACGGAACAGGCGCTCAAGGGCGGCGGCATCAAGCGGCGTAAGGTTGAAACGCATACCCGCTTCGTCCAGAAGGGCAGACAGGCTCTTGCCAGTATGCAGGGCGCGCTGTTCCGCCAGATAGGCCGCAGCCTTACGAACAAGTTCACCTTGCGGCATAATGGTTGTCATGGAGATATCCTTTTTTATTCACCCATAGCCGTTGTGCCGCCTTTTGGCAATGCTCTGCCCGCAGGGCGACACATCCCACACTAGGCGACAGGATTTCGCGCCAGAGGGTTTTTATGGATAATCTGTTTACTGCGGTAATTTTGAGCATTGTCGAGGGGCTGACGGAATTTCTGCCTGTTTCCTCATCCGGCCACCTTATTCTGGTGGGCGATCTGCTCAACTTCATGGGCGAAAAGGCCGCCACCTTTGAGGTGGTTATTCAGCTTGGCGCCATCATGGCCGTGGTGGTGCTGTACTGGAAGCGCTTCTGGGGCCTTGTGCGTCCCCAGCCCTATGTGCGCTTTGCGGGCATGCGCGGCATCATGCTGCTTATCCTTACATCGCTGCCCGCCAGCGTGCTCGGACTTTTGCTGCACTCAACCATCAAGACCTATCTGTTCCGTCCCTTGACCGTGCTCATTGCGCTGGTTGTGGGCGCTGTGATGATGATAGTGGTTGAGCGCCGCAAGTTCAAACCCTCGTATATTACGCTGGACGACATGACGCCCAAGCTGGCCCTTGGCATTGGCTGCTTTCAGTGCCTTGCCCTGTGGCCCGGTTTTTCGCGTTCGGCCTCAACCATCATGGGGGGCATGCTGCTTGGCGGCAAGCGCTCGCTGGCGGCGGAGTATTCGTTCATTGCCGCAGTGCCCATCATGGTTGCCGCCACCGGCTACGACATGCTGAAAAGCTGGCATTTGTTCAGCGCAGCGGATATTCCCTTTTTTGCCGTGGGCATGATTGGCTCGTTCCTCTCGGCCTTGCTGGCAGTCAAGGTGTTCATCGCCCTCATGGGCCGCGTGACCCTGGTGCCTTTTGCCGTGTACCGCCTGCTGATCGCCCCGTTTATTTATTATTTCATGGTGAATTAAAAAAAATGCTTGCCAAGGGGCGGCAATTTTTATAAATAGATCGTCGCGCTAACGAGGCGCTGACACGGCAAGGTAGCTCAGTTGGTCAGAGCATGCGGTTCATACCCGCAGTGTCGGGGGTTCAAATCCCTCCCTTGCTACCAGAATTTCATACCCGGAAGTCTTACGAGACTTCCGGGTTTTTTGTTTTGCGGCAGGCCCTACAGATTGATTGGCAAGGCTGACAAGCCCAGCAATCTCTGCACCAAGGAGGCTCTACACCAAAGACGGGGGCAAGCCCTCTTGATGGGCAAATTTTCCGACAGGTTTCTGATCAATTCCCCAGCCATTTCAGCAGCACAAAACGCGCACCCGGAGGCGGTAATTTTCGAAGTTAC
>JAEZYD010000053.1 GCA_023419375.1 Pseudomonadota bacterium
AGCAGCATGTGGTAGCCGATGTACTGCCAGATCAGCACAAAAAACACCGCCCCCAGCGAAAGCACCGGGTCGCCCAGCCAGCTGCGCTTCCAGCCGGCAAGGCCGAGATTTTGCAGGAGGATGTTGAGCATGCCGTTGTTGGGGTGGTATATCTTCATCCACAACTGGCCGATGACCGTGGTGGAGATGATGACGGGGATGAAATACACGTTCCGGAACAGGCCTTCAAATTTGATGCCGCGGGAGATGACCAGCGCCAGCCCCAGCGCCAGCGGCACCTGTACGAAAATGGATAAACCCGCCAGGATGGCCGAATTGCCTATCCCCTTGACAAAATAGGTGGACGGGTTTGTGAACATTTCGACGTAGTTGCTGATGCCGATGAACGTGCTCTTCCCGGCCCCGTTCCAGTCCAGCAGGGAGTAGTACGCCGAAAATACGATGGGCAGGATCACCACGGACGAAAACACGAGAAAGGCGGGCAGCACGAAGATCATGATGGCCCGCCGGTCCCTGAAAACTTTCTCCACTTTATCAACCCCTGCAGCGGAATCCTCCGCCTTCGATGAGACACCTTGGCATTCCAGACGCTATCCCCTACGAAACGGGTCCGTAGGGGATAGCGCAGGTCTTCTTTCAGGCGATCAAGCCTCCGGGGAACCCGGGTGAGGGATTACGGCTGCTGGAGTTTCTCCATCTCGGCGGCAAAGTTCTCGGGCGGCAGCTGGCCCGCGAAGATCTCCTGCACGAGGCTCTTGTGGCGCTCCGCCGCTTCGCCGGAGAGGAAGGTGTCCCAGGCGAGCACGGAACCGGTAGACTTGGCGGCGAAGTCGATGATGTTCTGCACCAGCGCGCTCACTTCGATGCCGGTCATGTCGATCTTCCAGGTCGCGATGCCTGCGCCCAGCTTGAAGCTCTCGCGGGACATGTTCTCGGTGATGTACTTCACGAACTCGACGGCCAGGTCCTTGTCCTTGGCATTGTTTGAGACCATCAGGCTGTCGATGGCGCCGCCCAGAATCTGGGTCGCGTCGCCCTTGCCGTCGGCAACGGCGGGCCAGTTCACGGCGACGACCTTGTCAACGACCTGGGAGAGCGTGGGATCCTGGATTTCGCCCGCGAACCAGCTGCCCTGATAGAGCATTGGAACCTGGCCGGCCAGGAACGGGATCTTGGCTTCGTCGTAGGTCAGCGCCAGGGCGCCGGGGTCAAACGCGCCGGCCTTGACCAGATCGTCCAGGTACTTCGCGGAAGCGACGAACTCGGGCGCGTTGAAGGTGGTGGCGCCGGAGAGGGCCTCGTTGGAAAGCTTGGCGCCGGCGGTGCGCACGGCGTACACGTTCTGGTAGAACATGGCCGGCCAGCCGTCCTTTGCGCCGACGGTGAAGGGCACGATGCCCTTGGCCTTGAAGGCTTCCACCGCGGCCATCAGCTCTTCGTTGGTGGTGGGGATGGCCACGCCATTTAAGTCGAACATCTCCTTGTTGCAGTAGAGCGTGCCGACCCACTGGATGAACGTCAGGCCGTAGGTCTTGCCGCCGTAGGTGACGTTATCCAGCGCGCCGCCCAGCAGGCGGTCCTTGGTGCCGTCGGCGAGGTAGTCGTCCAGCGCGAGCACCTGGCCGGCTTCCACGAAGGGCTTGGCGAAGCCGCCGCCCCAGGCGAAGAACACGTCCGGCACCTCGTTGGCGGCCATGGCGGTCTTCAGCTTGGTCTTGTAGGCTTCGTTCTCGGTGGCGTCAATCACGACTTCCACGTCCGGATGCAGCGCCTGCCACTCCTTGAGGACAATGTTGAAGGACTTCGCGTTCGCGTCGGATTCGGTGGTCCACAGGTGCCAGACGTTGAGCGTCTTCTTCCCCTCGGCCATCGCGGCCCCGCCGAGCGAGAGCGCCAGGATGGCGACAAGGGTCAGAGCCAGGAGCCTGGAAAGCTTCTTCATGGGTGTCTCCTCCTTGAGTTTGCGATATCTCTATGATATCGGGAAAGAACCTAAAAAAACATCGAAAGATTTGACCAGTACCTTGAATTATTTGACCGTTCGCAGGACGGGATTATTAATCTGCCCGCGAACCGGCTCGGTACTGCTTGACGGTCAGCCCGGAGTACTTTTTGAACAGGGTCGAGAAATAGTTGGGGTCGTCGATGCCCACGCGCACGCAGACCTCGTAGGCCTTGGCGTTCGGGTCCTCGAGGTACTTTCGCGCCAGCTCGATGCGCTGCTTGTTGACATACTCGCGGAAGGACATCCCCGTGTGCTGCTTGAAGATGCGGCTCAGGTACGAGGCGTTGAAGAAAAAGCGCTTCGAAGTGTCGTGCAGTGAGAGGGAAGGCTCCGAAAGGTTCTCCTGCACGAAGTCTACGATCGACTGGATTTGCCCGGTGACCGTGCTGGTGCGGATGCCGTCGAGCGCCGAGGTGGCCTCGCCCATCAGCGCCATGAGCATTTCCCGGATCTCCGCGACGGTCGCCGCGTCCAGCGCCTGAGCGATTCGGTCCTTCAGGTTGATGGAGGGCTCCACGCGCATCGCGTGCAGGCTCAGGAGCACCTGCACCGCGCGGAGGCGGGCGTATTCGATGCCTTCGGCGCCCGAAAAGTGCTTCTCCACCCATGCGCGCACGCCGGCGCTCATGCCGCCCCGGAGGAAAAACCCCATCAGCTCCAGCTCCGCCGCGCCCAGGCGCATGCCCTCCGGGTAGGATGGCCGATCCTCCACCACGCCCAGATCCTGATAGTAGATAACCTGGTTCGCGCCGAGGAAGGCGTGGCAATGCACGGCTTGCACCGCCTCCGCATATGACAGACGGATGTTTTCAAGGCCCTCCACGACGCAGCCCGCGCCGATGGCGACGGGGGCGTCCAGCGCGCCGTCCAGCGCGCGTTTCAGCGCGTCAAAGTCCGCGGGACGCTCCTCAGGGCGGCTCAGCAGCATCACGAGCGCGTTGCCTTCCTCCAAAAAGACATGGACCGGTTCCAGCGTCTCCCGGGCCATGTTCCCGATCGAAAACAGGGTGAAAAGCTGCTGCGCCGCATTCAGGCCGTCCTGGGTCAGCGCCGCTACGCCCACCTGAAAACGGTTCCCGGCCATCTCCAGCTTGAAAAAGGACAGCCTCTCCCGCAGGGAAGCCGGGTCCATCGGCCGCGTCATCAGCTCGCGCAGGAAGCGTTCGCGCAGCGCGGGCATGCTCTTGGCGATCTGCCGCTCGATTTCCGTGCTCTCGACGCCGCCGCCCCGCCGCATCAGGATCTTGTCGCGCACGCCGGAAAGGATGGCGGAGAACTCCCTCGCGTCCACGGGCTTCACCAGATAGTCCGTGACGCCGATCTTGATCGCGCGCTGCGCGTGGTCAAAGTCGCTGAAGCCGGTGATGACGATCACCTGCACGCCCGGGTCCATCGTGAGGATGCGCTGCGCCATCGTGAGGCCGTCCATCACGGGCATGTTGATGTCGGTGATCACGATGTCCACCGCGTGCTCGTCCAGGTATTCCAGCGCTTCCAGCGCGAAGCAGGCCTCCTTCACCACCTCGTAGGCGTCCGGTTCCGCGTCCAGATAGCGCTTGAGCAGCATCCGCTCGAGCGTCTCGTCCTCCACGATCATGACTTTTAATTTTTGCATTTCACAGCGTCCTCGTCATTTTGATGGATATGGCGACACAGTTTTTATGGCCGCCTGTCCGTAAACCCCGTCGCACCTCTTATTCGTTCTCGGCGACCTGCGCGCCGGGAACGCAGTTTCCTGAACCAGTGCGCACACTGGTTCAGGCAACAAACCCGCAACTCAGTGCGCCGCCCGGAAATCCGTGAGGATTTCAGGCGCACGCAGATCTTTCCCTCTGCGTTGAAAAACCCGAAGGGAGTTTCAACGCTTAAAGCGTCCTCGTCATTTTGATGGATACGGTGGCGCCCTCGCCCGGCGCGCTTCGGATCACAAACTCGCTGGTTTCACCGCAGGCGATGGCGATGCGCCGCATGGTCGCGCCGATGCCGATGCTCCTGCCCTTCAGAACTTCCGTAAGGCGCTCTTGGGACATGCCCAGGCCGTTGTCGGCCACTTCGATGTGGAGCATGTCTTCCTCAATCCGGGCCCTGATCCGGATCAGCCCGTCCTCCTCCGCGCTGGTGCGCAGGCCGTGGTAGATGGCGTTTTCCACCAGCGGCTGCAGGATCATCTTGGGAACGCGCACCGAAAGCGCCTCCGGCTCCACGTCGTACTCCATCCGGAACAGCCCCGCGTAGCGCAACTGCTGGATGTAAACATACGAGCGGATGGACTCCAACTCTTTTTCCAACGTGATCAGGTCCTCGCCGTTACTCAGGCTGCTCTTATAAAAGTCCCCCAGCGCCTTGATGGTTTCGGATACCTCGGCGGTCTTGCCCATCACGGCCAGCGAATTGATCGTGTTTAGCGTGTTGTACAGAAAGTGCGGGTTGATCTGTGCGATGGTGATTTCCAGCTCCGCGCGCCGGAGCGCCTTCTGCTCCTCGATGATGTCGGAGATGAGCTGCTGGATCTTCTGAATGGTGGTGTTGTATACGTCCTGGAACCGCCCGATTTCGTCGCGGGTGGTGATGGTGGTGACGTAGTTGAAATTGCCGTTGTATACGCCCTCGATGGCCTCGATCAGCGTTTTGACGGGGCGCGAGATGTACCTGGATATCCAGACGGAGCCGAAGATGAAGAGAAACCCGTTAAGGAGGATCGTCAGCGCGATGTAGGTCATGTACATGCTTAAGGGGAGCGGCGCGTCGTACACCGGGATGCAGCGCACAAACGTCATGGAAAGGTTGGGGTTTTTGACCCCGACCAGCACGAAATTTTTGTTCTGACTGCTGCGGACGACCGAAAACGTATCGCCGCCACCGAAGAGGGCGGGGACGCTGTCCGGGTCTACCAGCGCGTTTTCGTTGTTCCACAGTACCAGCGTGCCGTCCGGGGCGTCCAGGATCTGCGTGGGCTCCTTCCTGGGGTTGAAGATCTTCTCAAATTCCACGTTGATGCAGAGAAGGCCAATGGGCTGAATGGTCTTGAGGCTGTTGATGATGCGCATGAAGGAGAGGTATTCGATGCCGTTTTGGATGACGCCGCCCGCGTTTCGCGTTACGACGTAGCCGCCGTTTCGCGCCGCGATGGTCTTGTAGACCGGCGTTTCCAGGATGGAAGCGTAGGTAAATGGCTGCAGCGTGTTTTTGTCCGAATAAAAGCGGATGCCGTCCGGCCGCATGATGTACGCGGAGGACACGTTGGGCTCCAGGCTGACCGTTTCCTGTATGTAGCGCTGGGCGATGCGGTCCGCTTCCCAGTTGTAGTCCGTCAGCGCGTTCTGCACCAGCTGGTTGGCGATGATGGACATGGACATGCTGTG
>JAEZYD010000065.1 GCA_023419375.1 Pseudomonadota bacterium
GGGGCGCCCGCCTGGCGGCCGGGGGCCCGCCCGGGCCCCCCCCGGCTCAAACAGGGCCTGCTTGCAGACCACCGCCGGTTCTGCTGAACCGGGACAGATATTGCCTGAGCTTTCCCAAAAAACAGCCAACAGCAAAGTTCTCCTTCAGGGCATGCCTGAAAGAGATTTGCCGTAGGCTCTGCGCTGCCGCAAAGATAAGCCCAATAAACTAGCCCAGGTGCTCTTTGATAAGAGCGCGCACGGTGTTGGTGGGCTCAGCGCCACGACCCAGCCATTCCTTGATCTTGGCGGCGTCAAGCTTCACTTCAGCCGGATTGACCATGGGATTGTAGTAGCCCAGGAATTCCAGCGGACGGCCATCACGACGGGTTTCGTCATTCGCGGCCACCACACGGTAGAAGGGGTGCTTTTTGCTGCCGAGGCGGGTCAATTTCAACTTTACTGCCATGAGTCCAACTCCCTTTGATTGATGTTATGTTAGCGTTGCGCCCGGGAAAGGGCAAGGGCGGGAAGCCCTGGCGCAAAGAGATTCATCGCCGCGCGTGGCGGCGCTCCTTGCCCCGTAAATATTGTTACTTTTTCTTGCGCTTGGGGCGCTCTTTCTTCTTGCGCTTTTTGGGCGCAGCCTTGGTTGCTCCAGCGCGAGCGCCGGGCATACCTTCCATGCCGGGCATTCCTGGCATTCCACCCATTCCCGGCATGCCGGGCATTCCGCCCATGCCGCCAAGATTGGGCATACCGCCAAGCCCCTTGGGCAGGTTCATGCCAGGGGGCATGCCGCGCATGCGCGGCATGGCGGGCATTTTGGCGCCCTTGCCGCCCATCATGCCCTTCATCATCTGGCGCATCTGCTCAAACTGGCGCACAAGCTGGTTAACCTGGGCGACAGTAACGCCTGCGCCCTTTGCTATGCGCGCCCTGCGGCTGCCATTGAGGATGTCGGGATTGCGGCGTTCAGCCATGGTCATGGAACTTATGATAGCCTCGGTGCGCGCCATTTCCTTTTCAGGCATGGCCCCGCTGGCCTCGGCCAGCTTGTCGCGCAGGCCGCCCATGCCGGGGATCATTTTAAGGATGCTGTCGAGCGAGCCGAGCTTTTTGATACGGCGCATCTGGGTGCGGAAATCTTCAAGATCAAAGCTGGCCTTCTTCATCTTGAGGGCCAGTTCTTCGGCTTCTTCTGCGTTGATGGCGCTCTGCGCCTTTTCAACCAGGGTGAGCACGTCGCCCATGCCGAGGATGCGGCCAGCGATACGGTCGGGGTGGAAGACTTCCATCTCCGACAGTTTTTCGCCCATGCCCACAAACTTGACAGGCGCGCCCGTAACCGAGCGGATGGAGAGAGCCGCGCCGCCGCGCGCATCGCCGTCCATCTTGGTGAGCACCACGCCGGTAATGCCAAGGCGCTCGTTAAAGCTTTCGGCCACGGTCACGGCGTCCTGACCGGTCATGGCGTCGGCAACAAACAGGATTTCCTGCGGCTGCACGGCCTGCTTGATGGCGGCCAGCTCCTGCATGAGCGGCTCGTCCACATGCAGGCGGCCCGCGGTGTCGATCAGCAGTACGGTGGCCTGCTCTTCGCGGGCTTTTTCAAGCGCGGCTTTGGCAATGTCCACGGGGTTCATGTCCACCGTGGAGGGGAAGCAAGGCATGTCGAGCTGCTTGGCCAGCACGGTCAGCTGGTCAATAGCCGCCGGGCGGTACACGTCGGCAGGCACAAGATAGGGGCGCAGCTTCTGCTTGCGCAGAATATTGGCGATCTTGCCCGCGGAGGTGGTTTTACCAGAGCCCTGCAAGCCCACAAGCATGATGACCGCAGGTTCGCGCCCTTGCAGATTCAGCCCGGCGGTTTCGCCGCCAAGCAGCTGCACAAGTTCATCGTTAACAATCTTGATGACCTGCTGGGCAGGGCTCACGCCCTTGAGCACCTCTTGCCCCAGGCACTTTTCGCGCACGCTTTCCACAAAGTCTTTAACGACCTTGAAGTTGACGTCCGCCTCAAGCAGGGCAAGGCGCACCTCGCGCAGGCCAGCCTGCACATTTTCTTCGGTAAGCTGCCCGCGCCCGCTGAATGTGCGGAATACGCCTGAAAGTCTGTCGGAAAGGCTCTCGAACATGAAGTCCCCATTGCGCCGCAGCCTCTGCGGCGAAAAAATCGGCGCTTTCGCGCCCGCCCTGCGGCAGCCGCTGTTCACACAGTGCAGCCGCGCATTGGTCGAAGTGCTGATTCATAGGCTGTTTGATGCACCACGTCAAGCCTTAGACGCAGAATGCCCGCGCGAAGCCCGGCTTTTCAGAAGGCCGCCTGCTGAGCCGCACCATACAACACACGGCGGGCCTCTTGCAAATTTTCGCTAAAAGCAGTACGCCGCCAGCACCCCATTGAACTACAGCAGCGCGCCACGCACTGCCCGATTCAATGCTACCAGCCGCGCCACTCTGTGGCATACTGCGGCATACCCAAGCGGATTGACACAAAAACCAGTAGCCCAAGGGCGCAGACTGCCCTTACATGCCTCTGATTTCTGGTCGCGCTGACTTTACCTTCACCCAGCGGCGCAAACACTATTGCCTGCTGACGCGCCCCGCCTTGCGGGCCTTGCTCAGTCAGCACATGCACCGCCCGGACGTAAAGCACGCCTTCATGCTTTAGCGCTGAAACCGCCACCGGCAGGAATATCCCGCGTACCCGCTGCCCCTTGAAACACAAGGGCTGGCGAGCGCTGCCATCATTGACATATGGGGCACAAGGGGATAGTCTTTTGGATTATAATTTGCATAATTATCACAGCCAATTACGAGGACGTCATGTTCACCAATCGCGGTAAGGCGCTGACCTTCGACGACATTTTGCTAGTCCCCGGCTTTTCGGACATCACCCCCGACGCCGTTGACATCTCCACCTGGCTCACCCCCGAAATTCCCCTGCGCATCCCCCTGCTCTCCGCCGCCATGGACACCGTGACTGAAGCGGCCATGGCCATTTCCATGGCCCGCATGGGCGGCATCGGCATCATCCATAAGAATATGCCTGTTGCGCGGCAGCGTCTTGAGGTGGAAAAGGTCAAGAAGAGCGAAAGCGGCATGATCCTTGACCCTGTGACCATTTCGCCCAACAACACCGTGCAGGAAGCCCTGGACCTCATGTCCGACTTCCGCGTGTCGGGCTTGCCCGTGGTTGAGAATGGCCGCCTGGTGGGCATTCTTACCAACCGCGACGTGCGCTTTGTTCAGGACGGCGCGGCAGTGCGCGTTTCTGAAGTGATGACCAGCACCAACCTTGTGACCGTGCCCATGGGCACCTCGCTTGAAGAATCCAAGCGTCACCTGCACGAACACCGTATCGAAAAGCTTCTGGTGGTGGACGAAGAAGGCCTCTTGCGCGGCCTCATCACCATGAAGGACATCGACAAAGTCCAGAAGTACCCCAACGCCTGCAAAGACTCCAACGGTCGCCTGCGCGTGGGCGCCGCCATCGGCATCGGGCGCGACTGCGAATCCCGTTCCGAACAGCTGATCGAGGCTGGCGCGGACGTGCTGGTGCTTGACTCTGCCCACGGCCATTCGCTCAACGTGCTCAACGCCATCCGCATGGTCAAGGGCGCGTTCCCCAACTGCCAGCTCGTGGCGGGCAACGTCGCCACCTACGAAGGCGCCAAGGCCATTCTTGAAGCAGGCGCTGATTCCGTCAAAATCGGCATCGGACCCGGCTCCATCTGCACCACCCGCATTGTGGCTGGCGTTGGCGTGCCGCAGGTTACCGCCGTTATGGACGGCAGCCGCGCCGCGCGCGAGATGGACCGCTGCTGCATAGCAGACGGCGGCATCAAGTTCTCCGGCGATATCGTCAAGGCCCTTGTGGTTGGCGCGCACTCGGTGATGATCGGCTCCCTCTTTGCCGGTACCGAGGAAAGCCCCGGCGAAACCATTCTGTATCAGGGCCGTACCTACAAGATTTATCGCGGCATGGGTTCCATCGACGCCATGAAGGACGGCAGCTCTGACCGCTACTTCCAGGAAAAGAGCAAGAAGCTCGTGCCCGAAGGCATTGTCGGCCGCGTGCCTTACCGCGGCCCGGTCATGGAAGCCGTGTACCAGCTCATGGGCGGTCTGCGCTCCGGCATGGGCTATGTGGGCGCGCACAATCTGAACGACCTTTTTGAAAACACCACCTTCTGTGAGATTTCACCTGCGGGCCTGCGCGAAAGCCATGTCCACGATGTTGTTATCACGAAGGAAGCGCCGAACTACCGCATCGAGAACTAGGCAAAACCGCTGCCAGCGGTCTTTTGCCCTTCGGTGGCATGAGATTTCGCCTGCTTTTCCGGCAACGTGCCGCTAAAGCACCAGCCGGAAAAGCAGGCGCGTCTTATTTGGCGGAGGACAAAAATCCCGCGGCAACACAAGCGGAAAGCGCTGCGGCCCACAAAGCCGCAGATTGCCCACAGGCCCCGGCATCACGACCATCGGGCAAAAGATCAGACAACGATCAGGCGAACGATCAGGAGCAGGATTAACCGGGCGCGCAGTAGCGGCGCACAGCAACAGGCCACGGCCAGCACCAGGCGAGGACACATATGCCCAGCAAAGTCATAATTATTGACTACGGCTCACAGGTTACCCAGCTCATCGCGCGCCGCGTGCGCGAAGCCGGGGTTTACTCCGAAATACATTCCTGCATCACCACTGCCGCCCAGGTGGCGGCAATGAAGCCTTCCGCCATCATCCTTTCCGGTGGCCCGGCCAGCGTGGGCGAAGCCGATGCTCCGGTTCTTGACCCCGGTTTTCTTGAGCTTGGCGTGCCGGTGCTCGGCATTTGCTACGGCATGCAGCTGCTGGCCCAGAACCTTGGCGGCCAGCTTGCCCAGTCGCTCACGCGCGAATACGGTCCCTCCGACCTCACCCTCACCGCGCCCTGCGCCCTGTGGGAAGGTATCGAGTCCACCAGCCGCGTGTGGATGAGCCACGGCGACAAGGTGCTTGCGCCGCCGCCAGGCTTTACCGTGACGGGCCGCACGCCGACTCTGGATGTGGCCGCCATGGCTGACGAAGCCCGCAAAATCTACGCCGTGCAGTTCCACCCCGAAGTGCACCACAGCGTGGATGGCGAGCGCATGCTGCGCAACTTCCTGTTCAAGGTTGCGGGCATCAAGCCCGACTGGACCATGTCTTCATTTGTGGAGCGCGTGGTTGCCGAAATGGCCGAGCAGGTGGGCGACCGCCATGTGGTCTGCGCCCTTTCCGGCGGCATCGACTCCACAGTGGTGGCCGTGCTGCTCAACAAGGCCATCGGCAAGCGCCTGCACTGCATCTTTGTGGATAACGGCCTGCTGCGCCTTGGCGAAGGCGATGAAGTGGTCAGCTACCTGCGCGAACACTTTGACCTCAACCTCGACTTTGTGCAGGCGCAGGAACGTTTTCTTTCCAAGCTTGCGGGCGTGGATGATCCCGAAAAGAAACGCAAGATCATCGGCCACACCTTTATTGAAATTTTCGACGAAGAATCCAAAAAGCTGCCCCAGGTGGACTTTCTGGCGCAGGGCACCCTGTACCCTGACGTTATCGAATCCATCTCGCACAAGGGCCCCAGCGCCGTTATCAAGAGCCACCACAACGTGGGCGGCCTGCCCGACACCATGAAGCTCAAGCTCATCGAGCCCCTGCGCGAACTCTTCAAGGACGAAGTGCGCAAGGTCGCCGCAGAGCTTGGCATGCCCGACTCCATCGTGTGGCGGCATCCCTTCCCCGGCCCCGGCCTCGCCATCCGCGTGCTTGGCGAAATCACCGAAGAGCGCCTCCAGATTCTGCGCCTGGCCGACAGGATCGTGCAGCAGGAACTGCGCGAATCCGGCTGGTACCGCAAGGTGTGGCAGGGCTTTGCCGTGCTGCTGCCGCTCAAGACCGTTGGCGTCATGGGCGATGGCCGCACCTATGAGCATGTTATCGCCCTGCGCGTGGTCGACAGCGTGGACGCCATGACCGCTGACTGGGCGCGCCTGCCTGCGGAACTGATCGAGCGCATGTCGAGCCGCATCATCAACGAGGTCAAGGGCGTCAACCGCGTGGTGTACGACGTTTCTTCCAAGCCGCCGAGCACAATTGAGTGGGAATAAGGGGGCAGCATGTTCGGGATAGGAAGCACTGAACTTCTGGTCATCCTCGTGGTGGCCCTCATCGTACTTGGCCCCAAAAGCCTCGCCAACGTGTCGCGCACGCTGGGCAAGGCCATGGGCGAGTTCCGCCGCGTTTCCACAGACTTTCAGCGCACGCTGAATGCTGAGGCCGAGGAAGAGGAACAGCGTAAGCGCAAGCAGGAAGCCGCCAGAGCGGCGAGAGAAGCTGCTGCCGCCGCCAAGGAAGCTCACGCCGCTGAAATGGCCGCAGCAGCCGCAGCGGCAACCGAGGCCCAGCCTGCCGCAACGGCACAGGCTGACAATATTCCTGCCTCAGAGGCGGTTATTGACGCCACGGCCACCCGGCCTGCCGCCGATGCGGGGCAGAACACAGCCACGGCTTCGACAGCAACGGCGCAGCCCGAGGCCCCCAAGGCCACGGTTGCGGACGCTCCTGTTGTTGAAGCTCCGGTTGTTGAAGCTCCGGTTGCCGATACTCCGGTTGTCGAGGCGGCCCACACCGCAGAGACCAAGCCCGAGGCCCAGCCTGTTGCGGGCACGGCAGCATCCGACGAAGGGGCGGCCCCTGTTGCTCCGCCTGCTGGCAGCCCGCTGGCTGAAGCCCTTGCCAAAACAAAGGCCGAGGCAGAAGCCGCGGAAGCCAAGCTGGCCTCTGCCCCTACGGGCGCGCCCCAAGCCGCCGCCACCCCTGACAATGGCGGCAAGGCATGAGTGCGGATAAACCCTTGAGCCCCGAGGTGGTCGCATCCCCGTCTACCCCTGAGACCGCAGGGAATTCCGACCTCAACAAGACAAATGAAACCGCAGCGGAGCCGTCCCTTCAGGGGGCGGCCCCTGCGGATACGCCTGTAGAAGCGTCTGCCGCGTCAGCACCCGAAGCCCCCGCCGCATCGAACGCAGCTTCTGCGTCCGAACATGTGGCAGAATCTTCGGAAGAACCCGCCGCGGCACCTGCGCCCGCAACGGCACCGGAAGCAACGCCGGAAACTCAGGCTGACGGGCAGCCTCCTCTGCCCCCGGTTCCCCCGGCTGGCGCGGTGCAAAGCCCTGCGGCAGAGCCTGAAAATCTGCCCATCCAGAGCGAAAGCACGCCTCCCGCCACGCCGGAAGACGAGGTGGAGGAAGAAGAGGCCGACGACAGGCCCATGGGCCTCATGGACCACCTTTCGGAGCTGCGCGGCCGCCTTGTGCGCTGCTGCCTCGCCGTCATGGTGGGCTTTATAGCCTGCTGGGCCGTGGTTGATCCCATTTTTGACGCCCTTGTGGCCCCCCTGCTGAGCGTCCTGCCGGACGGCTCGCACGCCATCTACACCACCCTGCCCGAAGGCTTTTTCACCCGCATGCACATTGCCTTTGTGGCTGGCGTGTTTGTGAGCAGCCCTGCAATTTTTTATCAGGTGTGGGCCTTCATCGCACCTGGCCTGTACGAAGAAGAAAAACGGAGCATCATACCCGTTGCCATAATGTCGGCCTTGTGCTTCGTCAGCGGCGGTGCCTTCTGCTACTTTGTGGTCTTTCCCAACGCCTTTGCCTTCTTCATGAGCTACGCCACAGACTCCATTGTGGCCATGCCCAAGATCAGCGATTATCTGAGCTTTGTACTCAAGCTCATTCTCGCCTTTGGCCTGGTGTTTGAAATGCCGCTGTTTGCCTTCTTTCTGGCGCGCATGGGCATTATTACCGCAGAACTCATGCGCCGCGTGCGGCGCTACGCCATCCTGGGCATCTTTATTGTGGCGGCCATCCTTTCGCCGCCCGATGTGGTTTCGCAGTTGCTCATGGCCGCGCCCATGCTTGTTCTTTATGAAGTGAGCATCTTTGTGGCGTCAGGCTTTGGCAAAAAGCCTGCGAAGGAAGAAGACGAGTCCGAAGAAAAACCCGAAGGCGAAGACGGCGAAACCGCCGATGCCGAGGCAAAACCGGGCAAGGATGAAAATACCGCGGAGAAGCCATGAGCGACACAGCCCCCAGAACCTCCACGCAAGAGCGCAAAAGCGCAGAAACCGACATCCGGCTTGAACTGAACATTGACGGTCAGGGCATCACGGACGTGAAAACAGGTTTTGGCCTGCTCGACCATATGTTGACGCTGACAGCTTTTTGGGCTGGTATGGATCTGCGGCTGGTGTGCGAGGGCGACATGGAAGTGGACGCCCACCACACCACAGAAGACGTGGGGCTGCTGCTCGGCAAGGCGCTGCTTGAAGCCCTTGGCGACAGGGCGGGCATTGCCCGCGTGGGCTATGGGCGTGTTCCCATGGACGAAGCCCTGGCGGAAACTACTGTTGATCTCTCAGGCCGCCCCTGGCTTGAGTGGCGCGGCGGCGAATTGCTGCCCCCGGTTCTGGCCGGGGAAGAAAAAGACCTCTGGCGGGAATTTTACAAGGCGTTTGCAAGCAGTGCGCGATGCAATCTGCATGTGGAGTTCCGCTATGGCCAGAACGGCCATCATCTGCTGGAATCGGCGGCCAAGGGGCTGGGGCTTGCCCTGGCCCAGGCAGTGCGCCGAAACGGCACAACCATCAGAAGCACAAAGGGAGGTCTTGATTGATGCAATCCCGACTTCGTATGCTGTTGCTGCCCGCGCTCTGCCTCATGCTGATCGCCTGCGCCTGCAGCCGCCGTCCCACAAGCACGGCGGACGTTCCCCGCGTTATTTCGCCTTCATATGTCATATCGGTTGCGCCCTTTACCCAGCCGATCAACGCAAGCCAGCTTATTACCGGGCGTATCCCTGAAGATCAGGGCCGCATTGCCGATGAGCAGCTGCCCTCGCTTGACCGCCGGTTTCGCAATGTGCTCACCACCGACTCCAAACGTCAGTACAAGTACATTGACGCCATTGATCTTTCCAAGGATCTTACGCGCTTCCACAGTTCCGAGCAGCCGCAGGCCCTGCCGCTCTGGATTGCCTATGGCAAAAAGCAGGGCGCGCAATTGCTGCTGGTGCCGCAGATTCTTGACTGGCACGAGCGCCAGGGTTCTACTGCCGGTGTTACCGAGCCAGCCCATGTGCGCGTGGAATTTTTCCTCATCAACATTGCCAACGGTTCCATCATGTCGCGCTCCGTCTTTGAAGAAAGACAGGAAGGCCTTGTGGACAACCTGATGAACGTCGGCACGTTCTTCAAGCGGCGCGGCCAGTGGGTCACTGCTGAAGAGCTGACCGAAGACGGCATGCGCAAAGCAGTAAAGGATATGGGTTTATGATTCTGTTTCCCGCCGTGGACATTCAGGACGGCAAGGCCGTGCGCCTCAAGCAGGGCCGCGCCCATGAAAGCACCGTCTTTGCCGAAGACCCCACAGACGCCGCCAAAGCCTGGGAAGCGCGGGGCGCTCATTGGCTGCATGTGGTTGATCTGGACGGAGCCTTTGACGGCGCGGCCAAAAGCCGCGAGATCGTGCGCCGCATCTGCACCGAGCTGTCCATTCCCGTGCAGCTTGGCGGCGGTATCCGCGACATGGCAACAGCCCAGACCTATTTTGATGCGGGCGTTTCGCGTCTGATTATCGGCACCCTGGCTCTGGAACAGCCCGAGCTTTTTGCCGAGATGTGCCGCGCCTTTCCTGGCCGCATTGGCGTTTCGCTGGATGCGGATGGCGGCAAGCTCAAGACGCGTGGATGGGTTGCCGACACCGGCCTGACCGTTGACGGGGTTCTGCCCCGCCTGCTGGCCGATGGCGCGGCATTCATCATCTATACGGATATTGAACGCGACGGCATGCAGTGCGGCGTCAACGTGGCTGCTCTGGAGCATCTTTCGCGCCTTTCCACGGTGCCTGTCATTGCGGCGGGCGGCGTGGCCACGCTGGCGGACGTGCAGAAGCTCTACCCCCTCACCCGCAGCACCAGCCTTGCGGGCGCTGTGAGCGGCAGGGCCCTGTACGAGGGCACCCTCAACCTTGAGGAAGCCAACGCCTGGATTGCCGCGCAATAAGCGGCATGCAATTGTTGATTCAAGGCGGGCCGCATGGCCCGCCTTTTTTATGATGGATTTTCGGCTGGTTGTACCTGCTAGGCGCAATCTGGGGCATGCGTGGTTGATCCTGCACCAATGATGCACCGGGAACAGCCCACGCATACGGCAACCTTGACTCCCCCCTCTCACGGCCTTATGCTTTAGGCATGTTATGCTTCAACTCTGCTTTTATGCCTCTCTTGCGCCCATGTGTTTCGGGCTTTCCTGAAGAACGCTACTGGCGCTCCCTGCTCTAGCATCTCTCGCTGCTTTCTCTGGTCATAGCCATTGTTGTCCTTCAGCGCTGAAGGATTGCCTTTTTATTTTCCGCGAGAGATTTTTATGCTTAGATCAAAACCGTATCATTGGTGCTGCCTCCTTGCCTCCGTATTTCTGGAAGTAGGCGGAACACTTGTCATGAAGCTGGCGCAGGGCTGGAATTTTCCCCACGCGCAGGTTCTGGGGCTGATTGTCATGTGGCTGGCCATCGCCATGTCCTACTATTTTTTGTCCAAGGCCGTTACGGGCATTCCCGTTGGCGTGACCTTTGCCTTCTGGGAAGGGTTGGGCCTGACCTGCATCACCCTGGGCAGCGTGCTTTTTCTGAACGAAGCCCTGACCTTGCGCCGCGCGCTGGGTCTGGCCTGCGTGCTGTCTGGTGCTTTGCTGGTCAATTACGGTACCGGACACGGAACCCCCAAGCCCAGCCGCGAGGACTCCCCCACTGGCAATAATAGGGCTGAAACCAGCAAGCAACGCGCAGAAGCGCCTGCCCTGCACAACGGCCTCGCCGCAGAAGGGAACAGATGATGGATATTTCAAGCCTGTTCCAGAACGCCGCTCTGCCTCTGGTTTTGCTGGCTGCCGCGCTGGACGTGACCGCCAACATGCTGCTTGTGCGCTCCGACAGCTTCCGCCGCCGCGCCGTGGGCCTGCTGGCCCTTGCACTGGTGGGGCTGGCTTTCTATTGCCTTTCACTGGCAGTTCATCATATGGATTTGGCCGTGGCTTACGCCATGTGGGGCGGTTTTGGCGTACTTGGCACATCCCTTGGGGGATGGCTGCTGCTGCGCCAAAAGCTCAACCCCAGCGCATTTGCAGGCATTGCCCTGCTTGTCTGCGGCATGGTCTTGCTGCACACAAGCTGATGTAGGGCCGGATAGCTGCTTTCAGGAGAACGTATGAGCAAAGGTTTTTGGGACTATCTTGCGCACTGGCAGAAGGTCTTTCCCCGCCGCCGCGCCGTCAGCTGGCGCGAAGGCTGGCTGCAAAACGGCTATTGCCGCGATTGCCGCTACTGCTGCGGCCCGCAGGATTCCAACGAGCTTTTTCCCATGGGCCTGCTGCCCGAGCAGTTGCGCCCCGGCCTCGCCAACGACTTTTATCTGCTCAACAAGGATACGGCCTTTATGGATGGCCGGGGTTGCCGCTCGTGCACCAATCAGGGGTGCCGTCTGCCCCGGCCGGAACGGCCTGTGGCCTGCGGGCTTTTCCCTTTTGTGCTGAATGCGGGCGAGATGTACCTTTATCAGATTTGCCCGGCCTCGCTCTTTACCCCGATGGCGCGCATGGCGGAACTGGGACGCGAAGCGGCGGACTGGCTGGCAAAATTCAGCCAGCAGGAGCAGGAGCATATCGCCCTGAATCTGCCCGCAGAGGTGCTTACAGACCGTTACATCAATCTGCACATCCGCGTGTACAATCCCACGGCCTGGATCTGAGACAAGGGGCCGTGCTGCCGACTCGTACGCCTTGCGTCTGTCGGCCTGCTACCACTCCGGCACAAAGGCGCGGCATCCGTAGTATTGGGGTATGCGCAGCACGTCCCTGAGCGGCAGGGCAAGGTAGTGGGCCAGCAAGCTGCCCAGAATACCCGCATGCGAAACCATGAGCAGGGTTACACCAGGATAAAGCCTGCGCCAGCGCGCCACAGCCGCCAGGGCGCGGCGCTGGGCCAGCATGAAGCTTTCGCCCTGCGGGGGGCAAAAATTCGCCATGTCCTGCCCGCGCGCGGCATATGCGCCGGGCCATGCGCGCTCAATTTCCGCCTTGGTCATGCCCTGCCAGAGACCAAGATCAATCTCGCGCAGGCCGGGCTCCACATGCAGGGAAGGCCGGCCGTGCGGCAATGCCTCCATCAGGAGGGCGGCGGTCTCGCGGCAGCGGTCAAGATCAGAGCAGATGACCGCGCCAAGCGCGCCCTGCACCTCTGGCATGAACTGTCGCGCCAAAAGGCGTATCTGCTCCCTGCCCGCATCACTTAAAGGAATATCCCGCGCGCCGACCATGCGCCGCTCAGGATTGGGCGGCAACATGCCGTGCCGCACCAGCCAGATGCCGCTCATGCGACCTCACGCCGGGCAGCCATGCCGCGCCCAGCATGGCAATCACGCCCAAGGGCGCGTTCCGCCACCAGGGCGGGCTCTTTGCCAATCTCTCGGGCAATGCGTTCTTCCAGCCCTTTGACGCGGCCAAGCCGCCCCCGGATGGCCTCGCAGGCCGGGGCATCCTGCGCGTAGGCCTCCAGCTTGAGGCCAAAACGCCGCTCCACGGGCACAAAGGTGCCGCCGTAACAATACTTGTCGGCCAGATAGACCAGCTCGCGCTCTGTGACAGGCTCATCCTCCGGCAAGGACAGATCGCGGTGATCCTGCACCAGACGCGCCATCTTCGGCAATTCCAGCCGCCGCAAAAATTCCCCTGCCGCCGCCTCGTGCCTGGGCTGTCCTTTGCAGATATCGTGCAGCAGCCCGCCAGCCAGCGCCAGGCGGGGATCCACCCCGGCATCGTAGCCTGCGGCTTCACGCGCGTGGGCCAGAGCCTCGGCCAGGCAGCAGGCCACGGCCCCCACAGCCCGCGCGTGGCGCAAACCTTTTCCCGGCACATTGCAGATGCGCAGCAGGCATTCAGCCTCCACGGGCGACAGGGTATGCCGCTCGCGGGCCAGCACGCGCAGACGCGCATAGTCGTCGGGGGTGTCCATATCTTCCAGAATCAGGGCGTCAGCCACAGACACATGCCGCAAAGGCGCGCCTTCCAGCGCCCCGCGCAGTCCGTTTTGCCCCTGGTGCGCCAGAATATGCGGGGCCAATGTCATGGGAATCAGGGGAGGATGCCCCTCCTGTCCGTCAAATGCCGGCACAAGCACCGGCATGGGCGCGGCTTTGCCGCTCACAGCCAGCGCTGCCGCATGGTCGGCCTCTTCCTGCCCTACGGCATCGAGCAAAGCCCTGATGGTCAGGGGACGCACCAGCGGCACATCCACAGGCTGCACAAAAAACTGTCCGTCAAAACCGCGCTCCAGCAGGGCCGCAACGCCTGTCTGCACCGATGAAAACATGCCCCGCTGCGGATCGGGATTCCGCACTGCGGTCAGCCCCAGCGCCAGAGCCTCTGCCTCTACAATTTCGGCATGAAAGCCGCTGACGATCACCACATTTTCCACATCAAGGGAGCGGTACAGACTGACCAGCCCCCTGAGGGCGGAGCAGCGCCCGCCTTCGGGCAACGAGGGCAGGGAAAGCAGGGCCTTGGCTGCGCCCATGCGCGAAGCCATGCCTGCGGCAAGAACCAGAACGGCTGGTTTCATATGCTTCCTTCTTCGCGTTACTGCGCTGGAAACAATGCAATTTTATTGGACAGATACAATACGTCCCGTTGCCGGGGATGCATCAGACGCTAAACTCCCCGTCCCTTGGCCGGGCGAACGATACGCGGCGGCTGCCCACCTTTGCGTTCAATACGGCCACGCACAGGGCCAAGCCTGCGCAAGGGGCTGCCGCAGGCGCAAGGGGCAGGCAGCAGACAGGCCACATCACCAGTTCGATATCGCACCAAGGGCATGGCCTGCCGCTGGAGCGTGGTAATGACAACCTCGCCCTCCTCGCCTTGGGCCAACACTTTACGCCCTGAAATATCTACTATTTCTATCAGAACGTCCAGTTCCCGCACATGAAAACCCTGATGGGCGGGGCATTCCACCGCGCAGCCGTAGGCAGTTTCGGTGAGGCCGTAGTGATCCAGAATTTCGCATTGCCACACCCGGCGCAAAGCCAGACCAAGCGCAGCATCCAGCGGTTCCGCGCTGGTGAGTATGCCCGCAAGCCCCTGCGGCCCCCGGTCAGGAAAATGCTTCAGCAAAAGGGCCAGTTGCGCGGGCGCAGCCACAAGGCAATGAGGTTTTGCCTGTTCCAGCCACTGGGCAAGGGCTTTGCCACGCTCTCCACCAGCCTCCGCGCAAGTGCCTGTATCTGCCGCTGGGGCCGCGTGGACTTCCGGCGGTGGGGCCAGCACCTCCACACCCGCCGCGCTCAAAGCCTGCCGCAACAGGTCGGCCACGCCGTCAGGCCGTTCCGCACCGGGCAACAGCACTGCCAGCCGCTGCCCCGTTCCCACAAGCTGGCTCATGCCCACGGCAAAAAAATCGCGCGTGCGGGCCAGATCCGCATCAGTAAAGGCAAGCCGCTTGGGCTGCCCCGTGGTGCCTGACGTGTGCAGCGTGACCATGCGCTGCACATCCCCCTGCGAGACGCACAAAAAATCACCCCAGTTGCGCAGATCTTCCGCAGTGGTGAAGGGCAGGCGCTCCAGATCGTCCACACTGGTTATATCCAGATCGCACTCCCGCAAATGCCTGGCATAAAACGCCCCACGCACGGCCTGTCGCAAGGTGCTGCGCAGCAGGGCCGTTTGGGCATCCGCCAGCTTGCCGGGCAGTTCCCCGGCGCTACGTGCCCCGCACTGACGGGCCAGCCAGAGATCCAGCGGACAGGAGCCGAAACCGGTTATGGAAGGGTGAGTTGCGGCATCTGTCACCGGGCGTCACCATACAGGCGCGTGCCGTCGCTGGCAGTGAGGTTGTGCAGGCAGAACGGAATCATGCGCCCGTCAGGCCGCACCACATGGATGCAGCAGCCACGCACCCGGTCAAGGTCGAGGCTCAGGGCATCCTGAAAAGCCATGGCCGAAAGCGTAAAGCGCTGCTCTGCCCCGGCCTGAGCCAGAAACCGGCTGAAGCCATCCGCATTGGGCTTGCTGCCGGAGTTGCCAGCGTCAGAGCCAGATGCGCCACCGCAGGCGCAGGCAGATTCCCCGCCGTTGGTGCCGCCCTTCCAGTGCAGGGCCACAAACTGCTTGGCCTTGCGCGCGCCGTCCTCCGCTGATGGCGGCACTTCCGCGCCAGCGGACTGCGGTGCTGGCGAGCAACACGATTGCCCCGCATCGGCCAGCCATTCCAGCGAGGGAGCGCCGTTCTTCTGCGCCCGGTGGTACACTGCACTGAACGAACACAGTTCGTTTTCGCATCCCGGCGGGTGCAGGTGACTGGGACTGACCATTTCCGGCGCCTGCCGGGCAAGCGCGCCCATCACTTCGGGCAGGGTCAGGCGCGGGGCTTCCTCCAGACTCCAGGGGTAGCGCCCAAAAAAGGCGGCTGGCTGCATGTGCAGACCCCGAACCGCAGGGCCAAGCTCCAACGCCATGCGCAGCAGGTCGCCCAGTTCACCATCGTTGACGCCGCGCACAAGAGTTGCCACCAGCACCACGCCAAGCCCTGCCTCTGCGCAATTGCGCACGGCACGGCGTTTGAAATCAAGGCATTCCCTGCCCCGCAGGCTCGTAAAACTGCTTTCGCGCACGCCGTCCCATTGCAGATAGACGGAATCAAGCCCGGCCTCGCGCAACGCGCGGGCATAGCCCTGCTCGCGCGACAGACGCAGGCCGTTGGTATTGATCTGCACCAGCCCAAAGCCGCGTTGCCGCGCCATAGCGATGATCTGCGGCAAGTCATCGCGCATGGTCGGCTCCCCGCCGGATATCTGCACGTTGCAGGGGCCGGACGCGCCCTTGAGGGTATCCATCTGCGCGGCAATCACGTTCAACGGCACGTCTGCCGCCGCCCCGGATGATTGATTCGACATGGAACCAGCAGAAGCATAGCACACAGGGCAGGCCATGTCGCAGCGCATGGTGACCTCAAACAGACCTGTGCAGGTATGCTGGGCATGGGCCGGGCAAAGGCCGCAGTCAAAGGGGCAGCCATCGCGAATAGGCGTATGCGGATTGGCCGGGTAGGAGGGGCTTTTGGGCCGCGACCATGCGCTAAAGGGCGGCGTGGCATCGGCACCGGGCTTGGCCTCCCGCCATACGGGGACGCTGAACGTGCCGTGATCCGGGCAGGTTTTGCGCAGCACAACAGTGAGGGC
This sequence comes from Pseudomonadota bacterium, assembly GCA_023419375.1. Classification (GTDB taxonomy): domain Bacteria; phylum Desulfobacterota; class Desulfovibrionia; order Desulfovibrionales; family Desulfovibrionaceae; genus Desulfovibrio. The sequence goes on from JAEZYD010000065.1 coordinate 16,297, forward strand.
ATCCTTGACCGAGCGTTCATAGGTGGCCTCTACCCGGCGCAGGCACACGGGGCAAAGACTCTGGGTGCGGCGTAAGGTCATGCCTTTTCCGTCAAATCCAGCTCGTAACTCTGAACCAGTTCCATGATTTTTCCCCAGCATTCGGCCAGCAAGTCACCGCAGGCCACAGGGTTTGGCTGTTCGCCCGCAGCGCCGGAAGTCGCGCCAAGCCCAGCCGCAATCTGCCCGCAACGCTGGCCGCCGTAAGCTTCCGTGCGGTCATAAAACCACGTGGCGTAATCATTGAGCAGGGGGGTGAGCATGGGATGCGGGATTTCATCTTCCGCGCCCTTGCCCGCAACCAGAGCCAGAGCGCAGGCACCGCCGGTCAAAAGGCCACAGGGGCCGTCTGATTGGCCGATGCCATGGCACAGGCCCTGCGCGGCGCGCACCACGCCGGGATTCTGCTTGTCCTGAGCCTGCAACATGAGCAGCAGCAACAATTGGCTGCAACAATATCCCTGATGCACCAGGGGCAGCAATTCCATCATCATGGGATTCATAGCGTCTCCTTTCGGGCAATCCAAAGGCCGTATCCGTAAGCGCGCCAGGCTTTGCCAGGAGCAGCGCTCCCGCATGCGCAGCCCTGGCTGCCGTGATTCGCCGAGGGCCGGGTTGCATCGTCGCCGTACCAGATCATGCGCGCGGCTAATTCCACCAGAGCGCGGCTGTTGTCCTCAAAATGCAGCAAGCGCAATCCCGCCGCTTCCACAAGCCCGCGCCAGACAGATTCAGGCCGCGCGCCAGCGAGGCACGATGATCCCGGCGCGGCGTATTCCACCGGGAGTGGCTGAGCCCTTTCTGTTGCCGGCTGGCTGTATTGGGGCTGGCTGGATTGGGGCAAGCCCGATTGTACTGCGCTTGCGTGACCGGAACAGGAACAAGCAGAGCGGGAAGAGCCTGCACCAGAGCAGCCAGTGCTGCCGGGGCGTTCATAGCCTGGCCGCAGCATGAGGTCACTGAGCACCACCACCCCACCGGGGCGCAGGGCGCGGCAGGCGGCGCGCAAGGCTGCAAGCGGGTTGTGCAGCAAGGACAGAACGCACTCGCACACTATGCCGTCGCAGGAGTCCGCTGCCAGCGGCGGGCGCTCAAGGTCGGCCCGCACAATGCGGCAGGCATCACGCTGTGATGCATCAGCAGAAGGGACGGCATCGGCAGAAAGCCCGGCCCCTGCGTGTTTGTCCAGCCCCACGGCGCAATAGCCCATCTGCGTGAGCAACCGCAATGTCGCCCCTGCCCCGCTGCCGAGGTCAAGAACCAGCCCGCCGGGCGAAAGCAGACCCGCAGAGGCGCACCACGCAAGCGCACGGCGCGTCAGTTCCACGCCGCCGGGACGCCATGCGTCACCAGCTGCGCGGCGAAAGTCGGGCCTTTCCCACAGTGCGTTCATTTGTCTTCCAGCAGGGCTTCCACCTCAAGCATTTTGCCTTCGGCCAGAGATTTGGGCACCTGCGTCAGCCCGCACTTGGGGCAGCGCGGCAAAAACACGTCAAAGGCGCTATTGAGATAAAAAACCGGAACCTTCACCTGCTCAAGGGCAACGCGGCAACGCCCGCACACCCACTGACCGCCGTCCGGCCCGTAGTTTGGCCCCATGCTCATGACTGTTCACCTCTCTGCCCGCCGTTTTGCGCCCCCAGCATATTGGGGCGCTGCCCATCGGTGCAGCACTGGTGGCTGTTGATGACATCGGCAGCTTCCTGACCGCCGGAACCGGGCACCACCATACGGTGGCACCACGCATCATGCAGGACAAAGGCCTCGCCCTGCGCCTCGTATTCCACCCAAAAAGTCACCTTTCTGGGCCGCCACGAACCAAGGCGGTGCCCGTCATCCAAATTTTCAAACCAGTGACCGCTGGCCTCGGCCCCCACAACGGCTCCTTCCACGTCTGACAGCAGAATATGCCGATCCTCCAGCCGCGCCAGCACATCCGCCGCCACCAGCACCCTGCCCTTTCCCGCCTGCTCGGGCGTGCCCGCAAGCAGGGCCTGTTGCCCGGCGGCGCTGCCGTACTTCTCCAGCAGTTTGCGGCGCAAGGCAGCCCTGTTGGCGCGGCGCGCCGAAAGGCCGGGGCCCTGAGCCGCGCCGGACTGCGCCTTGCCTGACGCTGGCAGCAGCAGATCAAGCAGATGCCAGCACTCCTTGCCGCTGGCCGCCATACGGTCGCGGCACATGATGCACGAGGCGAGGCCGGGGTGCGCAAGCTGGGCGGCGCGGTGATCGCTCATGGCGCGGGCGGTTTCCGGCTGGGCGCACCACACGAGGCCGCCGTAGCCGCAACAGGCTGTGGACGCGCCGAAAAGACGCGGTTCTTCAATTTTTGCCCCGCATTTTCCCGCCAGACTGCGCACAGCGGCAAGCCAGGCCGCATCGTGCCTGGCGGTGCAGGGATCCTGCATGGAAAAAACCGAGGGCAGTGAATTGCCAGCAGCGGGAGCCTCAAAGGGCAAGCTGTCCAGCACTTCCCATACGGAAACGGTCTGCGCTTCCGGCAGGGCTTCCCGCAGGGCCGCAAGGCAGGAAGAACAGGCCGCCATGATGCGCGGCTTGCCCAGTTCCTCCCAGGCTGTGCGCAGTTTGTCCGCATGCTCCTTGAACAGGGCCGTTCTTCCGGCCCAGCGCGCCGGGATGCCGCAGCAGGAGAGCATGATGCCCACGCCGGATTTCAGGCCGCTACCCAATTTTTCGCGCAGCAGTTCATAAAGCGCCGCAGTTTGTTCCACGCGCGCCGCAGCCAGCTGGCAGCCGGGGAAAAACAGCCACTGCTCGCCCGCCGCCTGACTCGCGCCAGAGCCATGGGCTGCGGCAGCTGGCGGCAAGGGCGGCAGCACAAGGGCGCATTCCGGCCCGGAGGCGCTTTCCATATCTTCAAGCGCAAATTCGTGGGCAGTGGGAGGCATAAAGCCCCGTTCAACCATGTCTTCCCGTGCAGAGAGGCACAGTTCGGCCATGGAAAAATTCTCCGGGCACAGCTCCTCGCACTGACCGCACAGGGCGCAGCCGTTGATGAGGGCATTGGCCGTGTGCAGGCCCTTGACGATGGATGCATTGTTATTGACCTGACGCGCGTAGAGGCGCGGATAGCCCTTGTATTTCTGCAAATACACGCATTCGCGCACGCAGATCATACACTGGCATTGCAGGCAGCGCTCCGCCTCGCGCGCGGATTCCTCCGCCGAATAGAGCGGCTCGCCGCAAGCAGCCTGCGCGGCAGGTTCCACACGCGGCACGGGGCTTATGCCCGTCACATCGGTGTGCAGCGGCCCTTGAGATTTGTCCCGCGCGGCTGTGAGGGAAACACCGCTGGTCACGCGCTCCATAGTCTGGGCGGCATGCCGCCCCTGCCCCGCCTGCCGCGCAGGTGAGGCGAAAGCGTGGCCTGTGGGGGTGCGGCTGCGCCAGCCAGCGCAGCAGATATTGTCGCGCCAGAGCAGGGTTTCCGCATCCACCTGCGCTTCGTCCGGTGCAAGGCCGGGTGCAAGCTGCTGCACGGCATCGGCATCCACCAGCACGGCGTCATACTCCGTCGCCAGCTTTTCCAGCAGCGCGGCATCAAGGGTTGCCTGCGTAAAACTGACCTTCTGGCGGCCAAGGGCTTCCATGTCTTCCGTCAAAAAATCCTTGGCAATGCCCACCGTATTGTCTGCCGCCAGTGCGGGATGCGCTGCCAGCAAAAATTCGCCCGGCGCGCCCGAGTGAAAGACTGTAACAGGATAGGCCTTGCGCGACAGATCCCAGGCTGCCGCAAGCCCGGCAAGCCCGGCCCCCATGACGGCCATACGGAATTTTTTGGGCGGCAAAGGCAGCAGACGGGTCTGCACGCCCACAGCAAGCATGCACGAGAGTTCAAGCCCATGCATGGCAAGGCTGCCGCCCAGATCCTGCCGCAGACAGGCGTTCTCACAGGAGTGATCGCAAATGCGGGCAATAATGCCGGGCAGGGGCAAATGCCGCTCAAGCACCTTGCGGGCCTCGCCCTGCTTGCCCTCAGCCATACGGGCCATGAAGGCGCGCACATCCAGATCAAAAGGACAGGCCACCCGGCACCGGGGCGGGCTTTCCTGTGTGCAGTGCGACTCTATTTCGTGCAGACGTTGTTGATCCATCATGACGATTGTTCTCGCTGGCTTGGTGCAGACATGCGCTGCGGCAAGGGGCAGGCGGCGCAGATTGCCGCCCAAAATACAAACGGGGCTTTCAGAGATATCCCCGAAAGCCCCGATGCAAAAACATTGCACACCGTAACGGCGCTCATGGCCCGGTGCGCTGTAGACCTGACGAATAAACATGGGGCTGGGATATGGGGAGAATCCCTTTAAATCGGGATTCTCCCCAGTGTCTCCAGGTGTTTACCGCAATCTTACACTACTTGGGCATGGCCGCCAACACCTTTTCGGGGCGGGCGGGCAAGTGGCGCACGCGCGCGCCGCAAGCATTGTAGATGGCGTTGATGATGGCAGGATGCGGCGCGGTAAGGGGCATTTCGCCCACGCCGGAAGCGCCGAAGGGGCCAGCCTTGCGGGGGGTCTGCACATAGACGATTTCCATGTCGTCAGGAATCATCTTGATGGTGGGCACGCCCGCGCCAGCAAGGGTGCTGTGCTTCTTCAGGTCTTCGTAGTCTTCGGTCAGGGCAAGGCCAACGCCCTGCGCCATGCCGCCGTAGATCTGGCCGTCAACCACCAGCTTGTTGCACAGGGTGCCGATGTCGGCCACGCACACAAGCTTTTCAACCGTGGTCTTGCCGGTTGCGACCTCAACGGCCACTTCGGCAAGGAACAGACCGTACATGTAGCAGGCAAAGGGTTCGCCCTGGCCTTTGGCGTCGCAGTCCTTGGCCGGAGCAGACCACTTGCCGTCATAGTGCACGGGGCGGCCTTCGGCCTTCATTTCTTCATAGGTAAAGAAGCCGCCGCCAGTGGGCTTGCGCATGCCTTCAATAAGCATTTCGCAGGCCACGCGGGTGGCGTTGCCGGTGACAACCTGGGAGCGTGAACCGCCAGCAGGGCCAGAGTTGGGGGTCTTGCTGGTGTCGTTCATGACCAGATGGATGTTTTCGGGCTTGATGCCCAGGGGACGCAGGGCTTCGTGAGCGGTGCCCAAGGTGCCGGAGTCAGCGCCCTGGCCATGGTCTTCCCACGAGTTGCCCACGGTCACGCTGCCGTCGGGGTTCAGTTCGGCCCAGGCTTCGGAGGTGTCCGGCCCGTCAAGGCCAGCGCCGTACACGCCAAGGGCAATACCCACGCCGCGTTTGACTTCGGCGGTGGACTTGGCCTTAACGGTCTTTTTGGCTTCTTCGTAGTAGGGGCGCATCTTCTGGAACATTTCGGGCAGGCTCATGACTTCAGGCACCTGACCAGAGGGGTTGGTGTCGCCTTCGCGGTAGCAGTTCAGCTCGCGGATGTCGAAGGGATCCATACCCAGCTTTTCAGCCAGTTCGTCCATGAGCACTTCAGAGGGGAATTCGGTTTCCGGCGCGCCGTAGCCGCGGAAAGCCGCACCCCAGCAGTGGTTGGTGGCAACGGTGCGGCCCTTGCCGCGAATGTTGGCGATGCCGTAACCAGCGCCAATGTACTGCGCGCCGCGCAGGGTGAGCAGATCGCCGAATTCGGAGTAGGGACCGTGGTCAACGCTCCAGTCCGTTTCCATGGCAAGAATCTTGCCCTGCTTGTTGGCGGCAAAGCGCACGGTCGTCCAGAAGGGCGAACGCTTGCCGGTGTAGTTCTGCTGCTGTTCGTAGTTGTAACGCAGGTGGCAGGGACGGCCGGTAGCCATAACAGCCACGCCCACAAGAGCTTCCATGGTGGGGCTGAACTTGTAGCCAAAGGTGCCGCCGGTGGTGTTCTGCACCAGCACGAGATCCTTGGGGAATTCCAGGCCGAGGCCGGGAGCGATCATCAGCGCGTGCAGATGGATGGCAACGGACTTGGAGTGGATGACCACCTGGCCCTTGTCGTTCACATAGCCGTAGCCCACATCGGGTTCGATGGGCAGGTGGGGCTGGCGCTGGGTGTAGTAATCGCCTTCCGCAACAACGTTTGCCGGATCTTTGAAGAAGGGAGCGGTATCCGCGCCTTTTTCCTCAAGCTGGTCATAGTAGATGTTAGGGGTGCCGGGGTGGATTTCGATGGCGTCCGGGGCCATGGCCTCGGGGGCGCTCATGTATTCGGGCAGCAGCTCCAGGTCAAACTTGACCTTTTCAGCCGCGGCGCGGGCGTTGCATTCGGAGTCCGCGCAGACGATGGCAAGCGCATCGCCGTACTGGAAGATTTTGGTATCGTTGAGGATGGGACGTTCCCAGCCATCGCCCTTGTTGGTGGGGAAGGTGATCAGGCCGGTGATGCGGTTCCTGCCCTTCACGTCCTTGTGGGTCAGAACCTTGTACACGCCGGGCATTTTTTCGGCTTCAGAGGTGTCAATGCCCTTGATGTTGGCATGGGATACCTTGGCCTGGGCAATGGCGAGATGCAGGGTGTTGGCGGGCAGGCGGTGCGCCGCGTCCGCGCCGAATTCGGCCGTACCGGTCACCTTGGCGACGGCAGAAGGACGGGGCATGGTGGAACCCCAGATGCGGCCATCGGCAGGCATCTTGAAGGTAACGTCGTCCAGCGTTTTATCGCCGCGCATAAGGGCGGCAGCGTCCATGACCGCGTCCACCAGGGGCTTGTAGCCCGTACAGCGGCAGACGTTGTGATTTTTCTGGAACCAGTCGCGCACGTCTTCGCGGCTGGGATTGGGATTGGAATCAAGCAGGGCCTTGGCCGAAACGATGAAGCCAGGGGTGCAGAAACCGCACTGGGCCGCGCCGTGGTAAATCCAGGCATGCTGGAGCGGATGCAGGCTGCTGGGGGTACCCACGCCTTCCAGCGTGGTTACTGCGGCGTTTTCCGCCACGCGGCTCATTTTGACCACGCAGGCGCGTACAACTTTGCCGTCAAGGATCACCGTGCAGGCACCGCACTGACCCTTGCCGCAACCAACTTTGACACTGGTGAGCTGCAGCTGATCGCGCAGCACGTCCACAAGCATATCGTCGGGGTTAGCCAGCAAGCGCCGGGGAATGCCGTTAATCACAAGGGTTTTTGTTTCCATGCGCGACTCCTTTTAATGATGAACAAAGGTATATGCCTGCGCGGTAAATCCGCGCCCGGGGTCAGATTTCCGCCTCCTATTTCCCGAACGGACAAACCGGATAGCGGCATTCTTCACACTGGGAGCAAAAGCCCCCGTGCCCCAATGCCGCCACATCGGCAGCCGTCACCTCAATGCCGGCCAGCAGGCGCGGCACAACGAGATCAAAAATGCTGGCCTTGTGGTACATGACGCATCCTGGCAGCCCCAACACGGGCACCCGGCCTGCCGCCCCCTGGGCATAGGCCAGGAGGAACATGGCGCCCGGGTACACAGGCGCGCCGTAGCTGACCACCTCCGCTCCGGAAGCGCGGATGGCGGTTGGCGTGCGGTCGTCAGGATCAACAGACATTCCGCCTGTTACCACTATAAAATCAGCACCTTGTTCGAGAAAATCCCTGATCGCTCCGGCAGTCATGGGCACTTCGTCGCTGGTAAGGGTCTGCCCCACCACCGTGCTGCCCAGAGCGGCAAACTTTTTGCGCAGCACAGGGCCAAAGGCATCCTGAATGCGCCCGTAAAACACTTCGCTGCCCGTTGTGACCACGCCAACTCTGGCGCGGCGCAGGGGCAGAACTTCAACAACCGGCCCTGCGACGAACGATTCTAGCTGCCGCAATTTTTCATCCTCAATCATCAACGGCACCACGCGGGCTCCCGCTACCGAGCGCCCCCTGGTTACGTGCTGCATGGTGTGGATGGTTGCGACAGAAATTTCGCCAAGGCTGTTTATACGGTTGAGAACAGGCACATCCACCCGCAGCAGCCCGTCACAGGCGGCCTTGAGGTCGATACGCCCTTCCTTGGGCTCCGTACACGTCAGGTTGCCGCCGGAAACGGCAGAAATAACGCGCGCGGCGGCATCATTTTCGTGAACCATGCCGGGCAGGGATTCAAAAACATAAAGATGCTCCTTGCCAACCTGCAACAGCACCTCAACGTCTTCTTCCCGCACAACATGGCCTTTGCGAAAAACAGGCCCTTTGCTTTCACCAGGAATAATTCTGGTGATGTCGTGACACAAAATACTGCCCACGGCGTCATGCACATGGATGGTTTTCATTGCCAGTTTGGACATGACCTCTCCCGAAGATGACTTCTAGATTGTGCATAAAATACCACCCTTACAACAAATTGCAAAATAAAATTCGTTATTTATTAATTGTGCTTTTGTTAACCACCCGGCTTACAATGGTATCAACGGATAAATTCCTGTTTTTTGCAAAAAGCGTGACTATTGTCCTCGCGGCGAGTGCGCAGGCAAAGGTCTCAAGCTCGTGCGGCATTGACAGCCGCGCGTTTCTTTGCGAGAGGGAAGGAAAAAAGCCGTTGTATTTACCACAAAATACGGCAGCCACTAAAAGGAAATGCCATGCAAACGCGTTCAGCTCATTGGCCGATGGCTCTGCCCGGCAAAAGCCGCCTGGGCCTTTCCGGTCTGGCGGTTCTTACGGCCCTGCTGCTCGGCGGGTGCGGCTTCGGCGGGTCCCCGGCCCAGCCGGAAACGCCCCCCGGCCCTGTCACTGGCTTCATGATCGTCTCCGCAGTGGGAGAAACCGCTACTGTTGACGACCCTGATTTTGGCAAAGGGGTGCGCGTGAGCCTGGACGAGTTTTTCACCTCGGCCAAGGGCGAGGACTGCAAACGAGGCACTGTGCTTTCAGGCCAGCGTGAAGCGGAAGTTATTGTTATCTGCAAGGATGACAAAGGCCGCTGGACCATGGCCCCGCGCGTGTGGGGACAGGGTCTTTCGCAGTAGCGAGACTGGGACTCCGGCCTATTGCCGGCATGCCCTTTGGCAAAAAACGATCAAGGGTGCATTGCCTCTGGCTAAACCGGGCAAATGTGATTATTTATGGAAGCGCACGGCGAGTACCACGCCCGTGCGCTTTCCTTGTTGCGGTTGCAGCCTCGCAGCCCTGATGATCCGGCAGGCACCAAGCTGGCCTCGATGCCTCCAGCTGCCGGAGATACAAGGCATTTCGTGAATATTGACTACGGAACCCTGGGGCCATACAGCCTGTTTGCGGAACCACCTCTGGGGGCCATGCAAGCCCGAATCCATTGCATCAACACTGCCATGTCGCACAGAACTATTTTTACTTTTCTGCTTATCTTTTTCGCCTTGTCCAGCGCGGTCAAGGCCGAAAATGCACCCCAGCCCTACGCTGCCAACCTGTTTCAGGGCAATTTTTCGCAGAGCAAGGACGCAGCCAAGGACGCCAAGGATGCCTCCATCATCGCGCCGGGCGACCGGGTGGTGCTGCGCCTGTGGGGCGGCGACCTCAAGGTGGACAGCACCCTGATTGTGGCCGCTGACGGACATCTGGACGTACCTGAGGTGGGGGCCATACCCGTGGCTGGCCTTGGCTACGACAAGCTGACCGAAGCCTTGCGCAGCAAGCTTGCCGCCAACGGACACGCCGATGCGCAGATTTACGCGGCGCCTCTGGATGCCCGGCCTGTGGCTGTTTTTGTCACAGGCGGCGTTGCCAGACCTGGCCGTTACACCGGCACCCCGGGCGATCCGCTGCTGAGCTTTCTGGATAAGGCCGGTGGCCTTGACCCCATGCGCGGCAGTTACCGTGACATTCGCCTGATGCGCGACGGCAAGGCTGTTGCCAGCCTTGACCTCTATCCCTTTGCCCGCAAGGGCGTGTTGCCCGCAGTGCGCGTGCAGGAAGGCGATACGCTTGTGGTGGGCGACAAAGGCCCCACCATTACGGCCATCGGCGCGGTGCGCACCTCCGCAAAATTTGAGTTCCCCAAGGGCAAGTCCACAGGCACGGCCCTGATTGAACTGGCCGAACCGCAAAACAGCGCCTCGCACATCGCCCTTTCCGGCACCCGCAACGGCGCGCCCTACAGCACCTATCTGCCGCTCAAGGAACTGCGCAACCTCATGCTTGAAGACGGCGATCAGGTGCAGTTTATTGCAGATGCGCCCGGCAATACCATGATGGTTGAAGTGCAGGGCGCTGTGCGCGGGGCTTCGCGCTTTCCCGTGCGGCGCGGCGCCCGTTTGCAGGAAGTAAAGAACTTCATTGCCGTTGAACCTGGCCGCGCCAACCTTCAGGCCATGTACATCAAACGCAAGAGCGTTGCCGCCCGGCAGAAAAAAGCCATTGCCGACTCCCTGCGCAGGCTGGAAGAAACAGCCCTCACGGCTTCCTCCGCCAGTGCGGATGAAGCAGCCATCCGCGCCAAGGAGGCAGAGATGGTCTCCAAATTCGTGGAGCGGGCCAAGACCGTGGAACCGGAAGGCGTGGTTGTGCTTGACGGCGGGCCGGACAAGGCCGACCTCTCGCTGGAAGACGGCGATATCATTGTGATCCCGCCCAAGAGCGACGTAGTGCTGGTGAGCGGCGAAGTCATGATGCCGCAGGCCATGCTGTGGGGCAAAAAGAAGGATGTGGACGATTACATCAAGGGGGCTGGCGGCTACACCAACCGCGCAGACCACGACAAGGTTCTTGTGCTGCACCAGAACGGCTCCGTGTCGCAGAACGGCGATGACATTCTGCCCGGCGATCAGGTAATGGTGCTACCCAAGGTGGAATCCAAGAGCATGCAGGCCGTCAAGGACATCACTCAGGTTATCATGCAGGTGGTTGTTTCCGCCCGGTTGCTGTTGGGCATGCCATCACTGTAAGCTTTTGCGCAATTCCGTGGAAAGGGGGCTTTTGCCCCCTTTTTTTATTTCATGTGCACATAGTGCAAACGTGCGGTTGCGTCACAAACGGGATATGGGTTATGGTTATGCAAGGTATGCAGAATCTACACGAGGAATACATGGAACGCGCCCTGGAAGCATCCCCCCTCTTTTCTGGAATGACCGGGCAGGAGGCGAGCATGTGCCTTGCATGCAGCGGCGCATTTGAAGAACAGCACGGCAAGGGCGCGCTGATTTTTGCAGAGTCCGACCCGCCGGAAAGGCTGTATGTATTGCTGGAAGGCGCTGTGAACGTGTGCCGGGAATCAACCGAAGGCAGACGCGCCGTCATGGCGCGCGTGGATGCCCCCGGTGATCTTTTTGGCGAGGTGCACGTTTTTTTGGGCCGCCCGAGCTATGGTTGCAGCGTGCTGGCTGAAACGCCTGTGCGCGTACTGGGCATACCCGCACGTTTTTTCTACGCCACCTGCGAAAAAGCCTGCTCCGTCCATTCACGCATGATCCGCAACATGCTCGGCATTTTTGCGCACAAGGCTTTTTTTCTCACACGCCGCATTTCACTGCTGTCTTCCGGCAGCTTGCGGCGCAAACTTGCAGCCCTGCTGCTGGAACACCGCCGCCCTGACGGCATGGTTTCACTGGCAATGAATCGTGAACAGATGGCTGATTTTCTGGGTGTGACCCGCCCCTCACTTTCACGCGAGCTCGCCGCCATGCGCGACGAAGGCCTTCTGCAAATGGAGGGTAGAAGCATTCGCGTTGCTGACATCGCCTCACTTAATTTTTTGTGCGAATATTTCCCTGCCTGATTGAATTTATTCTTTTTATAAGTAATTTCAGTTTATTGCACATCGCTTCCTTTTTTCCCGCGCCCAAAATATTTTCATTTTCTTGAGCATCCGTAACATTTGTTACAGAACCATTGTCCCAGCCTTGATAGAACGGAATCGTCAACACAAGGAGGGCCTCATGGACCGCATTCTCAAGAACCTTGAATTCGCCGCAGCGCTGCCCCTGGCCGCGCAGGTCGAGTGCCAGCCTGGCCAGATCGCCAGCAAGACCCTTATCCAAAACGCCTCTGTGGGCATTACCCTGTTTGCCTTTGACGCCAACGAAGAGATCAGCGCCCACACCTCCACGGGCGATGCCATGGTTCTCGTGCTCGAAGGCTCGGCGCAGGTAACCATCAGTGGCCAGTCACATACCGTGCAGGCGGGTGAAGTGATTATCATGCCCGCTGGCCAGCCGCACTCTGTACACGCGCAAGAGCGCTTCAAGATGCTGCTTACCGTTGTTTTTCCTACCCCCAAGACCCCCGCGTAGGCGGATCACCCCCCAGCCTCCGCTTTGCGGAGTATCAGGAGACATCCCATGAGTAACGCCATGTTCTGCTATCAGTGCCAGGAAACCGTGGGCAACAAAGGCTGCACCCAGATCGGCGTGTGCGGCAAAAAGCCCGAAACAGCCGCCCTTCAGGACGTGCTGGTATATGTAACCAAGGGCCTTGCGCAGGTTGCCACCAAGCTGCGCGCCCTGGGCAAGACCGTGAACCACGAAGTCGACCGCATGGTTGTGGGCAACCTTTTCTGCACCATCACCAATGCGAACTTTGACGACGACATGCTCGCCGAGCGCGTGCGCAAAACCTGTGCCGCCAAGAAAGCCCTGATGGCCGAGCTTGCCTCGCGCGACGGCCTGGCCGACGCTGCCCTGTGGGAAGCGGACGACAAGGCCGCCATGCTTGCCAAGGCTGCCACTGTGGGCGTTCTTGCCACCAGCGACGACGACGTTCGCTCCCTGCGCTGGCTCGTGACCTTTGGCCTCAAGGGCATGGCCGCCTATGCCAAGCACGCCGATGTGCTGGGCAAGCATGATCCTGCCGTGGACAACTTCCTGCAGGAAGCTCTGGCCAAGACCCTGGACGACAGCCTTTCCGTGGCCGATCTTGTGGCGCTGACCCTTGAAACCGGCAACAAGGGCGTGAGCGTTATGGCTCTGCTTGATGCCGCCAACACCGGAACCTACGGCAATCCCGAAATCACCAAGGTCAACATTGGCGTGGGCACCAACCCCGGCATCCTGATTTCCGGCCACGACCTGCGCGACCTGCAGATGCTGCTTGAGCAGACCGAAGGCACGGGCGTGGACGTGTATACCCACTCCGAAATGCTGCCCGCCCACTACTACCCCGCTTTCAAGAAGTTCAGCCACTTCAAGGGCAACTACGGCAACGCGTGGTGGAAGCAGAAGGAAGAATTTGACACCTTCAACGGCCCCATCCTGCTGACCACCAACTGCCTTGTGCCGCCCAAGGACAGCTACAAAGACCGCGTGTACACCACGGGCATTGTGGGCTTCCCCGGCTGCAAGCACATCCCCGGCGAAATCGGCGAGCACAAGGACTTTTCGGCCATTATCGCCCACGCCAAGACCTGCCCGGCCCCCACGGAAATTGAGACCGGCGAGATTGTGGGCGGCTTTGCGCACAATCAGGTGCTGGCCCTGGCCGACAAGGTTGTTGACGCTGTGAAGTCTGGCGCCATCAAGAAGTTTGTGGTCATGGCTGGCTGCGATGGCCGCGCCAAGGGCCGCTCCTACTACACCGAATTTGCAGAAGGCCTGCCCAAGGATACCGTCATCCTTACCGCCGGTTGCGCCAAATACCGCTACAACAAGCTTGATCTCGGCGATATCGGCGGCATCCCCCGCGTGCTGGACGCCGGTCAGTGCAACGACTCCTACTCCCTGGCCGTTGTGGCCCTGAAGCTCAAGGAAGTGTTTGGCCTGGCCGACATCAACGACCTGCCCATCGTGTACAACATTGCCTGGTACGAGCAGAAGGCCGTTATCGTACTGTTGGCCCTGCTCGCCCTTGGCGTGAAGAACATCCACCTTGGACCCACGCTGCCTGCCTTCCTTTCGCCCAACGTGGCCAAGGTGCTGGTGGAACAGTTCGGCATCGGCGGCATCAGCACCCCGCAGGACGACCTTAAGGCCTTCTTCGGTTAATTCCCCAGTTCACAGGAGCGGCAGACAGATCTGCTGCTCCGCATAGAAAAGGCGGCGTACCTGTAATGGGTGCGCCGCCTTTTGGCATTATACGGATGGGGCATATGCACTGGAGCCCTATGATCGCCCGAGGCAAAAGCAGCAAACGGGCAAGGCGCGGCATGAGGACGCGCAATCTGGATGCCCCAAGTTAAGGACTATGACGCTCATGAACAAAAAATCGTGAAAATGCCGGGGTGGATTAGCTAAGGGGGGCCGTTCATACTACGCGCAATTGCCTGATGTCCAGAGCGATATTACCCCTCCATGCTGCAAGTAGCCGGTCAATAGAATACCGGCCCGTGAAACGGCAGCGCACCGTCAAGCATTACGAGTACAGCGGGAAGGGACAAGGATAAAACAAGTAGTGGCATGGCAGCAATCAAGGTCAACACTGCAGACTTGCAGGCATAGGCTGAACGCAGGGCAACAAAAAAGGGGAACCCGAAGGCTCCCCTTTTAATCGTAAGGCTAGGTACTCTTAGAAGGAGTACACGAAACGGACGTTCACGTTCCAGGGATCACGTTCCTGGTCGCTACGGCCATTCATCTTGCTGTTGCCCCACACGCCGCGGGACTGGTCAAGCCAGGTGGCGATGTAGGCCGCGTCAAGGGACACGGTGAAGTTGTCATACATCTTGTAATCGTTGGACAGACCGAATTCCAACGCGGTGTCGTTGGTGGTCATGTACAAGGGGTTCATGCCAGCGGCCTGGGCGTTGGGGCCAGTGAGAGCAGCGCTGTTCAGGCTGGTCTTGTAAGCACTGTTGTGATTAACAAGGTAACGGGTCATGGTGGTGCTGTTGGTGCCGCCGATGAGGTTCAAACGGAAGGTGTGCTTCAGGTTTTCGATGAAGCTCATATCCTTCAAGCGGGCGCCGATACCCCAGGTGCCGGACATGTCGTAGCCAAGGATGGCTTCGCGGGCAACCATGGGTCCGCCGTTGAAGGCGAAGTCAGAGAAGCCGTTGTTGTTGTTGTTCACGCTGATGGAAGGCATGCGTTCGGAACCGTTGGCCGGGTTGCCGTCGTCGCCGGAAGCGTACCAGCCGTACAAGCCGGGGATGGCCCAGTCAAGCTTGTATTCGAACAGCAAAGAACCCATCCAGCCAGCGCGGTTGGCGCGGCTGTCTTCATAGGAAACGGAACCGTAGTTGAAATCCCACGCGATGCGGAAGGGATCAAACGCGGTCACTTCGCCGGTCAGGCCAGCCCACACGGCATTGCCGTAGGTGCCCATGGCCTTGGTGCTGGCGGAACCGTCCTTATGCAGGGCGCCGCCCACGGGGACCATGCCAGCAGTGGGGTACTTGTTGCTGGTACCGGAAATGTTGCCATAGTAGTTGTTGTAACCAGCACCACGGAAGGTGTTGGGACCAATGGCGCTGTACATGGCCCAGGGGGTCACTTTCACGCCGTCAAAGGTCAGGGGCACCAGCAGGGCAAACACGTCCATGTTGTCCATGTAGTTGGTGCGGTAGTTGCCGTGGTCGTTGCCGTTGACATAGTTGTCGTTGAAGGGACGGGCCCACAGGGCGGTCACGCCAACGGTTTCGTTGAACTGGTAGGAGGCGGTGATGCCGGCCACGTCATCGTTGAAGATGTTGCTGCCGGTGGTGAAGCTGGGCAGAGCCATGCCCTGAATGCCCATGCGGATCTTCAGATCGGTCTGGGGAACGAGCCAATCGATGTAGGCGTTCTTCACTTTCACGGCCTGGTTGCCGTCAGCGCCCAAAGAACCACCGCTGTTGCCGGTGTTGCCGGTGTTGGAAGTCCCCCAGTACTGCTGGCCAATTTCGAAGAACACGGTGCCGGACAGAGCTTCAGAAGCCACGGCGTCCAACTGCAGGCGAACGCGCTGGCTGGCTTCGAATTCGTCTTCGTTCTTGTACTGCTTGTTGGCCTGGTTGAAGCCGGTCATGCCGTTACCGCCGGTGAAACCGCCGTTCTGGCCGTAGTCGAAGTTCATGATCCACTGGCCCTTGGCCTTGAAGTCGATGGCGCTGGCGCCCGTGGCAACGCCGAACACAAGGCCGGCCGCCAACAGAAGAGTAGCGATCTTTTTCATGGTTATCCTTCCTTTCTTTTGCCCCGCTTGGGACTATGGTTTCATACAAACGCCTATGGAGCGGTTTCCCGCTTCGGTGTGAATATATGGAAGGCCTAAACACTTTGCAAGCCCTATCGTGCAAAAATTTTTACCAAAAAAGAGCAGCTTTGGAGTAATATTGTATATTGATCCATATTTAAGCAGGTTAAATAAAATCTAGATATAAAAAAAATTTCTGACGCATACCTGTCACAGTGTCATTTTTTTGCAGAACACAGCCAAATTCCCGCGCTGCTGGCTTACAAACTGTCAGAGGGATGTCGGTTAAAATTTTTTTCACCCCCCTTTTCTCTGCCAGCGCAGATGCAAATCATGGTCGCTCCCCGAGAGGCATTATCTCAAAAACGCAAGACGGCCATGCGCATTTCCAAAAAGCGCATGGCCGTAATCAGAAACAAACATATCAGGCGTGCTGGTGAACCACACTGCTAGCTGGCGGCATCCACGGGAAACCACAAGGGTTTCAAAAAGTGCAGGCGGCAGGTTTCGCCTTCCTGCGGGCCACGGGCGTACCGCCCCTTCTGCACCCGCACGCTCTGCTCGCCCACGCGCACCTGATAGTCGAGCTGTTCGCCCAAAAATGTACGCCGTTCCACAATGCCGGGTACGCCGCCTTCGTCCACAAAATCAATTTCGTTGGGGCGGCTGGCAACCACGCCGCGCCCGGCCTGCACAATGGCGGCATCAGGAACGCACCCCGCCGGAAAGTCGGCACTCACGCCGTCAAGCTGCATATGTGTTGCCGTTACCGCCATTTCCGTAAAGTTGGACAGCCCGATAAAGCTGAACACAAAACGGTTGGCGGGCCGCGTGTAAACCTCCAGGGGCGACGCCACTTGCTGCACCACGCCGTTCTTCATCACCAGAATACGGTCGGAAAGCGCCATGGCCTCCGACTGATCGTGAGTCACATACATGATGGAGAAGCCGTAAATCTTTTGCAGCTCCTTGATCTCAAAGCGCATTTCTTCCCGCAGATGCGGATCAAGGCTCGAAAGCGGTTCGTCCAGCAGCATGACTGAAGGATTGATGGCCAGCGCACGGGCAAGGGCCACGCGCTGCTTGCCACCGCCGGAAAGATCCGCAGGGCTTTTTTGCGCAACTTCCAGCAGGTTGGTGTGCCGCAATGCATCGGTGGTGCGTTTGTGCAGCTCCGCCGAGCCGATCTTCTTGATGCGCAGCGGAAAGGCCACGTTTTCATACACGCTCATGTGCGGCCACACGGCAAAGGCCTGAAACACCATGCCGAAGTCGCGTTTCTCGGGCGGCAGATAGTATTTTTTGGCACCGGACGAAAGCAGCTTGCCGTTCACGCTGATTTCGCCCTCGTCCAGATCCTCAAAGCCCGCCACCATGCGCAGGGTCGTGGTTTTGCCGCAGCCCGACGGCCCGAGCATGGAGAAGCATTCGCCGTCGCCTATCTCGAGATTCAGGGAAGAAACAGCCTTAACCTTGCCAAAATACTTGCTAACATTGCTGAGTGTAATGGACATAATCAGGCCTGCCTGGACTTGGCGAAATGGTTGATAATGCTCTGGCCCGTCACGATAAGAATGAGGGCAATGCCGGCCAGAGCCGCCGACGTCACGGTTTCGCCGTCTTCATTGAGGGTGTAGATGGCCACGCCGATGGTACGGCTGGTTGTGCCGTACAGCATGACCGAAACCGTCAGTTCGCGCAGCGCAGGCAAAAAGATCAGAAAGAAAGCCGCAACCATGCCGGGCCGCACCAGGGGCAGCACCACATCGCGCAGGGCCTGCCACATGCTTGCGCCGCAGGCGCGGGCCGCCTCCACCAGCGAATCATGCACCTGTTCCAGCGCCGCCGAGTTGGCCTTGAGTGAAAAGGCCATGTACCGCGCAATGTAGGCTATAAGGATAATCCAGATGGTGTTGTACAGATTCACGCCAAAGCGTCCGCTCCAGGCCAGTATCACGCCAAGGGCGATGACCGAGCCGGGCACGGAAAAAGGCAGCATGCCCAGAAATTCCAGAAAGCCCTTGCCCCGCACCTGCATCTTTACAATGACGTAAGAAATCATCACGCCCGCAAACATGGTGATGGTGGCGGCAGCCAGCCCAAGGCCGATGCTGTTCTTGATGGCCTGCTGGGTCTGATCCCACTCAAAAAGCACGTACTTGTAGTTGTCGAGCGACAGATTCTCCCAGGTGATGGGCACGCCGTAGGTTTTAAGCCCGCCCACAAGAAAGATGGTCACAGTGGGCAGCACAATGGTGATGGCGATGTACAGCAGACAAAAGACAAACAGAGGCGTGCGCAGGCCGCGCAGCTTGAGCTCCATGGGCCGGAAGCTCTTGCCCCCGATGATCTGGTATTTGCCGGACCCCAGCACCTTGCGTTGCAGCCAGATAATCAGGCCCGCCGTAACAACCAGCACCGAAGCCAGCACCGTGCCGGTGCGGATGGAGGCAAAACTGCCCGCGCTCTCATGGATGCGTTCGTAAATCAGCGTGGGGATGTTGTAGATGCCCACCTCGATGCCAAGCACGGCCACTGTGCCAAAGTGCGCCATGGAATACAGCATGATGAGCAGCGCGCCCGAGAGGATACTGGGCAGCACCAGGGGCAGGGTTATCTTGCGGGTAATGGTGAACAGCCCCGCGCCCGAAATCCGGGCCGATTCCTCCAGGGTGGGATCCATGCGCTCAAGCGCGCCGCACACCTGAATGAACACAAAGGGGAAAAGATACATGGTTTCAATGGAAATGATGCCCGCATACGAAAAGATGTTGAACAGGGCGTCTTCCGCACCCGTAACATCGCGCCAGAGCCTGTTGATATAGCCAGCGCGGGGCGAGAGCAGCATCTTCCAGGCCAGCGCGCCAATAAACGAAGGCAACATGAAGGGCACAAGGAACATGCTCTTCATAAAGCCCTTGTAAGGAATGTCCGTGCGCGTCACCAGCCAGGCAAAGAACGTCCCCACTGTGGTGGCGCAGAGGGTTACGCCGCTGGCGATAAACAGCGAGTTCATCAGGGCCTGATAGGTTTCGCCCTCGCTGAGGGTTTTTACCAGATCCGCCGCGTTGAACTGCCCGTTTACAAAAAAGGCGTTGAAAAAGATGAGCGCCACCGGCACTACGACCACGATAACCAGAATAGCAATGGAGAGGAGCAGAATCACCTCTGCCACGCCCCACGAACGCTGTTGTCTGACTGCTTGCATACCTGACCGCCAAATTTGGAGTAATCCCGCGCCCTTTATCCTGCCCGCCGGATTGTCCGGCACGCTGCGCGGCGCGCTGCTGCAAAATCCAGCCTAGCTGAACCAATGCGCCCCACGAAGGTTGATGACGCATTCGTCCCCTTCGTGCAGCAAGAGGTCGCGGGCCAAGGCTTCGTGGGTATCCACCGCCGTGCGCACCTGCTGGCCGCACACGTCAAGCTGATAATCGGTAAACGCGCCCAAAAAGCTGGCGCGGCGCACCGTTGCCCGCAACCCCTGGCCCTGACGGCCCAGTTGCACATCTGACGGGCGAAATCCCACCCGTACCTCGCCAGCAAGACCAGCCTGCGGCGCAAGGGGAAAAACGTGCCCGCCAATGGTCGCAACCCCGCCGCCCACGGTTGCCCGCAAAAAATTGCTCATGCCCAGAAAGGAAAAAACAAATTCGTCTGCCGGGGTGGCAAAGAGCTCTTCCGGCGTGCCTATCTGGCGAATGGCTCCCTGCTCGTCCAGCAGGGCCATGCGGTCAGAGATGGCCAGCGCGATTTCCTGATCATGGGTGACATACAGGATGGTCACGCCCAGATTTTTTTGCAGCGCCTTGATTTCAAAGCGCATTTCTTCACGCAGATTGGCATCAAGGTTGTTCAGCGGCTCGTCCAGCAGCAGGAGGCTGGGCTGGGCCACCAGGGCGCGCGCCAGGGCCACCCGCTGCTGCTGCCCGCCCGAAAGCTGGGAGGGAAGGCGATCTTCCATGCCGGTGAGGTTCACATCGTCGATGCTCTTTTGCACCAGAGCCGCGGCCTCCGCGGCATCACGCCGGGCGATCTTGAGGGGATAGCCCACGTTCTGGCGCACCGTCATGTGCGGCCACACGGCGTAATCCTGAAACACCACGCCAAGGCTGCGCTGCTCGGGCGGCAGGGCCGTGCCGCTCTCGGCATCCGCCACCACTTCGCCGCCAATGCTCATGCGTCCGGCATCCAGTGTTTCAAAGCCTGCCATGATGCGCAGCAGTACAGTTTTGCCGCAGCCGGAAGGCCCGATGAGGGTGAAGCATTCGCCGTCCCGCACCGCAAGAGATAAATCCTTAAGAACCGTATGGTCGCCAAAGGATTTTGATATATTTTCAAGAAGTATTTCTGCCATGAAAATTCCCGCTTGCGCTGTGCGCGCTGTCGGGCAGCGCCTGCCGTTTTCTCTCCGGCAAGCACGCCCGTGGCTGATTCAGACCTCCCGCGCGGCGTAACCGCGCGGGAGCAGGACGCAAAATTGTAACGTTTCCGTCACTATTTCGACATCATAATATCTGTAAATTTCTTAACAGTGGCTTCCTTTTCGCTCAAAATATGCTGGTAATCAATTTTTATGCCGCGTTCAAAGGCCTTTTCACTGGTGGGCAGGCCAAATTCCGCCGGGGGCACAATACCCTTGCGCACGGGCAGGGTTCCCTGCTCGGCCAGAATCTTCTGCCCTTCTTCTGAAAGCAGAAAGTCCACAAACTTCTTGGCAGCTTCCAGGTTGGCAGTGCCCTTGAATATGGCTGCGGGGCTGGGGATCACCAGCATTTCAGGCGGATAGACCAAGGCAAGGTCCGCGCCCTTCTTGATTTTGTCGTTTACAATATAATCCACGCCAATGCAGGCCAGAAGGTCGCCGGAAGCAGTGTCGTCAATGACCTGACCGGAGCCCTTGCCCATGCGCGCGCCGTTTTTATGAACATTCTCTATGTATTCCCAGCCAAACTTGTCCACCAGCAGCTGAATGCTCATGTAGGACGTGCCGGAAAGCGCCGGGTTGGCAATGCCAAAGGCCTTTTTGAACTCGGGCTTCATCATGTCGCTCCACTGGGCGGGAGCTTCCTTCACGTGGCGCTTGTTGTAGGCGATGCCAAGCGTACCCAGGCGGATTGCCGTGAACGAGCCGTCAAAATCCGGGAAAGGATTGATGACGTTCTTCAGTTCGGGGGATTCGTATTTTTCGAGAATACCCTCGGACTTCATGTTAAAGAAGTCCGGCACTTCGCTTGTCCAGATAATGTCGGCCATGATCTTGCCCGACTGGCGCTCGGTGGCGATTTTCGCCATGAGCTTGCCCGCGCCAGCAGACTGATAGTCCATGGCGATGTCAGGATATTTTTTAACAAAAGCCTCTTTGAGCGAACCAATAATAGATTCCTTCATGGAGGTGTAGACCACCAGTTTTTCGGCTGCAAAAGCCGAAAATGCCGAGCCCGCCAAGAAGACGGCAGCAATAAAGAGAATGCTGATTCGTTTCATCTGTCATTCGCTCCTTTTGAATGTTCGCTGAAAACCGAGCACGTTCCGACCAATTCTTACATCCTGTCGGAATTTTTCTCAAAGGTAGCCAATGCAGGCGATGAAGACAATGCGTTTTTATCCTTCGGGCTCTTCTGTTAGTCCAATATCGGGCAAGGCCCCCGCAAGACGGTTCCGAAACATCTCCATGCGTGATAGCGTTCTCTATCCGCCGTCGCAGCAAGCGCCCGGCATGGGCCTGCCAGCGCAGGCCCCCACACAAACCAGGAGATTGTCATGACCACGGTTTTCGGAACACTGGACCATGTGCTTCTGATGGCCCCCGGCCCAAGCCCGGTTGCGGCCAACGTGCTTGAGGCCATGAGCCTGCCCACTCTCGGACATCTCGACCCTGACTGCATCAAGGTTATGGACGCTTTGCAAGAGCAGCTCCGCGCTGTGTGCAAAACACGCAATGCCGTGACATTTCCCATTTCAGGCACTGGCTCCGCAGGCATGGAAGCCTGCTTTGTCAACCTGGTGGAGCATGGCGACAACGTACTCATTGTCAACAACGGCCTGTTCTGCTCGCGTATGGTTGAAGTAGCCTCGCGCCTTGGCGCGCTGGTAGACACCGTGGAGTGCCCGTGGGGCGCGCCCATCTCTGTGGACGCGGTGAAAAAACAGCTGGCGCAGAAAAATTACAAAATTCTTGCCGTGGTGCATGCCGAAACATCCACTGGCGTGAATAATCCTGTGGCTGAACTCGGCGCGCTGGTCAAAAACAGCGACACGCTCTTTCTGGTGGACAGCGTGGCCGGTCTGGGCGGCGTGGATGTGCGCGTGGACGAATGGGGCATCGACGCTTTTTACAGCGGTTCGCAAAAATGCCTTTCCACCCCTCCCGGTCTCGCGCCTGCCTCGTTTTCCGAGGCTGCCATGGAGGCCATGGCGCGCCGCAAAACCAAGATACCCAACTGGTATCTGGATGTGCCGCTTATCCGCAAATACTGGGAAGGCACACCCCGCACCTATCATCATACCGCGCCCATCAACATGTACTATGGCCTGCATCAGGCCCTGGACAACCTGCTGGGCGAAGGCCTGGAGGCCTCGTTTGCGCGGCATCAGGCCATGCACGAAAGGCTCAAGCTGGGCATGGGCAAGCTGGGCTTCAAGCCCTATGTGACCGAGGGGGCCGCGCCCCAGGTCAACCTGTTCGTTCCGCCC
Source organism: Pseudomonadota bacterium (assembly GCA_023419375.1). Classification (GTDB taxonomy): domain Bacteria; phylum Desulfobacterota; class Desulfovibrionia; order Desulfovibrionales; family Desulfovibrionaceae; genus Desulfovibrio. The sequence continues at coordinate 38,979 of JAEZYD010000065.1, forward strand.
GAAGGCGTGGACGCCAATGCCCTGCGCGCCAGTCTGCGCAAGGATCACAAGATTGAAGTGGCTGGCGGCCTTGGCGCCCTGGCTGGCAAGGTGCTGCGCGTTGGCGTTATGGGCGAAGGCGCGCGCGAAGAACCCATTGATCGCCTTGTGGCGGCGGTAGCTGCCTGCCTGTAGTACGTTAACTCCCCTGCCCCCCGGCCCATGCCTGTGCCCGATTGCATCCAGGTTGCCAGCCGGGGGGCAAAGCGCGCAGAATCCTCCGTCTCACGAAGCCTCAGGCTCCGCCTTGGCGACAACTGCACCCTTCCGGGACAGCGTTTGACTTTTTCCGGAGCAGCACCCTATATTGAATACGTTGTCTCCCTTTGCCGCAGGATGCAAAGGGCGCTCTTGGGTCCAATTTGTTCATGACAGCAGCCATACCAAACATGCATGGGCACATTCACAACCTTTGGCAGCACTCCCTCGCCAGGAAGACCGGGGAAACCGTCACATGAAGACACTGCGCCTCCGCCTTTCCCTGCTGATGCTTCTGCTCTGCTGCCTTTTTGCGAGCCCGATGCCAGCGCAGACAGCCGCTGATGCCACACCCGCGCAGAATGGGCCCACCACCTCCGCCGTACCGACATCTCCACTGGCCTCTCCATTCAACGATCAGGCAGGCTTGCCGGTGTATCCACCGGAAGAAGAGCACTCCTTTGCAGCCCGCATTGACCGGAGCATAAACTGTTCAATTCAGAAGCGTCCCTTTAAGGTTGTTGGCGGCCTTATTGCCTTTTTCCTGGGCATCATCATTTTTCTGCTCTACTGCCTGGGCTGCAAGTGCAGCCGCATCTGCCGCATGGAAGCCCAGATGAACAAGGATGAGCTGACCGGCCTGCCCAACATGGAAAAATTCAAGGTGCTCTGCGACAGCCTCATAACCACCCAGGTCACCTCTAACTACATGCTGCTCTCCGGTGATATCTGCCAGTTCAAGACAATCAACGACCAGTTCGGTTTTGGCATGGGCGATAACCTGTTGCAGGCCTATGCGGCAATTTTGCAGCGTAACATCCTGCCAGAAGAGTGCTGCGCCAGAATATCCTCTGACCTCTTTGTTCTGTTCTTGCGCTTTGATACATGGGAGCAGCTTTCGGGCAGAGTCCGCGAAATGGACAGGGAACTGGACGAGTGGCGTCGAAGCCAGGCGCTGCCCTACACAGTGCGTACCGTATACGGAGCATACTGCGTACCCAAGGAGCAGGAAAGGGACATGCAGCTTATGCTGGATCTGGCCAACTATGCGCGGCTGGAAGCCAAACGCTCGTCCGGCATTCCCATGGTGCTCTACAACGAGCATATGCGGCAGGAGGCCCTGCTGAGCCATGAATTGAACGGCAAGCTGGAAGACGCCCTGACCAACGGTGAAATGCAGGTGTGGTATCAGGCCAAGGTGGACATGCGCACGGGAGCCATTACCGGCAGCGAGGCGCTGGTGCGGTGGAAGCATCCCTCACGGGGAATGCTGCTGCCGGGCAGTTTTATCCCCATGTTTGAACGCAACGGTCTTGTGACGTCCATTGATTTTTTTGTATTTGAGCAGGTCTGCCGCAACCTGCGCAGCTGGAAGACGCGCAACCTTCCGCTGCATACGGTTTCCTGCAATTTTTCGCGGCTGCATTTTGACCGCCCCCACTTTACCCAGCGGCTTGCGGATATTGCCGACCGCTATTCCGTGCCGCACCACCTGCTGGAAGTGGAAATCACCGAAAGCGCCATCATGAACAACCCTGAAGCTGTCTGGCTACAGATCGTTCAGCTGAAGGAAATGGGCTTCAAAACAGCCATTGACGATTTTGGCGCGGGCTATTCGTCCCTCGGTATTGTGCAGATGCTTGACGCGGACTGTCTCAAGATAGACCGCAGCTTCATCCAGCGCGACCTGCCGGGGCAGCGGGCGCAGATCGTGCTTGGCAATATCATTCGCCTGGCTTCGGATCTTGGCATGAATGTCATCAGCGAAGGTGTGGAGACAGCAGAACAGTCTGCCATTATCATGAAGCTGGGCTGCTACACGGCGCAGGGCTTTTTTTACGCCAAACCGGAGCCTTCGCACGAATTTGAAGCAAGGCTCGCCATGCAGGGCTTGTAAGCCGCGCTGGTGCCAATCAGACCCGCGCGTCATACCGCACGACGCAGCAAGGCCGCCCCGACTGCCCTGATATCAAAACCTGATGCCAGGGCCTGATGTTATGACATGACGTCATGGCGTGATGTCAGCCTTCGTCCCTGTCCTTCATGCTTGCGCTGATCAGATCCATAAATCTGCGCGTCTGCACATCCGCATCATACGAACGCAGCACAGTCTGCCGCGCATTACGCCGCACATGCCCCAGCTGCGGAGCCCGCGCCAGCACGTCAGCCAGTTTTTGCGCCATGCTTTCATGATCCCAGAAGTCGCACAAAAAGCCGTTTACGCCGTCCTGCACCACTTCGCGCACAGGCGGCGTGTCCGATGCCACCACCAGTGAGCCGCAAGCCATGGCCTCAAGCAAGCCGGTGGAAAACACATGCGGCGCCGCAAGATACACATGCGCTGTGGAATGTTGCAGCATGGCCCGGTATTCCTTGAGCGAACGCGCGCCAAGCAGGTGCACGCGCGCCCGGAAGCTCTGATCAATGCCCAGAATATCTACCGCGCGGCGCATGGCCTTGCCGGTCTCGGTGCATTCGGCTGGCGTATCTGAGCCGCCACCCTGCTTGCGCCCGGTTTGTGCAATATCAAGCCAGGCCAGCACCACCAGGCAGTTGGGGCGTAATTCTAGCAGGCGCGGCAGACACTTGCGGAACTGGTCAAACCCGCGCGCGGGGTCGTGCATGGGACCGCAGAAGGTCACCAGTTCATTGCTTGCGCATCCCCACGAATCAGCAATGCCGTCGCCCGTGGCATCGCCGTCCTTTTTTTCCTCGTTGGGTATAAAAAAGCGCGTGTTGATGCCGCTGGGCACAACTTTTATGTCGCGTTGCAGCGCCGGGGGATACTGGGCGCGCTGCCAGAGGGAGGAGGTAACGGCAAGCTGGCATTCGCCCAACGCATTGTACTCCCACAGATTGCACACCCGCAGGGGGGCAAAATCCGCCGGAGGGCGGGGGTTGCCACGCGTAAAAAAGCAGTGGCTCTCACCGTTGTTATAAAACCAGTCACCCTGAGCCACATAAAAAGCCTTGGGGAAGATGTCGCGCACGTAAAAACTGCCGCCCATGCTTGCCGCAGCGCAGATAATATCCGGGGCAAAACCGTTTCTCCGCAACGACAGCAGGGCATTGCCCGCCCGCGCGCCGCGCCGCAGGCGCGTTACGATTTCCTTTTCTGCCGGATCATCGCTTTCATAGGGCGCGGGGGGCGCCAAACGCAGCCGCCGCACACCGGGAATGGCAATTTTTTGCCCGGTTTCTGCAAGAAACAGCACGGTATTGTTCTGGGATGCGCCAAAGGCCTGGGCAAGGGAGCGGAAACGGCCAGGAAAAACAGAATTCAAAAAAAGGATGCGCATTGTTCCCCCCTGCACCGGTTAGGCACTGTTTGGCTGAGGATCGCCAAGCAAATGCTCCAGAAAAACCATCCCCTGCTCCGTTTCCAGAAAAGCCCGCAAAGAGCCAACAACCGCGGCGTCATACTTGGGCGGAGCTTCGGACAGGATATTCAGGGCATCTTCCGTGCTGTGCGCCTCGCGGTAGGAGCGCGGCCGCATAAGCGCGCAGAAGGTATTGGCAACTGCCAGAATACGGGCGTTCAGACAGATGGCCCCATCGTTCAGGGCCAGGGGGTAACCGCTGCCGTCCAGACGTTCGTACATCTGGGTGATGGCCTCCAGCACAGGCAGGCCAAAGTCTATGTCTGCCAGGGCCTCGCGGGCAAATTCCACATGCTGTTGCAGCAATGCCCGTTCCTGCTCCGAGAGTGCGCCTGTCTTGGTGAGCAGATACTTGGGCAACTGGATCATGCCCACATGCGAGAGGTTGGCTGCCGTGCGCAGGGTGGCAAGGGTTTCCGCATCGTTGCGGCCAAGCCCGCAGGCCAGAGAAACCGCCAGCTGCGCCGTAAAGGCCGACTGCCCGCGCAAATAGGTGTCCACGGCTTCAATGGCCTTGACGAAAGCGTTGACAGTCTGGGCGACCATCTGCTGCGAACGCTGCTGCGCCACTGCAATATCCGTCATGTCGCTGTATACCGAGACCATGCCCGAGAGCCGCCCGTTTTCATCCCGAAACGGAGTGCAGGAGGTAAGATAATAGCGCAGCTTGCCATCCACCAACAGAGCTTCGGCAAAGCTGAAGGGTTCGCCTGCCCTGTGCACGGCCAGCGTATGGGTTACAAGGCTGTGCGCAAGCTCCATGTCCAGCTCGGAATATTTCAATCCGCGCAGCTCCGTGGCTTTTTCCCTGCCGCACAAGCGGGCAAAGCTCTGGTTGGCGTAGTGGATGACGCCGTTCAGGTCGTTGAGCACAATGCCTGCCGACAGGGCGGAATTTACGCTGTCCATGATCTGCTTTTGCTGGTTGACCACCAGATAGAGCTTGTGCATCTGCTCCGCCACGGCGCGCTCGTTGCGGCTCACAAGGCTCCACCACAGGGCGGCCAGCAGGCCGCCAGCCAGCGCCGCCATGATCAGTGAAGCCACAACAACGTTCTGCCGTATGCCGGCAAACCTTTCATCAATGCGGCTCACGGGCAAGGTTTGTTCCACAAGCCAGGGCAGGTTGGGCACGGGCAGGGCAAGCCCATATATCTCGCGTTCGCCTTCCGGCAGGCCGGGGTCAACACGTGTGCCGAGCGGCAGTTCTTCATCATGCAGCGACCAGCCTGGCAAATCTGACACGCCAGACGCTTCGTTAGGCGCAATGCGTTGCAGCTTTTCACCAAAGGATTGAAGAATAAATGTATTGTACTGACTGCCATTGCCCGCTTCGCCCGTGGCTGCGGCAGTTACGGGCAAGACGCTGTAGGTGGCCAGCAGCAGGGAAACCACCCTGTCGCCGGTTGAATCCACATAGAGGGGCGCAAAAATGGGAAAGGCCATATCCATGACAAGCCTGCCGTTTTCACGCCGCACAGGCATAAGAACGGGCTGTTTGCTGTCCAGAGCCTGCTGCAAAAAGGGCCGCTGCTCTTCATCGGGCGGCTGCACACCCTCAGGGGCGAGGTACATCTGCATGTCGGTATTAACAAGACTCGCACCGCTGAAACTGTTCTTCTCCATGAATTCGCTAAGGCTGTTGACCATCAGCGGAAGACGCGGCGCAAATTTTTTCAGCGGATCCACATTGTTGGCAAAGCCCACCGGGGGCATCATATCCGCCTCTGCCCCGCCCTGACCTTGCCGGGCCAGATCTAACATACCCTTGGCAGACACGCCCGCTCTGGCAACCTCTGCGGCGAACAGCCGCAGCATATCCTGCGTGACAAAAACATTTACCTGACCGGCAAGGGAGCCGGACCACACGGTGAGCAGGGCCACCTTGCCTGCAGCCTGAGAATTCATGTCCTGCCCCATCTCGCGCAGCAGGTAGGCACGCGAATCATGCAGATACCAGCGTGCAAAAATAAAAATCAGGCAGATCGCCAGCACAAACAGTGCCGGCATGGTCAGCGCCGCCTTGCGGTTGCGCTGGGCTACGCCTGGAAGAGTCAGTTCTTGGGGGGCCATATATTTTCCTTCATCTGGCGGCGCGTCTCAATAAATCTGTACAGGAGCATCAAGCCTTGAAATGCTGGCTTACAGCAAGCTAAACCGTCTGCCCGCATTTTCGTTCTAGCGCTCGCGCAGGGCGTTCTGCTTGGCCTTGAGAATGGGCTTGAGCAGATAATCCAGCACGGTTTTTTTGCCTATCATAATGTCTGCCGTCACCACCATGCCCGGCATGATGGGCAGAGATTCGTTGTGGTAGACAATGGCGTTTTTCTGGGTGCGCACCTTTACAAGATAAAAGTGCTCGCCCCTTTTGTCTTCAATGGTATCGGCGCTGATGGATTCAAGCTTGCCTTCAAGGCCGCCGTAAATGGAGAAATCGTAGGCCGAAACCTTGACCATGACATGCTGCCCAGGGCGCAGAAAGGCCACATCCTGCGGTTTGACCTTGGCCTCCACCACAAGAGTGTCGTCAAGCGGCACAAGATCCATGATGGGTTCGCCGGGTTTGACCACGCCGCCCACGGTGGAAATGTATATCTGTTTGACCGTGCTGCGCACTGGAGCGCGCAGTTCTGTGCGGGTTACGCGATCGCGACCTGCCGAAAGATTTTCGCGCAATGAATTGAGTTCCTGCCTGCGCTTGTTGATCTCGTCAGTAACAGCCGCGACCTGCTCGGCCTTGCGGGAGGCAATGCGCTGCTTGGATTCGTCCTCGGCAGCCTTGGCCTTGGGTATTGTGGCGGCAAGGGAATCTATCTGGCCCTGTAATTCCACAACCTTTTGCTGCATGCCGAGGTATTCCAGCTTGGAAAAGTTGTTGCGCTGCACAAGGGCGTAGGCCGTATTGCGTTGCTCGATGGAAAGCTCAAGGCTGCGGTCGAGCTGCACCTTGCGGGCCGTCAACTCCTCCACATCATGCAGGCGCTGCACATACTGGGACTGTAAAACATCAATTTCCGCATTGAGCTGTTCGCGACGGCTGTGCCAGGCATTTTCCTGATCCTGAATGATCTGAGGAATGCGCTCCAGCATGCCCGCCTCTACCCTGCGGCCAATGACCTTTTCCGCCCACATGTCAAAATTTTCTGGAAAAACAGGTTTGTCGCCCTTGATCTCGGCTTCAAGGCGGATGATGGCGAGGCTGTTTTCCATGGCCTTGTTTACGGCGTCGCGGTAGGCGCTTTCGGCCATTTCATTGTCCAGTTGCGCCAGCACCGCCCCCTTGTCCACAATCTGCCCTTCGTGCACAAGCACTGCGCGCAGGATGCCGCCCTCGAGGTTCTGGATCGTCTGGGTACGCTGCGAACCAACAACCGAACCTTCCGCATGGGTCACTTCATCCACGCTGGCAACAGCCGCCCAGATGATCAGGCACAAAAAAAACGCGCCGACGCTGATGGACAAGGCGCGAACGCCGAACCTGGGCCGTCGGGCAAGGGCCGCGTCCACCTCGTTGGCAAAAAGGATGTCATCGGGCGTCAGGCCGCGCAGGGGGGCGTCCATTGCTGCGAACAGGCCGGGATTGCCCTGCTGTTGACCACCCATCATGCCGCCAGCGCCCTGTGGGCCGCTCTTGCCCAAAATTCTGTCTACAGTTTCATGCAACGACTGCCGCAGACTTTTATCCGGGCGCTGTTCGTGCTCCCCGCCCATAAGCAACTGACGCAAAAAAAGCTCAAGATTGCTCGGTTCTTTCTTTTTGGCGGCCGCAGCATCCAGCCCCAAGGGCTGCATGTCGCCAACATTCTGGCCCAGATCGGCCATCAACGCGTCCAGATCAGGCAACCTGCCAGCTCCGCTGGCCCCTCCAGCTCCAGAAGAAGCGGCAACATCAGGATCAACAAATGGTTCCTGCACTCCCTCGCTGCCGGGCATGGCTGGTAGCGGCGCGTCAACATTGGGCCGTGAAAATTGCGAGCCAAAGGGCATACCCGGCATGCCGCCCGGCTGGGGAACGGCCGAAGGCTTCGCGCCAGGGGACAAGAGCACATCGGGTTTTGACGTGCCGCATTGCGCCCCTGCTTTCTGTTCTGGCCGATTTTCTGCCTCGGTCATATCCATAGTCTTTTGTGGCAACTGCATGCCCCTTCTCCAAAAACCGCTGGGCGGTCATTTCAAAACAAAATGCCAAGGCTCATCAGCAAAGCCGGATTTTTCAGGCGTTGGCGGCATGGGCAAGGGTGTCCGCTGATTTTTCCTGCGGGGCAGCCTGCTGCACATTGGTCACGTTCTTTTTCGAGCGGTCGCGCAGGCTCTGCAACACAACATCGCGGGGCCCGTCCAGCTTGATCTGTCCGCCTTCCATAACAATGAGCCGATCCACTATGCGCAGCATGGAGAGCCGGTGGGTCACAAGCACAAGGGTGCGCCCGCCAATGACCGATTGCAGCCTTTTTTGCAGCAACAGTTCTGAATCCGTGTCCATATTGCTGGTGGGTTCGTCCAGAATGAGCACCTCTGGGTCGCGCACCAAAGCGCGCGCCAGAGCCACAGCCTGACGCTGCCCGCCAGAAAGCGCCTTGCCCTGCTCGCCCACCTGTGCGGCAAAGCCTGCGGGATTGTTGCGCAAAAAATCTGTGACGCCAGCCAGGGAGGCGGCGCGCAGAATGAGGTGATCGTTGATGGTGGGATCCCCCAGGGCGATGTTGTCGCGAATGCTGCCGTAAAACAGCACCACATCCTGCGGCAGTACGCCCACGCGGCCACGCAGCTCCATGCTTGGAATCTGCCTGATGTCCACATCGCCAAACTTCACCGCCCCTTCCTTGGGCTGATAGAGGCCGATAAGGAGCTTTGACAGCGTGCTTTTGCCCGATCCCATGGGCCCGATAATGCCCACGCGTTCACCCGGCTCAATGCGCAGTGAAACATGCTCCAGAGCCAGGCGTTCCTGCCGGGGATAGGCAAAAGAAACCCCCTCCAGAGTGAATGAAGGGCGCAGCATGCCAAAATCCATGCAGGTTTTTTCCGCCTGATTTTCAGACGGCAGCATCATCAGCATGTCCAGCGCCTTGAGGGCCACATGCGAATTCTGCATGCGGGTAAGTAGCGAGGCCATCTGGAGCAGCGGAGCCATGGTGCGCCCCACCAGAATATTGCAGCCTATAAGCGCGCCCATGGTCATGAGGCCGTCAGATATGCGGTACACGCCCCACACGACCATGGCCACTGTAACCAGCTGGGTAATGAGCATGGAGGATGTGACCGCAAGGTTGTTATACTTGCGGGATTCGCTGTTGGAGCGGGCCGAAAGCCCCACCACCGATTCCCACAGCTTCTGCATGCGGCTTTCAGCCATGCAGGACTTGAGCGTTTCCAGCCCGCCCACTATTTCCACCAGCAGGGCGTTTTTTTGCATGTTCTGCTTGTAGCTGGCCTCGGCGCTCATGCGCGAACGGTGCTGGAGCAGCAGGCCGATGCCGATCATGATGGGCATGGCCCCAATGGACAGCAGCACCATAGGGCCACCAATGAAGGCCGTAAGTAGCAGAAAAATAACAAGAAAAGGCAGGTCGATGCAGGCAAGCAGACTTGAGGAGCTGAAAAATTCGCGCAGTTGCTCAAATTCGCGCAGGTTGTTGACCAGCGCCCCCGTGGATTCGGGCTTGGCGTCCAGTCGCATGGAAAGCACCTTTTCCACCAGCGAACTGGAAAGCACGATATCGGCATTGCGGCCAGCCACATCCACAAAATGCGTGCGCAGGGCCGAAAGCAGAAAGTTGAACAGGTAGATGATGCAGATGCCGCTGGCCAGCACCCACAATGTTTCTATGGCATTGTTGGGAACCACGCGGTCATAGACATTCATGACAAACAGTGGGCTGCCCACGGCAATGAGGTTGATGACCACGCTGGCCAGGGCCACGTGCCTGTAGATGGGCGCGTAATACCGCAGCACATCCCAGAACCAGCGCTTGCCGCGGGCAATGCTGAGGCGTTCGGAACGGTCATCCGGCGCCGCTTCCACTGCGGCAAAAAGCGCATAGCCGGAATATTCGTCCGTCAAGGCCTCTACTGGCACCAATTGCGTGCTTTCACTGGTTTCGGGAAAAATCACTTCGGCCATGTCGCCGTCAAGGGCGGTGAGCACGCACGAACGGTCGTGGGAGAGCAACAGAATGCACGGCAGCACAAGGCCTGGAATATCTGCGATATCAGAACGATAGGCGATACGCCCGGCAAGCCCCGCCTTGCGGGCCGCCCGCAGGCAGGCCTGAGGCGTTACCTTGCTGCCCGAAAGCCCGGCCATGAGCACATGCGGCGACACTGCCCGCCCGCGCAGGCGCAGCAAGACAGAAAGGCTACGCAACAAGCCGGGCATAAAATCCACGTCTGAAGGCCGCAACGGCCCCATGGTCGGCGCTGTGCGCGGCCCCTGGGTTGCGTTGCGCTCTGCTGCGCCGGGGGCTTGCTCCGGCGCCGTGTCTGCTGCTTTTTGCGGGGCCCGGCTGTCGCCGGATTCCTGTTCAGGTGGTGTGGGCCGTGCCTTTTCCTCTGAATCCGTGGAAATTGTATCCATGCGTATTCCATTGATGCTGATGGGGATAAATCGGCATCATCCTTTCATTATCATCGCGCAGAGCTGCAAAGCCCCTCCCTCGCGGGATTTCACTCTACAGGCCAGTGTCACAAGGTGCGCCACATGGTCAGCCAATGATCCCGGCCTGGCAAAAAAGGGGTTGCGCCCTGAAAAAAGCGCCGCATGCCCCGGCGTAACCGGGGCATGCGGAAAGGATTATCAGTTGAACCAGCCGGGAGCGAACTCCTCGCGGGGGTCTTCCGGCTCCTTGGGCGCGCTCTGTCCAAGCGGTCCGGTGTTGATGGACATTTCTGGCAGCATATTGCCCGTGAGCGCCGAAAGCCTGTACGCGCCCACAAGAATATTGCCCCGGGCGGTTTCTGCCTGGGTTGCAGAATTGTACAGCTCACTTTCTGTATCCAGCACATCCAGAATACTGCGCTTGCCAATCTGGAACTGTTCGGTATAGGCGGTGCGCGTGTATTTGTTGTACTCTATGGCTTTGGAATAGTGGTTGTACTGTTCCTGAGCAGCAAGATAGTTAACCCAGGTGCTGTCCACATCCAGCTTTAGATCATCAATAAAATTGTACATCACCTGACGCGACTGGCGCATGCGGGCTGAGGCGGCGCGGCGTTCAGCCACGTCTGCCCCGCTGTTGAAGATATTCCAGCGCACGACGCCCATGACGTCAAAACTGTACACCCAACGGTCACTTGTGCCGCCAAGGTTGGTATAATTGGGGCCTGCCTCAAGATTGAGCGTAGGCGAAAAGGCCGAATCCGCCAGTTCACGCTCGGCGCGCGAGGCACGGATATCCTGCAGATAGGCGGCAAGCTTGGGGTTGCTTTTTTTGGCCTTTTCCAGAACCGCCTGCGCTGCGGTGTAGAGCTGGGGCGGCATGGTCACGGCCTGCAAACGGCTGGCAGCTGGCAAGCCGGTAAGCCGGGTATAGGTTTCCTCGGCCACAAGCAGTGATGCCTTGGCTTCAGAAAGGCTTGAAAGCGCCCTCTGCAAGCGCGACTGCGCCTGGGTTACGTCTGCGGCGGTGTCCGCGCCAAGGCTGGCGCGATCCTGGGCCTGCCCCACAAGAGATTTGTGGTGGGCCACATTCTCTTCGGAAAGTTCGTAGATTTTTCTGCGGCGCAGCAAATCAATATGGGCGATGATCGCATCAAGAGAAAGCGATGTCCCGTATCGAATACGCGGTATTTTTGAGATTCAAGAGTGGATTTGGCAGTGCGAACGCGCGAACGGGTGGCAAAACCATCCCATATGGGTTGCACAAGCTGGGCGCTATAGCCCACCTTGCCCCACATCTGCGAGTCAAGGTTCTGGCTGCGGGTGCTTGAATCACTCAAGACGCTGCCGCCAGCCTGCCCCGTAACGTCAACGCGGGGGCCAAAGCCAGCCTGAGCGCGCCTTACCTCATGATCCAGCACCTCACGGTTTTCGATCATGCCCCGCAGATTGTGGTGATTACGCAGCACTCCATAGATGGAGTCCTCGACCGAAAGCGGCTTCCCCGCAGGCGGGGGTGGGGGATAACCGGTTTCAGCCGCACTGGCCGCCGTTGCCAAAAGCAGGGAAAAAAGTACTCCCCAGATAGTTTGTTTCACGGTTGACTCCTCAGCTTGAAGAATGCACCGTCCGCATTCTCCCGCTTGTGGGCATATCGACCAGTATGGACCACATTACACAGATGGCGGAGTCCCTTCCCCACCCATATAACGACATGCCTTGTATTAGCTGTAACCACTTAGTCCCCGCCCTGCAAGATATTTAGATACCTTTCAAATGATCGGAAACAGCAAAAGGCCACTGCACGAACTATATTTATCCGCAAAAAATTTGCATAATAGATATTTGCTTGCTTTTCAAATGCAACAAGCACGCAGCAGTCATGTTGCCCCGCAACGGTGACGGCTCAGCGTCAGGCGCATGCCGCTTCGCAAAAAAGCGCCAGACCCAAAAGGTCTGGCGCTTGTGGTCGACGCAGCTCGACTGGTACCTGTAGACAATAATTCAAGATAGTTGCAGGAAAGCTGTCATCCCATCTGGCGGGTGCCTCTGGCACCCATCCCGGCTGTCTGCCGTGTTGTGAAAACGGGCAAGCCCCGAAGTCGATGCCGCTTAGAACGTGTAGTTAAGCTCGGCAAAGTAGGCCTTGGGATGCGCACAGGCGGGGCACATCTCGGGAGCGTGGTCGCCCTCCACAAGACAGCCGCAGTTCAGGCAACGCCAAATCGTGGGTTTGGTACGCATGAACATGCGCCCTTCCTTGATATCCTTGGCAAGCGTAAGAAAACGCTTTTCATGGTAGGCTTCGGCAACGGCAATCTGGCGCATGACGGCAGCAACCTCTGAAAAACCTTCCTTGTCAGCCGTAGCCGCAAATTCAGGATACATGACGGTGTGCTCGTGGTTTTCGCCACTGGCGGCTGCGATAAGGTTGGCTTCGCTGTCAGCGATGACCCCGGCAGGGTATGCAGCCGTAATTTCCACATCTCCGCCTTCAAGAAACTTGAACAGGCGCTTGGCGTGTTCTTTTTCCTGCAAGGCAGTTTCTACAAAAATTTCCTGCACCAGCACAAAACCGTCATTCTTGGCCCGCCCGGCAAAGTAGTCATAGCGGTTACGCGCCTGAGATTCACCAGCAAAGGCTGTAAGAATATTTTTTTCCGTCTGGCTGCCTTTCAGCGATTTCATAGCGTCTTCTCCTTGGAATGATTGGTGGCTGTGCGCCTATTGGCGCAACGGCAAAAAAGGGCACGGGCAAAAGTGCCCCTCTTGTTGAACCACTCTAATCAGGAATCATTCCTATGTCAAGCAGAAGTAGACTCCGCTTCGGCAAGCTGCGCTTCGAGAGCCGCAATCTGCGACTCGAGCGACTGGATTTTACTTTCCACAGCTGTGCTGTTGCCGCTGCCAGCATGGCTGGCCAGGCTGGAAAGCTGGCTCTTCAGGGCCGCAATCTGCTTCTTGATATTCTCGACAGCATTGGAAGAACTGTCGTTACCACCACCGCCGCCAGCGCCACCGGCCTTGGTCGAGCCTCCGCCACCGGCTTCGCCGGTTTCACCATCGGCAGTTTCGGTAGACGTATCACCCTTGTTTTCCGCAGATTGCGACGTCGCAGCCGTGGACGAACCCTTGTCGTACATGTGGATTTTTTCAGAAAAAAGCTTTTTGGCTTCATCAGAAATATCAACGGTGTCGCCAGAATCGGACGAATCGCTGCGCGTACGGATGGTATTCGAACCCAGGCCAACCTTGTAAACCGACTCGGCGCTGCTGGAACCCAACAGATTGCCAATCCCTGTGGTACTCATATGACGCCCCCCGCAGTAATCTTAGCTGCGAAATGCCGCATCATTTTTAATAGTGGCTCCCCCATAGAAACCCTGGGTGCGGCGGCCCAACGGGTTTGCACCCGGCAAAACCTGCCGGATGCACCTTTCCGCAGGTAGTAGAGCAACAACCATGCCGCAGGCAGTCTTTACAGCCTTGGCCTCCTATGGCAGCGTTGACGCATGCCTGCCCGCAAAGCCCCTGCCGCCCCCCTGCACGATCTGCCCGACACAGTAGAATTTACCCTGGCCGATGGCACGCGCCTGACGGCTTCAGTGCGCCTTTCAACCCGTGCACGCAGGGCAAAACTCTCGCTCACGCCTCGGGGCGACCTTGTGCTGACTATCCCGCTGACCATGGGGCCAGCGCAGCTCCAATCAAGCCTGCCGCTCTTTTTGCCATGGCTGGAGCGCGCCCGCACAACCCTGCTGCGCAGAGTGCCCGCCCCCCAGTTACCTTCCAGCATCACCCTGCCGCTCACGGGCGAGACTTTTGCCGTCATGCCCAGCGGCGACATGGCATCTGGCCGCAAAGCCGCCACGGCGCAAACCGCCAGGGCCACTACGGTGCAGGTTGCCAACGGCGCACGGCGCTTGTTACTGGTGGAAAGCGCGGATCAGGTGCGCCTGTACGGCGCCGTGGATGACATATCTTTATGCGCGCAGGCCCTGCGCCAGTGGTGCCGCAAAAAAGCAGCCCGACTGCTGCCGCCATATCTGGAACAGCTTGCGACAACGGAAGGATTTGCCCTTGCGGGTGTGAGCGTGCGGGATCAGAGCGGGCGCTGGGGCAGTTGCTCCCGCCTGCGCCGGGGGCTCCCCCCTCAACCCGCCGCGCAGCGGTCAAAACTGCCGCAAGGGGCCTTTGGTCGCCCCAGATCACTGGAACAGCTCACCACGCGCATTCGCAACTTTTTTTCCACCCCGCCCATGTCCGCCGCATATGACGCGGCCCAATCTTTTTCTCAAATCGGCTCAGCCCTCGCGCCTGCATGTCCGGAGGGACGCATCAGCCTCAACTGGCGCGCCCTGCTTCTGCCTGCCCCGCTGCTGGAACACTTGTGCTGGCATGAGTTGTGCCACTTGCGCCATATGGATCATTCCCCGGCCTACAGGGAGGAACTCGCCCTTTTTTCGCCCAACTGGCCCGCGCATGAAAAAGCGCTCAACGCCGCATGGCGGGGCTTGCCATGGTGGGCGCTGCCCGGCGAAGACGCCGCCTCCAACCGCTGATTTTCACCAAGCCTCGCCCTTGCCCGCGCGCACGCGCAATCCTGCCTACAGACCGACCACCTTACCCAGCCTTCTGGCCAGATATTGCGCCCAGCCGCTACTGCGCAATTATTGCATTATATAAAAATATTCAAATATTGCTGCAAGATCACGCTCGAGCATTGTACAATTCCTTACTGAGAATGCACAATTTTCAATGAACCAGAGCTAAACACAAATGGACAAAGTTTATACTTTGGGAGATAAAAGACAAACAGATAGATAGGAATGCAGTCCGCACAACCCAGCTTCATCATGCGCAGGCATCCCTTGCTGCGCACACCCTCCACTTGCCGCTGTAATGCCAAGGAGCACGCCAATGCCCATAGACAAGCATGAATGGCCTGTATTGATTGTTTCTGGTGAATTTGATGCGGCAACAGATGAAGGTTGCAGGCTGCGCGAGCTGAAAAAGCAGCTTGTGGAAAACAAGGGCTGCTCTGTTCTCATATCCCTGCGATATGAAGACGCAATAAATATTTTTGCATCCCGCGCAGACCTTGGAACTGTCATAATAGACTGGGACATCCAGTGCGAAGATCCCGGCGAGCAGGCAACGGCAGCGGAGCTGCTTGAGGGCATCCGCCAGCGCAACAAAACCATCCCGGTCGTGCTGCTCACTGACCATTCCGAGCTGGAGAATCTGCCCACGGATGTTCTTTCCAGGGTGGACGACTGCATCTGGAAGATAACAGATACCGTGGATTTTCTGGCCGGACGCATTGAAGTGCTGGTCAGCGATTACCTGCAAACGGTGTATCCGGCCTTTTTCGGCGGCATGGCCCGCTATGCCAATGAATACAAATACGCATGGCACACGCCCGGCCACATGGGCGGCGAGGGTTTTCTCAAAAGCCCCGCTGGCGTTGCCATGCACAAGTTTTTTGGCGAAAACGTCTTTCGCGCCGACCTTTCCATTTCTGTGCCCGAGCTTGGCTCCCTGCTTGACCACAACGGCCCGGTTGGCGATGCGGAAGAAAATTCCGCCAGAGTCTTTGGGGCCGACATAACTTTTTATGTGCTCAACGGCACCTCCAACGTCAACCAGATCATCTGGCGCAGTCAGGTGCTGCGTGACGACATAGCCTTTGTTGACCGCAACTGTCACAAATCGCTCAACTACGCCATGGTCATTACCGAGGCCTACCCCGTGTATATGACGCCACGGCGCAACCGGCGCGGCATCATCGGGCCGTGCAGGCTTTCCGAATTTTCAGAAAAAAGCATCCACAAAAAAATCGCCGCCAACAAGCTGATTCCTGACGAGCTGAAAAGCAGCCGGGTCAAGATGTCCGCCCTCACCAATTCCACCTATGACGGGCTGTGCTACAATGTAACCAACATCAAAAAGCAGCTCCGCAAGAGCGTGGACAACCTGCACTTTGACGAGGCGTGGTACGCCTACGCCCGTTTCAGCCCCATGTATGAGAACCACTATGGCATGACGGATGCCGACAATGTGGCCGATCATCCGCCCATTTTCTGCTCGCAGTCCACCCACAAGCTGCTGACGGCCTTTTCACAGGCCTCCATGCTGCACGTAAAGCACGGCACGCATGTGCGGATCAACCGCGATGAACTCAACGAATCCTACATGATGCACGGCTCCACATCGCCGCAATACAACATGATTGCCTCTCTCGATGTGGCCACCAAGATGATGGACGACGACGGCGAGGTGCTGCTGCACGACACCATTGCCGAGGCTGTTCGCATCCGCCGCAAGATCACCCTCATGGAGCGGGAAATGACCGCCAGGGGCGACTGGTTTTTCAGCATGTGGCAGCCCGGAAGGGTTCCTTACCAGAAGGGCATGCATGACTTTCTGGAAGTGCCCGCCGAATATCTGGCAGAAAACCAGCTTCCCTGGGTGCTGGACAGCGCCAACAACTGGCACGGCTTTGACGATATTGAGCCGGATTACGTCATGCTTGACCCCATCAAGCTGACCTTCATCACGCCCGGCCTTGCGGAAGACGGCACAATGGCGGATACGGGCATTCCCGCTGCCATTGTCACCAACTACCTGATACGGCACCGCGTGGTGTGCGAAAAAACCGACTATTATTCCTTTTTGCTGCTCAACTCCATCGGCACCACCAAGGCCAAGGAAGGAGCGCTCATCTCGGGCCTGCTCAAATTCAAGCAGCTCTATGACGCCAATGCCCCGCTGAGCGTTGCCCTGCCCGATCTCTACGCCGCCTTTCCTGAAACATACAAGGGTGTTGGCCTCAGAGATCACAGCAACGCAATCCACCGCCACTTCCGCGAGCACAAGCTGCTGGACAAGATGCAGGCGGCCTTTCAGGGCATACCCGATCAGGTCATGCGGCCTGCGGAGGCCTACCATGAAGTGGTACGCCACAATGTGGAATATGTGGAACTGGCCGACCTGCGCGGGCGCGTCCCGGCTGTCATGATTGTGCCCTATCCGCCAGGCATTCCCGTCATGATGGGCGGCGAAATCATGAACGAGGTTGCGGAACCCATATTTGCCTACCTTGAGGCGCGACAGAACTTTGAAAATGCCTTTCCCGGTTATGAAAGCGACATCCACGGCGTAGAACGCATAGAGCGCGACGGCAAAAAATACTTCAGCGTCTTGTGCGTAAAAAAATAGCCACGCCCGCTGATTTTTGCCCCGAAACGCCGGGGAAGGTTTTTAACCGCAGCAAAAGGACGGCAGCCATGACCACGCCCGGCACGAAAAAACTTGGCCTTTTCGCCTGCACCACTGTTGTGGCGGGCAATATGATGGGGTCTGGCATTGCTCTTTTGCCCGCGAACCTTGCGGGCATCGGCAGCATATCTGTCCTTGGCTGGCTTGTGGCCATTCTGGGAGCCATGGGTCTGGCCTACGTATTTGCCCGGCTGGGCATGGAAGACCCGCAGGAGGGCGGCCCCCTTGCCTATGCCAACGAAATCGGGCCGGAGCTGGGCTATCAGACGGGCCTGCTCTATTACCACGCCAACTGGATAGGCAATCTGGCCGTAGCCATAACCGGCGTGGATTATCTTTCGGTATTCTTTCCCGCGCTGGAGCATCCCTTGTGGGCAGGCTTCGCATCGCTGGCCCTCATCTGGATATTCACAGGCGTGAACATTCTTGGCGCGGCCTGGATAGGCAGGCTTGTCTCCATTGGGGTCGTCCTGCTGCTGATTCCCGTATTCATCACGGGCACCGTGGGCTGGCTGTATTTTGACCCTGCTGTGTTTTCCGCCAACTGGCTTGCCGGGGGCAAACCTGCGGGCAGCTCCGTCATGAGCGCCGTTGTGCTCTGCATCTGGAGCTTCATAGGGATTGAAAGCGCCTCGGTGAACACGGCGGTGGTGGAAAACCCCAAGCGCAACATTCCGCTTTCCACCCTCATTGGCACGGCTCTGGCAGGGCTTGTGTACATACTTTCCTGCACGGCCATATCGGGCATGTTTCCCGCAAAGCAGATGGCGGAATCCGGCGCGCCCTTTTCGCTGGCCATGGGGCATATCTGCGCAGGGCTGCCCCTGGCCCATCTGGTGCCGGACATGGTTTCGGCAGTGACCGCCTTTGCCTGCCTGGCCTCGCTCGGCTCATGGATAATGCTTGTTTCCAACGCTGGCTGCCGCGCCGCGCAGGACGGCACCCTGCCGCCCATCTTTGGCAGAAAAAACGCCAAGGGTCAGCCCGTGGCGGGGCTGATTCTTTCAGCCTGCATGATGAGCGCCATGCTGCTTTTGATGATGATTGTCAGCCGCTCCGGCGACACTCAGGATCTGTTCAACAGCATTACCAGCGTGGCCGTGCTGCTGACGCTCCCGGCCTATTATTACTCTGCTCTGGCTCTGCTCAAGCGGTATGGCCTGCGCAACCGGGCCGCATGGCTCAAGGTGGCGGCATCGCTCGGCGCATGCATGTTCTGCCTCATCGCCTTTTCCGGCGCGGAAAAAAGCGCCCTGTCCGGCGCTGTCATTGTCATGCTGGGCGCGTTCATTTTCTATGTGGGTAAACCACGGCCTGCCCGTCAGGGATAGCGTAAAAAAATGGCCTTCTCCAGTTCTGGGGAAGGCCGTTTTTTGCTTCTAGCGGATATCTGGTCAGGATCAGGGCTTGAGCTCGCGCATGGAATCGGCCTTTCCGGCCACCACAAGCGAGTCGCCCTTGTGCAGAACTGTTGTGGCGGGCGGCACAAAAACAAAGGCGTTTTTCCCCGCCGGGCGAATGCCCATGACCATAACATTGAACTGCTGTATCAGATTCAATTCAATGAGAGTTTTCCCATCCCACGCATCCACGCGCAGTTCCTGAATGGCAATGCCGCCGTACTTGGGGATAAGGTCGAGCATGCCGGGGTGGGTCAACTGGTGGGCCGCCATGACGGCAGCCTCGGTTTCCGGCACCATGGCGCGGGTAACGTGCAGGCGTTGCAGAATTTTTTTGTGTTCCTCGTTGGAGGCTTTGACCCATATCTTGGGGCCGTTCAGTTCCTGCACGTTGAGGGTGATGCTCAGCGACTGCTCCACGCTTTCCCCAACGCTGATCACAACCCAGTCCAGATCCTGCACGTGCAGCGACCGCAGTACGGCAATATTGGTGGCGTCGGCCTTGTATACGGTATCCAGCGCTTCTTCCGCCCTTTGCACCCTGGCCTCGGACATATCAATGCCAAGCACTGTATGCCCCAGCGACACAAGGGTGGACGCCATGCGCAGGCCAAACTTGCCAAGGCCGATAACGCCGATTTCCAGTTTCTTTTCTGCCATAAATACCTCTCTGACCGTCAGGCCATGGCCCGGCAAGCCCGCCTACCCGATGGGAAGCTGGGCCTCTGCCACGCTGTAGGCCTTTTTTGACCGCAGGCTCTGCACGGCCATGAGCAGGCTCAAAATGCCCACCCGGCCCGCAAACATGTTGAAAATTATGATTCCCTTGCCCGCGGAACTCAAATCTTGCGTCAAATTCACGGAAAGCCCCACGGTACCGAGGGCCGAAACTTCCTCAAACAGCAGGCGCAAAAAGGACGCGGCCTGTGAGCCGGCTCCGGCAATAACATCGCCTTCCGTAATGGCAAGCAAAAAGACCGAAATCCCCACCAGCATGGAGTAGGCAAAAAACAGGGTCAACGCCCGGCTGACGTTCTCTGCCGACACGCCGCGCCCTTCCAGCACAATCTGGCTGTCGCCCCGAAACTGCGCGGCAATGTAGCCCGCAAGCACGCGAAAGGTCACAACCTTGATGCCGCCTGCGCACGACCCTGGGCCACCGCCGATGAACATCAGGGCTATCAACACCAGTAGGGTGGCATCGCCCAGGACGGCGAGGTCAATGGAACTGAAGCCCGCGGTACGCGCCACCACCGAGTGAAAAAACATGGTGATGGCAAGGTCGGCGCATCCATCCACGGTTCTTGGCACGCTTCCCCGCCAGAACTCAATGGCGAACATGCCCACCCAGCCAAGAACAATAATAAAAAGACTTGTTTTGACCACCAAGCGGCTGAAACGACTGAGGCGGCGCACAGGCGCGCCCATGCGCCCTCCTGTGCAGATACCCAGAAATTCGCGCAACACGCCAAAACCTATGCCGCCCAGCACAACACTGACCGCAATAACGGCATTGACAACCACGTCATCCCGAAAAATTGCCAGATTGGTTGTGCTCAGGGCAAAACCAGCATTGCAGAAGGCCGAAACAGCATGAAACACTGCGCTGAATGGGTAAAAAAATACAGGGTCGTGCAGCCAGAGCAGGAATGCGGCCACAGCCTCAATGCCAAAAACCAGCCCAAGCACCTGCCGCAAAAATGCGGCAAGGCTGAAATCACCCCACAGCAAGGCCTGACTCACAGCCTCTCGGCTGTTGAAGGGCACGTTATTGCGCCACAACAGAAAAATAATGCTTGTGTAGGTCATGACCCCCAACCCACCGGTCTGGATGAGGCACAACAGCACCCCCTTGCCGAAAGGGCTGAGCACAGCGCTGATATCCAGCGGCGAAAGCCCGGTAACGCAGACAGCCGAGGTTGCAAGAAAACAGGCGTCTATGGGGCTGATGCTCTGGCCCGTGGCCCAACTCGCAGGCAGGCCGAGCAGTACTGACCCCGCAACGATAACCGCAAGGAATGACAACACCGGCCAGGTGAAGGGACTCAAAAAACGTTTTCTTGCCATAGCTCGTCTATGCCAGCCGGAACAGGTAAATGCAAGGCAAGGCATGGCAAGACGGGCTTTACAGCAGATGGCATACAGCGTAATCATCTAAACAGTGCTAGGGGAGCCGCGGATCGCAAGGTTTGGCGGCTGAGAGTGGGATAAACCCAGACCCTATGAACCTGACGCAGTTCGCACTGCCGTAGGGAAGCCGCGGCCACGACGCTGTTCCGCTGCTTGTGGCTTTTTTTGCGCCCTGCGTCGCAACCCGCGAGGCACAACCATGTCTGCATCTTTTCGTTCGCAGAATTCCGCTCTGAGCGGCCTGCTGGACAAACACCTCACCAATCTGGCCGAGGAAGAACAACTCGCCCCCGAATCCATTGTTGAAGCCATCGAGGCGGGCACAATGGTGCTGCTGGGCAACCCCGCGCACCCCAACCTCAAGCCCATTCTTGTGGGCCAGCCCTCGCGCATCAAGGTGAACGCCAACATCGGCACTTCGCCCCTGTGCAACTGCCCCTCTACGGAAGAACGCAAAATCAAGGCCGCCCTTGATGCCGGAGCCGACACCGTGATGGATCTTTCCATCGCGGGCGATCTTGACGCCCTGCGCCTCGGCATGCTCAAGGCCTGCCCCCTGCCGCTCGGCACCGTGCCGCTCTATGCCGTGGGCCAGCAGATTCTGGATGCGGAGCTGGATATCGCCACCATGCAGCCCGATGCCCTGTTTGCCGAAATCGCCAAGCAGGCCGAGCAGGGTGTGGACTTTATCACCGTGCACTGCGGCCTCTCCAAGCGCGGCGCTGAAATGGCCGTCAAGGACAACCGCGTGCTGGGCATTGTTTCGCGCGGCGGCTCCATGCTCGCCCGCTGGATGCTTGAGAACAACCGCGAAAATCCGCTGCTGGAATACTACGACCGCCTGCTGGACATCTGCCGCCCCTACAACGTCACCCTTTCGCTGGGCGACGGCCTGCGCCCCGGCGCTGGCGTGGACGCGGGCGATGCCGCCCAGTGGGAAGAAGTCATCAACCTGGGCCAGCTCGCCAAATACGCGCTTGAACGCGGCGTGCAATGCATGATCGAAGGCCCCGGCCATGTGCCGCTCAATCAGGTGCGCACCCAGATTCAGGGCATCAAGCGCCTGACCAACAATGCCCCCTTGTACGTGCTCGGCCCCCTGTGCTGCGACAGCGCCCCCGGCTATGACCACATTGCCGGAGCCATCGGCGGCGCCATGGGCGTTGAGGCTGGCGTGGACTTTCTGTGCTACCTCACCCCTGCCGAACACCTCACCCTGCCTGACGAGGCAGACGTGCGCGCTGGCGTCATGGCCTCGCGCGTGGCCGCCCATGTGGGCGAAGTGGCCCTTGGCCGCCCCGCCGCCGTTGCCCGCGAGGCTGCCATGAACGCCGCCCGCAAGGCTCTGGATTGGGAAGCCATGTCCAAGGCCGCTCTTGACCCGCAGATGCTCGAAAAGCGCCGCGAAGACCACAAAACGGAAGAAGTCTGCGCCATGTGCGGCAAGTTCTGCTCCGTCAAGATGCTGCGCGGGCATTAAGCAATTACGACCTGAAATGCTCGCGTATGACGGGTAAAAGCCTGTCTGCCCGCACTTCTCGGCAAGGATTTTCAAAAAATCATTGCCGGGCAGGTTCCCTGATTTACTGAAGGAGGCTCCCTTGCGGGAGCCTCCTTTTTTTGCCTCAATGTGCAGCACGTGGGGCATGCCATAAACCTTGGTGGCGGCTCCGCACACAACTGGAACGGCCTTCCCTCAAAGTTCTCAGCACACAGTGCAACGTCCGTTCTGCATGCCGCCGCCAGCTTCTCCCGCTTGTCAAATTTGCGTGAAAAAATGTTTGTGCGCTCAAAGAGCTTTACTATCTGCCTGAAAGTTTTTATAAACATCTCATGTGAAAAAAATAACAAATTTTCAATCAACCCGCCCTCGCGGCGGATACGTGCCATAGCACTCTGGAGGATCATATGTGGGATCAAGCAGCCGATTACAAGAATGTGCGGGAAATCCGCGTCAAGACAACAACCTATCTGGGCGTTGGGGCCATTGATAAAATAGACGACATCCTCGCCCAGCTTAAGAGCGAGGGCATCACGTCCATACTCTGCGTTTGCGGCGGGCGTTCATACAAAATCACGGGCGCGTGGGACAAGGTTGAAGCCGCAGCTCAAAAGCACGGCATCACACTGGCGCTCTACAACCGCGTTACCCCCAACCCCACCACCGACAGCGTGGACGAGGCCGCAGCCCTGGGCCGTGCCGCCAATGCGGGCGCAGTGCTGGCCATTGGCGGCGGCAGCCCCATCGACTGCGGCAAGAGCGCCGCCATCCTGCTGGCAAATCCCGGCAAGACGGGCGATGACCTGTACTGCTACCGCTTTACGCCGCAAGTGGCCCTGCCCATCATTGCCATCAACCTCACCCACGGCACCGGCAGCGAAGTGAACCGCTTTGCCGTGGCAACCGTGACAAAGCTGAACTACAAGCCCGCCATTGCTTACGATTGCATCTATCCCCGTTTTGCCATTGACGACCCCGCGCTCATGACCGGGCTTTCGCCCGACCAGACGCGCTATGTGTCCATTGACGCCGTCAACCATGTGGTGGAAGCCGCCACCACCACTGTCACCAATCCTTTTGCCATTTCACTGGCGGCAGAGACCATCCGGCTTGTGCACCAGTGGCTGCCCGCCGCCCTCGCCGACCCCGGCGACCTCAAGGCCCGCTACGAGCTGTGCTATGCCGCCATGCAGGCTGGCGTGGCTTTTGATAACGGTCTGCTGCACTTCACGCATGCGCTGGAACATCCCCTGAGCGCCGTCAGCCCCGACCTGTCGCACGGCCTTGGGCTTGCCGTTCTGCTGCCCGCGGTCATTCTGGAATGCTACCCCGCGCGGCCCGATGTACTGGCGCACATTCTTGCGCCCCTGGCCCCCGGCCTCAAGGGCCTGCCGGAAGAAGCTCCGCAGGCCGCCAAGGCTGTGGAGCAGTGGCTTGCCAGCGTGGGCGTGCCGCAAAAGCTTGAAGACCTCGGCGTGACCGCCGCTGATGTGGACAAGTTCTGCGATCTGGTGGAACAGACCCCCTCGCTGGGCCTGCTGATTTCCGTTGCGCCTGTGGAAGGCACAAGGGAACGCGTGGCGCGCATTTACAACAACTCTCTCAAGCACATGGCTTAAGACAAATCGCCATTGCCAGCGCCTCGTGCGTTGCAATTGAAAGAGGTCAGTGCGTGAGTGCTGGCCTCTTTTTTGACGCCTGCGCGGCGCGCGATTTTGCTGCGTGGCGTTGAGTTGTGAGTAGTTGCTGCCCTTCGGGCACTGGATTCCGCCCTCCGGCGGAGCTTGGGACGCCTGCGCGGCGCGCGATTTCGCCTTTCCGGCGTGGTGTTGTGAATATTTGCTGCCCTGCGGGCACTGGGTTCCGCCCTCCGGCGGAGCTCGGGACGCCTGCGCGGCGTGCGGCAAGGCGGGGCCGGTTATGGGGCTGCGCCCCCTTCGCGGCCCCCCTTGCATCCCCCCCGAAGCACCCCCCCCGAAGCACCCCCTAAGAGGGCTTTCCAACTTCCGTAGCGTGGCGAGGGCGACGCGGCATCTGCTGCGGGAGCTTCCCTCGCTCGCCACGCTCGCTCAGGTGATCTCCCTCCGCGCCGCGTTAATGCCAGAGGACGCTTTCGCTTTGAATGTTAGACCGTTTCAGCCCGATCCCCCTAATATAATTGTTAGTTTCTGGATTACATTTACATTCTTCCCAATAGCTCTGAATATTCTGACATCTCCACTCCTGACAAATTCTGGCAGCAAACAAATATCTGCACACATCGACAAGTTACTAATGGCAATTTCCGTTCAGCCACGACCAGACCGGAAGTTTGCGAGTCAGAAAAATCTATTTACCATCAGAAGCTGGTCGTGGGGTCGCTTTCCTTAAACTCGCCGGAGCGAAACGAAGGCGATGGCTAGTGTTGGGCGAATTTGCAAAATACGCTTTTTGCGGCGCTGACGCATTCAGGGCGTAAAAGTCGGGTTTGCGTAAATCAGCCTGACAGGCTCACCCACCCGGCAAAACCCTTTTTCTGTGTTTGCCTTTTCTTTCTCTGCCTTTCAGCTTTTCCTGCCTTTTTGCCTTTGCCCCGGCCCGTCATCAGAAGCTGGTCGTGGCGTTGCCTTCCTTAAACTCGCCAGAGCGAAGCGAGGGCGATGGCTGGTGTTGAGTGAATTTGCAAAATACGCATTTTTCTGGCCTGACAAGGAAAAATCCTGTTTTTGAGCGCAGCGTACTCAAGTACGTGAGCATCAAAAACAGGATTTTAACGCCGTCAGGCCAAAAAAGTCGGGTTTGCGTAAATACGCTCGACAGGCTCACCCACCCCGCGCGCAAAAAATCTCCCCCCTGCCTTTCCTTCCTCCACGCCAGCGCAGCAAAGCCCACACGTCAAAAGAGGCCAACACTTGCGTGCTGGCCTCTTTCAGCGGGGTTGCCTGAGGAGGGCATTGGAGGAAGAGAAAGGGAAAGGCGTTGTGTCTGCGTGTGAAAAAATCTGCCTAGATCTTGCCTACAAGATCAAGACCGGGCTTAAGGGTGGCGCTGCCGGGCTTCCAGCGGGCAGGGCAAACCTGATCGCCGTGCTCGGCCACAAACTGCGCGGCTTCCAGCTTGCGCAGCAGTTCTTCAACATTGCGGCCAATGGGCGTGTCGTGGATTTCATAGGCCTTGATGACGCCCTCGGGATTTACCAGAAAACTGCCGCGCAAAGCCTGCCCCGCGCCTTCAATCATGACGCCGAACGCGTTGGAGAGCGTTCCTGCGCAGTCTGCCAGCATGGGGTAGCGAATCTTGGCAATGCTGGGCGAGGCATCGGCCCAGGCTTTGTGCACAAAAGCGCTGTCGGTGGAGACGGAATAGACTTCGCAATTGAGCTTTTTGAACTGCTCATAGTTGTCTGCCAGGTCTTCCAGCTCCGTGGGGCACACAAAGGTAAAGTCCGCGGGATAGAAAAAAAAGATAGACCAGTGGCCCTTGATATCTGCTTCGGTAACCGTTTTCAGCTCACCACCGTGAAAAGCCTTCACATTGAAAGGTTCAACCGCTTTATTGATGAGATTTCCCATGACTGTATCCTTATGGCGAAGCGTGACGCTCCGGCAGAGGTTGCTGCAACTTCGTTTTGAAAACAGTATTCAATCCTATTTAGCCTGTCAAGAAATTACGGCTGAAAAATCTCTTTTTTTCGCACACGCCCTTGCTCTCCACGCGCCACAACCCTACCATAGCTTGCAGGGCAGTAAAACAGCATACAACCGCCATTCAGGCGCTGCATTGCTTTTTGCCATTTTTTAGGCCAAAAGGTACCCTACATGCTGGCGACTGCAAGCCTCGGCCGCATCGACAGTTTTAACAAACGCACACTTGTTATTCGGGGGTGGGCATATATATGACAACGCAACAAAATAATGCCGGTCTTTCGGAATTTCTGGATTTCATGAGCCGCAAAGGCCTGAACACCACATCCCAGCGCCGTATCATAGCCGAGGCTTTTTTTGAATTGCCGGGGCACCACTCGCTTGAAGAATTTTATCAGCACGTGATCAAGCGCGACTCCGGCATCGGTCAGACCACCGTATACCGCACGCTCAAGCTGCTTTGCGATGCGGGCCTTGCCATGGAAATCCACTTCAGCGACGGCATCACCCGCTACGAAATTGCCAAGCCGGACAGCCACCACGACCACCTTGTCTGCCTTGACTGCGGCAAGATTGTGGAAATCTGCGATCCGCGCATTGAAAAGCTCCAGCGCGAAATGGCCGAAAAATACGGCTTCAAGCTGCGCGGCCATGTGCATAACCTGTACGGCATCTGCAAGGATTGCCGCGATAAAGCCGCCAAGGACGACTAAGCCCACGGCTTGAGCTTTAGCGACCATTTCGGGCTGCCCTTGGGCAGCCCTTTTTTATTCCTTTGTGAATGGGTGTAAGGTTTCCGCACAAAACAAATATTTTTTATGCCCAACTTAAATGAAGTTGACATTCATTTTCCACAAGGGCAGACTACGTGCACATCCTCCCTGCGCCGCAAGGAACTTTGGAGGAAACAAGAGGTGAAGACATGGATATTCAACTGATTATCGTCATACTGTGCATAATTGCGGCTGCATATTACTTTGGTCGCAGGGTTTATACGGCGGTCAGCAAGGGCAAATGCGGCTGTTGCGATGGAGGATGCGGCGATGGCAAAAAAAGCTCCTGCGGCTGCACTCCCAACGATGCCGAAGCGCAGCGCCTTGAAAGCAAACGACTGAAATTTGAGCCCAAAAAGTAGAGAGCAAGGCCAAGACTCCCGACCTCACAAGCCCCCTCCTCCGGTTCGTCATGTAGGCAGAGTGCGAACCGGCTCAGCCCCGGCCCTGGCCTGTACCATGTCCGGGGCTTTTACATGTCCAAAATTATTTTACCTGCCTCCTCGCGCCCAACTGGCGACATAAGCAAAAAACCCGGATTTCTCCGGGTTTTTACATATTTTATCAGGCAGTTTTGCCTATTTGCGCCGCTTGAGCCTGTCCAGCCGCTCCTGCATGAGGAAGCGCCCGGTGACGGAATTGGGGTCGGCCACAATGGCCTCGGGCGTTCCGGCAGAAACTATCTGCCCGCCGTTTTCGCCGCCGCCGGGGCCCATATCCAGCACATGGTCGGATGCCAGGATCATGTCCGTATTGTGCTCGATAACCACCACACTGGCCCCCCGATCCACCAAGGCATGCAGCACCTTGATGAGCTTGCCCACCTCGTGCATGTGCAGGCCAGTGGTCGGCTCGTCAAGAATGTACATGGTTCCCGGCAGGGATCGCTTGCCCAGTTCGCGCGAAATCTTGATGCGCTGGGCTTCGCCGCCAGAGAGGGTCGTGGCGGGCTGCCCCAGTCGCAGATATTCCAGCCCCACCTCTTCCAGCACGGCAAGGCGGCGCTCCAGCGAGGGATAGTTTTCAAAAAGCTGGCGGGCCTGATGCACGGTGAGGTCGAGCACCTCGGCAATGTTCAGCCCCTTGTAGCGCACTTCAAGGGTTTCGTGGTTATAGCGTTTGCCCTTGCACACATCGCAGGTCACGTACACGTCGGGCAAAAAATGCATTTCAACACGAATCTGCCCGTCGCCTCCGCAAGCTTCGCAACGGCCCCCGCGCACGTTAAAGCTGAAACGCCCCGGCTTGTAACCGCGTTTGCGGGCGTCTTGCGTCATGGCAAAAATATTGCGAATTTCGTCAAAAATCTTGGTGTAGGTGGCGGGGTTGGAACGCGGCGTGCGGCCAATGGGCGTCTGGTCAATGGCCACAATGCGCTCTACAGGCGCGGAGCCTTCTTCGTATTCCAGCCCGCCGATGGTGCCGGGCTGATCCACGCGCAGGCCAAGGTTCAGGGCCACATGCTTGTAGAGCGTATCCACCACCAGCGAACTTTTACCGGAACCGGAAACACCGGTCACGCAGGTCAGCACGCCCAGAGGGATACGGCAGTCAATATCGCGCAGGTTGTTGGTGGTGATGCCGTGCATGACCAACGCCCCCTGCCCTTCGCGCCGCTCGTCCGGCAGGGCGATCACATCGTCGCCGCGCAGGTAACGGGCCGTGAGGGTGTCCGCCTTGCCGAGCAGGTCGTCCACCCGCCCCTGAAACATGATTTCGCCGCCCTGCGAGCCGGAGCCGGGGCCAAGTTCAATGACCGTATCGGCCGCGCAGATGGTGGCCTCGTCATGCTCCACCACAAGCACGGTATTGCCGCGCGCCTGAAGCGACCGCAGGGTTCCCAGCAGTCGCTCGTTGTCACGCGGATGCAGGCCGATGGAAGGCTCGTCCAGCACGTAGGTAACGCCCACAAGACCTGAACCGAGTTGCGATGCCAGACGGATGCGCTGGGCCTCGCCGCCCGAAAGCGTGGACATGGAACGCCCCAGCGAAAGGTACTCAAGGCCCACGCTGCGCATGAACGACAGGCGGTGGGTCAGTTCCTTCATGAGCGGTTCGGCAATAATCACATGCCGCCCCGTAAATTCACGTTTTTCCAGCCATTCCAGCGCGCGCTCAACCGAAAGGTTGCAGAACTGCGCGATATTCAGGTCGTCCACCCGCACGGAGAGCGCGTTGGTGTTCAGACGCGCTCCGTGGCAGTCGGGGCAGTCCATGGTCTGCCGAAAACGCGACAGAGCCTCACGCCATGCATCACCGTACTGCATGCCGCTTTCAAGTAGGGGGATGACGCCGGGCCAGCGTTTTTCGCTCACGCCCACCTGTCCCTGCGTGCGCAGGGCGTCAGAAAAATGCTCGCTCTGATAATCACCGCCAGCGCCAAGGGCCACGCTGCCGCCCATCCAGTTGCGGCGCAGGCCCAACGAGGCGCGCGCGGGGCGGCCCTGTTCATCCTCGCCGTAAAAAAGGGCGGAAAGCGCGTCTTCGCTGAACTGCTCCAACGGCGTGGAGAGCTGAAATTTGAAGCGTTTGCCCAGAGCCTTGAGCGCGTCCTCATAACGGCTGAACATCTTGTCCGTAGCCCAGGGCAACAGTGCGCCCGTGTTCAACGAAAGCCCCATGTTGGGCGAAATGAGGCGCGGCTCAAAATAATCCACGCCGCCGAGGCCCACGCAACGCGGGCAGGCGCCCTGCGGCCCGTTGAATGAAAACAGCTGCGGGCTGGGAGCCGGCAGAGAAATACGGCAATGCGCGCACACCGAAGTGGTGGAATGCACGGTGTCGGCCTCCTGCCCTGCGGCGGCCTTGTCCGGCTCGTGCAGCACAAGGCGGCCCTCGCCATAGCGCAGGGCCAGCTCAACCGAATCCGCCAGACGCCCGCGAATGCCCTCCTTGTTCACCAGGCGGTCAACCACCAGATCAATGGAGTGCTTCTTGTTCTTGTCCAGCGTGGGCACATCGTCCAACGTATAGAACTCGCCGTTGACGCGCACACGGGCAAAGCCTTCGGCCTTGAGCTTTTTGAACTTGTCCTGATGCGTGCCCTTCTGAAGTTCCACCAGCGGAGCCATGACCATGAACTTGGTGCCCTGCGGCAGGGCCATGATATCGCCAATGATTTCATCTGCCGCGCGGGCCTCGATGGGCCGCCCGCACTGGGGGCAATACATGCGCCCAAGCCGGGCAAAAAATACGCGCAGAAAGTCGTAAATTTCCGTGACTGTCCCCACGGTTGAACGCGGGTTGCGCGAAACGCTCTGCTGTTCAAGCGATATGGCGGGCGAAAGCCCCTCGATCTTTTCCACGTCCGGCTTGTCCATCTGGGGCAAAAACTGGCGGGCGTAGGCAGACAGCGATTCCACATAGCGGCGCTGGCCTTCGGCGTACACGATGTCGAACGCCAGCGTTGATTTGCCGGAACCTGACGGGCCGCAAATCACCACCAGCTCGTCACGAGGAATGTCCAGGCTGATATTTTTGAGATTGTGCTGGCGGGCCTTTTCGATGTGGATGCAGGGCTTGCTTGTGTTCATGAAAGCATATGTAAGCGGCCCAAGGGGCATTGGCAAGGGCAGAGCCTGTGTATTTTTGCGCGCCCCTAGCCGCTGCAAAATGCACCCTAAGCCCCCAACCACCCGTATTGCGCAATCCTTTGCCTGCATGCATGGACAAGCCTTGCTGAAAGCGGTATAAAAATTTTTACAGCACGTCTGTTTCTGCAATCATCTGTCTGCGGGAGGATGTATGCCGCGTCATATACACTGTTTACTGATTGTTCTGTTGCTTGCCGCACTGTCGGATTCTGTGCAGGCCGCCGAAAGCGAAGTCACTGCCCGCAGTATCTTTGCACTGCTGCCCGAAAGTATTTTTGAAAACACTCCTGAAGGTCTGAGCCCGCAGGAAAAGCAGAAACTGCTCTCTGCCGGGCATTCGGAATTTTGGGAGATCGCCGGAGAAACGGAGGACGTTCTGGTGTTCGCCTCCATGCCGTTCAGGGATACCGCCGTTGCCCTGCGCCTGTTCCGCAACGCTGCGGACGGCTCCGTGCTCGCCGCGTTCGGCACCCTGGGCGGCGCTGTGTGTACCCTTGAGCTGTGGCGGGTTGACGCCACTGGCCGAGCCGTGCCCGTGGATACCCCGCAAGAGCCGGACATAAGCGCCTTTTTTGCCCCGGGCCGCAAAATGCCGCCCGATGTTCAGGCTACGGTCATGATCTGCCTTGGCCTTGGCGGCCTCAAGGCGCAGCCCATGTTCTGGACCAGTACGGGCATGGCCCATGTTCCGGTAGACAATGACGTAAGCTTTCAGTGGAATGGCAAAAGTTTTGAAAAGCTGGTGCAGCCGCACACTGATTAGCGGCCCAGCATGAAAATCAGGGTTGGGTTCCCGCAAGGGAAAGGCCCGTTTCTGCCGGAAAATATCCTGCGGAAACGGGCCTTGTAGTTGTGTGAAAATTCAGCGTTGGGCAACGGCTACATGGCTATTTTGTTCTCTGACACAGCCAGCAAGCAAAAAAACCGTTCAGCCCCGCCTGCCCGCAAGGCTGAACAGCACCAAAGCCCCCATGATGATCGCCCCGCCCGCAAAGGTGGAGGCCTCCGGCAGGCCGCCCGTCACCATGAAATCAAGCAGCATGGACAAAAAGGGCGTCAGGAACATGTAGTTGGTCACAAGGCTTGTACGCGGGGCCAGAGCAAGGGCTCTTGTCCAGAGCAGGTAGGCTGCGGCACTGGGAAAAATCCCCAGAAAAAGCGCAAGCCACAGCGCGCTGGCGGGGGCAGCCTGCACCTGGGCCACGGCCTGCGGCAGGCAGTACAGCAAAAACAGCGTACCGGCAAAAAAACTCCAGCCAGCGATTTCCATGGAGCCGTAGTGTCGCGACAAGGTGCGCTGCGTAATATTATAAAGACTTATGAGCACTGCGGCCACCAGCACCCAGCCCATGCCTGGGGCCAGCATAAATCCGCGCCCGCCGCCGTTCATCACCACCACGCCGCCAAATGCCAGCGCAAGCGCAAGCCAGCGCAACGCGGGCAAACGCTCGCTGAAGAACAGACGCGCCAGCGCCGCCGTCAGGAGGGGAGCCGTGGAAATGACAATGCAGTTGGTGGTGGGGTTGAGGGTGATGGAACCCTCATTGAAGGCCAGCAGATACAGCGTGAAGCCGCTCAGCCCTGCCGCCGCGAACAGGGGCAGATGCCGGGCGGAAGGAACAAAAAATCCCCCGCGCGCCCTGCCCCTTGCCAGCAGAATACCAAGAAATGCCAGTGATGCCACCGCGCAGCGTACAAGGCCCAGCGGCCCCGGCGTAAAAAACGCCAGCGCAACCTTGGTGTACACATAGGCGGTTGACCACAGCACAACAGTGGCAAAGGCATAGGCCTGACAGACCAGCGCGGGATTGTTCATGACTATTCTTGGCGAATAGTTACATGCGGCGGAAGCCCGAAGTATCGCCCGCATACGCCGCGCGGGCGGCCCGGGCTTTCGTGGCCGGATATCGGCCAGTTCGGGCTATCGCTATTTTTCCAGCCACTCACCGAGACGAGTTGCGAGAGTTGCCTCATCAAAGCGCGGGGTGGCGTACATGCCTGCGGCCTCGCGCTGGCGGGCTGCTTCTGCAAGAATAATGGCCGAAGCCACAGAAACGTTGAAGCTCTGGATCATGCCGTACATGGGGATGTACAGCTCGCCATCGGCGGCAGCCAGCAGTTCCGGCTCAACGCCGCTGTGCTCGTTGCCCATGATCACCGCCGTGGGGCGGGTAAAATCCCATTCCCGCATGGGGCGGGCCTTTTCTGTAAACGAGGTGGCAAGCACCTGCATGCCCTCACCGCGCAGCTCCGCCATCATGCCTTCGCAGGTTTTGTGGCGCTCGGTTTCTACCCATTTGCGGGCCGAGGCCGATGTTTTGCGCCCCAAAGCTGGAAATGCCGTGTTGGTATAATACAGGTGCACGCGGCTGACGCCAAAGGCGTCGCACGAGCGATAAATGGCCGAAACGTTGTGCGGGTCGTGGATATTGGCAAGCACCAGCGTAAGGTCCGGCTGGCGGTGACTCAGCACTTCCAGAAAGCGGGCCTTGCGCCGTGCCGTAGGTTCTTTGGGCATGGCTGATTCCTTACACATGTAATTGATTGCTGCCCTTGTGTGGCAGAAAACGGCCATTCAGGCAAGTGCGCCGATCTGCCGGAATGGACGGACAATGCCAATTAGGGTATATTCAGCACACCAGTCGTGGTCGATTTTTCTTATCGGCCTGCAATTCATTCACTTTTTTTAGGAGCAACATGAATCTACTCCGCCTCTCTGCATATGCTCTGAGCGCACTGCTGCTTACTCCCTACACGGCTCTTGCCGCCGCCGACCATCTTACAGTTCCCGGCACCCTCTCCGCATGGTGGATCATCCCTTTTGCGGGCATGCTGCTTTCCATAGCCATACTGCCGCTGACCGCCCATATTTTCTGGGAACATCACCGGGGCAAGATTTCCATTTTCTGGGCGCTCACCTTTCTTGTGCCGTGTCTGGCTGTCTATGGCCCAGGCGTGACCTTCTATGAATTCTGCCACATCATCCTGCTGGATTACGTGCCCTTCCTTGTACTTCTTTTTTCGCTGTACACGGTTGCGGGCGGGGTACGCCTTAAAGGTTCGCTCACAGGCACGCCGCCCGTGAATCTGGGCATTCTCGCCATAGGAACCGTGCTGGCAAGCTGGATGGGCACCACAGGGGCCGCCATGCTGCTTGTGCGCCCGTTGCTGCGGGCCAATGCGCACCGCAAATACCGTGTGCATTCTGTGGTATTCTTCATTTTTCTGGTGGCAAACATCGGCGGCTCACTCTCGCCGCTGGGCGACCCGCCGCTGTTTCTGGGTTTTTTGAAGGGCGTGGACTTTTTCTGGACAACCTCGCACCTGTTTTTAAAGACCCTGAGCCTTTCCACAGCCCTGCTGGCGATCTATTTTGTTCTGGACATGGTGCTCTATAACAAGGAAGGCCGCCCCGTGCCGCCGACCAATCCAGCTGAAGCCGCGTCCGCAAGACCGGGGCAGGCAATGCCCAGCCAGGAAAAGCTCGGACTTGACGGCAAGATCAACCTGCTGTTTCTGCTGGGCGTGGTGACTGCCGTGCTGCTTTCCGGCCTGTTCCCGCTGGGAACAATCGCCACGGTGGGCGGCGTGCCGCTGGAAACGCAAAACGTGCTGCGCGATGCCGCCCTGCTCTGCCTGGCGTGGCTTTCCATGCGCTACACCAGCCGCAGATGCCGCGAATTGAATGGCTTTACGTGGGGCCCCATTGAAGAAGTGGCCCAACTGTTCTTTGGTATTTTTGTCAGCATGATTCCGGCCATGGCCATTCTCAAGGCAGGAAGCTCCGGCGCGCTGGCCCCGCTGGTGGAACTGGTCTCGCGCGACGGGCAGCCGGTCAATGCCATGTACTTCTGGCTGACGGGCATTCTTTCCAGCTTTCTGGATAATGCGCCGACCTATATGGTCTTTTTCAACACAGCGGGCGGCGATGCGCAAACGCTCATGCACCAAATGCCCGAAACGCTGGCGGCCATTTCCGCTGGCGCGGTCTTTATGGGCGCATGCAGCTACATAGGCAACGCGCCCAACTTTATGGTGCGGGCCATTGCGGAAGAT
The DNA here is from genome assembly GCA_023419375.1 of Pseudomonadota bacterium. Classification (GTDB taxonomy): domain Bacteria; phylum Desulfobacterota; class Desulfovibrionia; order Desulfovibrionales; family Desulfovibrionaceae; genus Desulfovibrio. The sequence goes on from JAEZYD010000065.1 coordinate 73,551, forward strand.
CAGGGCGTGCGTATGCCCGGATTTTTCGGCTACATTTTGTGGTCGGTCTGCATTCTTGTGCCGCTGTTCGCCCTGCTGACCTGGTTTTTCTTTACCTAGGCCGCGGGACTGGTCGAGCCTGGGCTGACTGCTGGCACAGCCTAGCACTGTCAACACGCAAAAAGGCGGGCTTCATGCCCGCCTGATACCGATCAAACGCCGCTTTGCGGCATTTGCGCCGCCAGCGTCAGCAAAGCCGCCGGGCGGAATACACGCAAACCAGTCGCTCATCGGTGCGGCAAAGCCGCAACCGGCTCCTGATTTCCGATTGTGTTGACGCTGTCAACACGCAAAAAGGCGGGCATGAAGCCCGCCTTTTTGCGTTAACAACAGAGTACGCTTGCCGTTGAGGGTTTTATCTGCAAGCGGTCTGTTAAATGAATTCGTCAATGCGACCAGCGCGCACCTTGGTAAGCAGCCTTTTGGCAGCGCCATGCTCGCCCGTGGTCATTTTGTCCATTTTTTCGGCCAGCAGCTGTTCGCCGATCATGCGCGTGTAGGGCGTGGCGTAGTGCAGCAGAAATTCCAGGAACGAAGCCGCAGAGTTGGGGCCGCACTGGTTTTTCATGCCGCATTCGCGCACCATGGAAAGGAATTCTTCGCCCGTGCGTCCCAGCCGGGGGCAGGCAGCGCAAAATGACGGCAGATGGCGGGCTTCTTCCAGCAGAAAGCGCACCACTTCATCCACGTGGCAATCTTCGCCAATGGGGAAGGCAACCTTGTGCTCGGGATTGTCGATCCAGCTGTCGTAGGGATTGGCAACGCTGCCCGTGAGCAGTTGCGAAGCGCCCGCGCTACAGCCATCGCGCCACAGGCCTGCAGGCTCCTTGGTGGTCAGGATGATGCCCGCGTAAGGAACCGCCAGCCGGGCAATAGCCACGCAGCGCAGGTAGTCGGCATCGCTCACGGGATAGGGCGTTTGCATGTTGCTGCCGGGGGCGCAACGCATGCGGTGCAGGCTCAGAGTGCGGCACCCCGTGTCGTAGGCCCGCAGCAAGTGCGCCTGATGCTGCACGATGCCCAGCAGGTCGTACTGCCAGGGGCCAAGGCCCAGCATCAAGCCGCCGCCCACGTCCGGCACCCCCGCCTGAAAGGCCACATCGGCGGCGTTCAGCCGGGCGTAGTAATCACTCTTGGGGCCAGAGATGTGGGCTGCGCGATAGCTGGCTTCGTGGTAGGTGTCCTGATAAATCAGCACGGTGCCCACATATGATTCCAGCAGGGCGGCATACTCATGCGATTCCAGAGCGCCCACGTTCACGTTGACGCTGTGCACCTCGCCCACGCCGTCAAAAGCCGTGTACAGAATGCTGATGGCCTCGGACAGATATTCAATATCCGCATTGGGCAACTGCCCGCTTACAAGAAAAATGCGTTTGTGGCCCTGACGGATAAGCTTGAGGGCTGCCTCGCGCATTTCAGGCGAGGTCATATACTTGCGCTCAACGGCCTTGTTGCTCTTGCGGTTGGCGCAGTAGAGGCATTCGCTGCCGCAGTGATTGGAAATGTGCAGAGGGGCAGAAAGCACAATACGGTCGCCGTAAACCTTTTGCTTGACTTCATCGGCGGCTGCCATAATGCGTCCAACGCCCACGCCGTCCTGCACGCGCATGAGGGCGACTGTTTCCGCCATGGAGAGCGGCTGTAGTTCAAGCGACTTGTTGAGGATATCCCGAAGCTCTGCGGCGTCAGGTGCTGTTTCCCTTTCCAGAGCTGTGCCAATGGCCTGGGCATCAAACCAGCGGGGCTGTGCATCAACAGACATGGGAACCTTCCTTGCAATAATTTTCAATAATTTCAGCAGGATTATCGCAATAACAATCCTGCGCTACATGTTACTTTGTTCACAAGCAGCACATTATTTATTTCACATTTGCAAGTCAAGGTATGTACGCCTGCTTGTTTGATTAATCAAACTATAAATTTTGCTGGTAACAACAAAATAAGTTAAATTAAAATGGATGGATATAATCGGCAGCATTCAGCCTTATTAAAAAATTAAACACATAAAAAAAATTTGTATTTATTTGCGCAGTGCATGCCAGCGGATATTCTTGCGCCGCAAAAGCCGCAGCGATATATTGCGCATGGCGAAAAAAGGGCAGTCTGCCTGCCAAAAACCTTAAATAACAACTCCCGCAGCCTGCACATTCACTTCAAGGAAAATCCATGTTCTCACTCCGCCCTGTTGCCCTTATGCTGGCCCTTCTGCTCTTCCTTTGCCTTGGCTTTTCCCAGCCCGCCCATTGCACGGACGCACCAAAACCGCAGGGCCCCCTGCGCGTGGCTCTGCTGCTTGAAACGCCCACGGGCGACAACGACTGGAACGACAGTCTTGTGGACGGCCTGAGGCAGGCCGAGCGCGAGCTTGGCATCAAGGCCTCTGTCATTACCGCCCAGCCAGGGCAGGACGAAGCGGCGCTTCAGGAGATGTTCCGCAACGCTGCGGGCAACAACGATCTTGTGCTTGTGGCCTCCAACGGCCTGCATGAAGTGCTGCGCAACAACGCCGCCAACTTTCGCCGCACCATGTTTGGCTGCATTGACGCCGGCATCCGCGCGCCCAATATAATGTCCGTAACTTTTGCCGACGAGCAGGCGGCCTATCTTGCCGGGGCGGCTGCGGCCATACTTGCGCGCCAGACCGGCATGCCCGGCATAAGCGGACGCAAAATTATCGGCTGGATAACGGGCGAGGACTGCCCCGCCATGCGCTCCCTGCTGGGAGGCTTCACCGAGGGCGCGCGCGTGATTGACCCGGAAGTGCGTGTTGTCAACGTGGTTACTGGTTCATTCGCCAATGCGGAGGCTGGCCGCGCCGCTGCAAAAAATCTGCTTGATCAGGGCGCGGACATTCTGGTTCTGGCCAGCGGCATGGGCAACGGCCCGGCCTTGCAGGAGGTTAAGGCGCGCAACGCCTATGCCGTGGGCCTGAACACCGACAAGGACAACCTGCTGCCCGGCCATGTGCTCACCTCCATTCTCAAGCACCCCAACAAGGCCGCATACGACATCATAGCAGCTGCGGCATCCGGCCACTTTGCAGGCAAGGAAATCCTCGTGCGCGACCTGCAAAACGGCGGTGTGGACATTACAGACATGGGGCCTTTCAAGGCTGCCGCCGGCAAGAATCTTCCCCCTGATATGGATCGCCGCCTGCGCGAACTGCGGGGCGAAATCCTCAACGGCGGCATCCGGCTTAAATCATTGCGGGAGCGCACCCTGTGCGATTGTCTGTAAGAAGACGCCGCAAAACATCGTAATTTTATTGCTGATAAACGGGAAAAAATATACGGTTTCATATCGGGCGGATCAGGCCGCCCGCAAGGCGTCATCCCCCCTGCGCCCCAGACCATGGAAGAAGCATGCCCCCAGCGTGACCGGTATTGCCGGTTTCGCCACAACCATAAGCTTGCGAGGACTATCCATGATTATTGGCGTCACCAAGGAGATCAAGGCCGATGAATACCGTGTGGGCATCACGCCCGCCGGGGTCAAGGCGCTCACTGACCACGGGCACAAGGTTCTGGTAGAAAGCGGCGCAGGGCTTGGCAGCCGTATTGGCGATGACGAATTTGCCAAGGCTGGCGCGAGCATGCTGCCAGTGGGCGAGGTATGGGCCAAGGCTGAAATGATCATGAAGGTCAAGGAGCCACTGCCCAGCGAATACAAATATTTTCGCCCCGGCCTGCTGCTCTTTACCTACCTGCATCTTGCGGCGGACAAGGAACTCACTGACGCCCTGCTCAGTTCCGGTGTGGTGGGCCTTGCTTACGAAACCGTGCAGCCCAAGGACCGCAGCCTCCCGCTGCTGGCTCCCATGTCTGAAGTGGCGGGCCGTATGGCCGTGCAGATGGGTTCCTACATTCTGACCAAACAGGCAGGCGGCGCGGGTATGCTGCTGGGCGGCGTGGCTGGCGTGCAGCGCGCCAGGGTCGCCATTGTGGGTGGCGGCACCGTGGGTACGGAAGCCGCCAAGATGGCCATGGGCCTTGGCGCGGAAGTTACCATTCTGGACAACAACCTGAACCGTCTGCGCTATCTGGGCGACATTTTCTCTTCCCGCGTCCAGACCCTTGCTTCCAACGAATACAATATCGCCGGGGCTGTTCAGGAGTCCGACCTTGTTATCGGCTCCGTGCTTATTCCAGGTGCCATGGCGCCCAAACTGGTGACAGAAGCCATGATCAAAACCATGCGCCCCGGCAGCGTGGTGGTGGACGTGGCCATTGACCAGGGCGGTTCGTTTGAAACCACGGCGGGCAGGCCCACAACCCACCACGAACCCACCTATGAAAAGCACGGCGTCATCCACTATGCCGTTGCCAACATTCCTGGGGCCGTGCCGGTCACGTCAACCTATGCCTTGACCAACGCCACCCTGCCCTTTGCCGTGGAGCTGGCGGACAAAGGCTGGAAAAACGCCTGCCGCGAAAATATCGCCCTTGAACGCGGCCTCAATACGGTTGATGGACAGTGCACCTTTGCTGGCGTGGCCGAAGCCTTTGGCCTGCCCTGCGCTTCCACCGCCCAGATTCTGCGGTAGCTGCAAAGATTCAAAAAAATTCAGGCCCGTTTCAGATGGCGGAGCGTATGCTCTCCCTGAAACGGGCCTGTTGCGTGCAGCAGGTAAAAAAAGCGGGCCGCGGCGTTCAGCCAACCCTTTTATTTAACCGGGGTTCCATCCACCCGTTGCGAAAAGCGCGGCACAGACATGTGGCACACGCCCCGCCCTGTGCGACGGGCAAAATCCTGATGGTAAGCCTCGGCCTCATAAAAAGGCCCGGCAGGCGCAACCTGCGTAACCACCTTGTAGCCAAGCTCCCGCAGGCGGGCCACCAGCTTTTCTGCCACAGCCTTCTGTTCCGCGCCCTGATAAAAAACCGCCGAGCGGTACTGCTCTCCCCAATCCGGCCCCTGCCTGTTGAGCTGGGTTGGATCGTGAATTTCAAAAAAGCGACGCAAAATCTGCTCGTAACTCACGCGCGAGGGATCATAGCGCACAAGCACGGCCTCCGCATGGCCGGTATCGCCCCGGCACACATCCTCATACGAAGGATTGGCCGTATGCCCGCCCGTGTACCCCGAAATCGCCTCGCACACGCCCGGTATTTTCTGAAAAGCGTCTTCCACACCCCAGAAGCAGCCTCCCGCCACAATGGCTGTGGCCGTGCACCCTCCAGAGGCAGCAGTCTGCTCTGAAGCCCCGGCAGCCGCCAGCGGAGCGCCCCCGGCAGCGGAGGTTTCCTTTTTGGCAGCCAGCCGCGCCAGAGCTGTTTTTTCCGCCTCGCTGCCCGCAGGGGCAAAGCTCATGGACAGCGAATTGACGCAATATCGCGTATTTTTTTCGGTGAATCCTTCGCCTTCAAACACATGCCCCAGATGCCCGCCGCAGTTGGCGCAGATAATCTCAACCCTGTGGCCATCGGCATCGGGCACACGGCGCACCGCGCCGGGCACAGCCGTGTCAAAGCTGGGCCAGCCGCAGCCGGATTCGAACTTGTCGTCCGAATGGTAGAGCGGCATGCCGCACTGGCGGCAGATATAGGTGCCCGCCTCGCGATTATCGACATACTTTCCCGTATAGGGCGGCTCTGTGGCCTTGCGCAACAGCACATCCGCCTCCAGGCCTGAAAGCGGCGGCATGGGATACGTGTTTTGCATCGAAACCTCCGAAGCTGAGGGCGAAGCGCCAAAGGCAGCCAGTGGCAGACCCGGCAGCAGAGCCAACAGCATGAATGTGCAAAGAAGGAGACAACTCGTTCGTCCGGATCTGGGCATGGGTTCCTCCCGGCGCATGCAGCGCATACGTTTTACATAAGCACAAGGGCGGGCATGTCGAGGGGGATGCGAGGTCTGCCTTTTTGGCGCACCCTGCAAAAAAGCGCCCATCCACAGTGCGGACGGGCGCAAACAATTGCTGTGCAACCGGCATGTTACTCGGCAAAACCCTCGGGATTGCGCGAATGCCAGCTCCAGGCCGAGGCGATGATGCTGTCTATATCAGCGCGGGCTGTCCAGCCCAGCACCTCGGCGGCGCGCTGGGCGGAGGCAATCAGCCGCGCCGGATCACCGGGGCGGCGCGCCCCGATGCTGACGGCAATGTCGCGCCCGGTCACACGGCGCGCGGCTTCCACCATCTGCCGCACAGAAAATCCCGTGCCGTTGCCCAGGTTGCACACTTCACTGCCGCCGCCGCCACGCAGGTAGTCCACAGCACGCAGGTGCGCGTCGGCCAGTTCCATCACATCCAGATAATCGCGAATGCAGGTGCCGTCCGGCGTGGGATAATCATCGCCAAAAATGGTGACATGGGGCCTTTTGCCCAGCGGCACCTGAAGAATGATGGGGATAAGATGGCTTTCCGGCCTGTGATCCTCGCCAATAAGGCCCTGAGGCCATGCGCCAGCCACGTTGAAATAGCGCAGAATGACAGAACGTATGCCGTGCGCCCTGCCCACCCAGTGCATCATGCGCTCCATGGCGAGCTTGCTCTCGCCATAGGGATTGGTGGGCCGCAGAGGCGCGTGCTCAGGGATGGGCACGACATCAGGTTCGCCATAGACCGAAGCCGTGGACGAGAACACGATCTTGTCCACCCCGTGGCGCGCCATGGCTTCAAGCAGCACCATCATGCCATGCATGTTGTTCTGAAAATATTTGAGCGGCTGCTCCATGCTCTCGCCCACCAGGGAGCAGGCGGCAAAATGCAGCACGGCCTCTATGGGCTGCTCTGAAAATACGGCATCAAGCAATGCCGGATCACGCATGTCACCGGAATAAAGACGCACATCCTGCGGAACGGAACCACGGTGCCCCGTAAGAAAGTTGTCGAGCACCACAGGCGTTTCGCCACGTTCCAAAAGGGCGCGCACATTGTGGGAACCGATATACCCGGCACCGCCGCAAACCAGAATTGCCATGAAATCCTCACTTGTCCGTTACATTTCGCTCTCGCGAACAATAATTCTGCACTTGACGTAAGGGTTTGGCAAGAGGCGCAATGCTTTGTCTGCCAGCGGTTCAACCTGAGCGTGGGGCACGGGGAAGAAGCGCACGATGAACGCAAAAAAAGCCCGCTGGTCTCAGGTGCAGACATGACACTGACCTGAGACACAGCGGACCCATATGACGCAGCCGAAAGGCTTAACGCCGTGCGCAGCAAGCTTTTACAGCTGCTTGAGCACATCCTCGGCGAACGAGGCCACAGCTTCGGGGTCGTTGGAGGCATCGCCTTCCATCTTGAGCCCTTCTGCAATGATGGTCGCGCCCAGTTCCTTGGCGCGCTCTTCAATGGCAGGCACCGCGCCGCAAAAATGTTCGTATTCCTGATCGCCGGATGCAAAGGCGGCAACCTTGCGGCCAGCCAGCCCGATGCGATCAAATTCCTCAAACAGGGACAAAAAGTCATCCTGCATTTCCAGGTCTTCCATGCCCCAGGCCGAGCAGCCAAACAGCACGGCATCGTAGCCGTCAGCCAGGTTCTCTGCCGAAGCGTCCGCCGCGTTGAGCAGCGTGACTTCATGCCCGCCAGCAGCAATCAGTTCTTCAAGCTTCTGGGCGATGCTTTCCGTATTGCCAGTGCTGGAACCAAAAACAATCAGTACCTTACTCATGACATTCTCCTTCGTTGCGTCTTATTTAAAATTGAAATTCATTTTCTAAATGGATAGGGATGTTCGATTCGCCTGTCAAGGGAAAGAATCACCAAGACTTTTTTTGCAGCATCCCTGCGGCTCACGCCCGGCCTTTTTCCGGCAGAATGTGCGGGAATCACACCCTGCGCAACTTCACCTCAGCATCTGTGCAACAAAATATCTGTGACGATCGTCACAAATCAAAAAAAATTCCGCGTCATTTTCATACACGGCTGGGCGCGACGCATCCAGGGGATGTCCTGCCGGATATTGGCGGGGGAGAACAAGCACTTCTGCCGATCATGCTTCGGTTAAATAAAAACGAAAACAGAAGGTACGGCACAGGCATGTGAAGAATCGCAGAACCTGGCTGCTAGCTGCGACAGCCAGGAAGACTATGGAAGGGTATAGGAATGGTATTGCAAAAACCGGAAAAAATCTGTCATCGGCTCAGTGCACTATCGGGGCTGCCAGATTTAACTGACGCCATCGCACAACATGGCAGATTGCTCTAGTGTGCTCTGAGAAATGTATTGAAATACAAATTGATAAAATTGTTCAATGGCAAAACAGATTTTTTAATTTTTGCGCAAAGCAGCGCACCCTGAAATGATGCGATCAGATTTTCTGCAAGCACGTTGACGTCCAATTCTGCCAACAGAGCACCATCTTTTTGCGCCTCGCTGAGCAATTCAGACACGCTTTTTTCCCATCCTTGAAGGCCATTCACAAGACGCTCGCGGACGCGCTCATGCATATCTGACAGTTCCAGGCCTAAATTCCCTAATAAGCACCCCTTGGTGCAATGATAACTTTCAAACAATGCTATTCGTGCTTCAAAGCTTTTTCTTACTCTCTCAAGCGGTGCGATGGATGTATCTGTAAAAATAACCTGAAAATCACTTGCCACACCTTCCAGATACTTATCTATGACTTCCAGGCAAAATGCTTCTTTGCTCGAAAAAAAGTTATAGAATGAGCCTTTCGGGCTTTTTGCAAGTTTCAGGATGGCTTCAACGCCTGTGGCGTTGAAGCCATTGCTCAATATCTTTTCAAGCCCGATTTGGACAATATCTTCCTTGTTATGTATGCGCTTCATGGCTCAACCATTAGACTATTCAAACTTGCTAATCAATAATTTTCCAGTTCCAGAGCGGAGGAAGCATCACGCAGATATTTCCGCTGCAACTTGATGCACAGCCACTGCCTGTAACACTATGCAAAACACTTTCCAAACGCTTTCAACAATTGCAGCGGCCCCTTGACCCTGATCCGTCTTAAGAGGATTTCCTTGACCATGGATGTTTCCTTGTGAAGAACACGCAGCCACGCCCCGGTGTCGGCAGAGATGCAGATGTCGGCAATTCCTGTATGCCCTTTTTCAACAACCAGCGACTTATCTTTGATAATCACGGTTGCCTCGCACTGTTCACTCCCTCTGAATGTAAAATGGTAGGTTGCGTTGAGTCCCGCTGACTGACCTCGCTGAAAGGCAAATGACATGGAAGAAATAAAATTTGCCACAGTTTTTGGCCGTACGCCGTTTCCCACACGCTTGATTTTTTTATGGGGAAAGGCCCGCATAACGTGACCTTCTGCATCTGACCCTGGCAAAACGTAGACTGTTTCCTCTCTTTGCTGGAGAGGCTTGACCACATTCGCAATAAAAGCCTTCCTGTCATTCGCGAATTGAGAAATCACCTCATCCCCGGCAGGGCAGACCGCCATGCAATACACAGATTTGTAGCAGGGGCCGTACGCGAGGCTTTGCCACATTGATACAGTTTCGGCATCGCTGATTCTGGCGCGATAATCACTGGAGCTTTTGCTGGCAGCCACATTTTCAACCCAATCGCTGAAACCGCCAATCAATTCTCTGTAGGTATGCGTGAGACAGTTTACGGGATTAAAAAAACCATCAGAACTGATTGCACCTGTAGGACAGGCTGCGGCGCAAAGCTTGCAATCAATGCAGGGATTATAGTCCAGAGGTGAATCATATTCTTCTACTTCAGCATCAATAAGCACCGTATTTAACAATACAAAGCTGCCAAATACAGGATGAATCACATTACGGTGCAGGCCCATTTTACCAAGGCCAGCCTCAACAGACATTAACTTGTGTGAAAGCACCTGTATTTTCCCACTGCCCCAGTTGTCTGTTTCCATTGGGAAACCAACCGCAGGATTGGCAGCACGGATGCCGACACGTTCAAGCATCGCTACAAACTTTTGTGCCGTAGAATTCAGCCCCTCCTCGACCTGATGCAGCTCGAGGCTTGCAATGGAACGCGCGGGGCTTCTCAGGTTCTCGCGATTTATCCGCCCTACAAAGCTGACCAGAGACTTCGTCCAGGGGAAAAGACTCAGAATCCCCTGTTTTTCCGAAGCCAAAGCCAACCGGTCAATGTCAACTATGCCAACGTCATCAGCACCGCACTCACGACACATTTGCTTCAAATCAGCCGCACTAAATTTCTGATGGCTGGCGGTGCTTGAAGCCATTGAGTCTCTGCCTCTACAGGGCTTCGGTATCAGGGGATTATTTTTGTCGATCATAAATTTCCCAGGAAGTTAGATAATAGACCATTGCCGGGAATTGCCACATCAGGTCTCAAGGCACACCATCAGAATCGAGTCCGCTTGCACGCTACAGGCCGAGTATTCACCGCCTGCCAATTAATTAGACCGGTCATTCTAATGTGTCAAATCAAAAAAAACGGGACTGACAGCGCCCTGCTTTCCAGCTTTGTGCTGCGTCCCGAGATTTCTTGTAGACAGGATTTTCAGTCAATCTTTGCAGACTGGAAGGAATATAAAAAACAGGATATTCGCCGAGCCCATTCATTTTTTATCGAAGAATTGCAGCATGATGCAGTATAATCAGCATATTCTGATCTTCCACATAGTCCGGTTAGTCGCAAGCGGATCAAACCATGCACACACCCTGGCGCAAGCAGGATTCCATAAAAAAGCCCCGCTGTTACACGGGGCTCAAACAAATGCAGGTGTCAGGCTGGTTTTATTCGACGCGCGAAGCTTCCGCTTCTGCCACATCCAGATCAGCACCACCCAAATCAGTACTATCAATGTCATCTTCCGTAGCCGTTGCCGCTTCTCTGGCGCGCGGCGCGGGCATGCTCCACTCTCCCGGCATGGGCGCGGCAAGCTCGGCCTTTTCACCCAGATAGGGGTTAAAATAGCCGTAACGCAGCCAGGGGCAGAGCTTTTTGAGGCGCTTCATAAAGGATGTCAGCCCCATGCTGGGCGAGAGTTCCAGTTTTTGCTGCCCCTCGCCGCCACTCATGAGCTTGAAGTACCATTCGGGATCAATATTGAGGTTGCGCCACTGGATCATGCTCACGCCGTTTTCGCCCACCAGACGCGCCAGAGCGTCCAGTTCTTCTTCCGTATCCGTAACGCCGGGGAAGACCAGCAGGTTCAGCGAAACCCAGATGCCACGGCTGCGGGCCTCGCGAATGGAGGCGCGCACATCGTCAAAGGAATAGCCGGATGGCCTGTAGTAGCGTTCATAGAGGGCATTGCGGGCGCTGTTGAGGCTCACGCGCATGCTGGTCAGCCCGGCTTCGGCAAGGTGGATCACCGCCTCGGGCCGGGAGGCGTTGGTATTGCAGTTGACCGTGCCGGGGCCTTCGCCCGCGCGGAACTGGCGCACGCTCTCCACCAGCAGATCAGGATTCATAAGCGGATCGCCCTCGCAGCCCTGCCCAAAGGAATTAATGGGCGTGCGGGTTTCGCGCCCGGAATGGACGCGCATGACCTCGGCCAGCTCTTCCGGGCTGGGCGTAAAGGCAAGGCGGCACTGCGGCGTTGACTGAATGGGCGAATCCTTTTCCTGCGCGGAAATACAGCCAATGCAGCTGGCATTGCAGGCGCGGGACGACGGCAACGGAGCTTCATATCGGCCCAGTGCAAAGTTGCGGGCCGCAGGGCAATCGTAGCGCGCCACGCAGTTGTCCATAATATGCCGGATGAGCCTGTTCTTGGGGTAATCGCGCAGCAGGGCGCGGGCCCCCTGTTCAATACGGCCACGCGGAATATTGCTGAAAATCTGCCGGGGTTCGGTATCCACCCTGCGGGCGCAGATATAGAAGCGCCCTCTGGCGAACCCCACGGCTCCGTAAGCAAACAGGGGCAACATGGGCGCGTTTTCGCCGCTTTCATAGGCGGGATGGGCCGAAAGCGTGTAGCCGGGTGCAGCAAAGGCCGCTACGGCAAGCTGGGCCTCTCCCTCAGGGGGGGCGATGCGTCCGGTTTCGGGGTCAAGGCCCACGGCCTGACGCCCTGGCAGCAGAAAGAATTCGCTTTCTTCCGGCAGAGGAATCAGCTCATCCGGACGCGGCAGCCCCCACTGCGCGCCACGCCGACAGACCATGAGCAGATCGGGATCGTCATAGATATTGCCGCGCTCGTCTGCCATTACAAGATGCGGTTCAATGTGTTGCGCGGCCATAAAAGCTCCTTGCCCAAGAAGTGTTGAACGTATATAAAAACTGCTGGCCGGGCCTTCCCGGCCCGTATTTTTGGAGGCCTGCCATGTTTTCCATCATGCTTTTCATTTTTTTGTGCTTCTTCGGAATACTGGCTGTGCTGTACCACATGCTGCGCAGCCAGGAAAAACTTTGCAAATCGCTGCACGAAGAACACGCACAGATGCGTGTGCTGCTGCGCTCGCTGGAATCGCGCCTTGACGCGCTGGACGTGACGGAACCTGCCGATGCCGCGTTCTCCCCCAGGGGAGCCGCCCATCTTGCGCCCCGCCCTGCCCCGCAGCCAGCGCAAGACCCCCTGCTGCATCTGAGCTTTGATGAACCCGCCCAGAGCGTCAGCATTGCGCCCGATGTGGATCCGGCGCTGGATCTGCACTTTGACCCGGCAGTGGGTATTCCCGCTTCTTCAGGAAGAAACAGCAGAAATTAAGCTCATCAACGTTGAGAATACCCATTCTCAACGTTTTTTTAATGCTCATTCCCGCCCTGTCAGCCCGAATTCTCCCTTGGCAGCCGCCAGATAGGCCTCGCTCAAGCCGGTACTGCGCAACTCCTCGGCCCAATGCAGATAGGACAAACGAAGGCAATCCTTGCGGATGGCTGCGGCCCGGCCCCTGCGGCGCGCAACGCACTGCGGATCGCTGGTCAGGAGGGCGCGCACCCTGTCGCTGAACGCTCTTGCGCGGTGCACTGCCCTATGGCCTCCGTCTACGCAGGCCAGCGCGGCCTGCCCCATACGCGCAGCAACATCCGGGTGCTCAAGCAGATAGCGCACCTGCGCCACGGCCTCGCCAGCAGCGGTTGCGGCATCTGCAATGCTGCCATTGTCTGCCGTATCCGCCGCATAGCAGAGCATGTGTTCACCCTCGACAAAAATATCCGTCAACCCATGCCCGATGCGCGGGGTCACAAGGCAGCTGCCGCAGCCCAGGGCCTCAAAAACCCGAAAATTCAGGTCGCCATGCTCGCAGTGATTCAGCACCACCCGCGCCCTTGCGTATAAATGGCGGTAGGGGCCGGTTACAACCTGCAATTCCGGCAGCCCGCTGCGGCACTTTTCCAGAAAGGCCGTGCGGCGCGGCAGATCGGCATTGACCGTGCCCACAAACACGCAGTCCATGTCCTTGGCAGTCTGCGGCTCGGGCGCATCATGAGCCCAGGCAAAGGCCGGAGACCACCACACCCGGTCTGCGGACAGATACGCCCCGGCAAAACGCGGCAAATGATCGCGCAAAGACGCAATGCAGACATCAAAAGCCTGAGCGTAATACGGTTGCCACGAATGGATGTGAGAATCCACGCTGTAGAACACAGTGAGGCACGGAAAATTCTCTACGCCAAGCACATAGGGAGCGCGGCTTTTGTCGGCCACTACCAGCACGTCTGGCTCAAAACCCGCAATACGTACCAGATCATGCCAGCCAAACACGGCGGCATGCTCAAAATTGTGCCGGGCCACAGCATCCCAGCCGCAGGAAGAAAGGGCGTCGCTAAAAAAAGGACTGCCTATCCACAAAAGCCGCTTCATGCGCCCCCGGCAACCATAATGTGGTTCTGCGCTAACTGCGCACAGTGCTTGGCATCTCCTGCCTGACAGTTGCCAACAGGCCCGATTTGCAATAGGTTCAAAACCTAGCCTCGACGCCCCAAGGCGTCAAGACGCGAGAATGCACATGCTGCTCAACCCTGGCCGACTTCGCCTTATCACGCGCATTTTTCTGGCGCTTCTGTTAACCCTGTCGGCTATGTCGGCGGCGGTCTTTTGGCTTTTGCAACGCAATCCCGAGGCGCTGGCCCAACATTATATTGAACAGATTGCCGCCAGCACCGGCCTGAATATTACCGTTGAATCGGTCAATGTGGCCCTTTTGCCGCTGCCCTCCCTGGCTGTCAGCAATGCCAGCGTGGAGGGCAAGAACTTTAATTTTACCGTTGCCTACGCCACACTCCGGCCCGACTTTCTGGCGCTGCTGCGCGGTGAGCTGCTGCCCCGCAACATCACTCTGCTGCGCCCCCGCCTCAAGGGCGAACTGCCCGTGGCGCTCAGCCTGCCCTTTCTGTTCCCGGACAATGCCGAAACCGCCCAGCCCGTTGCAGATCAGGCCGCGCCAGTAAACGGCGGAACACCCCAAAAAGCTTCCCCAAAATCCGCCCCTCAGCCCGCCGCATCCCCGGCGGCAAAGGCCAGCACCCCGCCGACACCGGATACGACGATCCCAGCCGTAACAGATGCGGCGGTTCCCTCGCAAAACGCTGCCGCGCAAGAGCAGCCCCCTGCACAGGACTCCATACAATTGTGGCTGGCCCGGCTTGCCGGGGGCACCACTGGAGGCACAGCGCTGTTGCCGGGCATTTTGCCGGGTCGGTTCAGACTTGCTGTTTCACAGGGCGAAGTGGACATCATCGGCGCGGACAAAACGCAAATGACGGCCAACGGGCTGCAATGCGACCTGGAAACCGCCGCGGGCACACGCCTTGAGGGCAACTTTTTTTGCGCCACCGCGATCCTTCAGCCAGAAGGTCAAACACCAGCCAAGATTGAGCACCTCAATCTGGAAGGCAAGACAGACCTCTCGGCCCCCCTGGCAAAAACGCCGCAACTGGCGGTCAAGGGCACTGTGCAGTTGCCCAACTGGCTGGCCCGCCTCAACTTTGCCCTCGGGCTCAAGGCCGATGCCAATGGCTGGAGCCTGAACAGCGACCTTGAAGGCGAACTGCGCAAGGATGAAGTGCTGCTCCCCGCCCACGTGACCGGCACAGTGGCCCAGCGTAGCAGGGAAGATCAGGGCATCAGCCTGGAAAACCTGCGACTGCGGCTTGGGCAGGACGATGTGAACGTCAACGGCATGCTGCACCTGGGCGGGCCGGACACATTCAGTATTGAAGGCCGCCTGCAACTGCAGCGCGCAAGCCTGACGGAATGGCTGGGCTTTGCCCGTAATCTGGCGCCTGGCCTTCAGGTGGCGCTGGACGAAGTAACCTTGGGCACCCTTGATTTTTCTGTAGACGGCAAAGGGCTGCGCGTTCCGCATATTGACGTAACCGCCGCAGGCAGCCGTTTTTTGGGTTCCGGCAGCGTTGCGAGCTGGGCCAAACCAGAACTATTGCTGGATCTCAAGGCCGAAACTGTGAATCTGGGGCGCGCCATCCCCGAATCTGTGGGTACTGTGCCTGCCGAACCGCGGTACGGCCACGGGCCGCTCACCCCCATGCCCGGCAAGCCTGTGGTGCCCGGCGAAATCGGTCTTGACTACAACATCCGGCTGGCTGCAACACGGGTGAACTACGGCCCCATTGTCATCAACGATGCGCTGGTCGTCATCAAGCAGGGGCTGGTTGACCAGGTCACCCACTTTGAAGACACCCTGCTGATTGTTGACGGCACTCTTTACGGCGGCAGCGTCAAGGGCGACACCATCCTGGGCGGCCACCCCGATACCCCCTACGCCATCCGCCTGCACATGCGTGACGTCAACGGCGAAAATCTGGCAAAAGACCTCCCGGTCATGCCCGTGAGCGGCGGCAAGCTGCGCGGTGATGTGGACGTCATGAGCCAGGGGCGGGATCTGGATGTTTTTCTGGGCAAGTTGCGCGGCACGGTAAGCGCCCGGGCCGAAAAAGGCCAGTTGCGCCCGCCGAACAATATCCCCGGCAAGGCCTCCCCCGGCGCGGTGGGCTTTAAAACGCTTGATGTGAGCCTTAAAGCCCGCACGGCCGCCTGGGAGCAAAGCCGTCTGGGTCTTGAAGGCCAGTGGACCGCCGCCATTGTCGATGAAGGCATTAACGCCAGCGTGGATCTCAACGGCAGGCTCTGGTTCAGCGGCGATGGCCAGGGCGGCGGCAACATGGATTTTCAAAACCTGCCCGGCGCCATCAGCCTGAGCCTCAGCCCGGAAAAATCCTTCCAGCCAGAGGGCCTGCAAGCACAGATCAGCGGCAAATTCAGCTGTCAGGCGGCGCGCAACCAGCTTTCGGCCACAGACATGCACGTGAACGCCCTGGGGGCGGACATTTCCGGCGCTGGGCAACTGGGCATGGGCAAGGACGGCATGGTCTGGCAGGGCAAGGTCTCCGCCTTCATCCCGGACAGCACAAAAACACTGCGCCTGCTGGGCGCTGCCAACCCCAACGTACCGCAGCCCCTGCGCCGGATTGAGCTGGACACCGCCTTCAAGGGCGATAGCGGCTCCCTGGCATTGTCTGAATTCCGCGCCAAGGTGGATCAAAACGATATTTCCGGCAGCGTCAGCCTTGACTGGCGCAAGGAGCTTGCCCTGCGGTTCAAACTCTCCGCGCCGCAGATTGATCTTGACCGCTACGTGGGCGACAAAGCCGCCGGGCAGGCAGACGGCGGCAAAAGCAAAAAAAAGGCCGAGAGCAAACCGTGGGATCTGCGCTTCATGCGCGCATTTTCCGCTGAAGGCGAAGCGCACGTTGGCCAGCTCACCCTGTGGAAACTGCGCACCGATGACCTGCGCCTTAAAGCCAAGCTGGAGAACGGAACCCTGCGCTATGAAAGCCAGGGAGGCAAATTTTATGGCTCGCCCGTGTCCGCGCACGGTGAAATGCGCTTCAACAAGGGGATGGGATTTGCCAATGCCCTGTCCATTGAGGGCTTTGACCTTGCAGCGGCAAGCAAGGACCGCGGCGGCAGCGCTGCCCTTGGCGGGCGCGCGAGCATAAACTCCGAGGTTGACGCGGAGCTGACAGGGGCAAACCAGTTGCCCGCACGCCTGAATGGCAAGTGGCGCTTCAATGTTCATAACGGCTTTTACCAGTCGCGCGACAAAGACGGCCAACTCAAGGGCAAACCCACACGCTTTGATGCTGCGGGCAGCTCCGGCACAATCACCAACGGCATTGCAAAAAGTGGTGATTTTTATCTCAAGGGGCAGGATCTCACTGTTACCGGCGGTGGATGGATAGACCTCAACAGCGAGACCCTTGACTGTAACTTTACCGTAAACATGAAGAATCTTCCAGAGTTCCCCATGCGCCTTTATGGCAGTCTGGACAACAGCAAAACATCCATTGGCGCTGGCAAGCTGCTGCTCAATACCATTGGCGGCATCACTCAGGGTTTTGTGGATGTGCTTGGCAGCGTGGTGGAAGGCACCTGGAAGCTCTTTAGGTAGGCAGCGGCCCGTGGGCTGCAACATGTCGAGCATTCTTCCCAGCACCCGTTGACAGGGCCTATTTTAGGGGATAGGGTGCCAGTTGTGTTCTTTTTTGCACAAACTAACTCGGTTCCGGCAAGGAGAGTACCAGTGAATATCCTTATTTTTGGCCCCAACGGCAGCGGCAAAGGCACTCAGGGCGACCTGATCAAGCAGAAGTACAACCTCGCCCATATCGAATCCGGGGCCATCTTCCGTGAACACATCGGCGGCGGCACCGAGCTGGGCAAAAAAGCCAAGGCTTACATTGATCGCGGCGACCTCGTGCCCGATGACATCACCATTCCCATGGTGCTGGAAACCCTGAAGACCACGGGTCAGCAGGGCTGGCTGCTTGACGGCTTCCCCCGCAATACCGTGCAGGCCCAGAAGCTGTGGGACGCCCTCCAGAAAGAAGGCATGCAGCTTGACTACGTGGTTGAAATTCTTCTGCCCCGCGAAGTGGCCAAAAACCGCATCATGGGCCGCCGCCTCTGCAAGAATAACAACAACCACCCCAACAACATCTTTATTGACGCCATCAAGCCCAACGGCGATGTCTGCCGCGTCTGTGGCGGCGCGCTTTCCAGCCGCTCCGACGACCAGGACGAAGGCGCCATCAACAAGCGTCACGACATTTACTACAACACCACCGATGGCACCCTGGCCGCCGCGTACTTCTACAAGGACCTCGCTGGCGCTGGCAAAACCAAATACATCGAACTGAATGGCGAAGGCAGCATTGATTCCATCAAGGAAACCCTGCTCTCCAAGCTCGCCTAGTTAGCCATTCTACAGCTAAGGATCACTGTCCGGCATCCGCCGGGCAAACACCCTGCTGTAAGCGGTTATGTATAGAAAAGGCCCTGCGTTTGCGGGGCCTTTTGCTGTTTTTGCCAAATTGTTATGTGAGTACCGCACATGGGCAAATCACATCACGGCATTACAAATGAGAACTCAACAATATTTTTAACAGTTAATCCATAATGTTATGCTTCGCTACGAATAAACAACATTATCCAGGCCATATATGTTGACAACATCTGGAAACCGCACGTAAACTCTAGAAAATATCATGAATCCTTATACTGTTTGCACTTCCCCTACGCGTAACAGGGAAAGTACAGACAGAAGAATTTTCCCTTTCCCGGTTTTTTGCAGAGATACAGAGACTCCCCCGATACAGCTGGAGCGGCAGCACCTGATACTCAGCGGCTTGTTTGCCGCACCGTGCGGATACAAACTCCCGGGCCACGCCCAGGGGTTCTTTCGTCTCAACGGCCTACCCTGGTTCAAACACCACGGATAATGAGACATGTCAGATATCTCCAAGCCTCTCATATCATTTGCCGTTCTTGTTCTCCTATTTCTTGCCCCCGTTTTTTTTATTCATGATTATGCAAGCGATGTTACATCAAACATCTCTTCCACTACGCTTACACGCCTTGCCGAAGTGAACGCCCGCGCGGGCAACAATTTTTATCAGGCTGTGCGTAACAGCATGATGGAAATGAGCGGCATGAGCAAATATCTGGCGCAGCAGGAATACAGCGTCAGCAGAGAATACGTGCTTGCCCTTGCCCCCCTGTTTTACGCCCATGGAGTGCGGCGTTTCAGCATTGTTGACGCTGAAGGCAAGGGTTTTGACGGCAGTGGGGCGCCGGCAGACTACAGCAGTGAACCGATTTTTATGCGCACCCGCCAGGGCCTGACCCATGTTGCCACCGCTGGCGGCACCACCAGCCCGCGTCTTCTGCTCACTGGTAATCCGCTGGTTGCCCACGGCAACGTACAGGCGGTTCTTATCAGCGAATTTCCGGCAGAAGCCATAGAAGGCAATATGGAAACGTGGGCGTTCAGCAACAACACCTACAACATGGTTGTTGACGAATCAGGCCAGCCTCTGTTCTGGTCGCCGCCCCCCGGCAAGGCCATGGCTGACCTCTTTGCCTCGTTTACCGAGTGCGGGCTTCCCCCGAATGTAACGAACATATTGCGACAAAAATTTGCAGACGGCGCACAACAGTCCGTGACTTTTTTTGACAAGGGCACGGGCCTTTTCATTGCCACAACTCCTGTTGAACGTTTTGGCTGGCGCATGGTCTCCTTTGTTCCGCAGCAAGCAGGCAATGCGGCCATTTCAAAACAGTCGCTCATTACCAACGAGCTTGTCTGGCGGCTGGTGATTCTGGCTGGCATCATCCTCACATTCCTGCTGCTTGAGCGCAATTCCTCCCGCAAGCTGCGCCGGCAGCAGGAGGATTACCGCTCCATCATCGCCAGCATGTCCGGCGGAGTGCTCAAGTTTTTCAGCCCTGACGGCACATTTCTTTTTGTCAGCCCCAATTATGTAAAAATGCTCGGCTTTACCGAGGCAGAATTTAAAAAAACATACGGCAACAGTTTCTCGGCCACAGTGTATGAACAAGACCGGGAATCCACGCTACGCACCATGCGCAAGCAGATGAAAAACAGCCAGCCCATAGATGTGGAATACCGTACCCGCACCAAGAACGGAGCATTGACCTGGCTGTACCACAAAGGGTCTGTGGTCAACATTGAACACGGTCGATCATACATACAAAGTATTGTCTTTGACATTACCCGCAATAAAGAAGCGGCGCTCTCCAAACGCATATCCGATGAGCGTTACCAGTTTATTCTGGAACAGCATGATATCAACATCTTTGAGCAAAATCTGGTCAACGGCTATTTTTCCTGTTCGGCCCAATGGCTGCACACCTTTGGCGCTGTTTTTAATATCCTCGAGAACGACCCGGCCATCCCGCTGTTTCCTGACGATCAGGAGCGCCTTGTGGCTTTTCAAAAAGAAGTGCGCCTTGCACCGCACCAGCATAAGTGCACCCTGGAGGCGCGGTTGCGTGATGCCGAGGGGGAATACCGCTGGTTTCGCATTGAAGCTTCCAACATAGCCAATACCCAGGGCTCTCCTATCTATTCCATTGGCATTATTACTGATATAGACAAGCAAAAATCTCTGGAGTTGCAATTGCGCACCCAGGCCACACGCGACGGCGGCACCGGCATGCGCAACAAAATGTCTACGGAGAAAGCCGTATCGCAATTTCTGGAAACGCACGAATCCCCCCTGCCGCAATTCTACGCCATGTTCATGGTTGATTTTGACAACTTCAAGGGCGTCAACGACCGCTTCGGCCATGCCATGGGCGACAAGGCCCTCTTTGACATGGCCCAGATCATCCGCCGCAATTTCCGTGGCGTGGATATTGTGGGACGCATTGGCGGCGATGAGTTTCTGGTTTTCTGTACGGAAAAGATGTCGCTGCTCAGGATACGCGAGCGTGCCCACATACTTGTGGAACAATTGCAGACCCAATGCTGCGACCAGCACTCATGCCTCACCCTGACCGCCAGCGTTGGCGTGGCGTGCAGCCCACGGGACGGCACGACCTATGCCGAACTATTCAATAAGGCAGACAAGGCCACCTATGCGGCAAAAAAACTGGGCAGAAACAGATGTGTTTTTTATAAGGAAATGACTGGCGATGTGCAGCAGGATGATCCTCAGCCCTAACATCCCCGCCATC
Organism: Pseudomonadota bacterium; assembly: GCA_023419375.1. Lineage (GTDB taxonomy): Bacteria > Desulfobacterota > Desulfovibrionia > Desulfovibrionales > Desulfovibrionaceae > Desulfovibrio. The sequence goes on from JAEZYD010000065.1 coordinate 94,463, forward strand.
CTCGCGCGCCCCGCCGCCCCTCCTTGGCCCGCCTGATAAAAACTGCCGCGCCCCGTATTCAAACACGGAGCGCGGCAGAACTACGCTTTCATCCCGCAAAGAGCGGTAAAACGCCTAGGCCCAGAGAATATTATCCGTTTCCAGCGGCGAAGCCTGCGCCGGATGCACGGGCATGATGCGCACACCATATCTGTAGTGGCCGCTGAACGAAGGGATGTAGCTTGCGGTATAGCGCATGCCGTCCTGTCCGTTTTCGCCTGCTCTTGGTTCAAGCCGCAATATTTCCGGCTTGTCGCGGAAGCTGCCGTTGATGAGCGCCTGCCCGATCACAAGCTGCACCAGTATTTCCTGCGGCTTCATTTCGCCCAGGTGCATACGCAGTTGCACACTCACCGGCTCACCACAGACCATGGTATTGTTTTCCACACCGCTGATGGTCAGTTCGTCCACCTTGACCGTGCCAAAGCGCGCGGGCAAATCACCCTGCCAGGCGGCAAGGGCACGGCAGGCCTCCCAGTTGTTGTCGCGCAGCATGTTGCGCCTGCGCGCCGCCCGCAGATAAAACTGCCGGATATAATCGTTGAGCATGCGGTTGCTGCTGTACATGGCCGTGAGGCTTTTGAGCGAACGCTTGGCCGTGGCAATCCATTCCAGGGGCAGGCCTTCTGCATTGCGCTCAAAATACAGGGGGACAACAGCATTTTCCAGCAATGAATACAGGGCCTCGGCATCGGCGTAGTCATTCTGCTCGTTGCTGGGCAGTTCGGTGGAAACCACCGGGCCAATGGTCCAGCCGTTCTGTCGGTTGTAGCCCTCGCACCACCAGCCGTCAGAAATACTCAAGTTGATGCCGCCGTTGACGGGCAGTTTCATGCCGCTGGTGCCCGAGGCCTCGTGAGGCCTGCGCGGCGTGTTCAACCAGACATCGCAGCCCTGCGCCATGATGCGCGACACAGCCAGACTGTAGTTTTCCACAAAGAATATGCGCCCCAGAAAACGCTCGTCGCGGCACATGCGCAGCACTTCCTGAATCATGTTGATGCCCGCCTCGTCCGCTGGATGCGCCTTGCCCGAGAACACCAGCACCACAGGGCGGTTGGTATTGCTGAGTATGCGGGCCAGCCTGTCCGGGTCTGCAAAAATCAGCGTGGCGCGCTTGTAGGGGGCAAATCTGCGGGCAAAGCCAATGATGAGGGTATCGGGTTTGAGCATGGATTCCATGCGCTTGCGTTCATCCGATGACAGATGGAACTTCTGGATAAACTCCGGGATCCGGCGGCGCAGGTCGTCAAGCAGGGCTTCCTTCTGGTGCATGCGGGCCGCCCAGAATGCCTCGTCAGGGATCTGATCCACCTTGTCCCATACGCCGGAACCGGGAGGCGACTGCATCCAGCCAGAACCGAGATACTGGTGCAGCAGCTCATGCATCCAGCTGCCCACATAGGACGGCACGTGAATACCGTTGGTGACGTGCCCGATGGGCGTTTCCGCCACAGGCAGGCTCTTCCAGAGATTGTTCCACATGTGGCGCGAAACAACGCCGTGCAGGCGGCTCACGCCGTTAGCCCAGCACGAATGCCGCAAAGCCAGCACCGTCATTTCAAAGGAATTGCTGTTGCCGCCCTCTATCTGCCCAAGCTGCACAAACTGTTGCCAGGACAAACCAAGGTTGGACGCGATTCCACTGAAATACCGTTCCATCAGTTCCAGAGAAAACGCTTCGTTGCCAGCTGGCACGGGCGTGTGGGTGGTAAACACCGTGTTGGAGCGCACCCGCACAGTTGCCTCGGTATAGTTCATGCCCGTGCTCAGGCATTCCTGGAGGCGTTCCATGGCCATAAAGGCCGAATGCCCTTCATTCATATGAAAAACGCTGGGCATTATGCGCATCGTGCGCAGCAGCCGCATGCCGCCCATGCCCAACAGCATTTCCTGCAGCAGGCGCACCTCGCGATTGGCCTCGTAGAGCTTGTCGGTAATGCGGCGGTCTTCGTCAGTGTTGCGGCGGGTGTCCGTATCCATGAGGTACAGGGTTATGCGCCCCACGGCCAGCTTCCACACCCTTGCAAACAGCAGACGGCCCGGCAGTTCAAGCTGCACATAGACCGGCTGGTTGTCCGCATCGTACACCATCGAAATGGGCATGAGGCCGAAGTTGTTGACGGGATACTGGGCAACCTGACGCCCATCGGCGTCTATATCCTGCCGGAAATACCCGTTTTTGTATAAAAGGCCCACACCCACCAGGGGGATAGCCATGTCCGAAGCAGACTTGAGATGGTCGCCAGAAAGAACGCCCAGCCCGCCGGAATAAATGGGGATGGATTCGCTCAGGCCGTATTCTGTGGAAAAATAGGCAATGGGCGCTTCTGGCGTCACATCCGTGCTGAGCGAGCGGATGGGCTCGGCCATGTAGGCGTCAAACTTGGCGACGACTTCACGGTAAAGATTCATGTAGTCTTCGTTTTCCAGCAGATCGCGGAAGCGTTCCGGCTCGGCCTGCTCCAGCATCTTGAGAGGATTACGCCAGTTTTCCCAATGGGAGGGGCTCAGGGCCATGAACAGGGCCTTGGCCTTGTCGTGCCAGCACCACCACACATTGCGGGCAATGTCGCGCAGGCGGGAAAGCTCCTCCGGCACCTCGGCAACAGCCATGATGGGCCGCAAAAAAGGCGTGGCGGAACACGAGGTGGAAAGCACCCGCGCCAGCGCCGCATGCCCGCAATCACAGTTAATCCGGGTGGAGGCCTTTTTGAAGGCTATTTCAAAAGCCCTGACGTAGTTTTCAAAAAAGAACTGCCACGATGATTTTTCCGCAAGCGCGCGTGCCTCCGCGCGCCATTTGGGCAAATCATCCACTGCGCAGGTGGCGGCGCGGATCAGATGCTCGTGCAGCACGGTGGCGCTTTGCTCAAAGTTCATGCCCCGGCGGGGCATGACGCACACGCCATTGGGTGCAGCGGCCCCCTCCTGCAATTGCGTGCGCGCCCACATGCCAAAACCTGAAAGATCAGTGGTAAGGGTGGGCACGGCCCAGGCCGCGCTTTCCTGCGGCGTATACCCCCACGGCTCGTACCAGGAGGGGAAACACCCCACATCGCAGGCCGACATGACTTCATCGTAGGGCATATTCAAAAAGCCGTCTTCTCCATTGAGCATGGCTGGCACAAAGATGACCTTGACCCTGTTCTCCGGCCTGTTGTTCAGGCCCAGCCTGCGGCAGGCATTGAGTATGGGGTCTTGCGGCGCATTCCAGGCGAAATGCGTGCAGATAAAGGGCAGGCCGTTATCGTTGGCCTCGGGGTCGCCTGAAACCGCAGCGGCATTAACCCCCGTATGCCCGCCCATGACAAGGCACAGGGCCAGAATGGAAGCGTCCGTGCCCGCAAGGCTCTGCTCCAGCTTGGCCAGGGCATCAAGAAAGATGTCCACGCCCTTGTTATGCATTTCATAGCGGCCGGAAATGGCGAAAATACGTGTATTGGCTGGCAGTTCGCAACGCAGGAACCGGTTGGAGGCTTCTACTATGCGCGCCCGGTGTTCCGCGGGCCGGGAGCGGTCTACGGAATAATCGGGGATAACTCGCATATCCAGACCGTTGGTGGTGATGACATCGGGCTGCCGCCCCAGCAGCACCGTGGATTCCTCGCCGGTGATGGGGCTGACGGTGGTAAAAACGTCCGCCTCGCGCGCGCTGGCTGCCTCAAGCGACCACTTGGCCGTGATGTTCAGGGCTGCGGCCTCGTTGGCGGGATTGATGCTGCGCAGATTTGAATAGATATCCCGCCCTGTTCCAGCCATGGCCCGCCCGAGCATGGTGGCGTGTGTGGTGAACACCGTGCCTATGCCGGGAGACAGTTTTTTGAGCGAAAGCAGGCCCGCGCCGCACATCCATTCGTGGAACAGGGCAACGCTGCGCCCCTCAAGGGGTTCCACACGGCTTTCATGAATGGCCTCAATAACCGCACTGCAAGCCGTGGCGAACATGACAGGTTCAATATAGTCCCACCCGCCGGAAAGTGAATCCACACCGTAATTTTTCCACAGATCGTACAAAAGCTGGTTACTGGAATACCGCTTGGAAAAATCCACCAGAATGGCCTTGGGACGACCGGGAATATTCCAGCGGCCCATGTGGCATTTGAGATCCTTTGTGGCAAATGCCAGACGGAGCGAATCCCAGATATTCTCGTCCGTTTCTTCAAAGCCAACATTTTCCGCCAGCGACGGGCCAAGGAGAAAATAGTCCTCGCCAAATTGCTCTACAGCCTGCAATGCCTTGCTGCTGACCACAGAGTAGATGCCCCCCACCTTGTTGCAGACTTCCCAACTGACCTCAAACAATGTGACGGCGCTGTTATCGAAATTCATGATTTCTCCTTATGGAAAGGCCGATTGGCTTAAACGGACGCATCAGTGCCGGAACGGACAGTGCTTTTGCGTGCCCTGCGGGGCTTGTGCTCTTTACCTGCCAGCTCTGCGGCTTCAAGACGCAGCTCAAAATCTGCCAGTACGTTCATATAGGTGATGTAAGCGTCATAGGGACTGTCAAAGGGGCTGGGCCTGTCCTGCCGCGGGCCGGCAAACCACTTGGTGGACATGTGCCGGAAATGGTCGGCTGTTTGCAGGCGCTCATAGTCGTGCAGCAGCATCTTGTCGCCGCTGGCGTTCACGCGGGCGGCAAGGCTGTAAAGCGTATGGATGGCGTCTTTCTGCATGTCGTTGCCGAGCCACGAGGTCAGGTCGTGGCCGCTTTCTTCCCACGACACGAACTGGGGCACGTCCACCTCTCCGGCTGGAGCGCGCTTTCCGGCAATGGAGCCGGGCGTGGCAAAACTGAAGCGGCTGTCGCGCAGCAAGGCCTCGGGCAGGGCCGACATAAAATCGAAGATACCCGAATCCTGCCCATGACGCAGGCCGAATATATGAAAGTCATTGTAAATATTGATCACATCCGCTTTGTCGCCCAGGCTGTGGCACCACGAGGCGAACTTGTCGGCAGTGAGTGGCCAGTCGCTCCAGCCCCTGTCGCCAAAGCGCAGACCCATGTCGTCAGAAAGGGCCGTATTGCGCAGCAAAAGATTCATCTTTGGGCCGGAAACCGGGCGGTACACCCAGTTGGGGCTGCGCCAGCCAAGCACCGGATCCGCACCCTCGGCCAACGCTGTCTTAAAACCGTGCTGCTGCAAGGCCGCGGCAAGGTCATTGTTGAACACGCATTCCGTATGCATGAAAGTTGTGGGCTTTTTGCCAAACAGTTTTTTGATGCGCGCGCTCTGCGTCTTGACCTGTCTGTCAAATTCCTCGCGGGAATACAGAAAGGCCAGCGAATGCGCCGAAGTTTCGGCGACAAATTCCACGCAGCCCGTAGCCGCGAGGGCGCACAGGCTTTCTGTCACCTCAGGGGCGTACTGCTCAAAAAGATCCAGAGCGGTGCCCGAAACGCACAGCGACACCGCAAACGCGCCCTCATGGCGGCGCACAAGCCTGAGCAGCATTTCTGCGGCTGGCAGATAGCACAGACGCGCCGCGCGCAGCATGGTTTCGCAGTTGCGGTCATCGTCTTCATAAACGGAGCTCTGCCCCATATCGAAAACCGTGTAGCGGCGGAACTGGTAGGGCTCATGTATATTGAAACACAGGCATAGCGCAGGCATCAGCGACCTCCAAGGACATCCCGGTAAATGGTCAGCAATTGGTCAGCGGCATTTTCCCATCGGATGGATTTCATTTCTTCGCGGCAGTTCCTCACCAGTTCAGCGGCAAGGCAGGGATAACGCAGCACAGCGCATATTTTGTCGGCCATATCGCGTGTATCCCAAAAATCGGCCTTGAGCGCGTGTTCCAGCACTTCTGAAACGCCCGACTGACGCGAAAGCAGCACGGGCACATCGTAAAGCATGGCCTCCAGCGGCGTTATGCCGAAAGGCTCGGAAACTGAAGGCATGACGTAAAGATCACTGAGGGCGAACATGCGGTCCACATCCTCGCCGCGCAAAAATCCGGCAAAATGGAAGCGGCGTCCCATGCGCAACTGCCCTGCCCTGCGGATCAACGCTGGCAGCATGTCGCCGCTGCCAGCCATGAAAAAGCGGACATTGGGAATTTTTTGCAGCACAAGGCGGGCCGCTTCCATGAAGTATTCCGGCCCTTTCTGGAATGTCACGCGGCCAAGGAACAACACGCGCTTTTCATGCCGAATACGTTGCGGCACAAGATAACAACGCCCGACCTCGTGCCGCGCAACGGCATTGTGCACTACCACCACCTTTTCGGGCGCTACGCCATAGCGTTCAATGACTGTTTTGCGGGTCAGGCGGCTTACGGCCACCACCACATCGGCGGCGTTCAGCCCGGCGCGTTCTATGCCCGCCACCTGTTCGTTGATGTTCAGGCCGCTCCGGTCGTATTCCGTGGCGTGGATATGCGCCACCAGTGGTTTGCCGGTCAGCGCCCTGGCCATCATGCCCGCGGGATAGGTCATCCAGTCGTGCACGTGGATGACGTCAAACTGCTCCTGCATGGCAATGGCACCGGCCAGACGGCTGTAACGCTGCACCTCGGCCATGAGGTCAGGCCCATAACCGCCGTGCAGTTCAAACGTGATCTCACCTTTGCAGGCCGCATGGCCCGCATGCGGCGCAAAAGCGCGCGTACTGGCGGCATTGCCAGGCTCATGCCGCAGATTTTCCAGCGCTTCGGCATAGCCTTGCGGCGTGAGGTAAGGAACAAGCGGGCTTTCCACCGGCAGGCAACGGATGCTGCTGGCCCAGAGTTCATGCCCGGCCTGCGCCATGCTCTCCGCAAGATGGGGCGCAACCGGAGTGCCCGAGGCCCCCCGCAGACGCAAAAAGCTGTTCTGCCCGCTGCCGCCTTCCACGCGGGGCAGTACAAAGATGATCTCCGCCCCTTTTTTCGCCAGAGCCTGCGTCATGCCAAAGCATGCCGTTCCCAGGCCGCCACTGATATGGGGCGGAAATTCCCAGCCAAACATAAGCACTCGCATGGCCAAACCCTTATTCTTCACTGCCGGGCGCAGACACGCCCAGAGTCATGGTTGCCCTGCATATGCCGGTTTTGTCGCCGGATGCGGGATGGGCCAGACAATACGCCACCCGATGCTCCCAATAGGCGTAAACATCCGGCGCGGCCTTTTGCAGTTTTTTGAGCATGCGCAGGCACTCTGCCACGCTCCAGGCCTGGGCGGTGCAGCCGCCGGGATTGTAAGGCGGGGAGCCGTCAAAAACTTCTGAAATGCTGCCAAGCCCGGCTTCGCAGAGATGCTGGCAAAACAGGGGCGTAACCATATCGAGCAGCCCCTGAACAGCACCGTCCATATCCCAGGCAGTGTGCAGCAGCGCATCTGCATAATGGCCCAGCAGCCAGGGCCAGACAGTGCCCTGATGGTAGGCGGCATCTCGGCTCTCGCCATTGCCTTCATACCTGCCTTTGTATGCGGCGGCGTCAGGGGCAAGAGTGCGCAGGCCAAAGGGCGTGAGCAACCTGTTGCGGACGCATTCCACAACCTGCGGCTGAAAATCGTCTGCAAGCACCGCATGCGGCAGGGAAACGGCAAATATCTGATTGGGCCGCACGCTTCGGTCAAGCTGCCCGTTGCGCCACACGTCACCCAGATAGCCGCCCGCCTCGGTCGTCCAGAAGCGGCGCAAAAACGCATCGCGCATGGCGGCTCGCTGCCGCTCGCCCGTGAGCAGCGGTTCCTGAAATGCGGCGGCAAGGCTGTCGCCAAAAGCAAGGGTGTTGTACCAGAGGGCGTTGATTTCCACGGGGCAACCGTGGCGGGGAGTGACCGGGCTTCCGTTCACCTGGGCATCCATCCAGGTGAGCTGGGTGCGGGCGTCGCCCGCATGCAGCAAGCCCTCGCCATCCACAAAAATGCCCATGCCCGGCCCTTTGCGGTAGCCCTTGATGATGGCTTTCAGGGCATCCCAGGCGTGTTGCCGCGCCCAGGCCAGGCCATCGGGAACAACGGCCAACATCTGTTGCAGAGCAAAGGCATACCACAGGGATGCGTCTACGGTATTGTAGGCATGCTCGCCCGATTCCGAAAACATGTTGGGCACAAGGCCATTGCGGATATGCCGCCCCACCTCGGCCAGAACGCGCAGGCCAAATTCTTCGCGTCCGGCGTAAAAGGCCAGCCCCGGCAGGCTGATGAGCGTGTCGCGCCCCCAGTCGTCAAACCAGGGATACCCGGCAATCACGGTGGATCGGCCGGAAGGCGTCGTAATGCAGAACTGGCCGCCAGCCTGCGCCAGCTGCCCAACGAGGCCGCCGCCCGCAAGGTGGGCATCTGTGCGGGCGCGGCTTTCCGTCTCCCACAAGACGCGCAGGTTTTCTCCGCAGGCTTCCGTGCCAGCCGCCACATACACGTAACCGCCCTGCGGCAACGGCGGCAGAGCTATTTCAAGCGTACCGGGCATGAAGAGGTCTTCGCTGTCGTCAAAGCCGCGCTCGCGCTCTTCAAAATATTCCACATTGCGGCACCAGTCCGGCTCGGCCACAAAACTGGCGGCGGCATGCGGCCCGGATTTTTCGCTGGTCGCCGCGCCCTCGGCGTTTACAGCCCTCAGGCAAGCCTTGCCGGAATCCCCGGCGGCCTGAATATACAGGGGCGGCAAACTCTCATAAGGACGAACGGCAAAACCGCCGGGCACGGCAACGGTATCAGCCCGCAGGGCCGGGTTAGCCCGCGTAAGCGCGTGGATATTACGGTAGGCAAGCAAGGGCTTGAGGCGCAGCGTGAGCGGGGGGATATCCCCCGGTCCGCGCAGTTCGTAACGCACCAACAGCAGGCTTTTATCCCGCGCAAGCAACACCTCGCGGCTCAGGCTGACTTCGCCCACCCGATAGGTGCTCTGCGGCCACTGGTCGAGCTGAAAGGCTTCAAGATACTCGTGCCCGTTGGGATAGAGCGTGCCGGGATGCTGCCGGGTGGAAAAAAAGAATTCCCTACCGCCGCCGCACACCGATTCCTCAAGGGCAGAGAGCAGCACATGCCGACCATGCGGCGTGTTGACGACAAGCAGGCCGTGATATTTGCGCGTGTTGCAGCACAAAATGCTGCTGCCGGAGCAGTCGCCCCTTTCATTGGCGAGCAGCCACTCCCGGTGCAGCGCCCTGCGTGTGTTCTGGCAAGCTGCCTTGTCAAAGCTGAACCGCATACGGCCTCCTTGGCACCCAATTATGGAGCGCGACGGCGAATGCTGCGGGAAGACGAAGGGCGCAATCGCCGCCTGACCGCCAGACAATGCTGGACGGCCCAAGTTGCGGCAATGCTTGCAGGAAGGTACGGCGGAAAGGGCGCAGAGAGAAACTGAAACAGCCGAACCTCTGACCGCGAAAACCGCAACAGAAAAACATTTAAGAAAATAAAGGTCTTCTCTGTTTTTACAGCTTTATCTTATCCCATTATTTTTTGGCTGTCGAGCGCGTGCCACTTTTGTTTTCAAGTTCATCAACTTAACGATGCGCCAAACACGACATATTTGTTAGTTTGCTAATAATACATGAAGAATTTGACCAATCTGAAATAATCGTGTGAGCATCGTGTTACAATCGTCCAATTTATCATGACGACCTGAGCAGGCTCGCAATGCTTTGCTGTATAAACCAACCGTAAGTACTCATAGCTGATTACAACTACCGCGCAAGGCCGCAAGGTTATAACGCTGCCCTGCCGCCCCTGCCGGGTTGCGTCTGTTTGCGCCAATGCGCGGCCCGGCGATACTGGGGGCTTTTTCTTTCTTCATTTTTAGGGTACGCTTGTTCGTTGCTCACAATATTTGCATACCTGACGGGGGTAGTTCATGAAAGCACTTGGTCGTTGGCTTGGGGCTCTGGCCCTTACCCTGCTGGTGCCCGTTGCGGCGCTGGCTGGTGACATCAAGGTTGGCCTTATGTGCCCGCTTACGGGCAAATGGGCTTCCGAAGGCCTGGATATGAAGAACATCGTTACCCTGCTGGTTGACGATGTGAATGCCAAGGGCGGCATCAAGGGCCGCAAGGTTCAGCTGGTTGTCGAAGACGACGCGGGCGACCCGCGCACTGCCGCTCTGGCCGCGCAGAAGCTTGCTTCCGCCGGTGTTGTGGCCGTTATCGGCACCTACGGCTCCGCAGTGACCGAGGCCAGCCAGAGCATTCTGGACGAGGCGGAACTGGTGCAGATCGGCACTGGCTCCACCAGCGTGCGCCTTACGGAAAAAGGCTTGAAGCTCTTTTTCCGCACCTGCCCGCGCGACGATGCGCAGGGCAAATCCGCAGCCGAAGCCATCAAGAAGGGCGGCTACAAGGCCGTGGCCCTGCTGCACGACAATTCTTCGTATGCCAAGGGCCTGGCGGAAGAAACCAAGGCAGTGCTTGAAAAAGACGGAATGAAAGTGGTGTTTTACGATGCTCTTACCCCCGGAGAGCGCGACTACACCGCCATTCTGACCAAGCTTAAGGCTGCCAATCCCGACCTCGTGTTCTTTACCGGTTACTACCCTGAAACCGGCATGCTGTTGCGGCAGAAAAGAGAAATGGGCTGGAACGTTCCCATGATGGGCGGCGATGCCGCCAACCATCAGGATCTGGTCAAGATCGCCGGTAACGAAGCCGCCACGGGCTATTTCTTCATCAGCCCGCCGCTGCCGCAGGATATGGACACGCCTGAAGCCAAGGACTTCCTCAAGGCCTTCAAGGCCAAGTACAATACCGTGCCTGTTTCCGTGTGGGCCGTGCTGGCTGGCGATGCTTTCAAGGTTATTGAAGGCGCGCTTGAAGCCGGCAAGGACACGCCCAAGGAAATGGCCGCATGGCTCAAGGAACTCAAGGGCATGCCCGGTCTTTCCGGCAACCTTGGTTTTGACGCCAAGGGCGACCGCGTGGGCGAGTTCTACCGCACCTACAAGGTTGACGCCACGGGCAACTTCGTTTTGCAGCCCAAGTAGTGCGGAGCGGCCACAAGCCGCGCCCAGGTTGCACAGATACACGCCAGGGGCGTAAACACCCCGGCGAAAAGCGCAATTCCCTTGAGGACGCGTTCATTACGGCGGGGGGGGGGGGGGGGCGGGGGGCGGCCCCCGCCCCCGG
>JAEZYD010000004.1 GCA_023419375.1 Pseudomonadota bacterium
TTTTACCGCAAGCTGCACCAGCAACTTGATTTACATTTTTTGTACAAAACCACAGCAAGGTATTATGGCAATGAAGGGCAGGAAAGTTGATGGCAGCGCTTGTTTACAACCTGAAGAAATACCTGAAGTTCGCGCGCACCAAAGCGGAGACAAGGGTACAAGCGCTTCCAAAACCGATAGAGCAGGGTCTTGTTTTCTCATTTTCGATGTTGTGCTTAGCAATAGGAGCGAAAATACGCCCCTCGAAACTTTATACCTTCCGCTTCACCTGAAAAAACAGCCTCCGGTAATGAGGCTGTAAATGCGTTTGTGAAGGTCAGTTTTTTGAAGGAATGGATTTTTGAAGGGGTTGTGCAACGGCTACCGATGTTAGCGGCTGCCTTTTTGTTTTAATTTGTTAGTTTTAGTTTCATCATAATGTCCGTTTGTTCGTCTTCACCAAGTTTGAAAATGTGTTTGTCAAACTCAACAAAACCGTTTTTCTTATAGAAATTTATAGCTCTTGGATTTTTTTCCCAAACTCCTAACCAAACATAGTCAGCATTTTTTTGTTTCGCAATTTCGATGGCTTTGTCATAAAGGATTTGTCCAACTTTTTTTCCGTGAAACTCTTTAAGAACATAAATTCTCTCAATTTCTAGTGCTTTGTCGTCTTTAAGTTCTGTTTGGGATTGTCCGAAGTTCAGTTTTAAATATCCAATTATTTTTTCGTCAATTTTTGCGAAATAAAATTCCGCATTTTTGTCATTAAGTTCAGTTTTTAGTTTGTCTGTCGAAAAACCGTCTTCCAAATAACTTTTCATATTTTCTTCCGTGTTGCTTTCGGAAAATGTTTCGTAAAATGTTTGTCGACCAATTTTTTGAAGTTGGTCAATGTCATTTAAAGTTATTTTTTCGATGTTAATATATTCCATTTTTCTTTGTTGATGCTGGTTGTCATAAGGTTGCCGCTAACGTTTTGGCGCTTGGCGCAGTGGCGGATTTCGGAGCTCTAAACTGTCAACATACCACAAAAGTTGATGCGAAGTAGAATGTTCAATTAACCACTTCACCCGCCATTGAGCCAAGCGCCTGTTATCGGTTTGTGCTTCTTTCTTTTTTTCTGTTTTGTTCGTCTGAATATTTTGAAAATCGCCATTCTAAATGTCGACAGAAGCCATCAATGTCCGGAAATATTGTTGCGTTGTTAACTCCCAATACGTGCAACTGTCCGCGTAAAGTTGAAAATTTGTCGTGAGGAATTATGACTTTAGTTAGTTTGCTTTTAAATTCTCTATTAGTTTCAAATCGAATCATCTTTCCATTCTCATTAATTTTATGAACAGTGAAAAGACCTGCTTGGGCTGATATTCGTCTTGATACTACTGTAGACCGAAATATCTTTGTTATTTTATTCGATAGTGGGTCTGTTTTTTCTGTGTTTGTTCGAAAGTCATCAACTAAACCTGCCAATATCCAAACCACTCCATTCTCTAAATTTCCTTTGTCGTCCTTTTTTGGTGGATTTTGCACTGCGAACCACAAAGCAGCTAAAGCACTATAACTCCAATCAAGTAGTCTTGTCGGAAGACCGTGGTGTTGAGCAAGTGCCAACCAATCCCAATTGTTTTCAGGTTTAAACTCAGTAAGTGGAAGTGAACCACGTTTAAACTCATCAAGCATCAACTTTTCCATTTGTGCCATATCTCCATTTAAAGAAAGTCTTGCAAGTTTTGGTAACAATGGTCTATCGGTGCTTTGTCCACGAAAAATTAAGTCAGCCTTATTTCCATTAACAACATTGTTCGTTTTTACGCTTTCTATCAAATCTATATAGTCGTTAATGCTTTTGATTGTATGTTCGTTTATAGGTTTCTTCATTTATCGAATATTATCGTGATTAAGTCTTCTAAAAATGCTAGGGCTTTCAATTTTTCAGGTTTATATTGTCCTGGATGTCCGCAGTTGTTGCGAAGACCTAAGCAGTTTTCAAGAATTGCTTTTTCATTTTTATCTATTTCGCCAAGGTCACAAGCAGCTTTCAGTTGAACACCTTCAAGGATATATGAAAAGTCGTTTATGGTTCGGATGGGTCGTGCATCTTTAACGTGCTTCTGTATTGCAATGTCTATTGAATGCAGGGTATTGTGTTTTAAAAGTTTGTTTTGAAGATTGCGCATTGCTGCTATCCAAGTCAAAACTATACCTGCTCGTAAAGCCCCATTCTCAAAACATTGAATAGCTTCTAATAAGTAGCTTTTCTCATCTTCATTTGATAGTTGGCTAACACGTTTCGAAAGTTTTGATGTATTTACACTTTCTGATTTAGGTTTCATTATTAAATCAAGAGGACTTACTCTGAGTAAATCTTCTCTTGTATCCATTTTAAGGTATTTGTAAGCTGTTGCTTCGCTTGAATTTCCTGCAAGTTTTAAGATTGAAAGCAAATCATAACCACGGTGCTGTAAATGTTTGATGAATGAATATTTGAGATTCTTGAATTTGTAGTGTTTTACTATGCCTGTTTTTTTTAATGCTTGATTCAATGTCCACCTTATTCCATTGTCCGACAATTTTGTTCCCTTCTTCTGACCTTCAAAGAGATACTTAGTTGGTTTATATTCTTTAATGTATGCCTTCAAATCATCCACAAGATTTTCAGCTAATACAGTCGTGAACATTGTTTTTCTTCCCCGAACTTTTATTGTTCTATTATTGAAGTTAATGTCAGAAGGTTTGAGGTCTCGAACTTCTCCAAGCTCAAGTCCTGAACCATACGTTAAACAGATTAGCATTCTGTCTCGAAAACTCTCAGCAGCTGCAATAATCTCAATCATTTCTTCTTCTGGAATATGTGTCGGAGTTTCTCCAACGTAGTTTCTCTGAATGTTGTAAGTGTCGAATGGGTAATCTAAACCTTTTAAGTCTTTATAATAATATCTTAATGATGCTAAATATTGATTTCGTGTTTGGTTAGAACGCCCTTTTGTTTTAAGGCTGTCAAGAAATTCAACAATGTCATTGAATGTGGCTTCTGGAATACCTTTTTTAGATAGCCTAAGGTATTGGGCAAATACTTCTAAGTTGTTTCTATATATGTCAACTGTCCGTTCCGTATACTTTTTTTGTAATGAGGAAACAAACTCGTTTTCAATTTCTGTTGGCAATATTCGTTCTTTCTTTCTTGTCATTTTTTTTGGTGTGTCGTCATTTTAGCATAACCGATAACGTTTTGGGTATTGCCGAAGGCGGGGACTTTTAGCACAAAAGTTCAATCGAAGAACGAATGTCGAACCTTGCACAAATGTCCAATCGAAGCCGTTCAGCCCCGCTTTTGGCAATACCGTGTGCCTGTTGCACAACTCACATTCTGTGTATAAAGATAGTTTTAAAATAAATAGAACATGTAGTATCTTGTAGGTATGCAAGGCAGGAAGCATTTTTCACCGCAACTCTTCTACAACACCAGCTTA
>JAEZYD010000026.1 GCA_023419375.1 Pseudomonadota bacterium
CCCCTCGTCCATGCCCTTGGCCAGCCCATCCAGCTGCGTCAGGATACTGGAGGTGTTGCCGCCCTGGGAGGAGGCAATCTGAAACTCGGAGAGAAGACCCACCAGCTTTTGCAGCTTCTCGTCCGCGCCACCCAGCTCATCGCTCTTGAGCATTGGCTCTACCAGCTGCGACAGCGCCTCGGCGTACTTCCGGGCGCCTTCAATCTTCGCCTGGTTATGCTGTTCGTTCAGCGCATCGAGTGCCGCCCGCTTGTCCGCGCCGTCCTGCATGGCGGCGATGACCTTGTACTCGGAAGCGTAGGTCTCTTCCAGCGCGGCGTTGTACTCGGCGCTGCCCTGGGCGGCGGCTTTCATGGCGTCGGCATACAGGTCGATGGATGCCGAGCCGCCTTCGGCTTCAAGCCGCGCCTGGTCCTTTTCGGTGAGTTTTCCGTTCCGGCGCTTCTTTAGAAGCGCCTGGACTTCCTTGTCGTAGGCGTCGAGCTGCTTGAGCACTTCATCCGAGCGAGTATCCTTGACGCCCAGCCCGGCGAGGATCTTCTTGCGCTCCTCCACCGCTTGGCGCAGCTGATCGCTGTCGGCCTTGAACTCATTCACATAGGACTTGACGATTTCGGTGGTCTCCTGCTTCCCGTCGGTCCAGGTGGCGTTGAGCCGGGTGAGCCAGTCCTTCGATTCCTCTATGCCACCAAAGCTGTCCGCGGTCAGGTTGAACCGGGCGAACGCGTCGTTTCCGGTATCGAAGACGGTCGTTGCCTGCTGCTCCGACCACGCTTTAGCGGTCTCGGCCATGCCCCGGAGTGATTCCCGCGCTTCTCTTGCGCCGGAGGCGTAGTCGATCCAGCGGTACGCACCATACAGCGCCGCTGCGGCGACCGCCGCGATGCCGACCGGGCCTAGCAGGCTGCCGCATGCGGCCAGCACGCCCTTCATCCCGCCGCCTGCGGAGACTGCGGTGGTGATGAGCTTTCCAAACCCGGTGGAGATCGTCCCGACGGCGGTGTTGAGCTTCCCAAGCACCAGAATCCCCGGCCCAATGCCTGCAACCCACGCGGCCGCGGTAATCAGCGCCTGGCGCTGGCCCTCGTCCAGTTCCATGAAGCTGTCAAGAAGATCGTCCGCGCCGGAGATCATCTTGGCGAGGGTAGGGGA
Organism: Pseudomonadota bacterium; assembly: GCA_023419375.1. Lineage (GTDB taxonomy): Bacteria > Desulfobacterota > Desulfovibrionia > Desulfovibrionales > Desulfovibrionaceae > Desulfovibrio. The sequence goes on from JAEZYD010000026.1 coordinate 1,153, forward strand.
GAGGTCGTCGCCGATCGTCTGCCCGAACAGCTTCACCTTATTGCCCAGAATAGTGATCTGGCTCTGGGTCGTGGCGTAGCGGGTGGACGCTTCCTTCGTCAACGCGGTATTTCGCTTCCATTCATCGTTGGCCATGCCGAGCGATTTTCCGAACAGCTCGTTGGCGTTGGTTGCGCGCAGCAGCGTGTCCCTAAGCCGTACCTCGGTGATGCCCATGTCCTGCAGCGTCGCGATGGCGCTGATCCCGGACTCGTCCATTTTCGATAGACCCACGATGAACGCCTGGATGGCGGACGCCGCATCGGTCTTCCACGCCTGCTGGAATTCGGAAGCCGTCATGCCGGAGACCTTCGCGAAATCGGACAGGCCGTTCTTCCCGGTCTCCGCGGCCAGCTGCATCTCAACCATGATTTTGCTGAACGCGGTGCCGCCAGCCTCGGCCTCAATGCCCACCGACGCCAGCGCGGCAGAAAAGCCCAATATCTGCGACTCACTCAGCCCGACCTGCGTGCCAGCGGAGGCGAGACGGGTCGCCATAGCGACGATGTCCCGCTCCGTGGTGGCCATGTTGTTGCCGAGTTCGACGACGACCGAACCCAGGCGCCCGAAATTGTCCTGGGCCATGCCGGTCACGTTGGCGAACTGGGCCAGCGCCGTCGCGGCTTCTTCAGACGCCAGGTTTGTCGCGTTGCCTAGGTCGATCATGGCGCGGGTGAACGGCGTCAGCGCGGAATTCTTGATGCCCAGCTGCCCTGCGTTCGCCATGACCGCGGAGATGGCGGTGGTGTCCGCCGTCACCTGCGTGGACATGGTCTTCACGTCGGAGGCAAGCCGCTTGTACTCGCCCTCGGTAGCGTCTACGGTCTTCCGGACGCCCGCGAACGCTTCCTCGAAATCGATGGACGCCTTGGCAGCAGCGACGCCCAGCCCGGCGAGCGGGACAGAGGCGAAGGTTGTCAGCTTCTGCCCGGCGCGCTCCAGCGCCTGGCCGGCAGCAGTGGCCTTCTTGCCGAACGACTCCATAGCGGCGCCTGTGGCGAGCCACTTGGAACGTGCCCTCTCCAGCCGCTGGGTTGTGCTTTGGATCGCGGACTCGGTTTCCTTCAGCGCGGCCTTGGCACCGTTTAAGTTGGTTTCCGCCTTCGTCACCGCGTCGGCAGTGTTCTGCATGGACTTCCGGTTGGCGCCCAGCTGGCCTTCCAGCTTCTGGATCTCCGCGCCGGTGGACTTGTACTGTTCTTCAAGGTCCAGCAGTTCCAGCCCGAGCCGGTTGGATTCCTCGCTGTTGTCACCGGTTGCCTTGACACTTGCTTGGTATGCCGCGCGGGTCTGGTCGATCCGACCCTTGAGATCGGCGTACTTGGCCTTTGCGCCGTCCAGCGAGGCTTTCAGCTGGTGGTTCTTCCGGACAGCATCAGTTAGCTTCACGTTGGCGGCGTCCAGCGCGCGCCGGTACTGCTCCACCGCCTTTTGCTGGAGGACCAGCTTGTCCCGGAGCAGGGAGAGGTTCGCGCCCAGCCCGGCGGCAGACTTCTCGAACCCGGACACACCGACGCCCGCCGCCTTGAATCGGCTCTCCGCCTCCTGGATCTGCTTCCCGATGCTGCCAAGGTTTCGGGAGAAGTTGTCCGAGTCGAGGGATAGCGACACGACGAGGTCGCGCAGGGTTTCGGCCACGGGAAATCCTCCAATCTCCATTAAGAAAGAAAAACACTACGCTTCATGTGTAAGTGATAGACATCAAGGCAATTTGGCAGTAGCATGGTAATAGATTCAATTCGGCGGAATTCGAGAGGAGCTACCCCTCTCCTAAGGAGTTGAGGGAGCGTGATTGAAAAGATGATACAGTGTCCCGTGCTCGACCAGGAGATTGACAAAGGTATCTGCTTCGATTACTCAGTGGCTGCTGAAGGATGGGGCCCCGGTTACACTAAAATGATGATGGAAGAGGCGAACCCAGACTTCAAGTCCATCTGCCTCAACTGTAAGCAACATCCTCAGTTGAATTTTTCGGCCACGCTTCGTCAATGAACCTTCGCTTCGGGGTTTTCGCGCGCTCTTCACGCCGTGCGTCCCAGGCACGGACAGAGAGAAAGCCAGGCATATCCATGCCGTCAACGTCGGACAAGGTCCACCCGGCTTTCAGGAGCTCGTTGTAGGTCGCCAAAATGTAGTCGTGCAGCGTCAGGACGCCTTCGTCTGGTCCTGTGCTGCCGGAATAGGGAATTCAGAGAGCACAGAGGTGGCCTGCGCCTGAACCGCCATCATGGCAAAGGTGATGTCGTGAATCAGGCGGTCGACGGGATAGTGATCGAAAACATCATCGGGAGGAACTGCTGGAGATGAATACCGCCGATGGAGAGAAGATAAAGAATTCGATTGAAAAAATCCTCGGTGTGCCTGTCCTTCAGAACGGTGTTGTAGATATCGAAGACTGCCTGACAAGCTATGAGAAACAAAAATCGCGTGCTGCCCGTGCTGATGATAAAACAGTGCAGCTTGGTCAGGAAATGGAGAACCTGACCGCAAATATCGAAGAGCACCAAAATATCATTAGAGAAAAGCAGGCTGAGTTGAGTGACCTAATCCGTAAGAAAAGTGTCCTTGAGGGGCGGATGGCTGATACGGATAAGTTGCGCAACTGGATTGTGCAGAGGAACGAAGCACAGAAAAGCCAGGCAAAACAAGAAGATGAACTGGAAACTGTTCAGTCTAGAATACGGGATTTGATGAAAAATGCATGGAAAGGCATGTTGTTGACAACAATCAGGGATCTTCGTGAAAAGATTGAAGCGGAAGAACATACTCTCGATGCTAAGAAACAAAAACGCACAGTCGCGGATCGGTTCATCATGGAGATGAAGAAGGCGATCAGTGATAGAACCTGCCCTGTCTGCGGACAGGAGGTCACAAGCGATATCAGCGAGCATCTTCGAGCAATGATCATTGAGTCTGCTAATGAGTATGCCGGTTTGTCAGAGGAAGAGCGGCAGAGGCTTTATGACCTGCAAAGCCAGCTGCTTGCCATCCGGCAGCTATCGGCTGATGTCTCTGACGTGAGGCGAGACGTAGCACATTTCGAGAACCGTCGGGATGAGTTGCAGATTGCCATCAGCGAATGCCGTCAGCAGATCGAAGAACTGCGCGATAATATCAAACGTTACAGTGAAGACACCGAGGAAGCAGATGTGCTTAGTATTTCTAGAGAACATTCCGATGTGGAGCAGACGATCCGTGATGTGCGCCGTGGTATTGAGGCTGAGAATAAAAAACTCACGGAACTGAAAACGAACAAAGAGCGTGTTGCTGCGACGATTGACAAGATGGCAGGCGGCATGGATTATCGGCTTGCAAGTAGAAAATTCAAGATGTGTGAGCATGTGTTTCGTATATTTGAAAAGAGCATGACTCGCTACCGTGAGCGTCTGAAAGAGAACGTTGAAAAGGATGCCACTGCTCTGTTTGTACAACTGACGGGTGACAAGGATTATATTGGCTTAAGAATCAATGATAATTACGGCCTGGAGATTATCCATAAGTCAGGACGCACCGTCCCAGGCCGATCTTCCGGCTATGAGCATATCGTTGCTTTGTCGCTAATCGGCGCGCTCCAATGCCCCTCTGCGCGGACCGATTATCATGGACTCTCCGTTTGGTCGTCTGGATCCAACCCATAAAGCGAACATCGTCCGGACGCTTCCAGGAATGGCAGAACAGTCCATGCTACTGGCACATATAGGAGAAATCGATGAGCAGGTTGCACGTTTTGAGCTTGGTAGCCATCTTATTCACGAGTTCAAGTTGGACCGTATATCTTCCATGCATACGCAGATTGTGTAAGGAGGCAAAAACATGGCAGAAAGTATAACAACTATAGTTTTATCCGGTCAGGCACAGGCTATAGCGAAACAGATGAGCGAGAGTGGAGTTTTTCCTGATTCCCTCTCCGCAGCAAAATTCGGTATAGCTTATGCCATCAAGTATTATTGGGATGCCGTGAATACTTCAGATAAAATGAAACACTTGAATGGTGTATATGATTCGAAGGGCAGTACTTACAATATCGGTTCGCTTGATCCGGATAAGTATGTTCTGCAGTTGATAGAGGCTCTTTATCCCGACTGCGATACTCCGTACACATTTTCACGTGTATTGATATGTTTCGGTCTGAACAAACTTGGCGATTTGTTAGAGGAAGGAAGGCTTTTTCCGATAAACAAATTAATGTGAGGTAAGTAGCGTGGCAGAAGTTTCGTACGCTCTGCGCGAGGATCCGAGTTCTATCTACCTCTTAGAGGATGCTGGCAGGTATTACGGGAATTACTGCCAGGCAACTGTGTTAGCAAGAATCCTTGTGAGGCCAGAGTTCTTTCGTCAGTTTCTATTCTTCGCTCCGTATACCGGGAATAACGGCAAATACAATGGTACCGTGACGAAGGTACGGTTATCTTTGGAGGCTAATGAGCAAGGGCCGGCGTATGATTATGTGACAATGATAGAATCCGAGGTGGAGTTTAAGATAACCCCGTCGGTGATGCGGCAGCTCAGTCGGGATCATATGCCTGCCTGGGGAATGAAATCCTATCTGGACTATTTCTCGGATCGTAAAAGTGGGATATTACTTTTTCTACGTGTATATAAGGTTAATCAGGCAGTGGATTCGTCGTATCTTGAAAAGGGTAGTAAGGGAAGCTCACAAATACTAAAAATATACGATCCGGATGAAAATGAAGTGTCGCTGAGAGTTGACGGCATGACGCCTGTCATCTCCGACAATAAATTTTCTTACATTAAGGATGAAATCATTCATCTTTTAAAGGTAGAGAACGCATTTATTGCCGAGTACGACAGTACGGATTGCGGACTTCAAAGCCTTCGGGAACGTCTCGAAGCAGACAGACTAATTCATGGCACACATCAGCGATGGGAATATAGGCATCTACAATGGGTTAAGGAAGGATATAATGCTGATGGCAATTCTGATATGGCACAGCTCGATTATGAAGCTATTTATCAGGAAGTGCTGGAAATCTGCCCAGGCATGAAACCGGTCATTGACTATGTGGGGAATATCCAGGCGGCTCGGCAAGGTGAATATTATTATTTGCTGAAAAATGTTCATGAGCATAATGAGAATGAGCGGACATCTTCGCTACGTATTTTTGATATAAGTGTCTGGGCTGCAGTGAAGAACGCACTGTATTATCATAAAAAGCAAAGAGTTGATTTGGAGGATTCATTCCAAGATGCCTGTATAGGTATTATTACAGCAATACAAAAGCATAGTGACAGCGTCAAAGGACTTTTCCCTTCATACGCGTCCATGTGGATGATTCAGATAATGAGCAGAGAAATGCCTATCCATCAGTATAACTTCCGTCTTCCAGTACATTATAGGGAATATATCGACCAGGTTTTACGGCAGCAAGATGAACAGATCGGAGAGCTCGATGTCGTTGATATGGATTTTGAAGAGTTATATCATCTTTTACTTGAAAATTCAGAATGTGATGAGGAAATGGCAGCCCAAATGGCATCCGTTCTGATTCCTGCTGAGAGTATTGAAGAAATGATTAATGATCCCCAAAGAGAAATATGCCTAGTAGATGATAGTGATTGTATCAACGAGATCATGCGAGTTATCGACTTGGAACCTGTAAGGGAAAGTCTTGAAATTCTTTCTGAACGCGAGAAGAGTATCATTATTCATAGGTTTGGATTTGATGGTTTTCCTGAAGCATCGTTAGAGGAAGTCGGAAACATGTACGGAATTACAAGGGAACGCGTGCGGCAGATTGAGTTAAAGGCAGAAAGCAAAATTATGTCGCATCTGAGGCGAATACGCTATTTAACGAAGGAACAGATCAATATACTTTCGGGGACAAGGTATGAGATAATACAAAAGAAGAAACGCAAGTCCAAGGAGAATTCTTCTTGAACCTTTTGACGTTTCCCATACTTTTTGACGTTACCTCCGGCAGCACGCCAGGGGGGTGCAAACCGCCCAACGACCGAACAGCCACAATCCAGCTCTCCGTAATCCATAACGCAAAGTAAGGGCTTTTGAAGTCGGAAGACGACGTCAGAAGCCCTTGTTCTATAGGCTTTTCCGGCCTGTTCGCCCTGCTGGCGTTCATAAACCCTTGTATCAAAGACGGTAAGAACATTGACCCCGCTTGCGGCACCGGTGGCATGCTATCCGTGTCGGAGGAATACCTGAAAAAGCTCAACGCCTCCGCCAAGCGCTACAATGATGGTGTAGGCGTTCGATTTCGCCTACCTTGACTGCTAAGCCGACAAGAGATACAATGCGAACAAAAGATCAAAGTATCACTGGTGGGATCGTATGACCAAAACGGTGGCGATGTGTGCCGGAAGAAGAATTGAGACCTGATCAATCCGAAAGCGAGAAGCACAATGAACCTTACAGAAATGCAGTCCATCGCTACCGATACACTGGAATACTTCATCCGCATCATGCCAGATGTGCCATTCACGGTGGACGATGTTGTCATCGAGTTTGCCCCGAAGACAAAGATGGCTGAGCGCGCCCGCGCTCTTTGCGCGCAATACGTTCCGGAAAAAACCATCAATGAGAGTCAAGCACGGGAGTTGACTGAAGACATCGATGCCAACGCTCTGATTGGCAAAGAGAAGTCGGCCGTTATTGCCCGCGTCAATAGCAGACGAAGCGTGAAGGCTTGGCGCGAAGTATTCTTACATGAGTTCATGCATATTTACTGTGCGAAGCTGGAGATGAACGGGGAACATTTCATCGATGTGTACGGCAGCGGAACCACACCTGAAAATCCCAACATGACGCCTGCGGAAAAAACGTACGACGGCGTACTCGTGGGCGGATACGCGGTTTGGTCAGAGTTCATCGCCCAGTATTACACTTTGAAGCACACTGAAACATGGCACCCTACAGTTGACGAGGTGTCGGGTTATATTAACAAGCTGCTCTACTCGGTCGGGCGCCTGGGTAACAAGGGTGACAAGTACGCGCTGTCCCTCGCTTGTGCACGTCTGCTGTCTTGTTCGGACGCGGAGGAAACCGTCTCCATGTTGAACGAACCTGATGATGAGATGCCGCTCGGCCAGCGGACATTTCTATCCTGCCTATTTTTGTTGCACGAGCATCTGCAGGATGAAAGGCCATGGATAATAAGCGAGGAGTACATCGCCGATCTGGGAACTAGGTATATTTTCTTCAAGGTTATGAACAGCAATCTGTTATTTGGAACATGATGAGATTGCGTTCGCCGCGTCCACGTTGATTTCAGACCAGTCCCGCCGTCTTCTTGGCATGAGCTCTTTCTTATTCCGACGCTGACTGACCACGTAAGCCGTTTTCCTCTTGTATATAACCTTGGCTTCCTGTACCCTGGCCGCCATTTGCTTACACTTTTTCACCGCCTTTTTATGGATTTCAGAACGCTATTGACAGTGTTGCGTCGCAGCGTTTGCATTTGCACCTGCATGTAGCGCCTTCATGTCGCTAACCTCCCACTCTCGGGTAGTCCCCTCTGGTCGTGGCACACTAGGTTGTTCTGGCAAGACTTCGCGAGACAGGCATATAGTGTGCATCCATTTTATCAATCTCTCATATCTTCAGCTTAAAAAATGTCCAACAATCAAAAAATAATACAATTGTAATGTGGTGGATTTGTGGATAAACTGATGGCAAGTTTATTATTACTGGGTAATCAATCTTTGTCGTAGGGTTATCTTGATGAGCGGAGGGGGAAGTTGAACTATGGGCAATCGGCAGACTTATGAGGAAACTCTGGAGCATGTCAATACATATTCCCGGCCATCGGAGCTGAAGATCACCGATCTGCGTCTGACGGAAATTAGTGGTGCGCCCTATCCCTGTATCATCCTAAAGATCTGTACCAATCAAGGCATCGAAGGGTTTGGCGAAGTGCGAGATATGGCTTCCAAAACCTATGCTCTGATGCTCAAGAGCCGCATACTGGGTGAGAACCCCTGCAATATTGACATGTTATTCCGCCGTATCAAGCAGTTCGGTTTTCATGGCCGGCAGGGCGGCGGCGTCTCAGGAATTGAGATCGCGCTGTGGGACATCGCCGGCAAGGCCTACGGGGTGCCGGTGTACCAGATGCTGGGCGGCAAATTTCGGGATAAAATGCGCATTTACTGCGATACGGATGCTGACATCACGGAAGACCGCTCGGAGGGTAAAGCCATGGGCGAAGCTCTGAAAAAGCGGCTTGAGAAAGGCTACACCCTGCTAAAAATGGATCTGGGCATCGAGCTGATCAAGAAGATTCCCGGGGCGTTGTGTGCTCCGATAGGGTACTTAGAGGAGGAGGCTGCCATCTATCGGCGGGCCAGCGAGCTGGCGCCTGTGGCCTTCGATTTTGGGGGACACGCTTTAGTCAACGCCAAAAAGCTGCGGGAGACAACCGACCTAGACTACATTATGGAGGCTAACGTAGCCAGGTTTCGCGCGTCGGACAGGCAGAAAGTGCTCCACCCGTTTACAGGGATTCAAATTACGGAGCTAGGACTCGATTATCTAGAGAATTATGTCAAAGACGTTCGGTCCATCATTGGATATGAGGTGCCTTTGGCGGTGGATCACTTAGGGCATATTGGCGTTGATCAGATTATCAGACTCGCAAAGCGCATCGAGAAGTACAACATCGCATGGCTGGAAGACCCCATTGCCTGGTGTTACCCCAGCCAGTGGAAGAGACTGGCGGAGGCCACCACCATCCCGATCTGCAGCGGGGAAGACTTCTATCTGGCAGAGAGTTTCAAGCCTTTGCTGGAAAACGGCGGATTGGCAATCGTGCACCCGGATGCCCTGACTCTGGGCGGCATTCTCGAGACCAAGAAGCTGGGCGACATGGCCCAGAGCTACGGGGCCCGCATGGTGCTGCACCAAGCGGCTACACCCATTCACGCCATGGCGGCGGCCCACGTGGGCATCGCCACCGAGAACTGCTGGGGCTGTGAGTTCCATGCCAACGACATTCCTTGGTGGAGCGACCTGGTGAAGGATTCCCCCTTGCCGAACCCCATCATTCAGAACGGCTTCATCACTGTCCCGGATGCCCCGGGCCTCGGTATCAACGCGCTGAATGAGGAACTCCTCGCCAAGCACGAAAGCGTGCGAAACCCCGGCGTCTTTGAGTCCACGGACGAGTGGAACAAGGAATATAGCGTGGACTCCATCTGGAACTAGCGGGCATATGTTTAGTCTTTGCGAACTACTAGGCTCTATCACAACAAGCTTTAACAACAGATCCTGTTGTTAGCATACGCATTCCAAACGACCAATAATGAATAGGAGGCTCGAAGACCATGAGAAAGCTGTTATCCATCCTGCTTGTTCTCGTACTAATGGCAATGGTTCTACCCGGTTACGCTTTCGCGTCCGGAGAGAAAAAGACCATTACCATGGCCAGCCAGAAGTGGAACGAATCAGGCACCGGCGACTTCCTGAGGTTAAAGTATAAGGAATTCTGCGAAGCCAACCCGGAGTATGAGTTCGAAGAGGTTTACTACGCCACCGGTGAGCTGGTCACCCAGATGCTGCTTGCCATCGCAGCCGGAACCCCGCCGGATATCATTGAGTGGACTAGGTCTAAGGTAGGTTCGGTCATCAGCTCGGGAGATATAGCCCCCCTCAATGACTATGTGAGCCCCGACCTCATCGCCCGCTTTGAGAATGGGGACTTCGGTACTGTACAGCAGACGGCACCCCTATTCACCGATGGCGTATACAACGGGGTCAGCTATCAGCAGTCCTCCTTCCAGTTGATGTGCAACACGCTGATGTTCGAGGAGGCGGGCCTCTCGCTGCCAACCACGTACCAAGAGTTCTTCGACGCCTGCGTAGCCCTGACCGATGCGCCCAACAAGTACGGCTACGCTTTCTGCACCCAGGAGACCGCGACCCGCATCTATGAGCAGTTTTGCTTCTGGGCCTATGGGTTTGACGCAAACTTCTTGGCGGACGGCGAGATCAACGTGAACACCCCGGAAATCATCAATGCGATGACCGAATGGAAGAAGCTCTTTGACGCGACCGTCACCCCCATCGGCATGGAAAAGAACGCCTACCGCTCCCTGTTTGGGCAGGGCGGTGTTGGCATGATCATCGACGGGCCGTGGGTCTATGCCAGCGCCCAGTCGGAGGAGAACAATGTAGCCAAGAGCATTCAGGTCGTCCCCACCTGTTTCCCCACCGGCATCTCCATCGGCGATGGCTCCACGCTGATCATTCCCAAAGATGCCAAGAATAAGGAAGGCGCGGGGAAATTCATTGAGTTTATCCTGTCCCACGAGAACCAAGAGCTGTGGTGCGACATGACTAGTTCCATCTGCGGTGACAACACCGCCACCACGAAGTTTGTGGAGAACAACAAGTGGTTCTCCGGTTACGCGGATGCCTCCGCCAAGGGTCTTGTGAAGGGCCTGTATCCGGTGAATCATCCCGACGATTACGAGGAGATCGAGAAGATCGTCACGAATTATCTGCAACAGATCTGGTTCAACAATGCGGATCCGGCCGCGGCCATGGCCTCCTGTCAACAAGAGTTGGACGCGCTATTGGTTTAAGTAAGAAATAGTCCCATCGGAATGAATAGAGGCGGCAGTAAGGAGAGAATCATCTTGCCGCCGCCTCATTTCATATTCCAAGAAAGGGGTTGAAGGGGTTGCGGCAAGAAAGCCTCCGGTTTAGGCTTGGACGATTCTCGCGCAGGCATTTTTCCACATTACTGCTTATTCCGTCGACTATTCCACTGCTGCTCATCCTGGCTTGGCCGCTGACCCAGGTGGTGTGGTACAGCTTCACGGACATGAGCCTGCGGCGGTACAACGACTATCAATTCGTGGGTCTCGAGAACTTTCGAAAGCTCTTTGCTGACCCTTACTTTTACAGAGCATTGGGCAACTCGTTCAAGGTGGCGGCTTGGACACTGGTTATGACCGCTATCATAGGGTTTATCTTGGCGCTGCTGTTAAACTTCCAGTTCCGCGGTAGGCAGTTCTTTCGCACTCTGATCGTTATCCCTTGGGCCACGCCCATAGTGGCAGCCACGTTGATATGGGCGTGGATCTTCGACTACCAATTTGGGCTTTTTAACTGGATTTTGCGGTCGTTAGGGATTCTCTCACAGAATATCGGCTGGTATTCGGATCCCGCTCGCGCGCTTGGAACCATCATTTGGGTGAATATCTGGAAGAATCTGCCTATCGTTACGATCATGCTGCTGTCAGGGCTTCAGGCCATCGATATAGGGCTTTACGAGGCCGCCAAGATTGACGGTGCCAATGCCCCACAGCGGTTCTGGCATGTGACGCTGCCGGGAGTGAAGTCCATCGCCAGCATTGTTCTGTTGCTGGTGACTCTATGGTCGTTCCGGGAGATGGACACCGTCAAGTTGTTGACAGCAGGTGGTCCCGCCCGCAGCACGGAGACGCTGGTATTCTACCTGTTCGACAAGGGATTTGTCAGCTACCGGCTGGGGAGTGCTTCGGCCACCGGTCTTGTCACGTTGGTTGTTTGTCTGGTGTTCAGTATTTTATATATGGGCGCAATCATGGGAAGGAAGGAGAAGTGAGCATATGGCTTCCTCTAGAAAACGCACGCGCAATCTCGTCCTTATATATGTTTCACTCTCCCTCATTCTCTTCGTAATTATCATTGCCCCGTTCTTCTGGCTGATCAAGACATCGCTGGAGAACCGCAACAACCTATTTGTATGGCCGCCTCGGTTGTGGCCCGAGGTTACGTTGCGCGCCTATCAGCAGGTGCTTTTTGAGGCCAAGACCCTGCAGTGGATGAAAAACTCCCTGTTGGTGGCGGGCATGACCACTTTGGCTACCATGTTTTTCGCCACGTTTACGTCCTACAGTCTGTCGCGGTTTAACACGCGAACGAATAGGATCATCGGCTACTTTATCTTGGCAACCCAGATGGTACCCGGTGCCATCTACATGCTGCCCATTTTTTTGCAGTTCACCAAATGGAAGATGGTGGATACCCACCTCGGCGCCATCATTGCGTTCTCGACGTTTTCGCTGCCACTGTGTGTCTGGATGCTCAAGGGATATTTCGATTCCATCCCCGTTGAGTTGGAGGACTCCGCCCAGATCGATGGTTGCAACCGGATCGGCGCTATGTTCCGAGTGGTGGTGCCCCTAGCCCTACCAGGATATATCTCCACCATCATCTACTCATTTTTGTTGGGGTGGAACGAGTACGTGTATGTGTTCGTGCTGATGCGAAGTCAGGCCAATTGGCTGCTGTCAAACGGAATCGCCAGCTATTTTGGAGAATACAGCACTTCGTGGGACTTCGTCATGGCGTCGGCCGTGATATACACCATTCCGCCGATTTTGCTGAACCTTTTCTTGCAGAAATACTTGGTGCAGGGATTAACGGCCGGCGCGGTGAAGGCCTGACTAAATACTAGGGACTGTTTTCAATAAGACTGGAAATGCCGACGTAATGGTGTTTTGTGCATGACAGGTTCTACTGAAAGGAGAGTAAAGCCCATGGCCAGATCGCTGTTGGAGGCCCGAGGAAGCGGTGCCATCCCCATGACCCCATTCACCGAAGACGACCAGATCGACATTCCAGTGCTAGAAAGGGAAATCGAATTTCTGGTGGCGTGTAAGGTAGGGTGCATTTGTACGCCGCTTATGGTATCGGAGTTCATGTCGCTTAGTCACGAGGAGCGCAAGCTGATGATCCGCGTACCCATCGAGGTGAACGCGGGCAGGCGCATCCTGCTTGCCAACGCCGCTGCTGTGGATATGCGCACTGCTATCGAGTACGCCACCTTGGCTGAGAAGCTTGGGGCAGACGGCGTTATCGCCATGCCGCCCTATACTGGGAATCTGGATAAAGAGGGGATGCTCAACTACTATGGAGCCATCGCAAAGGAGGTGAGTATACCGGTGATGATCCAAAACCATTCTCAAGCGCCTCTCGCACCGCAAGAGGTGGTGGAGCTGTGCGCAAAGTATAAAAATATCTCATGGGTCAAGCAGGAAATCATGCCCGGCCCCGAAAGCATTGCGGATCTGGCGGCGGTGCGCACAGACGACATCGAAGGTATCATGAGCGGGTTCGGCGGGCTTTATTCGCCGCTGGATTATTCCCTGGGGGCCATTGCGACCATCCATGCCTGCCAAATCTGTGACCTGATACAGCACGAATGGGATCTGTTCTTTGTGGGGAAAGACAACGAAGCACGGGACTATCACGAGAAAATCCAGCCACTGCTGCAGTTGGAGATGTTGCTGGGAATGGCCCTTTCCAAGGAGATCATGATCCGTCGGGGCATCTTCAAGAATCGGATCATGCGCAACAAGGGGCGGGATCTGCGGCCTTACTCACTCGTCGAGATCGACAGGGTGTGGAGACGCATCGAGCCGATGCTCATCTGGCACGGATAAAAGATTAAAACCGCCGCAAGCTGTGGCGGTTTTTTGCATGCGTCGTTCCCGCTTAGAGCGTGAGAAGTCACGTGGATGGGGGCGGTTGGGCATCTTTGCCGATATGGCTGCGGAGGTATTGTTTAGCGGAGCAGCCGGTCATGCTCTTGAACACCCGGCAGAAGTACTGCACATCTTCGAAGCCGGTTTGGTAGGCCACTTCGTAGATGAGGCAGTCGCCGCCCCGGAGCAGTTCTTTGGCGCGCTGGATGCGGTGGTCCCGAAGATAGGCCGAAAAGGTGGTGCCAGTCTCCTTGGAGAATAGGGTGCTCAGATAGGATGCTGTTACATGCTGACGCTCGGCCAGTTCCTCCAAGGTGATTCTCTGATCGTAATGGGTTTGTATCCACTCTATGGTCGTACGGATGATGGGCGAATGGCTTGCCCCGCTGTCCTCCAAATCGGGACTGCGCTCCTGCGCAAAAGAACTGGCGAGGCGATCCAATACCTCGGTGAGTTCGTCGGCGGTTACAGGCTTCAGAAGGTATTCATACACACCATAGTGAATAGCAAGTTTGGCGTATTCGAAGTCGGAATAGGCGCTAAGGATAATTACCGCCGGTTTCAGGCTGCTTTCGAAGACGTTTTTGATCATCTTGAGTCCATCCATACGGGGCATGCGGATGTCGGAGATGACAATGCCCGGCTGTAGTTGCTTGATCAGGCGCATGCCGTCCACGCCGTTGTCGGCTTCCCCCACCACGAGGAATGCAGGGCGCTCTCGACGGATTAAGCGCACGAGTGCAGCCCGAGCGCGGGCTTCATCCTCCACTACTACAATTTTCATCGCTGTCTCCTTCAATCAAGCCTGTGTCTTTGGGGGGGATCACCATGTGAATCACCGTTCCCGCGCCGGGGCTGCTTTCGATATGAATTTCGCCGGAGTCGCCATAGTATAGCCTCATCCGGTTGATCACGTTGGAGATTCCGATTCCGCTGCCGACGGATAGCGCCGGCTGGGCAATGTGGGAGCGGATGCGAGCGAGAACCTCGGGACCGATTCCGCTACCGTTATCCCGCAGGTAGATGTCTAGGTGGCCGTCCTGCCGTAGCTCACAGCGCAGCGTGATGCGTTTATCCTCCTGCCGCAGACCCATCTCCTCAAAACCGTGGACAAAGCAATTTTCCAAGACAGGCTGCAGCAGCATCTTGTGAATGGGGAATATGCGTGCCTGGTGGCCTGCCTCAATGCGAAAATCAAAGAGGGTGTCAAATCGCTTCTGCTGGAGGTAGACGTATTTTTCACACCACCGCAGCTCCGCTTCAAGCTGCACCAACTGGTCAATGTTGCTGACAGAGTAACGCAGTAGGCTACCGAGCGCCGTGATCATGCTGCTGATCTCCCGCTGGTCATTGTCGATGGCGATCCAATTGATGGTGTCCAAGGTGTTGTAGAGGAAGTGAGGGTTGATCTGCGCTTGGAGCGCCTTGATCTCAGACTTGCGGCGTTGGTCGGTCATGAAGGCGATGTGCCGATTCTGGTTCTGGAGATTCTGAAGCAGGGCGTTGTTCTCCCGGGCCATGCGGTTAAAGCGGTCAGCGATGACGGAGATTTCGTCGTTTGTCCGCACAGGCAGGTCGATTTCGTGTTTCCCCTCGCCGTAGAGCTGAATGCCCTTTGCGACGTCCAAGACTGACTGGGTGTAGCGGCGCATGGTAAGGTACATGGCCGTGAAGAAGCCGAGGCATAGGGCTACGATCAACAGGGCCATCCAAGTGCGAAATCCCTGCACCTGGCGGATGACCGCCCTGCGGCTGACAAAGGAGTAAAATATGAACCGGGTATTCTGAATCCTCCGGCTACGGCTAATGTAGAGGCCGCTATCGGTGTAGGGCTGGTCGTCGATGTTGCGGCCCACCAACTCGGGGTGCAGGCTAAGGAGTATGTAGCCGTTCCGGTCAACCATGATGTTCTCCATGCCGCCCCACAGATCTGCGACCATCCCTTCCAGAATGACGCTGTTGGGGATTTCCATAACCAGCACGCCGTATAGCTTTTTGGAAGAGCGATCATGAAAGGGAAAACTGAGGTAGAGGGTATCCCCTCCGTAGGTATAGGGCGCAACATCACTTGCACGCTGGAGCGTATAGTGATCAAGGGAGTAATCCTCACCAGCAGGGAGGAGGAATTTCTCACGGAACGCGGAGTCTTGCCATTTGAGATGACCGGTGCCGGCGCCTACAAAGGAACAGGTGACATACTCGAGGGAAGTGGCTATGTAAGTGATGCTGAGGGCTCCGCTGCTGGAGGTAGCATAGCTGAGCAGCCTGCTATTGAGTCGTAAACGGTCCGCCTCTAGGTCGTCGGAGGGCTGCCCTAGTTGGGACACCGCTGCGTCAACCTGCTTGTCGGTAAGAATGCCTGCCATGGTGTTTTTGTAATTGCGCAGCCTGCTGTGGATGTCATTCGTGCATTGCCGCTGCATGTAATCCAAGGTGATCTCTGCGTTCCTCTGGATGTCCTGCGAGTAGGCGAAATAGGAGAGGGACCCAGACAGGATGATCGGAATGATTCCCAGCAGGATATAGTTCAGTATAATTTTCTGGCGCAGACCGAAATGGAACAATCTCATACGGTTGCCTCAGCTCTATCTCTTATCATAATAGTATACTGGTCTGAATTGTTCGTATATAGGAACTAAATTCTTGATGCCGTACTATTATGATACCACCAAAGCCCTGTCCTGTCAATTATATGCGGCGCGAATTTGCCACGACCGGGCGCTTGTGGTATGATCGGATGGAATTCATAAATCCTTACAATCGTTCGTATATCGGGATGGGGGCGACATATGGAAAACGAGCGGGACCATGGCGCGCCGCATCGCGCGACCGACCAGACGCTTCGTGCGATCGTATACATGGCCGAATCGCAGTTTGGGCGCACGTTCAGCCAGATCGTGGAGCACATGGGCGCGCCCAAGAGCAGCATCCACCCCATCCTCCGGACGCTCACGGAGCGCGGCTTCCTGCGTTATAATGCCCAGATACGCGTGTACAAGACGGGCGTCAGGATGTTTGAGTGCGGATACTGCTTTCTGGAACAGACGGACGTGCTCGATTTGATTCGAAATTAGATGCGGCTGATCGTGGGCGTCTGCAGCGAAACCTGCCATTTCGGGATTCTGGTGGGCGGCGACGTGCTCTACCTTCTAAAAATTGATTCGCCGGAACCGATCCGGATGTATTCGTCGGTCGGCCGACGTCTGCCCGCTTACGCGACTGGAATCGGCAAGGCGCTTTTGTCGGATTACACATTGCCTATGCTTAAAAACTGTACCCAGACGGCCTGAAGCCGGTGACCGTAAGCACGATCACCAGCTTCGATGTGCTGGCAGAACAATTGGCACAGGTGCGCGAAACGGGGCTGTCCTACGAATCGGAGGAGTCCGACCAGCACGTCCGGTGCGTCGGTAAGCCGATCCGCAAAAATGGTCAGGCCATCGCCGCCGTCAGAGTCACTGTACCGCTGTTCCGGGCCGGTGGATTTTTTATGATAATAGTCACGTCGCATTGATCACTGTTGGCATCGCTAACCTAATTCTGTCAGCGGTTCTCCGATCATCGCAATCCCGGGATTTATTGGCCCGATCGTAGTATTCAGTCATTTAACTTTGCCATCAGAATTCCCGCTCACAAAATGGCTGCCATCCGATTTTCCGTGAATCTGATGGCAGCATTTTCGCGGAGTTTCTGCCATCAAAATTGCCCTCCAAAAAGAAAAACGCCGATGTCAAACATCGGCGGAAGCCCCGTATTTACGGGGTTTGTGGGCTAGGCAAGGACTTTCAAGACCAGCGCCTTCAACCACTCGGCCATCTCTCCAGGATAAAAAACCAGTGTAAGCTATTATAGCAGGGTTTCAGGCCAAAGTCAATGCCCAAAACGGGCTTTCGGTGGGCCTGATGGGTGTTTTCGGGAGGTTTTGGTGGATTCGGGGTAAGAACAGGGTTGGGTGTCTCTGATCTGAGGTCAGAGTCATGGGGAAAAAGGATCAGTGACACTTTGAATAAGTGCATAAAGGGTGATGGCAGGGAGTCAAATATATATGTCAGTAGAATTACTGGATATAGGAGCATAGGGTGATGTCCTCCCGCACCGCCTTCTTTGAAGCCATAAGGCCGCTCGTGTCCGAAAGCCCGACCTAAGATTCAGCGCCATCAGTCACCAGTATATTCCAGTATATTACCGTAGCGATCACTCAAACAGACGACCTTTGCCAAGGCGCGCATTAACAATAGCGGGATCGCGCGCATGGTGGCGGAGTTCTACACTCCTACAAAAACATTAAACAGATTGTATCTCAAAACCGAACCTGTTTTTGAATGCGAATATCATTACGCGTGTCTGTCGGTTTCATGGAGGCGCACTCCAATTGGTATTTGCTAGGGCTGGTGCCGGTTAGGCGGTGAAATTGTTTGGAGAAGTAGCCGGGATTGGCATATCCCACCCGCTGTGCCACGGTCTGGACGCTGATGTCTGGGTTTTGCAGCAGCCGTTTGGCCTTGTATATCCGTATATCGTTGAGCAGGTTCCCGAAATTGGTGTGGCAATGGCGGCTGAAAAGCTGGCAGAGATAGCTTTTATTCATGTAGAAATGATTGGACACACCAGCTAGATTCAACTCCATATCATAATGCTCCCACAAATAGCGCCAAACCGGGAAGAGCGCCTTGCCGGCGTAGGCGCGCAGTGAATCCTCAAAAAAGCTGATCGCCTCGCAGGTAAGCTTTGCGAAAGAGCTGGTCATGCATTCGTAATCCGCGGCGGAACATAGTTGATCCATCCCGTGACGGCACAGCCTCTCCGCCTCTTTTTCGGCACCCAGCCAGGGTGCGTGGAGGAAGAGGAGCTGAAAAACCTTGGCATGGGCTTCCCGGATCACAGTGGCTGTGGGAAGCTTCCGGACCGTCAACACGCCGGTGACACAGCCCTGAAGATGTCCGATGGCTCCGCCGAAGTGCGTGCGCTCGGCAGAATCCCGGGCTACTTCCAGATCGAATCCCGGAAGCTCCCGGATAAAAACCGTCTGCGCATTCGGCGGCTCCGGCAGATCCGCGTAAAAGATCATGTTGGGGTTGGGCACCCCTAAGGCGGAACGGGCTTCCGTGCGCTTGAGCGCCTTGAGCAAAATGTCCCTGCTCAGCCGCGGCTTGAGGATATAGTCCACAGCCCCGAGAAGCAGGGTCTGGCGTACGTAGTCGAAATCATTGAAACTGCTCAGGATAATCACGCGAATATCCGGAAACTCGCGCTGCAGGCGCTCCGTGAGGGCAACGCCGTCCATCACCGGCATACGCACGTCGGCAATCACCACATGGGGCACGTCGTTTTCCACCAGGCGCAGCGCTTCCGCGCCATTGGCAGCCTGCCCGGAGACGGTGTATCCCTGTTCCTCCCAATCGAACATCTCAATAAGTCCCCGGCGAAGCAGCGCCTCATCGTCCACAATCAGGACCTTGCGCATGGTATCCCTCCTTGCGGTATGGTAAGCACCACCGCGGTGCCGCCACCGGCTCGTGGGCCGATTTTGAGGCTGCCCTGGCCGCCATAGTACAGGGAGACGCGCTCGCTGACATTGCGTACACCGATGCGGGTCAGGCGGCGGTTGGCGGAGATGCCTTCCTCCGGCTCCAAAATGCGCCTGGCGGTTTCCTCCTGAATGCCTTCTCCGTCATTTTCAATGCTAATGATGACATTGTTCTGATTCTCGGCGACGGTGATGACAATTTGCCCGCCGTCAACCGTGGGCTCGATGCCGTGGAAAACACTGTTTTCCACCAGGGGCTGCAACAAAAGCCGTGGAATCTGTGTTTGCAGCAACGCCGGTTTCACGCACTGAACCACCAACGCAATGTCCCGGTCCAGGCGGATGCGCTGGATGATCAGATAATCCTGAACACACTGCAACTCCTCCTCCAGACTCACCATTTCCTGATTTTTGGATATGGTGTTCTCCAAAAGATTGATGAGGGCGTCGGTCACCGGTTCGATCATCTCGGTGCGCCGGGTCCAGACAAGGCACTTGATGGAACTGAGGGTATTGTATAAAAAGTGGGGATTGATCTGATATTGCAGCATTTGCAGTTCCATACTGCGCTTTTGGGTCTGCTCAATCTCGAGCTGCGACACGGCGCTTTCCAGCTGTTCCAGAAGCACGTCGTATTCCGTCGTCAGCAGGGTCAAGTCGTCCTCAATGTCCGTGGCCGGCAGCGGGCCGCTGCGCCGATGCCGTACCCGCTGGAGCATGTCCACCAGTGGCCGCGAGATACTGCGGGAAAACATCACAACCAGAAAGACACTCAGCAGCATGCTCACCATGGCAATGATGGTCACGATGGAAACCACCTGCCGGGAGTAGGCGTTGATTTCGCTTTCCGGGGTGATGAGGTAAAGTGTCAGCTCCGTGCGAGGAATCTCCCGCGCTGCCGCCATATACGTGGTGCCGTCCAGTTCACGGCGCGCGTAGTTCTCGCCAGGGACGATGTTCAGCGACGCCACAGGGAAGGTCGCGCCCGCGCTGAACGGATTGGTGGAGGCCAGAATTTCGCCGCCGCTGTTGACCAACGTGATTTCGTCATGCGCATTCAATCCTTCGAAAATGTCGCCAATCGAGGCCTCCCGGAAGTGCATCATGACGACGCCGTAAACCATGTCGGTGTAAGGGTTGACCAGCAACCTGGTCACGGTGAAGTAGTTGTTTGGCGGCCTTCCATTGAATAGGCCTGCCTCACCGGACAGCCAGACGGCGTAGGACTCCCCGGAAAGCAGCTTCTGATACCAGGGCAGCATCGTCACCGTTTCAAAGTCCGTGTTGAATAACACCTTATCATTTTGAATGTAGACACCGTTGATGCCCCAAAGAGCGATGTCAAAGCCATAGCGCATAGACGTCATGGCGAACTCAAACGCGCGAAACTGAAGATCGGTCACCAGCTTGAAGGCTTCGAGGGACTGGGGCGTAACCTGGAAGCGCAGCGTGTCCTGCAAGGGCAGGTTTTGCTCGTACATCTGAAGCAGGCTGTTGATCTGATTGGTGAGCGTGGTGACATTGCGCTCCAACTGGGTCAGGGTGTCGCTCCGGGCCTGATACACCTGCTCGTCCATCGTACGCGAGAACAGGATTGCGCTGGCCACAGACAGCGTGACCGCCAAAAACAGCAGTACCCCGAAAAACATGATCAGCAGGCGCATGGTCAGACGATTTTTGAGGGCGCGAAGCATGGAACACCTCCTGTGCGCGGGCATGGTTGCGAAGGCCCTCTCAATAGTTATAGCACAAAAGTCTCTGTCTGTCACTCGATGGCCACAGCAAAACTCAATATCCTACCCGGTTATATAAATATCGTCCATAGAATTTCACTTAATAATATGTTACAATA